>NZ_CP091797.1:985000-1104623 GCF_022024215.1 Segatella bryantii | reverse complement strand
TGTTCAGGATCCTAAAATGATGAAGCAGCTTATGGATTCTGCCTCAGAAGTAGATGGATATGTTCTCTTTGATAGTCCAGGTAATGTGGGTGAGGATGGTCTTGTTCCTATGTTTGTTAATGCTGATGCTATTATTATTCCATATGAATATGAAGATAAATGTCTTGATTCAACAGGAACTTTTGTTCAAGTTCTTACCGCAATTCAGCAAAAATTTCCTCAGATGAAAGCAGATTTATTCTTTGTACCTAATAAAATAGATACGCGTATAGGTACTTCTGATGAGATAAAAATGTGGAAAGCTACTGATGATATCTTCTCTAAATTTGGTCGTGTTACACCAAGAGTTGGCAGTAGAGCTACTCTAAAACGTATTAATACTGCAGAGCTTTTAGCTACTCAGCGTGATGCTGTAGCTGCTGCATTTGATTATATAATAAAGAAAGCATAAGTTTTTAGTATATGTTGATGGATACTTTTAAATGATATGTATTTTATTATGTTGTAAATAATCATATATGTATCCCTTTAATTAAATATATAAGAATGTAGATAAATAAGATTATATGTTTTTCATTATTTAATGATATATCCTTTTATATAAAAATATAGTTTAACGTTTCGACAAATATATATATAGATATGGCTAAGAAAAAAACGACTGTTGCTTTACCTGGTGGTATCAAAAATTTAGTTCATACAGTTCAGAATTCTGACACTGATGCTCAGATTAAACGTGATGTTATAGCTGCAGAAATTGCGGCTTCTGATGATAATGATGAAGATGATGATCATGCTCAGGTGGTTGCTTCTTCTGTAAATACTTCAGCAGTAAACTCTCAAGCAAGTGCTTCATCAAAGTCGGGATCAAAATCAGAAAAATCAGAGAAAGCTGCTGAAGAATTAGATTCATGGACTCTCTTTCTTAATTTGGCTGGTGATTATAAGAAGAAGCAAAGTAAGTTGTCTACTGTTTATATTGATAGTAATCTTAAAGATATCTTGGATCGTTTGAGATCTGCTGAAGGAATTAAACTTCCATCAACAGCTATCCTAAGTAGTATTGTTGCCCGTTTCGTTTATGATCATGAAAAGGAAATTAAGAAAGCTCTTTTCGGCGACAAAAAGTTACTATAATATAAAATAGGATTATATTTAACTTTTATATTTGGAAAATCTGATTGGTCGAATATTTTTTAACGAGTAGATGTTCGACCTATCATATTTTCGTCTTTCTTGATATTCTATTTTCTTCATCTTATTATTTTTCCTTTTTCATTCGTTTTTTATTTTTGCTATTCTTTTTAGCTTCTGTTTTTCCCTTTTATGTTTTATACGAATGCAGTTGTCTTTTTCATAAAGTTTTCATTCTATAAAAAACACACTCAAAATTCGCGAATTTGAGAGCAAGTTGTTAGTTGGTCGAGAATTTTAAAATTTTGAAAAATCACTCTTTTGATCTATTTTTGAAGGAATTTATGTCTTATATTCCGTGGTTTTACGCATTTGTAGCGATTTTCGCTTTTTTGATAAATCAGTTATGCTATAGAAATTAGATATCCTTTCTTAATCGCTCCTTAAGTAATGTGCTTAAATAATTTCATACTTCAGCACGCTTCTGGCCTACTTCAATACATATTTTTTGCACGAGTTATACCTGTAATAATTCTGTTTCGTTGCTATGTCATGTAAGACTGCATTGTTATTGGTATAGTTATGATAGGATATTCTGCTCCTGACTTTTACTTTTGAAATGTAAGTTATATTCTTAAAGAATATAATATTGTCATAATTATTCTAACGTTTTATTGCTTGATTTCCCTTGTGATCTTTATATCCGCTTGGTTGTAAATATGAGCCTGTAGAATTAAGAAATTGCTCTTGAATGAAATTGAAATTACCTGTGCCTACTACAGAATATGGTATGGGGTCCAGTACAAGAAAGTCATCAATAGTAACTTGCTTGTTTTAGGTCATCGGTTGCATATAATCGATAACATTGCCGTGTAATATTACAATTTCCAGATAAAACGGTTGATTTCAAACATAATACTGCAATTAATGCCCGTGATGATATTTGATATCTGAATCTAGCGAAAAATCTTAGTATGTTTGATGACTGGTATGACTCCAAACCAGTACCATTACTCTGAAACCTCTGTTTTATCTTAGTTGATTAGTGGATAGAATTATGTTATGATCTATTTACAGTTGATGTATATTACTTATTATGTAATAAAATATTTTGTTATTTTTTGTAGTATTTGATTTCTATTTAAGCAAGTAGAGAAGCCGTAGGCGATGTAGTTGCTCTTTCTATTGTACACAGAAATCTTTTTCTGAAGTGTCGTTTTGCAATGCTTGTGTATAAACAGTTAAACTCGTAGCAAAGGCATACAATTTCTATCTTACTCCAAAATGGAATGAAAAAACGTATTGCTGATGCGATAAAAGTGCGTCCAAGTACCAAGATGATTTAAATATCCAGATTTTATAGCTGTTTCCATGCTTTATTTTGTTCAAGTTGATTAGAAACAACGAGTTCTGCTATCAGCCCCATTTTTCTCCCAGCTTCAACATTTTCAACCCTATCGTCTAGATAAAGCGTCTCTTCCGGTTGAATGCCGGTTGATAAAATCATTTGTCGGTAAATATCCGCATCAGGTTTCGCCACATGCATAGCATACGACAAAAAAACATCATCAAAGCAATCTTCTACATGCATACCCAGTTCTTCAATTTGCCTAACACACGTGCGCCATAGCGTTTCGTTGATATTACTTAATACAAATACCTTATATTTCTTGCGTAACTTTCTTATTTTTAGCAGTCTTTCCTTCGGTAATTCACCAGCTAGTATATTTACTACCCCCTGAAGTTGAGCCATAGACACCTGTTTGCCACACAGTGCCAGCATCTCTTGCATTACCTCGTCAGTTGGGCGAATACCGTTGATATATTCATCCATTAATCGCTTTATTCTGCGATGATACCACAGTTGCTTCCATATCGGCACACGAAGGTCCATAAATGCCTGCTTAATCATCTCGTTGTAGACGTTTACCACCACGCCGCCATAATCTAGTATGATGTTTTTAATCATATAGTATTGTAATTATAATATATCGTTTCGTTAATAATTTGTTGACAAAGATAGTATATTTTGACGGTAAAGTCACAAAAATTATTTGTTAAAGCCACGATATTTAGTTAACAACTGAAGGAATGTGAATCTTAACCTTATTTTATGGTGACAAAAAAGCTTACCGTGACGTCTTATCAACAAGAAATATCGATTATCATAACGTTAAGATACCGATAATTTCTGATATTTTGACTTTCATCAAGAATTATAATGTTTCAGCAAATACAATTATTTTTAAAGCCGCGTTGTAGAGGATTTCATCTTGTTACAAGTGAAATTCTCTCACAATTGCCAACGCTCCCTAAAGTGGGATTGCTTCATCTTTTTATTCAGCATACCAGTTGTGGATTAAGTCTCAATGAGAATTATGATCCCGATGTACGTGTTGATATGGAGACCATTTTCGATCGGCTTGTCCCAGATGGGCATCCCTCATATGTGCATACCCTAGAAGGGCCTGATGACATGGCCGCACATGCTAAGTCTTCATTAGTTGGTGCATCTCTGACAATTCCGATAACAGATGGTCGACTCAACTTAGGTACCTGGCAAGGCATTTATCTCTGTGAATTTCGTAATGAAGGAGGGCAGCGCAAAGTTATTGCCACGATTATGGGAGAATAGATAATGCCCCAATAGAGGTCGCTAAAGATAGATTTCTTACCATGGCGACCTATTATTTAGTATTTCTTCGATTTTGCGATTTTTTCGGTCAATATGTATTTTTGCAACCCAGTTGCAAGCTATAGTCAGTATCTTTGCCCCAGAAATCAAAAAATCGAAAATATGAATAAAAAACTCATTCGGATTATTGTTTCGAGCGTGCTTTTGGCAATATGCGCGTTTATCGAACATACCCAGCATTTGCCGGTATGGCAATTACTAATCCTTTATCTCGTACCCTTCCTTGTAGCAGGTTATGATGTTATAGCAGAAGCACTTGAAGGAATCATGGAGGGAGAACCCTTCAATGAAGATTTTCTGATGTGTGTAGCTACCATTGGAGCCCTCTTTATCGGTTTTCTTCCTGGCGCAGAAACAGAATTTGCAGAAGCAGTCTTCGTTATGCTTTTCTTCCAGATTGGTGAACTTTTCGAAGATTACGCTGAAGATAAGAGTCGTGACAGTATTCTGGAACTGATGAATATCAATCCCGATGTAGCGCACGTCATGCAAGATGGCCAACTGACTACATGTTCTCCGGAACAGGTGAATGTGGGTGATATTATTGTGATACAGCCAGGCGAAATGGTTCCTCTCGATGGTAAGGTAATTGAGGGCAGATCCAGTCTGAATACAGCAGCACTTACTGGTGAGAGTCTTCCTCGCGAAGTCGATTTGGGTGATGAGGTTATCTCGGGCTGTATCAATCTTTCTGGCGTTCTCCAGGTGAAGGTGCTCAAGCAGTACGGACAGTCTACGGCTCAGAAGATTATCAATTTGGTGGAGAATGCTTCAGAACGAAAATCGAAGAGCGAAACTTTTATCGCCCGATTCGCCCATGTCTATACGCCGATTGTGGTGTTCGCTGCTATAGCTTTAGCTTTTATTCCACCGATATTCTCCGGTCATTTTGCTGAGAGTTTTCCAGCATGGCTTGGTCGGGCACTTACCTTCTTGGTCGTATCTTGTCCTTGTGCATTGGTCATCTCAGTTCCGTTAACCTTCTTTGCTGGTATCGGCGGTGCATCGCGTCAGGGTGTGCTCATCAAGGGAGGCAACTATATGGATACCTTAGCCAAACTTCGCATGGTGGTATTTGATAAGACGGGTACGCTTACAGAGGGAAAATTCTCGGTTACGGATATCCATCCAGAAAAGATCAGTAAAGACGAACTGCTTCATCTGGCCGCTCATGTAGAGCGTTATTCTACGCATCCGATAGCACAGTCACTTCGATTAGCTTATGGACATGAGGATGATAATTGTGAGGTGTCTGAAGTCGAGGAAATGGCTGGGCATGGTGTTCGTGCTTGCATTAATGGTAAACAGGTATGTGTGGGTAATCGTAAGATGCTCGACGATATGGGTATTAAGATCGATACTTGTAAACGGTGTATAGACCAAGTTGCTACCGAAGTACATGTGGTTATTGATGGTGAATATGCCGGACATATTTTGGTGGCTGATTTGGTGAAAAAGGATACTGTAGAAGCTATTCAGATGTTGAAAAAGGCGGGGATAGATCGTCTTGTCATGCTCACGGGTGATAAAGAAAATGTCGCCAAACAAGTAGCTGACAGTATTGGTATGGACGAATACCATGCCGAACTGTTGCCGGTCGATAAGGTTAAGATTGTAGAAAAACTGTTGAATCAATCTTCTGTGGAGCATCGCGGAACGTTAGCTTTTGTTGGCGATGGAATAAATGATGCACCAGTATTGGCTCGCGCAGATGTCGGTATTGCCATGGGAGCCCTTGGATCAGATGCAGCTATCGAGGCTGCTGATGTCGTACTGATGGACGATAAACCATCTAAAATCGAGACGGCTATCCGTATAGCCAGAAGAACAATCGGCATCGCACGCCAGAATGTAGGTTTTGCGATAGGGGTGAAGATAGCCGTACTTATTCTTGCAGCAGTGGGGGTGGCCACGATGTGGATGGCTGTTTTTGCAGATGTTGGTGTTATGGTTTTAGCCGTTCTTAATGCGATGCGTGCTATGAAAAAATAGTAAAAAACCAGCTATGGATGACTTGCCTTAGCTGGTTTTTTGTATCTTTGCATTCTGTATAAAAACAAACTGAAATTATAAACCATAAACCGAATAATTATAATTCATCATGTTACAATCTAATGTTAAACCAGCTGAAGGAAAGTTGGGTATCCTCGTTGTAGGATGTGGTGCCGTATCTACCACTTTCATGACTGGTGTTTTGATGGCAAGAAAGGGCCTGGCTAAGCCTGTAGGCTCAATGACGCAATACGACAAAATAAGAGTAGGCAAAGGCTCTGACAAAAAATATCTTTCTTACAGTGAAATTGTGCCATTGGCCGATCTTAAAGATATCGTTTTTGGTACATGGGATGTTTATCCTCAGAATGCGTATCAGGCAGCTATGTATGCCGAAGTACTCAAGGAGAAAGATATTAACCCTGTACGCGAAGAACTTGAGAAAATAGTGCCAATGAAGGCCGCATTTGATAAGAATTATGCGAAGCGTCTGGATGGTGACAATGTGAAGGATTGTGCGACAAGATGGGATATGATGGAGGCTTTGCGCCAGGATATCCGAGAATTTAAAGCTGCTAACCATTGTGCACGTATTGTTGTTATCTGGTCGGCTTCTACCGAGATCTATGTACCTTATAATGAGCAGTATCATGGTTCGCTTGCTCAGCTCGAAGCTGCTATGAAGGCTAACGATCGTGAACATGTGGCTCCTTCGATGTGTTATGCTTATGCTGCATTGATGGAAGGTGCTCCTTTTATTATGGGTGCTCCAAATACTACGGTCGATATCCCTGCTATGTGGGAATTAGCAGAAAAGACTAAACTTCCTATTTGTGGTAAAGATTTCAAGACTGGTCAGACATTGGTTAAGAGTGGTTTCGCGCCAATCTTCAGTACCCGTTGTCTGGGTGTCAATGGCTGGTTCTCTACTAATATTCTTGGTAATCGAGATGGTTTGGTTCTTGATGAGCCAGCCAATTTCCACACGAAGGAAGTTTCTAAACTGTCTACTCTTGAGACCATCTTAAAAGCAGAAGAGCAGCCAGATCTTTATGGTGATATTTATCATAAAGTACGTATTAACTATTATCCACCTCGCAATGATAATAAGGAGAGTTGGGATAATATAGATATTTTCGGCTGGATGGAATATCCAATGCAGATTAAGATTAATTTCCTCTGTCGTGATAGTATACTTGCAGCCCCATTGCTGCTCGACCTCTGTTTGCTTTCCGATCTAGCAGCCCGTGCTGGCAAGTTTGGCATCCAGCGTTTCCTGAGTTTCTTCCTCAAGAGTCCTATGCACGATTTTACGAAGGGCGAACAAGCGGTCAACAATCTGTATCAACAGTATACGATGTTGAAGAATGCTATCCGAGAAATGGGTGGCTATGAGGCTGATGAGGAAATCGACTAATTCGACAACCGATTTCGGTTATCTTTCATGATACTTTGCGTCTTTGTATTTGCTTTGCAGAAAATATGTTGGTGTATTATTTCAAGCAAAGAGCACAAAGACGCAAAATTTTTATTCTTTTGATGATGTTTATTCTGTCATCGCATGTGCTGCGACATATGCCATAGACCAAGCAGCCTGCAGGTTGAACCCTCCAGTTATTGCATCCACATCGGTAACTTCACCGGCAAAGTGGAGCCCAGGATGGTTTTTCGCCTCAAGGGTCTTGTGCTTGAGCGAACTAAGCGAAACACCTCCGCTGGTTACAAATTCATCTTTAAAGCGATTTTTGCCAGTAACATGATAGATATCGTTAGTTAGGGTGTTGATAAGTCTGTTGATATCTTTATTGCTTAACTCCTTCCATCGCATATCGACAGACAAGTTAGCACGCATCAGCAGATGCTCCCAAAGTCGGGCATTGAAGGCTTCAGGATATACGCTTGTAAGCTTCTTGTCGCGATGTTTGAGTGAAAGTTCGTGAAGCGAGAGCATGATAGTTTCTTGGTCGTCAGTAAGCCATCGTATGCTGATATCGGTTACATAGTTTTGCTCGGCTAAGATACGGGCTCCATAAGCTGATAGTTTCAGAGCTGCAGGTCCGCTTATTCCCCAATGAGTAATCAATAAAGCGCCTTCAGCCTTGAGTTTAGTGCCGGGTAGAAAGACAATAGCATCTTTCACCACAGTACCCATTAAACTCTTAAGATGTTCATCACTCAGATTAAACGAGAACAGGCTTGGATGTGAAGGGATAATCTCGAGATCAAGATCCTGAAGCATGCGATAACCTGATCCGGTTGGGTGGCCTCCTGTTGTAACCAATACTTTATCAGCTTTCATTTCGCCTCTATTGGTCTTTACGCAAAATCCTGTAGGTGAATTGCTTACAGCACTTGCAGAAGAATCACTATTGCCATCAGTTTTTTGATTCGATAAATCGATAATATGGTCTACCTGAGTATCAGTCAGAAGTTTAACGCCAAGGTTTTTCATTTCCCGCGTAAGGTAGTTAACGATTTCCATGGCATCTTGTGATGCTGGGAAAACGCATTCATCCTCCTGGGTAATCAGTCGGATACCGTTATCCTCAAACCATTGATAAGCATCTTCGTGTGAAAAATGATGAAAGAGTTTTTTCATCAATCTGAATCCACGTGGATACACTTGTTCTAGACTCTTTACCTGTGCAAAGGAATTAGTAAGATTACATCGCCCCCCTCCCGTAATGGCCACTTTTGCCAAAGGACGTTTCAACTTTTCGAGAACGGTAACTTGAGCCTCCGGACGAAGGCGTTTGATTTGGATAGCAGCAAAGCATCCTGCTGCACCTGCTCCTATGATAATTATTTGTAGCGGCATAAATATGATGTCGTTATTTCTTTTCTGTTCAAAGGTACAAAAAAAATAAGAAGAGATAAGGTTCCTGCTTATTTTTTATGGGTATTCTCAGTATATCCTTCTCCTTTTTTCGTATATTTGCAGAATAAGGTCTGTATTTAATAGATCTACTCAAACAGACATAAACAATGATAAAAGACTTCATACTCGTAGGAATCGGTAGTTTTGTGGGAGGCGGTATGCGTTTTCTAGTATCTAAGTGGGTACAGTCGCTCACGTTGCTCAGTTTTCCTTTTGGCACATTTGCCGTCAACGTACTTGGTTGCCTTATTATCGGCTTTCTCTCAGGACAGTCGTGGGGTGGCAGCATGATGACGCCAAACACCAAATTGATTCTCACGACAGGATTTTGTGGTGGATTCACTACCTTTTCTACCTTTATGAATGAGAGCGGCCTGTTGATAAAAGATGAAAACTATTTCTACTTTGTATTCTATCTATTTGGCAGTCTAGCCTTAGGTTTGTTAGCCTTACTTTTCGGTCACTGGCTTGCCATTCGATTCCTTTAGTGACTCAATACTTAATACTATGAAACGACTACGATTTTATATGAGTAATACCGATACGATTCATCATGAATCACTTTATATGGTCATTGCTAAATGGGCGCAGGATGCGGGAATGAAGGGGTGTACCATTCTGTCTGGTGTAACAGGTTTTGGGTCTTCAAGTCAGTTACACAATAATAAATTTTGGGAACTCAATATCAAGCATCCGATGGTAGTAGAAATCATAGACGAAGAGAGTAAGCTAAAAGCCTTTGTCCATGAGATCAAGTCGGATTTGAATTCCATGGGCAAGGGCTTTCTGATTACCCTGGAGCCTGTAGATATTTTAATGGATATCCAGGGTGCTCCTTAATGTAGGTACTAGGCGGTGATGCTTTTGATCTTGCGGATCATTTTGGGTGAAATTTTACGGTTTAGAATATGCTCTGCTGGTCGGAAAGAGTGAGTGTCGGTACCCGTCAAATTGTACATTTCGCGATTGAGCAGATGTTTTGCCTTTGTCTTGGCCTCTTGACCGTAAAAGCCAAAGAGAGAGGGAATATTCAGTTGCAACAGTACCCCCATCGCCTTGATTTCCCGATAATCTTTCATTTCCATATACATATATCGCTCCGGATGAGCCAATACAGGCGTGTATCCATGGTCGATGATGTCATTCAGAATACGCTTCATACCCATCGGTGGATTGTAGTAAGAAGTTTCTACTAATACTTGATTTTGAGAGCCAAGGGTAAGAAGGTCTTCTTTAGCCAGACGATGCTGAAATTCATTATCAAGCATATTTTCTGCAGCCAGATGCAATCGTATACGTGAATCTTTCACTTGCTCCTGTAATTGTTTATATTGATTTTTCAGATACGCTGTTTTGTTGGGAATCTCTTCCATGATATGTGGGGTTAGCCACACTTCCTTCATCCCCATCGTTTCCCAAAGCTTCAGTATTTTGTTCGTTTCGCATACTGCAGACACTCCATCATCTACCCCCGGTAATAGATGACAGTGCCAGTTCGTCATGCCCTCTAGCAAATCGCTGTCGCACACTTTTATGTCATGAGATAGTAACCACATACATTACTCTAATTTTTATTTTTATCCTTTTATATACCTATCTTCTATTAGAGTCATCTTATGAAGCGTATCCAGTATAGCTTTCGCTTCCATAGGCATGATAGCCATACTGGTAACTATAGCGATGGTATCCACGATATTTCTTGGCCATTTGGGTATCGTTGAGCAGAACACCAAGATGTGGGAATTTCTTCTCTGTATAATAATATTCCACCTGTTGTAGCATATCACGCTCAAAGAGACCGGCTCTGATCACAAAAATGGTTGTGCTGGCATATTTGGCGATAATTGACGCATCGGCAACGACTTCAGCCGGTGGACAGTCGATGAAGACATAGTCGTATTCTAGACGGAGGATGTCGATAAACTGTTTTAAGCGCTTACTAAACAGGAGTTCGGTTGGGTTTGGCGGAATATTTCCTACAGGAACGACATCGATATTCTCATATCCGTTCACAGGTTTAATCATCTCGCGCCAGTTCTCTATCTCGTAGTTTAGATAGTTGGCCATACCCGTGTCAGGACTTCCTACGTATTGTGATAAAGAAGCTCTTCGTAAATCTAAGTCGATGCAAATCACCTTTTTGTTTTTTATAGCAAATGAAGATGCCATATTCATCGCCAGGAATGTTTTGCCCGAACCAGGATTAGCTGATGTAAACATGATGACGCGATTGCCTTGATTGGCATTGGTCATAAACTCCAGATTTGTTCTTGCCACACGGAAAGCCTCGTTGATGACATTTCTATTACCTGCTTTGACCAGTATCTTATAGTCTTCTTTAGATTTATCCTTTTTGCTGTTGTAGTGTGGAATTTCGCCCACGATAGGTGCTGTAAGACTTTCAAGATCTTTGCGTCCGCGCACTTTGGTATTGAGGTTTTCTATCACGTAAATACCTGCTATCGGCAGTAGAAACGACACGAGTAGGGCACCTATCAGTATGTTTTTACGATTTGGCGAAGTCGGTGTCATATCGCCGGTAGGTGAGACTACCACACGAGTATTGTAAGCGGTAAAGGCTTGTGATATTTCGTTTTCTTCGCGTTTCTGCAGAAGAAAGAGATACAGGCTTTCTTTTACCTTCTGTTGACGTTCCACCGAGAGCAGATACTTCGCCTGTTTCGGATTTCTGGCTATGCGCGAAGTGCTAGTGCCCTCGATGTGTTGCATGCCTTTTATCTGGGCATTCAGGGTGCTGATCTGGTTGTCGATACTCTTGATGATCGACAAGCGCATTTGCCCCAGTCGCTTGTCCAGGTCTGCTACCAGAGGATTTTCAACCGACGAGTTGGCTACCAGACTATTGCGCTCTAACATTTTCTCATTGTAGTCGCTGATCTGCTTTTCGATAGCGGCATTGTTGATACCGGAGTTGGCAGGCAGCAACTGGTGTTTATTCGCTTTGCTGCTCATGTGTTGTCGTACATATTGGGCCATGTAGAGTTGATTGTTCAGATCGGTTATCTGCATATTGGCCTGGTTGGCTGTGTTCATATACATGCGTGAGGATTCCTCCATGTCGGGTATCAGATTGTTGCTCTTGTACGATGAGATATTACTGTCCACATTTCCAAGTTCCTGTTCGATAACCTGTAGTCGGTCGTTAATAAACTTGGATGTACTGACAGCTATCTTGTTTTTGTCCTTCACCCAACTTTCGTTATATACGTCGATCAAGGTGTTGAGGAAGTCTTCGGCACGAGCGGGTGAAACATCTTTGTATTCGATGTCGATAATCGTAGACTGTTTGTCGTTTCTACTTACCTCCATTCTGCTGCCACAACTTTTCATTGCAGCCATCAGTGGAGTTTTACTCACGTATATCGGTTTGTAGGTATCCTCCTGATTCTTCGTCCATTTCAGTTTACCCACAGGGGTAGAAATAATGGTGTTTACAGGGGCAATTATCGGTTTGCAGTGTTGTTCCTTGCCATTGAGTACGAAGTCTGAGAGAGTGGCTGTACCGTTTGCATGCTGCTGTAAGGTGAATGTCGCTTGGGTATCATAGTGCATATTTTCAAATTCTACCTGTATAGGCAGATTGTTACCATAAATCGTGTTGCGGTGCATCGTACCGTCCACCTGATAGTTTATATCCAGATGTAGTCTTTTCACCACCTGCAAGATCAAGTCGGGCGACTTGATATAGACCATCTCATTATTGACATTGGTATTCTGTGCAAATAGGCCTAGATTACCTACATTGTTAAGTTCTTCATTAATCGAAGAGGGGGCGTTTTTGCTGTCCTCCTTGATCAGGAGTGAAGCCGAACGGCTGAAAACAGGAGGGGTAATCATGAGATAACCGATGGCTATACCTGTGCAGAGTATCAGAGAGATAACAAACCAGTACCATCGGTTGATGCAAAGCCCTATGATATCTTGTATATTGATATCTTCTTGAAAATCTAAAAATGATTCGTCGTGATTATTCGCATTAGAGATCGACATAATAACCTGCGTTAATAGTTAGGAATATAAAAACGTATGCTCCAGTATTTGGTGATACAGGAGTTGTTTTGTAGTGTTGGATGAATCAAAAATTTTTCTTTATTATGTTTACTTACTTTTGACTTTCGTTTAGTTTACGATGTTGTAGATGAGCACAGCTAAGGATGAAGCTAGTGAAGCGATGGATATCCAGAATGAAGTAGATCTTACATTGTTACCGTTTACTGTTGTTTGTCGAGCACGAAAGTTGTTGGGTTCTACATATATCACATCATTTTGCTGTAGATAGAATGCAGGAGAATGGAGTACATCTTTGCCATTCTGCAAGTTTATGCGATATGTTTTTTTCTTACCGTTTTCATTGCGTATCACCAGCACATTTTTACGTTCGCCCTGAATGGTGAGGTCGCCTGCCATGCTGATAGCATCAAGAAGGGTAGGGTGTTCGCGGTCGATAGAGTAGTGACCGGGACGATTTACTTCGCCCAATACGTTAAAGCAGAGATTTACATATTCCACGGTTACCACAGGATCTTGTACCAGATGGCGTGAAATTAACTGAGCCTTAATGTTTTGTGCTACTTCTTCTCGGCTCAAGCCTTGTACGGGAATGATTCCGATAATAGGGAAATCAATGTTTCCCTTACTGTCGATCGTGTAGACAGACATCTGCTGTGGGGCCGAATTTATACCGTTAGCTCCTACAGTCTGACTGGTTACCGATAAGTTAAATAAGTTGCCCAGTTGAGCATCACGGCTCTTAACGACGATTGAAATCTTGTCGTCTGGTTGCATCCGGATAGCTGGCCTCTCGTTTACCATTTCCATCTGCTTGTCACCTAAGTCGTTGAAATACGACACATTAGGTGTTTTACAACTGCCTAATACCAAAGCAGTCATTGCTACAATAAGCAATTTTTTCTTCATGTAAATTAATTTATAAATTAGTATTTATTCTAAGAAAGAAGATCTTTATTTTCAGATGTGTTGGTTATTGCAATATTCATTTCATGTTGTCATTTCGTATAGCCATTTCGGAATAACACATATTCCTTACCATGGGTATTAACGAATTTCACATATTTTCCGCAAACCTTATGTGATATTATTAGTTATCTTATATACTTCTCTAGTAAAATTATTCGGTTGCAAAGTTAAGCAATTATTTTGGAATATAGCTTTGTAATATCGAAAAAGATGTTTCCCAAATGATGAGTAACAAATATGGGGTAAAATTTCTCAGCAACAACCAATTTTGTGCATTGCTGAGAAATTTTACCCCGTTCTTGTATCTAAAGGCTTATTTTAGCCAACAGATTTACCGGTTCGCTTAACTTCTTCTATTACAGATAGCAGATATTTGCCATATTCATTCTTTATCATAGGCTCAGCGTTTTCACGCATTTTAGCCTCGTCTATCCAACCTTGTCGATAGGCGATGCCTTCCAAGCATGCTATCTTTAGACCCTGACGTTTCTCGATAACTTCGATAAAGGTTGAAGCCTCGCTCAGGCTGTCGTGTGTACCTGTGTCTAACCATGCATAACCACGACCAAGTGTCTGTACTTTCAACTCACCGTCTTCGAGAAACTTCTGGTTAACCGATGTTATCTCCAGTTCGCCACGCGCAGATGGTTTCACATGGGCAGCGACATCTACCACTTTATTTGGGTAGAAATATAACCCCACTACAGCATAGTTGCTTTTAGGTTCCTTTGGTTTCTCCTCGATGCTCAGACAGTTGCCGTTTTTGTCGAATTCTGCTACACCGTAACGTTCAGGGTCACTTACCCAATACCCGAAGACAGTAGCTTTCTTTTCTTCTTCTGCTGTACGAACAGCCTCCTTCAGTCTGGCTGTCAACCCTGCACCGTGGAAGATATTATCACCCAGTACTAAGCATACGTCATCGTCACCGATAAATTCACGACCGATAATGAATGCTTGTGCCAAACCGTCTGGTGATGGCTGTTCGGCATATTCAAATTTTACACCAAAGGCGCTGCCATCGCCTAAAAGGCGTTTGAATCCGGGTAAGTCGAATGGTGTGGATATAATCAGGATTTCTCGAATACCAGCTAACATTAATACCGAAATCGGGTAATAGATCATTGGTTTGTCAAAAATAGGGATAAGCTGTTTGCTAATACCCCTGGTAATCGGATAGAGGCGGGTTCCACTGCCGCCTGCTAATACAATTCCTTTCATGGTTTTCTTTTTTTTGATGTATTATGAGTTTTTTATTCTTTTTCTGTCGGTTTACAGCACCAGCGGCTTACCTTTATCATGATACTGATACCTGGCATATCTTTTAGCAGATAATATTTCTTCGACTTGCGAACCAGTCTACCAGTCATTCCCTTCATCGGCCCATTGGTTACTAACACCTTATCGCCCGATTTTAGACGAGCTTCTTCAGGAGTCAGAAAGATTTTCATTCTGAGTTCCGGATTACACATCTCCTCAAATTCGCGCATCTCATGACTTGATATCTCCGCATAGTGATCAGAAGTAGGGTGTGGCTTGATAATTGCCATCTTAAATGGCCATTGTGCCATTTCCGAAGGGAAGTGCTTCATATCCTCAGGTTTCTCGATAAACAACAGATTTCGTGTTACCGGTTTCAGAATATGTTTAATGCGTTGATTTTCCGGATTTTCGATGTCTACATATTGTTCCGGTAAGAAGCAGTTTATTCCCTTTTCTTTCAAGAAATCACGTATTTCATATGTTTTGAGCGAAAAGAGTTTTACTGCCAACCAGGGCTTATCATTTCTTATTACTGATTCCACTTTATCTGTTTTTTTGTTATATCGTTATCTGTAATATATTTATGGAATGCAAATATACAATTATTTTTTGAATAAAGTGCAGTATAGTCAGTTGAATTACCAATTCAATTGACAAGCAGCCAAATCGCAACTTCCATCAATATCGAGTGTGGTGTTCCAAGCATTTTCAGCTGATTTGCCGTTGGCAATCAGACGTTTATGGTCTTCTTTGTCGAAGTGTGCATCCACCCAGTTGCTTTCCCATTGTGTAAGATACTGTTCTAAGTCTTCGAAGTTTTCGCCTCGAGCGAGAGCTTCATAGGTTTCAGCTTTTGGTAATAACATTCCGCCATAGTCTTGCCATTCACCAGTACCACCTTCTGTAGTCTGCAGCAGATGTCGCTGTGCCTGTTGACCGCGATATATCGTGATGGCCTGCTGATAGAGCATGATTCCGCCCTCGATGTGGCGATGGCTGATGATACAGCCTTTATATTCCGTTTTACCTTCGGTTTTTAGTTCCTTCAGAACTTCTAGTCCTTTCAGAATATAACCGATGGTATAAGGGTTGAGCATAGAGAAATTGATGCGGTCTAATCGGCAGGCTGGAGTATCTGTGCGTTGGTCACGTTTGGGCCATTTGTTAATATCACGACGGGTTCCTACGCTTCGCAAGGCTTGTCCTGGTACTATATGCGTTTTTCCGTCTTGACCTTCGGTGATCAAAGAGAAAGGTAATTCGCGTAGGTCTTGATGCCCAGTATGGTGCATGATAACAGTCGAGAATGGACCTATCTGCATCGGCCAGTATACATACGAATTGCTTCCGAGTTTGGATCCGCGAGCCAGTTGACCGTATTTGTTAGGTCCCATCTTGTAACTATGATTACTTTGGTTTGAGCCCGAGCCGGCATTGAAAAAGCTGGTCATGCAGGCTATCATCAAGGTCGATTTATGGTGTGAAACGCTATATGGACCGGCGAAATAGGCGCAGGCTTCACCGTTTTCGAAATGGCAGTTGGCAAAAAATAGACTTGTTGTAGCGGAATACATTCTGCCGATGTGGCATCCTTGTCCTACCAAACAGTGGTCCATCTGTGCGCCGTCTACGATCATACTTTCGGTACCCACGATAACGTGTTCCAGCACCACTTGCGCACCGATATGTATCGGTTTACCTTCGTTTGTATCACACAGCGTGACGTCTTTTAGACGGGAAGCGCCGATCACTTCTACCTCTTTACCGATGTGAACATCCTCCAGTTCTAAACAGTTTTTTACGATAGCCCGATCCTCGATGATGCAGGCATCGCATCGTATAGCCTCTGCATATGCACGTGCCTTTGCTTGGAGTTTAGCCACCAGGTCAGGATTTGTATTGGTTTCCATGACCTCGAAAGCTGCTTCCATCGAAGTGAGTTTATCATATATCGCAACCGGCAGATCGCCTACTTCAGAGAGAACATCGATTTTCAAGCCATTTGCAAAGGTTGTATCGCCAGAGGCACGAAGCACGGCGATATTCTGCAAGGTAACCTGATTGCCAATGCAGATATGTCCTTCAAAGTTCACGTTTGTAATTAAGTTCACATTGAAGTCTTTTGCCACTTGGATAGCAGTCCAGTCTGAGGCATGACATCTTTGCAGCTGAAGTTGTTCTATTTCTTCAGAGAGTAGATTGCGATAGTTTTTCTTCATAATTCTGTTTTTTGTAGTTTCGCAAAGTTGGATAATCCTTTAGCTATTTAGCAGTTCTTTGGCGCGAGCCATAGCTCCGTCAATGTGGCTACAGATGTTTTCCTCAGGTACAATCTCCTGGAAGTGTGCCTTGGTAAGGGTTTCATGCACCTTCTGGGTTACACCAGATAGTACAATCTGAATGCCTGCCTTCTTACTCATCATACAGAGGTTGGTAAGGTTATGAATACCGGTACTGTCGATAAATGGAACCTTACGCATACGGATGACACGTACCTTAGAACGGTCGCCGAAGGTTGACATCATTTCTTCAAACTTGTTACCAGCGCCGAAGAAGTAAGGACCGTTAATTTCGTATACTTCTATACCTTCAGGTATCTCGAGGTGCTCCTCCGGTGCATCGTGATACATCACGTCTTCATATGGGTTGATATCGTGTTCAAACACTTTCACCTCGGTAATCTCGCTCATTCGTTTCATAAAGAGAAGACATGCTGCGAGAAGTCCTACCTCGATTGCGATGGTAAGGTTGAAGATAATAGTTAATAAGAAGGTGGTAATCAGTACGATGATATCGCTTTTTGGATTGCGCATGATAGACAGGCAAGAGCGCCATCCACTCATACCATAACTTACAACGACGAGTACACCTGCCAGACAAGCCATAGGAATGTATTTGGCGAGTGGCATGAGGAAGAGGAAGATGAGCAGCAGTACGATAGCATGGATAACACCTGCAACAGGAGTCTTACCGCCATTGTTGATATTGGTCATCGTGCGGGCAATAGCGCCAGTAGCAGGAATTCCACCGAAGAGTGGACTAGCCATATTGGCAATACCTTGTGCGATAAGTTCGGTATTCGAATTGTGACGTGCACCGATTACACCATCGGCAACGGTTGCTGATAACAGAGACTCTATGGCGCCGAGAATAGCGATGGTTGTGGCAGGACCGATAAGGTTTTGAATGGTATCCCATGAGAGGGCAGGAGCCACTGCTGAAGGGAGTTCATTGCTGATAGAGAATCGGTCGCCAATGGTTTCGATGGTGGTTACACCTGCATATTGTTTGAGTACTAGTGCAAGAACGGTCATCAGGATAATTGCAATGAGCGATCCTGGTATTTTTTTACTGAATTTCGGGGTGATGGTGATAATCACGATACTGAGAATACCAATGAGGGCTGTCCATAGATCGAGTGTACCGAAGTGTTGGATATAACTGCCCCATTTTTCGATAAAATCTGCAGGTACTTGGTCTATTTGTAGACCGAAGAGGTCTTTTATCTGTGTGGTGAAGATGGTTACAGCGATACCGCTGGTGAAGCCGACTATAATAGGATAAGGTATGTATTGGATAACGGTTCCCAGTTTGAGAATTCCAAGTAAAATGAGAAATATTCCTGCCATCAGTGTGGCGATAGCAAGACCTTCCAAGCCATAATTCTGAATAATGTCGTAGATGATGACGATAAAGGCACCGGTAGGACCTCCAATTTGTACTTTACTTCCGCCGAAGAGTGAGACGATCAAACCGCCTACGATAGCGGTGATAATTCCCTTTTCTGGTGATACGCCTGAGGCGATACCAAAGGCAATGGCGAGTGGTAATGCTACAATTCCTACGATAATACCGGCCATGAGGTCGGCCATAAACTTTTTCTGATTGTAGTGTCTCAGTGAGGACACGAGTTGTGGTTTGAATAATTTTAAACTTTCCATAAATACATCTAATTCAGGTGCAAAGTTACAACTTATTTTTAAAAAAAATTAAATTTTTCAGTAAATATGGTTTTTAAATCATTCTCGCAAAGACTATAGTGTCGCGTGGTATCAAAAAAAAACTCGCCAAGAGCGTCAACCCTTAGCGAGAATTTTATACCTTGTTTATATGGCTTTCGCCATTTCTACTTTTTATTTGTATAAATCTTCTTGGTAATCGAAGAGATAAGGCGAATCCTTCAATAATGGATGGTTTGCATCCTTTTCACTTAGGATAACTTGGTCAGCAGGTATTTTCCAGTCGATGCCGAGAGCTTCGTCATTCCAGGCAATGGCACCTTCGCTTTCCTTACAATACAAATTATCACACTTGTATTGGAATATGGCTGTTTCGCTCAATACACTAAAGCCATGTGCAAAACCTCTTGGGATAAAAAACTGGCGCTGGTTATCCTCAGTCAGTTCCACTGCTACATGCTGACCAAAGGTAGGACTGCCTTTGCGGATATCAACAGCAACATCGAGAACACGTCCTTTCACTACACGTACCAACTTACTCTGTGAATGTTCTCCCTTCTGAAAATGTAAACCGCGAAGTACACCATAGCTCGATTTGCTCTGGTTGTCCTGTACAAAGCGGATAGGGCGAACTTTCTCGTTGAATTCCTTTTCGTTCCATGACTCGTAAAAATAGCCACGTTCATCTGCAAATATGCGGGGTTCGATGATGACTACACCATCAATATTGGTTTTGATAACTTCCATTTTTTCGATTTCATTAACGGTCTTTGTACATTTTCTCGTAATACTGCTGGTAGTCACCGCTGGTTACGTTGTCCATCCATTCCTGATTATCGAGATACCATTTTACGGTCTTCTCTATACCTTCTTCAAACTGTAAACTTGGTTCCCACCCGAGTTCGGCCTGTAGCTTGCGTGAGTCGATAGCATATCGCTTGTCGTGGCCCAATCGGTCGGTTACATAGGTAATCAAGTCCATATCTTCACCCTCTTGGCGACCCAATAAACGGTCTACGGTATTGATAACAACCTTGATAATGTCGATATTCTTCCACTCATTAAAACCACCAATGTTATAGGTGTCGGCAATGTTACCCTTGTGGAAAATCACATCTATCGCACGGGCGTGATCCTCTACGTATAACCAGTCGCGTACATTCTCTCCCTTGCCATATACAGGCAGAGGCTTGCGATGACGGATGTTGTTGATAAACAGCGGAATCAACTTCTCTGGGAACTGATAAGGACCGTAATTGTTACTGCAGTTGGTTACGATAGTCGGCATGCCATAGGTATCGTGGAAAGCACGAACGAAGTGGTCGCTGCTGGCCTTAGAAGCCGAATATGGAGAATGAGGCATATATTTCAAGTCTTCAGTAAAGAAGTCCTCACCGTATGCTTCATGATTCTTACCAGAAGATGCTTTGGTTGTGAAAGGTGCAGGGATACCCTCAGGATGTGTCATTTCGAGTGCACCATACACTTCGTCGGTAGAGATGTGGTAGAAAAGAACCCTCTCTAACTCTCCCTGTGAGGAAGAGAACATATATGGTGTAGGCAAACTTTCCCAATAAAGTTTGGCCGCCTGAAGCAGTGATAGTGTACCCATCACGTTAGTACGAGCGAAAGTAAACGGATCCTTAATAGAGCGGTCTACATGACTCTCAGCTGCGAGGTGGATAATGCCATCCACGTGCTCCTTCTGCATCAGCGCATACATCTTGTCGAAATCACAGATGTCAGCCTTGACAAAAGAATAGTTAGGCTTGTTTTCAATATCCTTCAGATTAGCAAGGTTACCGGCATAAGTCAATTTATCCAGGTTAATAATATGATATTCCGGATACTTATTGACGAACAGGCGGACTACATGGCTGCCGATAAAGCCTGCGCCACCAGTAATGATGATGTTTCTTTTAAATTCCATAGGAATTAGTATTTAATTTTTGTAAGATTTTTCTTTTTTACAAATTTTCTGACTTTGCAAAGTTAAGAAAAAAGGTTGTAATTAGTGTCAGAATTTCAAAGATTAGTGTAATTTCGCCCCAAAAATCGGATAATCTCCTTTTTTATGAATTGAAAGGACCTTTTTTAGCAAAAATATGACTATTTTTGCAGCACTATTATCTAAGTAGTACTTAATAAGATAAAAAGGAAATCTAACCAAAGAAAAAAATGCAAAATCATGTAGTTATAATGGCAGGTGGTATTGGAAGCCGTTTCTGGCCGCTGAGTACCCCTGAATTTCCAAAGCAATTTATTGATATATTAGGCTGCGGCCGTACACTTATACAACTTACTGTTGACCGCTTTAAAGGCGTTTGTCCGGATGAAAATTTTTGGGTGGTAACCAATGCAAAATATGTGGATATCGTGAAGCAGCAGTTGCCGATGATTCCTGAGAATCATATCTTGGCTGAACCAGCTGCCCGTAACACGGCTCCTTGCATCGCTTGGGCTTGTTGGAGTATCAAACAGGAAGAACCTGATGCTAATGTGGTCGTAACTCCAGCTGATGCTGTGGTTATGAATCCGGATGAATTCAGAAGAGTTATCAAGAATGCTTTAGCTTATACTGCAACAAATAATGATATCGTGACGATTGGTATCAAACCATCTCGCCCAGAGACGGGTTATGGTTATGTTGAGGCTGCTAACGTCAAAGAGGGCGAAATTCTCCATGTGCAGGAATTTAAGGAGAAACCAGATCTCGAAACCGCTAAGAAGTATCTTGCTGCAGGCAACTTCCTGTGGAATGCAGGTATCTTCGTATGGAATGTTAACACGATAACAGAGAGTATCCGCAAATATACTCCGAATATCGCTGCTGACATGGATAAAATTGTGGCAACGGGCGATGTCGAAGCGATTTTCCCTTCTTGTGAGAAGGTTTCTATCGATTATGCGGTCATGGAGCCTGCTTCTCAAGAGGGTAAGGTGTATACTCATCCGGCAGACTTTGGATGGAGCGACTTGGGTAATTGGGCTTCGTTGCACGATAAACTGGAGAAAGATGAACAGGAAAATGGTGCTGTCGGCAATATCCATATGTACGAATGCAATAACTGCGTGGTACATGCTGAAGATGCTAAAAAGGTAATTCTTCAGGGGCTTGATGGTTACATTTTCTCTGAAAAGAATGGTCAGATACTTGTATGCAAACGTTCTGAAGAGCAGCGTATCAAAGAGTGGAGTACTGAATCTTAATAATTTATGTAACTATACTATCATTTATGAGTAAACAGAATATTGCCCTGATTACTGGTATTACCGGTCAGGATGGTTCATATCTTGCAGAATTACTATTATCTAAGGGGTACGATGTACATGGTATTATTCGCCGTTCATCGGTAGATTATCGTGAGCGCATCTCTCATCTTGAGGGGCAACCTCATTTCCATCTTCATTATGGCGATCTTGGTGATTCCATGTCATTGGTTAAAGTCGTTGATATGGTTCGTCCAACCGAAATATATAATTTGGCCGCACAGAGCCATGTTCAGGTTTCTTTCGATTCTCCTGAGTTTACTGCAGATGTAGATGCGACAGGTGTACTCCGTGTCCTCGAGGCTGTTCGTGCCAATCATCTGGAGCAGACCTGCCGTATTTATCAGGCTTCTACCTCAGAGCTTTACGGTAAGGTGGAAGAGGTTCCACAGAATGAGAATACACCATTCCACCCATACAGTCCTTATGCAGTAGCGAAGTTGTATGGCTTTTGGATTGTGAAGGAGTATCGTGAGGCTTATAATATGTTCTGCTGCTCAGGTATTCTCTTCAATCACGAGTCAGAGCGTCGTGGCGAGACATTCGTAACCCGTAAGATTACGTTGGCTGCTGCTCGTATCGCACAGGGCTTGCAGGATAAGCTTTATCTCGGCAACTTGAGTTCTCTTCGCGACTGGGGTTATGCTAAGGATTATGTAGAGTGTATGTGGCTTATCCTCCAGAATGATCAACCTGAGGATTTCGTGATTGCAACAGGTGTACAGCACAGTGTTCGCGAGTTTGCTCAGTTGGCATTCCATCATGCCGGCATTGAACTGAAGTGGGAAGGTGAGGGTATGGACGAAAAGGGTATCTGTGTATCCGGTCCGGACAATCTTGTAGGCAAGGTTTTGGTAGAGGTATCCCCAGATTTTTATCGTCCTACAGATGTTGTCAACTTGTGGGGTGATCCTACGAAGGCGAAGGCAAAATTGGGTTGGAATCCGAATACTACTTCTTTCGAGAAACTGGTTAAAATCATGGTTGATAGTGATATGGCCAAGGTTGCATCAGAAGGTGCTGCTGCAAAAGTTAGAATGAACCTTGCTGAGTATCTAGAAAAGGGCATTGTAAAATAGAAGAATATTTCTCGCAAAGAACGCAAAGACGCAAAGTTTTTTAAGTTTTTGAAGAGATGACTGAAAACGAGATTTCTAAGATTATTATCAATAGTGCTTACAAGGTCTATTTTGGAATAGGACCGGGGTTGTTAGAGAGTATTTATGAAAAATTGCTCTCTTATGAACTTCAAAAAGCAGGCTTAAAAGTTGAACGGCAAGTTGAAATACCGATTATTTATGATGGTAAACAGTTTGGTTCAGAGCTTCGAGCCGATCTCGTAGTCGAGGGTAAGGTAATTATCGAGTTAAAGTCTGTTGAAGAATTGAACCCTGTCTTTTATAAGCAATTGCAGACTTATCTTCGTCTAAAGAACCTGCATCTTGGATTGTTGATTAATTTTAATACTAGTGTATTAAAGGATAACATCCATCGGGTAGTTAATCATCTTGCAGAGAATCGCGTTAACGAATTGCATGGAAAAGTAAATTAATTTCTCGCAAAGAACGCAAAGACGCAAAGTTTTTAAGTCTTTAAGTTTTAAGAATTGGGAAAGTAAATTAATTTCTCGCAAAGAACGCAAAGACGCAAAGTTTTTAAGTCTTTAAGTTTTAAGAATTGGGAAAGTAAATTAATTTCTCGCAAAGAATGCAAAGACGTAAAGTTTTTTAAGTCTTTAAGTTTTAAGAATTGGAAAGTTAATAAATTTCTTGTAAAGAGCGCTAAGAAATAATTTTTAAAAGCTCTTATGAATTATAAAATGACTTTGCGTCTTTGCGCTCTTTGCGAGAATTTTTATATTTGTGTATGACTTTAGATAAATCTAGTAAAATTTTTGTAGCGGGACACCACGGACTTGTGGGCTCTGCTATTTGGAATAACCTCAAGGCTAGAGGTTATAACAATTTGATTGGTAAATCTCATAAAGAATTGGATTTAACTAATCAGGAAGCAGTAAAGAAGTTCTTTGATGAAGAACAGCCTGATGCTGTCGTGCTGGCGGCAGCCTTCGTTGGCGGTATCATGGCAAATTCGCTCTATCGCGCTGACTTCATCATGCAGAATATGAAGATGCAGTGTAATGTTATCGAACAGGCGTATCTTCATGGCGTAAAAAAGTTGCTTTTCCTCGGTAGTACCTGTATCTATCCGAAGAATGCTCCACAGCCAATGAAAGAAGATTGTCTGCTTACTTCTCTATTGGAATATACCAATGAGGAATATGCGATAGCTAAGATAGCCGGACTGAAGATGTGCGAAAGCTATAATCTGCAATACGGTACCAATTATATCGCTGTGATGCCAACCAACCTTTATGGTCCGAATGATAACTTCCATCTCGAGAACAGTCATGTATTGCCTGCGATGATGCGTAAGATTTATCTCGCTAAGTTGATTCACGATGATAATTGGGATGCTATCACGAAAGATATGAATAAGCGCCCTATTAATCCTCCTTCTAAACTTGCTGAGGCTATCGGCGAGAAAAACGTGGATGGCAACGAACCTAAGGAGCGTATCCTTCAGGCTTTGGCTTTCTATGGTATCGAGAATAATAAGGTAACCCTTTGGGGCGACGGAAGTCCATTGCGTGAGTTCCTTTGGTCAGAAGATATGGCAGATGCCTCTGTTCATGTACTCTTGAATGTCGATTTCAAGGATATCATCGGCATCGAGAAATACTCATCCGTGCACTATGGTGTGAAGACCGATGGAGCCGTAGACCGTAACAATTCAGAAGGTCGTGGTGGAGCTATCCCATCGCTTGGTGAGATTCGCAATTGCCATATCAACGTGGGTACAGGCAAAGAATTGCATATCAAAGAATTGGCAGAATTAGTCGTTAAGACCGTAGGCTTTGAAGGCGAACTCTGCTGGGATGCTACCAAACCAAATGGAACCCCACGTAAACTCATTGATGTGAGCAAACTACATTCACTCGGATGGACTCACAAAGTCGAAATCGAGGACGGAGTAGAGAAACTTTACGAGTGGTATCAGAGCACATTGAAATAAAGTGATTCAAATTCTCTCCAATGTTTAAAAGATTGGAAAGAATTATAAAAAAGAAAATTCCCGCCATACGCATTGTGAAGAAGCGTTGGCGGGAATAATCGTTTATTTAATCGTTACTTTTTTACCATGATGAATATATACTCCTGGCTGAATTGGCTTGTGACCTATCTTGAAGCCTTGTACTGACCACCAGTCTTCATCGTCATCTTCTTCATTGCTACTAATCTCGGTAATGCCCGTCAGCACCTCGCTTAGATCGATAACATATGGTGACCACGGTGTACCGATGTTCTGGTCGGTGGTAAAGGTCAACTTACGGTCTATCGTTACCGTCTTGCCATTGATGCAGGTGTGTAGCTCTAATGGCTGTCCACTGCCTTCGCCGGCAATGATAAGATAGTAAAGTCCGTTGTTGGCACGTGTCGTACCACGGCACTCTCCGTCGATGAAGGCGGCTACTTCACAGGTATCGATGACGGTTTCGTCTGTTCCAAGCAGACGGATAACCATCGACATATTATCTGGATAGGTTCCCGCACCGATAGGAGTGAAGATATGTGGCTCTTCTGGAGTACGCTTCATGGTAACTGCACGACTCATAGCCGATACTGTCGGATAGATAAACGATTTCTCGGTGTTTGCAGTGCTGTTATACATATAAGCATGTCCGCTTTCCAAGGCCTTCAGACTACCTTCCCAGCCGTTTACGCTGTAGAAGGCAATAGCGTGCTGTGACTTCACATAGTCGCCCACCTCCGGTTGGGCTGCAGCCAGCGCCTGACCTATGGTCATTGTTGATAACGGTGTGTAAGCTATCCAGTTCCATCCAGGTGTCAGCGTCAC
This sequence comes from Segatella bryantii, assembly GCF_022024215.1. Classification (NCBI taxonomy): domain Bacteria; kingdom Pseudomonadati; phylum Bacteroidota; class Bacteroidia; order Bacteroidales; family Prevotellaceae; genus Segatella; species Segatella bryantii. The sequence goes on along the minus strand of NZ_CP091797.1, from coordinate 1,078,516 downwards.
AGGTGTCTTTGATAAGTCTAACTGTGCACCGCTTATCGACAGTTGTTCTGGCAGCTGCTGGTCTTCTGTAGCTGGGGTAATGCGTATCTTGTATGCAGTGCCCGACTGTATCTGCGCTCCGCTTGGCGCCCACTCCGTTCCGTTGCTGTATACCGGTTCTATACTCTTACCCTTGATAATGGTATTCCATTTGGTCAGTTCTGGGAATACGGCGTTAGGTCGCTTGTCAGCAGGATCTACACCGAGTGATACCCAGTTCCAGTTCAGGTTCAGCTTCATCACCTGTTCTACATCTGTACCTTTCGCCCAAATAACAGGTTGATCGAACGAACCCACAATATCATTGACCGCAAAGGTTGTCTTAGCAGCCGAACCATCATAGGCATTGATGTTTACATCCGTATAAGCGATACCTGCCGATGCATTCCAAATGCGGAAAGTAATCGGTTTACCCACATCATTAGTTCCCTGAGGGTCACTGTTGCCATAAACGTTCATCGTAACATAAGCTGCGCCACGTACCTGTTCTGGTGATGCTACACCACGACACTCTCCGTCGATGAAGGCAGCCACCATGCTTTCAGCGTTCTCCATCAAGATACCATTGATATATACCTGTCCGATGTAATTCATCTGGTGCTCATACTTGGTCGGGTCGACAGTCCACTGCGGTTTCTCCCCGCGTACCTTCATCACGATACGTAAAGGTTCCAGTATCTCCAAGTTACCTTGTAATCCTATCGTTACATCGTAATTGCCCACAGCCACCTGTGGGTTTACCTCGAAGCGAAGCGTCTTCGTTTTGATAGGTGCCAGTTCGTCTTGCGTGTTACTGTCCACCAATGTGAGCCACTCAGGCATATTATATAAGGTGTAATACTCGGTATTGCCACTCCAGTTTTCGATATTGACATCAAAGGTATAGCCTTTGCCATACTGTTTGATAATATTCACCGAGTCACGACTCCACATCAGCGTGTTCTGTTGAACGTAAGCCGACCAGCGAATAGGCAGCGACGTGTTGCCGTGTAAATCGCGTATCTGGTCTACGGTAACGTTAAGTGTGGTACCCTCGATATCTCGCGGACTAATACCGGCTCCGGTGAGGTTGACTACCACCTTGCGTTCTGATGCGACAGGTGAAGCGATGAGGCGAACCTCCTCAGGAGCATTCTTAATAGGTGGTGCATTTTGAATCACAGTGTACTGTGCAACTTGCAACTCGTCGTCGCCCATCATATTCTTAAGCGTAGGAACCTTGGTCGTGACACCATTTACTATGCCAGTCTGTTCGAAAGGATAGTAAGCCACGAGACCACGTGAATAGACTTCAGAAGTGTCGATGGTGTTGTAGATGTTTTGCAGCAAGCGCTGTTCGCTGAGCGAAGCATGCCAGATGCGCAGTTCGTCGACGTATTGCATATGAGTACCTTTACCCACCAAGAGGCGTGAACCGGTAAGAGGTGGAACATCAGCTTCGGCAATAACAGCTGTGCGTTGACCATTCAGATAGAAGCTAGCCGCCTGACCACGCACGACGTTGAAGATGAGATGATTCCATACTTCATTATTAGCAGCATTGGCGAGGTTAACTAACACCTGCGATTTCGTACCATAGTCGAGGATGAGGTTGTCTTGCCCGTCTCGACGTAGACGCAGTTTGTCACTCTGCTTCTGCAAATCTTGCTCAGCCTCAGGAGTAGCGGTCTCGAAAATCACTTGTCCATCAGGCGTAGGAATAGAACAGTCAAACCAGAGTTCGACAGCGTAACTGTCGCCTGGTCGGGTGTTGATGCGTGAAATATCAGCAGCGACACCATCAGTGTTGTCGATACGCAAGGCATAGTTTACGTTCTCCAGAGTCCATGACTGCGGTACGATGAAATCGTGTGTACGGCGAGAGTCAGCAGCAGTTCTGCCGTGTCCCTCATCCATAGGCCAGTAATTAGCCAGTCCATAGACATAGTTGTCCTTGCTCTGATTCTTGGTAGCTCCAGCATCGTGGACGTCTCGATAAATATCGTATAGGCTGAGAGCATGGATATCAGCGTTGAGACCTCCGAGGTAGAGATAATTATCGTTAGTATAGCCGGCAGCTTGCACCGCCTGTTGTGCTACAGGTTTGTTTTGGAAAAGGTTGATGCTTTTGTCCTCAGAGAGAGCAAGCATATCGAAGGTCATACTACTAGCCTTGTAAGCGAGCGCCACAAAGGTCCAGTTGTCCTTAGGCATAGGCTGGCTACTAACAAATTCATTGCCAGCGATTTTAGCGACAACGTAACCGTCCTCGCGTATGTTCAGTGCGAAGTTGCTAACATTAGCGCCCAAGTGCATGAGCGTTCCTGCATCGTGCCAGTTCAACCAGAAGTCGATAGAGAAGTCACCTTTGAGGAACACAGGGTTCTGAGTTCGAGGCTGTTCACCGAACGGATTCAGATGCAATGCCACCTCGTGGTTCACCTGCTGACTGTTGAGTTTAGCGGTAACAATAACATTCTTGTCGCCTACGTAACCAGGCACGATATCCTCGTTAAACTCGATAGCAAGTTGGTCACCGTAACCCAGGATACCGTGGGCAGGCGATGGGGTATAGAGGTTACGAGGACGAGTCAGATCTTTGGTTACAGTGACGATGTCGCTGTATACGCGGATAAGTTCTGTATCGTATGGGGTAGTGGTAAAAGCCCGGAATTCATAGTTACCCTCAGGATAGCTCAGGTTGCTCGACATATCCTCAGCCCAGCGCAAGTCGCCCTCAGAAGGCAATGTGCTGAAACTGGTCGAGGTAGAGTCGACTTGGTCAGTTACCCATGTGTGTAAGTCGATCCACTCCGTATTGCCGGCAAAACGATATTGCACACCGATATTCTTCAGTTTTTTGAACTGTCGGTTGAACCCAGTGAGACGCATCTGTAGCTTAGCATCCTTAGTTACGGTATTGAGTATCGGCTCTTGGATAACCAGATTGACAGGTGATGACGAAGGCTTAAAGTGAGCGTTGATCGTTACCACGTCAGCAATTTTGGCAGGCTGATATTGAGAGCAGAAACGCAGTTGGATACCCTCGTAGTCGAGTATACCTTGATCAGTTTGGCGTATGGTAAGCACTTTTGTCGTCGTTTCGCCTTGATCGAGGAAAACAGAACGTCCGTTCACAGGCACACCATCCATGAGTATCTCCAGCCCCTTGTCATTAGTACGCTCCGTGATGACCAGATTATAGCTAAAGTTTGTACCCTGATGCGTGTTAGACATGTTGGTGCAGTAGATGGTAAGATTAGCCTCGCTGCCAGCCGGAATATCAGTGATGGTGACACTCTTAGCAGGCGGTTCGTTACCGATGCCAATCATGAGGTTAGGTTGTTCCATCTGTACCGTACCATTGCCCAGCGGTGTGCCCGGTTCATAGTACTTTGTAAATTCCTGTGGCTCATAAGGATTGTACGTCTGTCCACCGAATACCGAGAAGATTTTACTATTCTTCTTGTTGTCACTATTATATTGATTGATGGAAATATCAGTATCACGATTGCCATCAGCGAAGGTATATTCCCACTCTGTGTAGTCCTGCGTTTTCGTGCCGTCTCCACTCGTGTTACCGTTTCCCTCGTTAGACTGTACTTTTGTAATGATACCCCATGAAACAATATTTTTTAAGTGGAATCCGAACTGATTGCCGAGGACAGCACCCATTCGCCAAGTAGTCTTCTTTTCGTTCCATCTTACAATCTCGCTGCGTTCACTGAAGGAACGAGTGCTACCTCCATCGATAGAGAAGTTGGTAGCCGTCTGATTGCGCATAGCCATCACTTTCTCTTTCTCATTATCGTATAGTACAGACACCCAGTTGTCAATCTGGTTATTGCACCATTGCACACTGTCTATTCTAGGCGTGTCGTTGTCTGATGGTAAATAGCGATAAGTCTTCTTGGTCTCAGTATTGACACCAAAGTCCGGGTCATCTTCGCCCACCCAACTTAAATAGAGGTCTTTAGAGCCTGTATTAACGTAAGCTTCCGCCTCGGCTTGTGAGGCTACGCGCGTGATAAATCGGGCACGCTGGTCCTTCCATTTCGGAATCATCACAGTCTCGAGCTCATAAGCCGAATAGTTGAAAGTGGTGGCGATAGAATCGCCCAATGCCAAAGCATCTTCCAGCGTGATGGCATATTCACCTGTATGGTCGTCCCGTTTCAAGTAAAGACGACGGCAAGAGCCGATAAGGAAGTTATATGAAGTACCGACAAAGACATCGCCATTACTACCTACGTAAGGGTTTGATGTACCGGTAGAGACAGAAGTAATGGTAGTTGTTACCACAGCTGTATCTCCCACATTATTGTACTGCCAGTGGGCTTCTGTGCCGACATCGAGCTGGTCCTTGACCTTATGGCTTGAAAGCTGTATGAATCCAAGTCCTTGTCCAGTAGTAATTACAGATCCAAAGATATTATTTGTCACCAGACTATGGTCACCATAGCTGGTATAAGTGTCATAGTGTGTCTTGGTAGTAATTTGGCCCACCTTCAGGGTAGTATTCGACTTGGCGCCCGGAGGATCGCGAAGCACGAACTGCACTTGGTCAGGACCTTTGGTAATGAAGTTATTGCCCGTGGTGATATTGCCCAGCACGATAGCGTCAAGATTGCCCAGAATGTAGGTACGTCCCTTGCGCTCCATAGTGACACTGAAGTTGCGCGTGTAAGGACTTACGATGTTAGGCAAGCCAACCTTCCACTGCAATTCGCCTCGCCCGTCGTCGTCAAGCGTGAGCTCATTGTTTTTCAACTCATAAATGTCACCCGGTTGGTATCCCGTATTTGGGTTCTCCACGGTAGCGACAACAGATTGCTCAGAACTCATCTCGTTGCTGATAGTAAGCGACATGTTGTTCATTGGTATGATGTCACTTACAGGTTTGGCGCCGTCGCGATTAATATATTCCTCAAAGACGTGGAGCATGAAGTGCTGGCTCAACCCCATCTCATAGATCGGATACCCGAAACGGTAGCTTACGTTGCCTTTTTCATCTACGGAGTAGAGGTTGTCAACAGAAACAGTAGTACCCTCTTCATCGGTAGTATACTTTACCGATCTTTGTCCGAAGGCTCCTTGTGGATTATCTTTCTGTCGCAAATCGAGTTGAGGAGGAGCAAAGTAAGTGAAAACCCTTTTTACATTATAGTTGTATCCCAACTTATTGGTAATTCCGCCTTCACTTTCCACGGTAATGGTGTCGGCAAGTTGGGCACGTGCATTAGATAAATCTACTTCTTGCCCCACAGAGAACTCGATATCTTGGTTGCTATCGATACTGACACTCTTGACGATGTACTTCAGTGGTGGCAGTAAGGCAGAGAACTCACCGGTGAGAGAGTCTGTACGAATGTTGATGCTGCGCGAGTTATCGCCCGTACCAGTCCAGGCCTTACTTTGTATAGCCGTGGTGTCGCTCTCCCAACTACGTTCAGTTGCGGCCGCAGAGATATGATCGCTGGCACAGTTGAACGAGTAAGAATCATTATTCAGGCGAAGCACAACGGTAGCCATACCGATATTATTCTTAGAAGCTCCGAACCCCACAGCCAAAGTATCGTTGCGCTCACCGCCGCCCACACGACCCACGAAGTTGACAAGCGTAGAGTCAGTGAAGTCGTAAGTAACAGAGCGGTCAAAGTTGAAGGTTCCCTCGGTAGGGAAGCGTCCGCCATCAACCAGCGTGTGACCATCGAGGCGAGCCTCTACATAGTGGTTGCCGATAGGCACACTAATCAAGTAGTGACCATTATCATCGGTCTGCTTCACCTCACCATTAGCGGTAACGAGCTCATTGTCGATGTATAACTGAATACCCTTGGCAGGCACGTTAGTACCAGCGTAGTAGATATAACCCTCCATAGGGAAGGAACTGACATCCTGGAAATCGACGTTATTCGCCGTGATGCTGCTAGGCGAAATAAACATCGAGCGTGAGGAAGGCGAGAAATCATGGATACCCAACTCTGGTACCACACGATAGCTAGTACCACTACCAGAGAATGGTATGCCACGAATAATATATTCACCTTTGTCATTTGTCACGCCATAGCGTGAAAGCTGATTCTTCGTAGGCAACAACGCTGACGTGCTGATATTGGTTCCCAGGGTAGCATGGCGGCTGTTAGGCACGTCGTTAGCATAAGAAGCATCGAAGACGTAACGGTCTAGCCCCTCGTCCATCGGCCAGTAGAGGCAAAGTCCATTCTCACGACCGTTGAGTGTGCGGTCGAAGTAGCTGGTTCGCTCACTTTCGCTGAGTGCATGGTCGAAAACACGAACCTCGGTTATGTACCCCCGGAAAGCCTTTTCTTCGGTTATGCCCTCGGCGCCACCGATAGAGAACAGCGCTGTAGCAGAAGCCTTATCGGTTGCGAACGTCTTCGTTTCGTCCTGGTTTACCTGTACGCTTAACTGATCACCGCAACGGCTAAGCGTCAGTAGAGAGAAGCTATTGACAGGCAACGTACAGTCCGTTTTTACATCGCCCTTGAGCATCGATACCGACAGATTATAGCCACCATTGCTCATACCGTCGATATACATATTTCCAACACCAGGAATCTGTGCAACAACGGCACCATTGGTTAGCCCTTCGTCTGGTCGTACGAACATCTGTACCGTGAAATCGTGTTCAGGGCCAAACAGACGGTTCAAGGCCTCGGCACCAGCATCCCATGTTAAACCAGTCGATGCTCCTTCGATGCGCTTGGAATAGCCATGTATAGCCTCGTCGTCGCCAGAAGTCGTGAGATTCATGCGCACATTTTTCACGGCCACCCCCGTGCCGAAGTTTACGAGACCCGAAATGACACCACGAGCCTGACAGAAGCCCACATCAGTGAGTACGTTTTGCAGAGTGCCTTCGTCGCCACCATAGACGTCTACCTTATATTCATAATAGTAACCCGGCATAACCGTATTATCCTCATAGACATACTGTTCGGCAGTGCCATGCGCTGTATAAATCTGCATAAATGCACCAGTGCTGCCCGCGTAGCGACGCGAGAGAACATAAGTACTATTAGCTGTACCAATCTGCTTAGCATTCCATGTTACACGGACGACCGCATCATGTGTACCCTTAGTAGCCTGCAGATTTTTAACCATCGTGCCGCCGAGTAAACCTGCCGTTACGGGATCGCTCTCAAATCGGTAAGCTCCATTGTTCATTTCCAGCACAATCTTATAGTCGTAACGCGTCTTGTTGTCAGGCAGATTCTTATCTTCGAAAGAAACCATGGCACCAGCAGCAGGTTTGCTATTGGCCGTGACGGTGCCGTAAGGAGTCCATTCTCCATCAGCCGACGTGCGGCGCAACACCTGGAAGTTTACCGTCTGAGTATTCACAGGAATACGAGAGTATTGCCACTTCAGACGCACCTGGTCTTCTACCTCAGTATCCTGGTGCAGTCCGAAGATGGTAACGCTGGGAGCAGTGCTGATAACAGCACTCTGGGTATAAGGAAGACGCTCCAAAACTTGCTCATTAGGACTATTGAGGTCGCTAGTACTTATACCTTTGTTGATCCAGTCTTGCGGAACATTGAGTACCATATAGCGATAATATTTCCCCGAGCTAACATTCTGGTCAGTATAGCTCTGTGTCTGCTGAGTGCCAATCGGTTTCAATACGTCACGTTTCAGCCACGACTGTCCAGAGAGAGGCGTACCGCTGGCATTTGTCTCTATACGATATACATAAGGCACACTCTTCTCGATATACCTATCGCCGATAGAGAAAGCCTCCCAGGCCAATACGGTCTCATAGTCGTACTGGTGATACTCAGTCACAAGGTTTTTAGGGACAGGAGTACTTGTGAGAGCGTCAGCATAGGTACGATCGTAAGTACTGGTCCAAAAATAGTTACCTTTAATACTTTTAATCCTACTTGTGGATTTTACCCTCAAGTCCATCTTCGTGAATTTCTGTACCGAGTTAGGAATATCCACTTCGAAAGTCTTCTTTTTACCCACTTCGCCATGTAAGATTTCGTTTTTTATCACCTGAGTTGTATGAGAAGGCATGGTATAAGTCATCGTAAGCTCATAGTCAGACTCAAACCAGCGGTTAGATGAGAGATACGAAGGAATATCATCGGGCAGTTCAGGTACGGTAAACTTTAATTTATCCATCCGTTCGCGAGTATAGGTATAGTCCTTAATGTTCGGAGTGGAATAGTTAAAGTTCACGGGAGAGTTACCTAGATAGACGGAACCCAAGTTCATCGTCTTCCAACCACCGTCAGTTCCATTATTACGTACATGATTGAAAGCATATACGAACGACCAGTTTTTCCCGCTCATCGAAGCAGGCCAGTAGAAGTCAATCTCCACTTTAGGGTAGAGATTATTCTTCATGATATCGATAGAAGGGGTATAGTCACCCGATTGGTATGCCACCTGCGTACGGTTACCATTAGGGTAAGTATTGGTGATAAACGAAATACCTCCCCATTTGTCGCCGTTTCTGTCTTTAGCATGGATGGCCCATTTTGGCCCATCATCGTTATCGTCGCCGGAAAAGAGAATCATAACCTCTATCTCTTGACTGCCGCACGTAGCGATGATACCGCCCCAGTCGCAATAAGTATTATTGCCATAAGCATCGGCCATCTGCAAGCTAAAATGCAGATGATCATTCACTTTATTCATTGTAAAGTAGCTATTGTCGTTCATTCTGTCAGCATAGGTTGCTATGGTCATTGTGAGCAAAACCATTACTGCTGCCAGTCTATTGATGAACAGCGCTTGCGGATAGAAAGTCTTTCGTATCAGCCACCTAAAAAAATGTTTTTGGTTAGTTTTCATATTAATAATAGTTGTAAGGTGCGTTAATATTATCCAAATAGATATTAGAGTAAATTTCTCGGTTCAAAGATACGAAAAAAAGGTTAATAATGAGCTAATTTTATATATAAAGTCGCAATTAATTTCATACTTTAAAAGGTGAAGCCGTATGTTTTGGTGTATCTATCAGTGACTATTAAACCTATTAAATTTATGTGGTAACGATTCCTAAAAACGGTTCTTTTCGTTAATGAAATATTGTAAATTTATTATAGAGTTAAAGTGTTATATATCAGTATAATAAGCATAAAAATAAGAAAAAGGTAATATTTTAAAGCTCAAAAAAGCGATAAAATGTTTTTTTATTAGCTATAAAAATAGTAACTTTGCAAAAGTTTAAACCTAAAGTTTGAATAAATAAACATACAGAACCTACCACGAAAAACTTCAATCGTTTATCTCTGGCAGCTTTGCTGAGCATATATTGAAAGCGTGGTAAGGCATCTGAAGAAGATATCCAGTAAGACTGCAGGCAAAGTATAAAAGAAAATTCGCCCCAAGGTGGTTATAACCGGTTTATCTAAACTATATCCTTTCGAAGCCGAAAAAATAGAATAGGCTGCGAAAGAAGGATAGATATATCTAGGTTTACTGTATATCCCCAACAGTGGGAAAGTTATTACAAAATATACGAAGGAAATTTTACTGGGGCTTGTACGTATTGGAAGAGTAGATAATGAAAATCTATTGCCAGGCACAATCGGAATAAATGCTTGATTGGCCTAGTTAAAATAAAAATCAAATATTATTTTTTTTAGCAAAATATCCGTTATGCAGTGCAATCATTGCCTTTTAGGCATGAATGTATCTGGGCACGGATATTTTTTGTTTCTTATAATTATACGAGAAACCAGTCAAATCCCGATATACTCAGTTTTATAAAATTTTCGAATATGGATAATGCCTCTTTTGGGATATGCAAGGTGGGAAAATTTTGTTGTTGCTATAGGAAGTGCTATTGAATTTTGTAAATCTCAGAATATCAATGTAGATGATCATTTTCGTGAAGTCACGAAAATGATAAATATAGCAAAAGGAGCAAAGAGGGAAGTAAAGGATTTTACGCTTACTTGATTTGTTAAGCAAAGGAGGGATTCAACCTAAAAAACTACCTCCAGTTGAAGATATAAAAAAGGTAGAGCGAAGAGTCTCTAGCAATGAAAAGAAACTACAATAAAGGCTCCGATATGGAAGTGGCAGAAAGAGAGAGAGGGCCTTATTCGGAAGATGTTGGAATACTTTACAAAATTCCAATGCATCATCACAGATCGATCTAAGACGGCTCCGTCACCTTGGCTATATTACTGGATTTCAGATACCGCCCAATACATGTGGGCCAGGACTGACAATCTTTCATTATGAAACGATAATTGTAGGCAATGCAACACTTGGAGAGAATTGTACGCTCTTTCCCGGTGTACTTATTGGCAAAAAAACAAGTACAGGAAGGAGTGCAAATATTGGCAATAATGTCTATATATGTTCAGGTACCAAAATTATTGGTGATTATACTAATATCGTATACATAGCTGATACATTGAGGACAATGCGAACAGGTAAACGTCTTATTTTCCGCCTTGACACCTGCACATAAAAATATTACCTTTGCGGCATCAGAAAAGTTATGCCGAAAGAAAAAGTCAATTATCAAGAAGTCTACGATTTGTATCAGCTGTGCAGTGAGACTAAGGATCTGAAGGAGTTCTGCTCCGAGTATGGTGTCAACTATGACAGTCACTTGAAAATACAGCCTTCGTCTTTTCGCTTACGGAGAGTTGCAGGCTCAACTGCATCAATCCAGAGACATACCTTGAGAGGCTCTTCAAGTGCATAGTCAGCAAAGAAACCTATGACAAGCGGCAATTGCTGCCCTGTTATATCAAAATATAGGTTAAACTTGGAAAATCTTTTTTGCGCAATCCACATAACCGGCTGAAAAACAGCCGGTTATGTGGTGTGGCAGAAAATAAGACGTTTACAAGAAGTCACCAAACAAACTGTACGGCGTGACCTCTTTCGTTCTAACGATACCGTTATATTCTAAAGTCGCGAACGAATCCGTTACAAAAACAATTAATTTCAAAGAGCGCATTGTAAATGTTAAACAGAAGGACATCCGTGCCTGGTCAACCGAGCTCCTGCCCAAGAATTGGGTTACAGAACGGAACAAGACGCTCAGAAAAGTGAGCTAAAATTGGCACAACGAACTGGAACCCTATAAAATATGTCAAATCTAACATCAGATAATAATAAACGAATAGCGAAGAATACCCTTCTTCTATATCTTCGTCTCATCCTTACCATGGGCGTGGGACTGTTTACAAGTCGAGTCGTACTCAATACTTTAGGTGTTAAAGATTATGGAGTATATAATGTAGTAGGTGGTGTCGTGGCAATGTTCGCCCTTTTCACAGGGTCGTTGTCAGCTGCGATAAGCAGATTCCTCACTTATGAATTAGGAAAGGGAAATGTGCATAAGCTCAATGTGGTGTTCTCTACGAGTGTCACCATACAGTTGGTATTGGCTATTTTGGTTAGTCTCCTCGCAGAAATAGGAGGTGTGTGGTTCTTGAACACTCACATGAATATCCCGGCTGATAGAATGAATGCGGCCAACTGGGTGTTGCAATTCTCTATCCTTACCTTTGCTATCAACCTTGTCAGTGTGCCATACAATGCGGCAATAATTGCACATGAGAAGATGTCGGCATTTGCTTATATCAGTATCTTGGAAGTGATATTAAAACTGGTTGTGGCTTACACGCTTTATGTATCTCCGATAGATAAACTAAAAACATACGCATTTTTACTGGCATTTGTTGCCTTGATTATACGTTTTGTTTATAGCATATATTGTAGTCGAAACTTTGAGGAATGTCATTATAAGTTTGTCTTCGACAAATCACTTCTGAAACAGATGACAGGATTTGCCGGATGGAATCTCTTAGGTTCAGGTGCATACCTCTTCAATACGCAAGGTGTCAATATTGTAACAAACTTGTATTTTGGCGTTGCCGTCAATGCCGCTCGTGGTGTGGCAAGTCAGGTGGAAGGTATCATCCGTCAGTTCGTTACCAACTTCACCACTGCTATCAATCCGCAAATTACCAAATCTTATGCGGCTGGTGATATGAAGTATATGTATAGTTTGGTTTGTCGTGGTGCCAAATTTTCCTATTTCTTGATGTTCTTCTTTGCTGTACCGTTCATGTTTGAGACGGAAACCATCATGCGTTTATGGCTGAAGAACTATCCACCAGAGGCACCGCTGTTTCTCCGCTTGTCAATGATAGGCACTTTGTTTGATATATTAGGAAATGCCACAGCCAATGCAGCTTGGGCTACAGGCAATGTAAAACGGTATTATATCGTTATTGGTGGCGTAGGTTGTTTGGTCTTCCCTCTGTCCTGGATTGCCTTTGCAATGGGAATTGATGCATATGCTTCTTATATCGCCTTTGCTGTAGTTTATTTGGTCTTGGTGTTTTTGAAGTTGTATATCATCAAAGGATTGATCGGTTTTCCTGTTATAGAGTTCTACAAAAATGTCTTCGGTAGGATAGTTCCAGTTTCTATCCTTTCGTTCGTGTTGCCAGCCATTGTATATTTCAACATGGATAATTGCTTGCTGCGCACATTTGTCGTAATAGCGATAAGTGGCATATCTACAGCTGCGATAACTTATTTTATTGGTATGTCAAAAGGGGAAAGAAGTAAAATCATTCAGATTGCTAAACAGAAGTTGAACAGAAACAAATAAAGATATATGGGGTTTAAACAATACATAAAACGAGGTGTTAAATTCATCTTGCATGGCGTTCCGGAACGTAAGGTTTATGCACAAGTTTCTTATCTTGCTCCAAGTGAGCTGTTAAAAGGTAGAACGGCACTTGTCACAGGTGGTACAAGTGGCATCGGGTACGAGGTGGCTAAAGCTTACATCAATGCAGGGGCACGGGTTGTCATCACTGGCAGAAATGAGGAAAAAGTGAAGAAGGCATGTGAGGCAATTGGCAAAGATGTTTCTCGGAAAGGAAACATCTTTGGTATAGTCATGAACAATACTGACGTGAAGTCAATGCCAAGTAAACTTCAAGATATAGAACGAGTGTTGGGTACTGGACATATTGACATTCTTGTCAATAATGCTGGTGTTGTCGGAGGAGAAGTAAAGGATTGTACAGAGGAATTGTATAACACTATTCTTGATACGAATTTGAAGGGAACATTCTTTTTATCGAAATTGGTTGCAAGCTATTGGGTGGACAAACAAATTGAGGGTAATATCTTGATGATGGGATCGAGTTCCTCGCTTCGCCCAGCCACATCCGCCTATACGCTGACCAAAAACGCACTTTATGGTTTCACCAAAGGCTTGGCAAAGGTACTTGCCCCTCATGGTATCACGGTGAATGGGTTGGCTCCAGGTCCTACTGCCACTCCTATGACTATGCCGAATGGAGTAAGGGATGAAATATCCTTTCCTAATCCTTTAGGTAGATTTGTTATGCCTGGCGAGATTGCCAATATGGCCGTATTCCTTGTCAGCAATATGGGACGCTCCATTATCGGTGACATGGTGTTTATGACAGGAGGCTCAGGCATTGTGACTTTTGATGACGTGAAATATTCATTTTAATTTAGAAACATAGACATGCAATATCATTATACAAACGAAAAAAATGTTCTTTTCTGCATTTCGCTTCTTAAGGCGTATGGTGTTAAAAAAATCGTTGTGAGTCCAGGGACAACGAATGTGACGTTCGTCGCTTCTGTGCAACGTGACAGCTATTTTGAGCTATATTCTTCGGTGGATGAAAGATCGGCTGCTTACATTGCTTGCGGCTTGGCTGCAGAAAGTGGTGAGCCTGTTGCTTTAAGTTGTACGGGAGCTACTGCCTCACGCAATTATTATCCAGGCATCACTGAGGCATATTACCGCAAACTGCCTGTGCTTGCCATCACTTCCACACGTGATGTTTCCAAGATTGGTCACCTCCATGACCAGCAAATGGATCGAAGCGTACAGCCTAATGATACGGTTAAATGTAGTGTTCAGATTCAGACTATTAAAGATGCTACAGACGAGTGGGATGTGATGATCAAGCTGAACAAAGCCATGCAAGCCTTGACTCGCAATGGCGGTGGTCCAGCCCACATCAATCTGACCACGACTTATTCACGTGATTATTCAGTCTTGGAATTGCCAAAGGTTCGTAAGATAGGTCACTTTACCATATTCGATGAACTTCCACCTATAGAGCAGAAGAAGATTGCAATTTACGTTGGTACTCATGCCAAGTGGACTAAGCGATTGACAGATGCCGTTGACAAATTCTGCCAATCTCATAATGCTGTAGTATTTTCCGAACCATGTAGCGGATATAAGGGCAAATATAGAGTGTTCTATTTTATGGCAGGCAATCAACCTGTTCCAGACGATAATAAATGCCCTGATTTATTAATTCATATAGGAGAGGTCAGTGCTTTCCCTGACACCTTCAGTGGTTGTAAGGAAGTTTGGAGAGTGAACGAGGATGGTGAGATCCGTGATAAACTTCAGAAACTTACTAATGTTTTTGAAATGCCTGAGTATGCTTTCTTCGAGCATTATTCTATAGATACTGTGGGTGATGACTCTTATCTTACTGCATGCAAAAAGCGTAATGAAGAATTGCAGAAGATGATACCAGAGTTACCGTTTTCTAATGTCTGGATAGCTCAACAGATGCACGATAGTATTCCTTCTGGTGCAGTGCTACACTTAGGCATATTGAGTTCTCTGCGTGCTTGGACACTGATGGGTACACCTGCCAACATCGACATCAATTGCAATGAAGGCGGTTTTGGAATTGATGGTAATATGTCCTCGTTGTTGGGAGCGTCGTTGGTACATCCCGACAAACTGTATTTTGGAATTGTCGGTGATTTGTCTTTCTTTTATGACATGAACGTAGTGGGTAATCGCCACCTGCGCAGTAATGTCCGTATTATGATCATTAACAATGGCCGTGGCAATGAGTTCCGTCTTTATACGAATCCTGCCCGTATGTTTGGTGCGGAAACAGACGAGTATATTTCCGCTGCAAGACATTTCGGTAACAAGTCACCGCTCGTTATCAAGCATTATGCAGAAGACTTGGGATTCGAATATTTCTCAGCAGTGAACAAGGAAGAGTTCCATAGACATTGTCAGCGGTTCTTAACTTCAGAAATGACAGGCAAGCCTATGATTTTCGAAGTATTTACCGATACGGAGGATGAGAACACTGCATTATATACTGTCAATAACCTCGACCAATCGGCTAAAGACAAATTGAAAGATAAAATTAAAGGCATCGTGGGCGAGGATACCATCAGGAGTTTAAAAGCATTTATCAAGAAATAACAAGAAGTACAATGAATATAGTTATTGTAAACCAACCATTGGGAAACCGTGGAGACGAGGCGGCTCACAGAGCTTTGGTTCGTGAAATCAACAAGAGATTCCCTGAAGCGAAGGTGGAAGTATTTAGTCCGAATGGCAATCCTGCAATATTGAAGGAAATTAGCGTCAAAAATCCAAACAACTATTACAATTCGGAAAAGATTAGCTATAGATTCTATAAATATTTTGTAAGATATATTCTTTATAGTCCTGCTCTTTATCCCTTGTGGGGATTACAACCAATATTTAGGGCGTGGATAAATAAGTTGAAATGGGCGAATGTGGTTGTCTGCGCTCCTGGTGGCATCTGTATGGGTGGTTTTATGAATTGGAGCCATGTGTCTTTCCTTGCCATTACCAAGTATTATCAAAAGCCAATCATCTATTTCTGTCGTTCCATCGGTCCTTTCAGTGATGAGACTATGGACAAAAAGGTATTTAAGCGTGTAAGTATAGATTTGTTGAAGCATTTTGACTATATCTCTCTTCGTGATGGAAAAAGTCAGAAGTTGGCAGACTCTTTGGGCGTGAAGTACCATTCTACAACGGATGCAGCATTCTTGGATAATACAGAAGTATCTGTGCCAAATGAAATCAAAGCAGTGATAGGTGACAAGAAATATATCGTCTTTGTTCCTAACAGTTTGACTTGGCATTTCTATTACAAGAATACGCCACAAGACTATATTGATACCTATTATATTGATATCATCAAGCATATTGAGCAGAGATACCCTGATTGTCAGATAGTGATGCTCCCACAGACATTTATGAACCCTTCATGGGGTAATGATGTGGATTATTTCCGTGATCTTCATAAGAAGTATCCATCAAACCAAATTACGGTGATAGATGATATTTATGGCTCTGATGTGCAGCAAGCTGTAATCAAGGGTTCGGAGATGGTCATTGGTGCACGCTATCACAGCGTGGTCTTTGCCATCAACCAGGCTCGTCCTTTCTGTGCGCTGAGCTATGAGCATAAGATTGAAGGACTCTTGCAGATACTGAAGTCCACCGACAGCATGATAGACATCAAGGATATTTTTGCCGATAAGGATGTGCTTACTAAAGCTACCGAACAGACTTTGAGTATTATCGATAAGGCGATGGCTGACAAGAGCGACCGTACAACGCTCCGTGACCAGGCAAAGGATATAGCTTTGAGCCAGTTTGATAATATCGAAAAAGTTATCAGAAGTAGATGCAGGGAATGAAAATAATGAAAGAAAAGGCAGCACGAAAAGTTTGGGTTGACTACTTGAAAGTGCTTGGCATGGTGTTGATAGTATGGGGGCATTGTGCTCCAACACATTTTTCTTCCTTTGCCTATGCCTTTGATGTTCAATTGTTCTTTTGGGTATCAGGGTATCTTACTAAAAACAGGTTCGTACCTTGGGGATAGTTTGCACGGAAAACTTGGCGCACCCTTCTTTTGCCTATGTTGCTGATTTGTATGATTGCGTTATGCTTGTCTGCATTGATGGGCAGGAGTTCCTGGATGGATTTGCCAAAGTCTATGCTCCTTGTACTGGCAGGTTTCCATTCCTTCTATGGCATAGCGGGTTGTGGAGCCATGTGGTTTGTATATAGTTTGATTATCATAAGAGGGGTGCATAATTTAATGGTTTCGTATCCGAAATATCAGCCTTTCTTGTGTCTGATATTTATGTCATTAGCCGTTTGGTGGCAATCTCAAAGGTACGATGCGGCAAGTGCATGGATAAATGTGTTGCTAGCCTATCCTTTTTTTTGTTTGGGCAACTGGTGCGCTAATGGATTATTGGCAAAACTAAGAGATAAGTTGATACCATTTACCCCCCCGTTTATCGGATATGATTAAATGTAATAGTGATAGTCTTAACAATTGGGGTGTATGTGCTGGCTCAGATTAATGGCATAGTATATATGTATAAGGGAGAGTTTGGTAATAGCATCCTTTTGTTTCTTATAGGTAGCAGTCTTGGAATCCTGATGATGGTGATTGTTTGCAAGATGCTGGCGCACAAGGGGAAAAATTTGATGGCGATCTTGTCTTCAGGTACAATCTTGATGCTGGGATTCCAAAGCCATTTCTTTAGGGTTATGACGGCAATTCTCGTCAAGGTTGGCATTCAGAGAGATTCCTGGACTTTTGATATATTGACACTGATGGGTAGTTTTGTCATAGTGTTGGCTTTCTATCCCATCATAAAGATTACAAAACGTTATGCCCCGATATTGATGGGCATGAGAAAATAAAAACATTCATGAAACGAATAAAACGAGATACATTGCTGTTCTTGACGGCTTGTGTGCATCCCAAGGGAATGGCACAAACAGTACTCCAAGATGGTGATGTCAGATTGCGTCAGTATCTTGACGCTATTAGCTTCTATTTGGATAAGTATTCTTACAAGATATTGGTGGTTGAGAATACTGAAGTTGATTTGTCTCCTTACTTTCAAAAAGAGATAGAGCAAGGCAGATTGGAGTGTATGACATTTGATGGAAATTCTTTCGACCGTTCTTTGGGAAAGGGGTATGGGGAAGGTCTGATTATTAACTACGCCTTTTCCCATTCCCAGTTCATTAAGGAGTGTAAATTTTTGATAAAGGTGTCGGGTAGGCATCAAGTGTTGAATCTAGGCTCAATCATGAAGGCATCAGAGTGGTTCTTGAATAAAAAGGAGGACTTGGTAGTATGCGAGATTAATTCAGTGAATAATTTTGCGCGCAGTGATTGTTATATTGCCTCAAAGTCTTTTTACGAAAGATATTTGAATGAAGGTTTATTGCATTGCAATGATAGCAAGAACATTTGGTTTGAGCATGTCCTTTATAATAGTATTGTTCAGTCACGCAAGGACGGTTTTCAATTTTTGTATATTCCTTTTGCCCTTGATCAAAGGGGGGACTCTGGAACTAGTGGCGAAAGTATAGCTAAAACAAGAATGAGAAGAAAACTGCATTTTTTTGCCAATATGTTATATTATAAAGTTAGAAGGGGTAGAATATGATAGGATATTTACTTTTGGGACTTGCTATATTGTTATATCCATGTTTAAAGAAGTGGAGCTTATTTTTGTTTATAACATTTTGTTGTGGTGGTTTTCAAGTTTTGAATCAAATTGTATTGGGGGCTAAACCTGCAGACTTGGCGGCAATATACACAATAGTAATATGTATTTATTCATTTTTTGCAGAAAAAAGGCATTATGAAAATGACTTAGTGCATAAACTATTTAAAGTCTTTGTGGCCTTTTTTATATTATCCGTATTTTTTTCTCTGTTTCATTATGGATTTACATTGACACAAGTCATTCAAGGAAGTCGAATGCATTGGACTTTCTTAAGTTTCTATTTCTTGCAAAAAACGAGAAATGAAGATGTAGAATGGATTGTGAATAAAATAATACGAATTACTATATTTGTATCTGTTTTGTACATAATTCAGGTATTGACAAATTTACCAGTGTTGCCATATGTTGTTGAAGATAATATTGATAGAACAACAGGTATCGGACGATTTTATAACTATCCGTATTTCTTAGGATTCGTTATTTATGCAGTTACTATATTTCCTGACAAATTCAAGGTTAAGAGAAAGAATATTTGTTTAGTAATTTTGTTTTTAGCCCTTCTCTGTACACAGGGAAGAACAATGATGATTTCTTTGATTCTCATGTTGTTTATAGGATTGTGGCTAAATGGACATAGAGCTAAGCTTTTAAAAATAGGCATTGGATTGGGTATTTTTCTTTTGCCATTTGCAGATTTGATTTCTGCAAGATTTTCTGCGTCTGGAGGTTCAAATTCAGATATTCAAGCTATTTTCAATGGAAGTTTCAAGTATGATTTAGATTTAGGAACGGGAACGGGGTATTCCGATTCTGGAGGTACGATGAGTTATCGTTTCGCTTGGATTTACGAAAGGGCAGAATATCTTTCAAGGAGGCCATTATCTGAAAATATTTTTGGATTAGGCATGATTTCAGAATCACAATCAGCTTTAGTTAATCGTATGTATAAGTTTTATTTGGGATTAGTACAAGATAATGGATTCAGAACTCAGATAAGTACTCCTGATATATCGTATGGTAATTTCTTAACACAATTCGGATATGTGGGTGGTTTTATACTGATATTATTTTGGATTTCCATTTTGTATAAATTATATATCAATCGGAATGGTCATCCTATCATATTCAGTACTATGTTGCTTGTCCTTTTCTATTTTGTGAATTCTTTGGCAGGTTCTACAATGTCTAATATGTATAGTTTAGGATTTCCTTATCTCGTGCTGTCATTGATTTACCAAAAGAAAAATCAAAAAGTATTATCTGTAACTGTATGAAACATCTAATAGAAAATATACTGTCTCTTCCCAAAAGCTTATATGTCAGTATGAAATTCTTTCCCTTGGTGCAAGCAATCCGCATACCCATATTGGTGAAATACGACACTAAACTGACAAGTTTAAGCGGAACAGTAAAATTCAATTATGGGGGGGTAAAAACAGCAATGTTGACCATAGGCTTTGGACAAGTTGGTATTGTGGATAAAAAGTACGAACGTTCTATCATTCAGATAGATGGTAAGTTGATATTAAATGGAAAAGTAAACTTGGGTACTGGTAGCAAACTTTGTGTAACAAAGACAGGAATTCTGACGATAGGAGATAGTTTTATCAACACAGCCAAGGCAACCATTATTTGTGATAACCAAATTACGATAGGCAACAATGTGCTCGTATCCTGGGATACTCTAATCATGGATACAGATTGGCATTCGGTTATGAATACTATAACGAATGAAACTTTCTCTTGTGTCGGAGAAATTTCAATCGGGAACAATGTCTGGTTGGCTTGTCGAGCTGTAGTATTGAAAAACTCATGCATACCTGATGGTTGCATTGTCGCAGCAAATGCCTTGGTCAACAAATCTTTTGTTACACGACAAACTTTGCTTGCCGGTAATCCTGCAAAAGAACGAAAGCAAAACATAACACGCAAACTATAAGCAATGAACTGTAATACGAAAAATGAACATGGTTAACGATTATTAGCACTTAGTGCTGAATCGTTGCCTCTCATGGGGGCTTCTCGCCCCCAACCCCCTCGGTGTTTTCAGGTATTAGATTTTCTATCCTGATACACTTCTGGGAAATGCAGGAGCTACTTCTTTGACGATACATAACCATCGACATAGAGTTTCTCCTGAGTGACAACGGCAAAAGCCTGCCGGATGAGTTTATTTGCTACGGCAATGATAGCGACCTTCCCAGGCTTTCCATTAGACCGCAGACGGTCGTAACAGGCTCTGCACTCAGTGTTGCATCTTAGCGAAGAGCACGCCGCGACGTAGAGTTGACTCCTCAAAGAAGAGTCCCCGTTGCGGTTGATGTGACCTTTGAAATTGACTGAAGTACCGGACTGCTGATAAGTCGGCGACAATCCCAAATGGCGGGTGAGTTGCTTGGCATTATCAAAGTAAGTGAAGCCGCCAGTGGCCATGATGAGTGCAGCAGCAAGGGTGACGCCAATACCTTTTACAGAGGTGAGCAGATCCATCTGCTTTTTGTACTCAGAACGGGCAAGTGAAGAGAGATCCTCTTCGAGATCCTTAACCTGCTTCTCAAGGAAGGCAATGGTTTTCTCGATAGACTTCTTACACTTGGCATCAAAGAACGGCAACACCTCCATAGAGCCTTTGAGGTTCCTTGTGGCAATGAGCTGCTTCTTGAGCTGGCGAATGACTGTACGCTTCTGCTTCAGGGTGAGGATAGCGTCACTGCGAAGCCTGTAAGGGGCTGGATTCATCTTCTCCCCGTAGAGGGCAATCAGGCGGGCATCTATCTCATCCGTCTTGACGGTGGATAGCATGGCACGGGCGAAGTTCTTCACTTTAAGCGGATTCTCCAGGCTTGTCGTGATGCCTGCCTCCGAGAGCAGATAGACAAGCAGAGCACTGTAATTGCCTGTCGCCTCCATGACGCAGTGATGCTCATCCTTGGAGATAGTCCTGATGAACTCATGAATACCTCTGGTGGTGTTCTTGAATGTCCTCGTCTTGCTGTTCTTCTCTGGAGAATAAGCGACAACGAGAGTGTCCTTGCTGACGTCGATACCAATGTAAGTCATAACTATAACGAATTTAAACAAATATGCAACATCGAAACATCTTGGAGCCATCATTACGCATGCGGGGTCAAAGCCCAGTGAACTGTCCGGATTCGGATGTTAAGGAGCGGGGGCTGAACATTGCTTACTGTCTTATGACGAATGAAAAATCGGCCTTATTCCACTTCCTTGATGTTGTTAACGAATGTAAAGATAAACAATTAATTTGAATATATAATGAAAATAGTACATATAGAATCAGGTCTGGGCAACCAGATGCTTAGTTATTGTGAATACTTGGCATTGAAAAGCCTTCATCCCGACGAGGATATATACATAGAGACGATGATATACGACATTCCCGAATGTAACGAGGTCATCAAGCAATGGAATGGTTATGAGCTGAAGCGTATCTTCGGGATTGATGCTCCTAACATAAAAGAGCGATTTACAGAAGAGCAGTGGATACAAATCTTGAACGAGGTGCATGCCTCTGAGTTTTGGGACAAAAACTGGAACTATCCAGTATATATCACAAACGCTTTCCGCAATGCAGGTCTTGATATCCGAAACATACGCGGTGACTTCGAGCAGAAGGTAGCAACACGCAACCTCAACATGAAGGTGGAATACAAGCCAACGTTGAAGGAAAGGTTGATAGACTCGCCATTGGGTGACTTGTTCAAGCGCACCTATCGCTCAATCCGCAAGCAGTATTTCATCTCTTGCGACTGTCATTATCAAGATGTTTTCTATGAAGGGGATGACAGCGTGTTCACAGGTCAATGGCTTTCTCTGAAAAGAATCGGGAGCGGTATGGAGCGGATAGAGAAAGAAGTAAGGGAGGTTTTTACTTTTCCGGAGTTCAAGGACTCTCAGAATAAGAAAATAGCAGCCTTCCTTGATGGTTGCAATGCCGTTGCCATCCATGCTCGACGTGGCGATATGCTCGGCTGCAATGGTTATTGTTATAAGTTCGGTTATTTCAAGCGAGCTATCAGTCATATCAAGAAGAAGGTGGAGAATCCAGTGTTCGTATTCTTTTGCGACCCAGGGAGTGTGGAATGGTGTAAGCAGAATGCCCAGATTTTCAATCTCGACTTTGCGAAAGACAAGGTGTATTTCGTGGATTGGAATAAGGGAGAGGAAAGCTTCCGTGACATGCAACTTATTGCGCACTGCAAGCACGCCGTCATCACCAACAGTTCTTTCGGTTGGTGGGGAGCGTTCTTCATTCAGAATCCGAATAAGATAACCATCTCTCCTAAACAGGAGATTTCCACCAATACCACTTATCATTGTTAAAAACAAAGAATCAATGGAAAATAAGATATTATACTCAATCATTACACCTGTGTACAACAGGGCTGACTGCATCATGAGGTGCATGCAGAGCGTGGAGAAATCCATGCAAACTCAATTCGGGGGGGGGCAATATTGAACATGTGATAGTAGATGACGGCTCGTTGGACTCAACAGCTTCTATCGTTGAAGATTATGCCAAGCTGCATCCTCATGTCTTGTTCGTGAAATTTCCTCAAAACAGAAGAACGAATGCCGCCCGCAATGAGGCCATCCGCAGAGCAAATGGCAAATGGGTTGTCATACTCGACAGCGATGACTATTTTTGCGAGACTGCACTCTCGGATATAGACAATACCATCAAGGCAAATCCGTCCTTCGGACATTATGCTTTTGCTGCCGATGATATGCTGGGATATTACAAGGACAATTTGATTATCAAGGGGGCAAATCGGAAAGTGGTGAGCTATCCGGATTTCCTGAATGGTTATGTGAATTGCGACTTCATACATGTGATGCAGCGTGAGGTGTTGCTTCGCCATCCATTCGATGAGGAACTGAGAATATACGAGGGACTTTTCTTCCTTCTCTTTTATCGGGATGTGCATCAGGTACTGTTTACCAACAAGGTGGTCACTGTCAGAGAACGCCAGCGTGCCGACTCCGTTTCCCGTAATGTTATCAGAACTAATATAGTCGTTATCCGAAAGAATGCGAAAAGTCAGGAATTGATGCTGCAATATTTTGGCGACGACTTGAGGCTGTTGGGTATGACAAGGCGTTTCCATGCCATCAAAGTATCGCTGTTTGAGGATTATATTCTCTTGGGTGAATATGGCAAGGCAAAGGGGCTGAATATCTCAAATTTCTCTGGAAAAAAGGAGAAAATTCTCAGTGTGGTCTGTCGTTCGCATACAGGATGGTGCTATCGTCTGCTATTACAGTCTTATCTTCTTTTGAAATATAAATTATTGAAGAAAAAACTAAAGGTATAGAAATGAAAATATTACATATATGCTGGTCGCTCGATAATGGCGGAGCAGAGAATATGCTCGTTGACATCATAAACTATCAGGTAAAGTACGAAGATGTATCGTTGTTCATCGTCAACGACCGTATAGACTATAGTATCTTCAACCGCCTGGACAAACGGTGCCATGTCAAGCGGATGGGAAGAAAGGAGGGCGACAAGAATCCTTTTTCTCTGTTGAATATTTACAGTTACCTACTCTTCCACCATTTTGACATTGTTCATCTTCACAATTCTGACATGATCAAGTATTTGTGGCTGAAGCGCAATTATGTACGCACTGTACACAATACCAACATCAGTAACCAAAACTACAGATGGCACAAGGGAATCATTGCCATCTCGGAGTCTGTTAAAGAGGATTTGGAAAGTCGGGGCATTCACAGAAGCGTAGTCATCGACAATGGCATCAATTTCTCATTGATTAAGCCTAACATGCGAAAAAAGAAAAATGAAGTGTTCAGAATGATTCAAGTAAGCCGAATCTACTTCGGACAGAAGGGACAAGACATTTTGGTGGAGGCGGTCAAGAAAGTGCTTTCGCATGGAATAACCAACATTCATTTGGATTTCATCGGTACAGGGCAAGACATTGACAGACTAAAACAAATGATAAAAGACAACCGTTTGGAGGAGTATATATCATTGTTGGGCAACAAACCACGTGAATACATCTATGAGCATCTTTGCGACTACGACCTTTTTGTGCAGCCGTCACGATTCGAGGGTTTTGGCTTGACCGTGGTTGAGGCAATGGGGGCGAAGATTCCTGTGCTCGTGAGTGAGAACGAGGGACCGCTTGCCATCATCGAAAATGGCAAATATGGCTTTACTTTCAAGAACAAGTCGGTTGATGACTGTGCCGGGCAGATAGAGAAAATCATGAAAGCATATCCTACCAAGGATTTTCTGGAGTCGGCATATAGGCATGTTCATACCCTTTATAACGTTGACAACACGGCACAAGGCTATCTGGACTTTTATCAGAAGATATTGCGAAATAGCTGACAGACACTTTTTCACGATTTGCGCATTTTTTTGAAAGCAAAAGCGATAGAATTAAAAGAACCACAGTTAGTGGTTTTTATGTAGTTATCCTTAAGTAGTGATAATTGCTACGAACGCGCAGTCCGTCCATTCACAAATCTCCGAAAGAACTTCGGTGGATTTAGCTGTGAGCAGGGTGCCAGAGTCACAGCGACATTCTTTACTTTCGTTGAAACCTGCAAGCTAATGGCAATGGCTCGACTGGATTTCTTCAGGGGATTCTTTGACATGATTTTAGCTGGAAGAAGGGATTATCCTTGATGACAGATGCTCTTTTAGTTTAACCTGTTTAAAAATAGAAAAAGTTCAAATTCTTAAAATACTCTGTATCCCCAGTAAACGTTGGGGATGGAGTTGTATTGTCATAGGGGATGGATGCTTACCTCCATCTGTTTTTGAAATTCTTAGTTGTGTTCTTGATTATCAACAGCCATATGGATGCTTTGTATGTGAAGTATGAAATGTTAGCCACTGGTGGTGCGATAGGTGATGTTCTTTTCCTTTTTGCTTCTGGCTATACATTATTGTTGAGCAAACGCAAACTGAGTTTTGTCAATTGGTATAAGCGGTGAATCAACAGAATTTATCCATCAGTCTTTGTCTGTGTGTTGGTAGGTGCATTACTTAAGTATCTTGACTCGCTAAGTCTATTACAATTCGGGGGGGGGGAGAATTCGTAGTTGCCATTATGGTATATTACATCCTTATCTATTGGATAAAGCAATATGTATTGAAGAATGTTCCTCAGATACTTGCGTTGACAGGAATTGTCGCATTGCTGATCTATGTGTTGTGGTTTCCATATAAATATGAGACTGGTAGTAAGGGCATGTATGGCATAACAACGCAGTTTCGTTGGATACCTTATTTTGCATTTATGCTTTTCGGATCATGGATGGGATTAAAGCATAAAACTCTGATGTTCAGGCCTATTATTGACTTCTGTATGATGACATTTTGTCTTGCTGTGTTCTATGGAATTCAGCTTGCAGCCAAGAAAACCTTGATTGTTGCTCCTTATCAAATAGTCACGTTGTTGCCACTTATGGGCATCGTATTTTATTTTTACAAGTGGTGTCATGCCGAATTTTGGAGGAAACTATACACAAATAAATCGGGACATACCGTCATTATGACCATTTCTGGACTATGTTTGGAGTCTTACTTGATTCAATATAGTGTTTTCACAACAAAGATAAACGGCATATTCCCATTCAATCTGCCGATTATGGTGATTGTGGTGTTGGTAGTGGCTTTCATCTGCAAGGTCTTGTCTCGTTTATTTTCTCAAACTTTTGGGGATAAGGATTATGAATGGAAAGAAATAATCCAACTATATTAATAACAATTGAAATAATGGGAAAAATAAAAAAAGCTTTATCCGACCATGTTATTATGGTTGGAAATTACTACAAAGGAAATGCTATAGGGGGGATGGCTTCTGTAGTAAGAGCATATGAGCCATACTTTGAATCATGGCATTATCTGTCTTCTTGGAGAGATGTTAATAAGATTGGTAAGTTATGGTATGCATCAAGGGCATATTTGGCTTTTGCTATGAAAATGCTCTTTTGTCCGAAATATAAGATACTGCATGTTCATGTGGCAAGTGCTTCTTCATTTCATCGTAAGGCCCACTTTATAAAACTTGCTAAACGTATGGGGCGCAAGGTGATTTTCCATATGCATTCTGCTGTTTTTAAAGAATATTTCGAGGAATGCAACGATAAAGAATATTTGCTAAAAATTATGAATATGGCAGATGCCTTCATAGCACTCTCGCAATCGTGGAAAGAATATTATGCTAGCATCGGTGTACCAAAAGAAAAAATTGTAGTCATAAATAACCCAGTTGATTATCCTAAGGAGTTTTCCTACGAAAAAGATGCACCTGTTCGTATGTTATTCTTAGGAGAATTGTTAGAACGAAAAGGAGTATGGGATGTATTAAAGGCAATTAACGAACATCAAGATTCTCTTCGTGGAAGATTGAAATTGAAAATTGGTGGAAATAAACGCGAAAAGGATGTTGTTGATTTTATTTCAAAAAATAATCTAACAGACATCATTGAATTTGAAGGATGGGTTGCTGGCGACAAGAAATGGCAACTGCTAAATTGGGCAAATTTGGTAATTTTACCTTCTTTCAATGAAGGACTTCCTATCACACTTTTGGAGGCCATGGCATATAGCTGTGCGTTGATTTCCACTCCCGTAGGTGGTATTCCTGAAATTTTGGAAAATGGTGAGAATGGATTGATGGTAACCCCTGGTAATTCAGAGGAAATAGCTAAGGCTATCCAATATTTTGTTGATAACAGTGTTAATTGTCAGGAAATGGGTAAAAAGAGCTATCAAAAAGTTATTCCATTTTTGCCTGAGACCGTATTTAAACAACTGTCTAATCTGTATACTCAACTTTTAGAATAATAAATATGGAACTGAATGCCAAAACAATAATGAATAGACTTCAAAAAGAAACAGAACTTTTGAAGCCTATAACACTTGAGAACAGTAAAAAATTAAAAACTGTTCTTGTAGGAATGCTTTCAGACCTTCAGCAGGTTTGCATGGGCAATGATATTGACGTCATGCTGGCTTATGGTTCTGCTTTAGGGGCAGTACGACATAAGGGATTTATTCCATGGGATGATGATTTAGATGTTTATATGTCTCGAAGTGATTGGAATAAATTCAAGAGCATTTTTAAATCTTTGATGGGAGATAAATATGAATTAGAAGGTCCTAATGCTAATGAGAATGCTCCCAAACAGACTTTTGCCAAAATATATTTAAAGGGTACTGACCTGACGGATATATATGATTTGAATACTCCATATTTGCATGGCATCTATATTGATATCTTTATTTTGGATAATCTTGCAGGTCATTCTATAATAAGAAAAATTGATGCAAAGGCTTCTGAGATATTAAAGTTTATTATAAATTCTCAGACTTATTATGAGTATCCAAATCCTCTTATAGAAAAATTTATGAAGATGAAGGCATCTACTCATTTATATCTGAACTTCAGAAAGTTTTTAGGATTTATGATATCTTTCAAGAGCCATACATTTTGGTGTAATTGGTTTGATAAATTCTTCTCTAGACACAAAAAAACAAGTTCTGGGTTAACACAATTTTCTTGGAGTAGAGAAGTCTTTGATCGATCCGTTTATTATCCGTGCTCAGAAGGTGATTTTGAGGGGTTAAAAGTAAAACTTCCCGGTAATGTTCATGAATATCTAAGAAAAAGTTATGGTGATGATTATATGGAATTACCACCCATGGAAAAAAGAGAAGATCATATGATAATAAACTTAAACTTTGGAAAATATTAAATGAAAACGGTTATTACATATGGAACATACGATCTTCTTCATCAAGGTCATATAAATCTCTTACGTCGAGCTAAGGAATTGGGAGATTACCTTATTGTTGGTGTCACCAATGATAGCTTTGATAGAGATAGAGGAAAATTAAATGTTCGCAATAATGTCTTGGAGCGTGTGAAGGCTGTGAAAGCCACAGGCTATGCTGACAAAATCATCATAGAGGATTATGTAGGGCAGAAGATTGACGACATACAAAAATATGATGTTGATATTTTTGCTATAGGCTCTGATTGGGAGGGTAAGTTTGACTACTTGAATGAATTCTGTCAAGTGGTTTATCTGCCAAGAACGCGAGGCATCTCATCTACAATGCTCCGAAATGAGAGCCAAGAGATCGTTAACATCGGAATCATAGGTTGTGGTAGAATTGCCAAAAGATTTCCTACAGAGGCTTCCTTTGTAAATGGTGTGAATGTTTGCGCTGCTTATGATATAAATAAGGATGCAGTTGTAACTATGTCAAAGGATAATGAGAGTATTTGGGCTTATGCTGATCTGAATAAGTTGTACGATGCAGTAGATGCTGTCTATATAGCAACTCCACATCTTAGTCATTATGAATATATCAAGAAATCCTTGGAGGTTGGCAAGCATGTTCTTTGTGAAACACCATTAGTCTTAAGCAAGGAACAGGCACAAGAACTTTATCAGTTGGCAGAAAACAAGAATGTTATACTGATGGAAGCGAACAAGACGGCTCATTGCCCTGCATTTAATCATTTGATGGTGATGATAAAGTCTGGCTTGATAGGTGAGATAGTTGATATAGAGGCATCTTGCTCTCAACTCTTGGATAAGAAAGGTAGAGAGTTTGATGTAGCTCAAGGTGGTGGAGCTATGCATGAGGAGGGTAGCTATCCTTTGTTACCTATAGTCAAGCTCTTAGGTATCAACTATAAAGACCTGACCATATTTAGTCGAATAAATAACCATGTAGATGTATATACGCATGGTGTCATGCGCTATCCTAATGCTACTGCATCTTTTAAGGTTGGCATTGGTGTGAAAACAGAAGGTAATCTCGTGGTCTCTGGTACGAAGGGATATGCCTATGTACCAGCTCCTTGGTGGAAAACGGATTATTTTGAACTTCGATATGAAGATCAGAATGAGAATAAGAAGTATTTCTATAAATGGGATGGCTATGGACTTCGTTATGAGATACAGGAATTTATAAGTTGCATCATTAATAAGCGTTTCTCTTCAGCTAGACTTCGAAGGAAAGAAAGCGTATGCATGGCTCAGATCATGCAACAGTTTGATGAACGTAAAAACTTCTTTGAAATTTAACGTAGATAATAATGATCAATTTTACAGTAGGCCCAGTGCAGTCTAGTGATGCTGTACGAGCAATTGGTGCAGAACAAGTACCTTATTTTAGAACATCGGATTTTTCTGATGTTATGTTTGAGAACGAGAGACTCATTAAAAAGTTTGCAAAAGCTTCTGATGATTCTAAAGTCGTATTCTTGACTTCTTCTGGTTCTGGAGCGATGGAGACAGCTATCATGAATACCCTTACAACAAATGATAAGGCTTTGGTAGTGAATGGTGGTAGTTTTGGTCAGCGTTTTGTAGAATTGCTAGAACTTCATCATGTTCCTTATACAGAAATCAAGCTAGAACATGGTAAGGCTTTAAAAGCTGAGCATCTTGCTCCATATGAGGGACAAGGATATACGGCATTCTTGGTTAATAAGCATGAGACTTCAACTGGTGTTCATTATGATATGAATTTAATTAGTGATTTCTGTAAGCGTAACCAACTGTTCTTGATAGTTGATTGTATCAGTACATTCTTAGCTGATCCTTTTGATATGAAGGATTTGGGGGCTGATATTATGATTACTGGTAGCCAGAAAGCTTTAGCGTGTCCTCCTGGTATTTCTGTAATGGTTCTTTCCCCAAACGCAATTAGTCGAGTTAATAACACCAAGTGTGTATGTCAATACTTTGACCTGCAGATTGCATTGAAGAATATGGAGCGTGGTCAGACTCCTTGGACCCCAGCTGTTGGTATTCTTCGTCAGATTAATGCTCGTTTGAAAGAGATAGATGCAAATGGTGGCGTAGAGGGAGAAATTGCTAGAATCGGTGCTTTGGCAACTTACTTCCGAGATAAAATAAAGGGATTGCCTTTTGAAATTGTCTCTGAATCACTTTCGAATGCAGTTACTCCGCTTCATCCAACAACAGCTTCTGCATACGATATCTTCTTGAAGATTAAGGATGAGTATGGTATGTGGGTTTGCCCAAATGGTGGTGACATGAAAGACACCATCTTCCGTGTTGGACATATTGGAGCACTGACGACTGCTGATTATGATAAGCTAATTGCAGCATTTAGGGAATTGAAAACTAAAAAGTTCATTTAAATGATTTTCAACAGAGTTAAACTGTTGATGCTATTGTTGATAACAGCGATGGCTGCAAATGCGGAGGAGAGCTTGAAGGAGTCTCCTTTCTCTGCAAGTTTAGAATTGTCCACAAAATATATGTGGCGTGGTATTGAATACGGAACAGCCCCTACGGTATTTCCGATGATAGGCTATAATACTCATGGATTCAATGCATTTGCTATGGGCGGTTATGCCATTGATGGTAGTCATCAGGAAGTTGATTTAGGTGTATCTTATACTGCCAGTGAGTTTACTGTTGGTGTGTCAGATTACTATTATCCTTCTTCCGTTGGTGAAAAAGACCATTATTTCAAGTTGAGCAATCGCGAGACAGGACATTGGGTTGAGGCATACGCCACATGGGCAGGAACAAAGGTTCCTTTGTGTGTAACGGTATCTACCTATATTTTTGGAGCGGACAAGAATACTGATGGAAAGCAGATGTATTCTTCGTATGCTGAGGTTGGTTACACCCACTCCTTTACGGAAGACAATAATATCGCTTTATGTGTAGGAGCCAATTTGAACAAGGGCTTTTATACAAACAATCAAAGTGGATTCAATGTTGTTAATATCAATGCCAAGTATAGTACGGCATTCAAGTTTGGTAACTTCAAGCTACCAGTCAGTGCCAGTTATGTACTGAATCCTTACAATAATAAATCATACTTTACGATGTCACTTTATTTCGGACTTTAATGAAAACAGCGGTTATCTTATCGGCTAGGAAGGATAAGGATACAGAAATACCTTATCCTTTGAAACCTTATTACGAGAATTCTTGTTTGATAGATAGAACCATCGAGGCTTTGACAGCTCTCAACTATGACAATATTCTCTTAATAGTGGGATGGCAAGTTCAGCTATATCAGCGATACGCATCAGATACAGTACGTCTGGTATTGAATCCAGACTTTAAGTTTACTTCTTCAATGGGGTCGCTTGCTATGGCAGCACCTTATATCAAGGATGATTTCCTGTTGGTAGAGGGCGATACATTCTATGAATATAAGGTACTGAAAGAACTTTCTGAGACAAAAAACGAAAATTGCTTTGCCATTACAGAAGAGTCTGGTAGTGGAGACGAGGCCTTTGTCGAAACTCGCAGTGGATATATCACCAAGATAAGCAAGGACAGTCACCAAATATGTAATTTCGAGGGTGAGTTATTGGGTATTGTTAAGATTTCCAAGCACTCTTTTGACAGAATGATGAACAAGTGGAAAAACAGCAATAATCCTTATCTCAACTATGAGTACTTGCTGTTTGATTCTACTGATGTTTTGGACAGACCTTATATCAAGTTTACCAATTTGATATGGGGCGATGTTGATTGTGAAGAAGATTTCAATAAGCTTCGCAACTATATCTATCCTAAACTTCGCAGAAAGGAAAATCCGTTTGATTACGAAAACTTGATTTCATACCTAAAGGTTATTTTCCCTAATGAACAGATTGAGAATGAGGTGAAGATAAGCCAGATTGGAGGTATGTCGAATAAGAACTTTAAGGTTACTAAAGGTATAAATGAATATGTACTTCGTGTACCAGGCATTGGTGCAGAAGGTATGGTGGTGCGTAGCAATGAGGAACAAAACTCCTTGCAAGCTTGCAAGATGGGTATCAATCCTCCAATCAGATACTTCAATTCTGAGACGGGTATCAAACTAGCAGACTTTGTAAAGAACGCAGAGACATTGAATAGGGCGACCATTCAGCGACCATCAAACATGAAGAAAATAGCCAAAATCTTCAGAACCTTACATCATTCTCATGTTCGCTTTGGTAATGAGTTTAATGTATTCAAGGAAATATTGAACTATGAGCATTTGCTGGTTAAAGCAGACGGTAAAATGTATGAAGGCTATGAACCCATAAGAAAAAAGGTCTTTCAACTAGAAGATTACCTGAATCAATTGGGGGTATCAGTAAAGCCTTGTCATAATGATCTCGTAGCCGAGAATTTCTTGAAGGCTGAGGATGGAACTATCTATCTGATAGACTGGGAATATTCTGGGATGAACGATCCTATGTGGGATATTGCAGCCCTATTCTTGGAAAGTAATTTTACTGATGAAAGCAAGGATTATTTTCTAAGCCATTATTTCGATGGCAATGAACCTGAGAATGCTAGAAAGAAAATATTGGTATATCAGATATTGATGGATTATCTGTGGGCAGTATGGACTTGTATCAAGGAAGCACAGGGTGATGATTTCGGTACTTATGGTATGGATAGATATACGCGAGCAATAGAAAACTTAAAGAAAATAGATTTTTTGGATGGAAAGAGAGAATTTGAAAGGTAGAATTGATTGGATTACAACATTGATTCCTTTTGTCATAGTATTGGCTATGATGTTGGTATTTATGTTGATTCCTTCTCAGTCGAAATTATTTGTTGATACCCTGCGTGGTTTCTTTGGTGATACTATTGGTATCAATTATGTCATCCTAGGATTAGGATGTGTGTTGTTATCATTATATTTGGTTTTAAGGACAAATATGGTCAGATTAAGTTGGGTAACATCGATAAGCCTGTTTATAGCAACTTTGCTTGGGGTACGATGATATTCACTTCAACCATGGCTGCTGATATCTTGTTTTATTCATTGATAGAGTGGGCTTTGTATGGTGCAGAACCTCATGTGGCAGAACTCGGTGAGATGCAGCTTTGGGCACCGACCTTCCCGTTGTTCCATTGGGGACCATTAGCGTGGGGATTCTATGTGGTACTTGCTATCTGCTTTGCTTTTATGATGCATGTTCGTAAACGAGAGAGACAACGTTTCTCAGAGGCGATGCGTCCTTTGATTGGTGCCAGAGTGGATGGTCCTTGGGGCAAGGTAATAGATATAGTTGCAGTTTTCGCAATGGTTTGTGCAACGGCAACAACATTCTCTTTGGCAACCCCTCTTTTGGCTTCAGCCTTGGCATCTGTGTTTGGCATTTCAACCAGCGTTACGCTTTCCATAGGTATCCTGCTTTTGATATGTGCAGTCTATACCATTACAGTATTGTTGGGTATGAATGGTATTTCCAAATTGGCATCGTTCTGTTCATATATGTTTTTTGCCATCTTGTTTTATTTCTTGTTCTTGGGCGGAGAAACAAGATATATTATAGAAACAGGATTCCAATCTTTAGGCAACATGGTTCAGAACTTCGTAGGTCTCTCTACTTATATGGATCCCTTGCGTGAAAATAGTTTCCCACAGACATGGACTATTTACTACTGGGCATATTGGTTGGTTTGGTGTATTGCAACTCCATTTTTTATAGCTCTTATCAGTAAGGGAAGAACTATCAAGAACCTTGTCTTTGGTACATTTGGTTGGGGATTGGCTGGAACTTACATGTCATTTATCATTTTAGGAAACTATGGATTGGCTCAACAGCTGAAGCATGGACTTGATGTTACAGGCTATATATCAAATGGAGGTGAGATGTATCAAGCTATTTTGAAGATATTCGGTACATTACCTTTACCAGAGGTAGCATTGATACTATTGGTTATCACGATGATTGCTTTCTACAGTACTACATTGGATGGTATTACGTATGTGGCATCTTCTTATAGCTATAATAAAATCTCTGCTGATAAAGAGCCAAGCAGAAAAATTAGAGCGGTATGGAGTATTATGCTCATCTTGTTCCCTATCGGATTGCTATTTGCCGAGAATACGCTTTACAGTTTGCAGTCTGTGACAATCATTGCTGCATTCCCAGTGGGTATTCTTTTGATACTGATAGTTTGGAGTTTCTTTAAAGATGTGAAGAATTATTTGAACGGGAAATAATATTTAGATATGAACGCTATAATATTGGCAGCAGGCATGGGAACACGCCTGCGCCCTTTGACAAATGACCGACCAAAGTGTTTGGTCGAGGTAAATGGTATCCCTATGGTGGAACGTCAGATACAATTCTTGAAAGAGAAAGGTATAGATGATATTACTCTGATTTCAGGATATAAGGCTGATGCCTTGGATTTCTTGAAAGAAAAGTATGGAGTGGATATAGTTTTCAACGACAGATACGATTCTTGTAACAACATCAATTCCTTGTATATCGTTAGAGATAGATTTCATGATACATACGTCATGGAAGGCGATGTATATATGGATAAGAATGTCCTATTGTCGGAACTTGCGCAATCCATCTATTTTGCCAAGAAGAAAAAATACGAGAATGAATGGGGATTGGAGGTAGATAGCAACAACAAACTTATAAAGATAAACATCGGTGCAGGTGAAGGCTTTCTGATGAGTGGAATCTCGTATTGGAAGGCTGATGACTGCAAGAAAATCATCAAGCACATGGAAGAAGTGTATGCCAATAAGGATTACACCAATCTCTATTGGGATAATATGGTGTTGGATATTTATCCTGAATTAGATATACATGTGAAGGAAATAAAGGATATCTATGAGATAGATACACCGGAGGAATTAAAAGAAGTGGAGAGTATATTATGAGTAAAATAGAGTATTACAGATAAGCTATGGGCACCCCGGAACGATTCCATCAAGTAGAAGCTGATTATAAATCAGGTACGGTACAGGCCAAGAACTTGCACAATAAGCAGCGTGCAATCTTCCTTGACCGTGATGGGACCATCAACACATATGTTGGCTTCCTACGCGACATCAATGATTTTGAGCTCATAGAAGGCACAGCAGAGGCTATCAAGAAAATTAATGAGAGTGGTTATCTTGCTATCGTGGTTACCAATCACCCTGTTATTGCCCGCGGAGAAGTATCCTGGGATGAACTTTACGAAATCCGATCATATGAATGGTACTGTAAATGATGAAGTCTTTAAAAAAGGGGATATTGGATATATTGAAAAAAACACCAATGTTTACCAAAAAGATTCTATTTGGCAATCACATGCAATACAATGGATAGCTCAGCATCCTGTTAAATATGTATCCTATGTACCAATTAAGATGGCTCGACTTTGGTGGGGAGATAATTATATGGATTTACCTTTAAATAATTTAGCAACCTCAAATACATCATTATATTCAAAATTGGAGCTATGTAAACGAGCTTTTAGAATAGTAGGCTTTTCTCTTTTCTATTATATAACATTCTTCTTAATGTTAATTGGTTTATGGAAACTTCGAAAAAAATTATGGGGATATTGGGGAGTATTTATTCTGCCTATTATTTTAGCTTGTGGAATGCATTGTATTTTATATGGAGGAATGAGATACCATTATTCTTATGTGCCAATTATGATTCTATATGCAACTATAGGGCTAATGTCATTTAAAGACAAAAAACTTTTATTTTTGACTAAAAAGGAGTTCTGAAATGAAAAACTTAATATAGCTTCTTCGTCCTCAACAATGGGTAAAGAATACATTTATCTTTTTGCCTTTGTTTTTTCATGGGGACTTGACAAATGTTCAGATGTTGATAAATGCAGTTATAGCATTTTTCTGTTATAGCTTTGCGGCTAGTAGTATATATTGCTTTAATGATATATATGATGTAGCCGCTGATAGAAAGCATCCTAAGAAATGTAAACGTCCTATAGCTTCTGGGGCTGTTAGTATTCCTCAAGCTTATGGATTAATGGCATTGATGCTATTTCTTTCTTTAAATCTTGCGTTTTGGACTCTTGGAAATTCCAGTATGCAGGTGATTGGTGTTATTTGCTTCTATTATCTGATGAATATAGCCTATTGTGTAAAGCTTAAGCAAATAGCCTTAGTAGATGTTTTTATCATTGCAATTGGTTTTGTCCTTCGTGTTATTTTAGGAGGTATTGTCAATGATATCATTCTTTCTCATTGGATAGTATTGATGACTTTCTTACTTGCCTTATTCTTGGCTTTTGCCAAAAGAAGAGATGATGTTGTGCTGTATCAAGAAACGGGGATACTGCCTAGGAAGAATGTTAATCGCTATAATCTTGATTTCATGAATCAGGCATTGACCATCGTTTCAGCTGTTACCTTGGTGGCTTATGTAATGTATACGGTATCTGATGAGGTGACGGATAGATTTGGTTCACAGTATATTTATCTGACTACAGTCTTTGTATTAACTGGCATTCTAAGATATTTGCAGATAACAATCGTTGATGTGAAGAGTGGAAGCCCTACAAAGGTGCTGATGAAAGATAGATTTGTACAGCTCTGTATTGTTGGCTGGATAGCCGCATTCCTGATAGTAATCTATTTATAGGCTATGGAACGAAATGTTTGTGATGTTGTCGATAGCATGCTATGTGGTCTATCCATTGGAAAAGTGGGTGATGAGGAAGATAAGAATGTGAAGACTGTATGTACCGATGGTACTGCATGTAATGTAGGAGAGTAAGGCGTTTTATCTTTTTGTATTGAAATAATCATGTATATGAATGATTTAATTTCAAATCCTTGGATTGTTGGAATAGGTGGAGGTGTTATAAGTTCACTTATTGTGTTCTTTATAACTAAGTTCTTTTTGAGTAAAAAGGAGAATAAGGAATATGAGCAAAAAGTTAGATTGGCAACTAATGAGGTGGTTTATGCTGTTCGCCCGATAGTAATAGAT
The DNA here is from genome assembly GCF_022024215.1 of Segatella bryantii. Classification (NCBI taxonomy): domain Bacteria; kingdom Pseudomonadati; phylum Bacteroidota; class Bacteroidia; order Bacteroidales; family Prevotellaceae; genus Segatella; species Segatella bryantii. The sequence continues at coordinate 1,041,377 of NZ_CP091797.1, read as the reverse complement.
AAGGCGATTCCTGCTAATGATATTTTAGCTGCATTGCGAAGTGCTATAGCAGTAAAATATGGTGTAAAGGTTTCTGACGTCATTGGAATAAAGCAGTTGGTATGTATTCTTGTTCTTGAAATCTTGAGCAATTCGTTTTTGAACTCAAGCCAGAAGAATGAATATTGCAATCTTTTGATGACTATGAAAGATGAGCCGAAACAGACTCCATCTAATGATGTCCATAAGAGGAAGAGTGAACGAAATCTTTATATAAGTATGATGCTGTCTCTTTTAAGCTTTATCGCGGTACTGGAAATTGTTCTTGCTTCGAAAGAGAAGAATGTAGAAAATGTAGAAGTTTATAAGCAAGGCTTTTTCTTAATAATTTCTGCGTTGATGTTTATCTTGGGATTTACTACATTTACTTTATATATATTGAAAGAACGTCTTAAAAATCGAAAGATAGAACTGGATAAATTGAAGCTTAAATTGGATGAATATGAAACTGGGGCCAAATAAAGTGGGGCATTATTATCAGCCTGCTCCTTATCATAGCTATAAAGCTAAGAAGCTAAATGACAAGACTCGTTGGATAGCAAATGCTAAATTTGAATATGATATTTTTAATTTGGCAGATGAACACGATGAAAGGGTATTGAGAGATGAACCACTTATTAGGAATTTAAGATGGGTTAATGACGACAATAAAGGTCTTTATGCTATTAAAGAAAATGGATGCATATTGGGAAAATCAGGGGAACGGTTAGCATTTTTCCCTCAGCCACGAAATGAAGATGAATCTTGGCATGGTTATCCTACTGATAGTACGAATTTGGGAGACAAATTAATTAATCATTGGTTTAGTATTGGTGTTATAGATATATCTGTATGTCGTAAATTATTAAAGCATAAACTATGAATCCGATTATTCATTTTTCTATAAAGGTTAACGCATTGGATTGCTATCTGTATGGTGGTTATCTGTTTATTGTACTGAATGATGGTAGGGTGGTCAATGTGTCTTATCGCCAGATTATAAATTGTCTGAAAGCGCAGTATCCAAAATATGCAAATTTGATAGAGCTTGTTTTCCTTCATAATGAATATTCTAAAAGCGAAGCTGCGAGAATCCTATTTGGAATAGAAGAGATAAAAGAGTCTTTTAGGCAAGTGTGGCAAAAGGCTTCGGAAGAAATCGATTTTGAACTCAATTTTTCTGATATAGAGGAAAATTGCAACACGATAGATGAATGTCAATCAATGCCTTTGGATTTGCGTGCTTATGGTGGAAGACTATTTCTTGGATGTCAGAATGGGCTGTTCGAGTCAAAACTGAATATGGATGGTAGCTATCAAATTAATCCTTCTCTTTTTTCCAAATGTTTTGATGGTAAAGTTATTGGGTTGAATGCCAGAAATAGTACTGTTGTCGTTTCGGCTGATTGGGATGGCTTGTTAAAAGGAGAGGTCTTAGATTTCGATACTAATTTTAGAATTGATGAAGGAAAGTCATATGCAAAACGTTCTTTGCGTACAGGATGGATGACATCTGATGTAGTAAATTATAATAATGCTAGCAATTTTGATTACATATATAATGAATGTGTAGATAGAGTGAAAAATGATAATAAAAACTTCTATACTACAACAAAGATAAGGGAGAAAAAAGTAATCAGCCAATTCGCAAAGGCTGTGTACGGGATGGAAGATTTATTCTCAAGGACAAAAATTGATAAATCAGACATAATGTATAGTTTTAATAGCTCGGATAAAAGTTTCTTCGTGATGAATGATGGAAGTATAGTAAATGCTAAAATTAAAGAAGGAAAGATTGATGAGCCTTTCTATATCTCGCAAAGGGTTAAGCCGTTTGGAGAACAGAAAAAATTTGCTGGTAAGCCTCTTTCGAGTTGTTTCGTTTGTAAAGGCTGTGTCTTAGAATATTTTGATGGGGTTGTGTTGATTCAAAATCATGAGATGATTAATTTGTGCGATAGACCTGTCAATAGTGTACGCTCTTATTTAAATTCGAATAACTATCGTGATATAGTCTCTATAGTTGATGATGATTCGATATCTTTAAACGCGATCTTCAATATTGATGATATAAAAAGTCAGCCTGCATTTCCAAAAACAACTGTTAGGCATGACAACTTTTCGAAGGGAGTTGTATATGGTGATCAAAATGAAGAATTGCCTTTCTGATTTGTGTAGTGATTGATAATCAAACAAAGATTTTGTATGATGATATTTTGAAAAAACAATGGAAACTGTAAAAGTATTAAATATAGATATTCAGAACATTACTCGTTTGGAACTCTTGGAAAACCTGAAGGAGGGTGTTCTTGTTACTCCTAATCTTGATCATTTGATTAAGCTTCAGAAGGACAAGGAGTTTTATGACGTATATCAGAAGTCGGAATGGGTGGTATGTGACAGTAAGATCCTCTACCTGTTCGGCAAGTTGTTGAAGACCCCAATCAAGGAAGCGATTCCGGGTTCCAGCTTCTTTACTTCTTATTATATGTATCATAAGGATGATGCTGACTGCAAAATTTTCCTGCTTGGTGCTAAGGAGGGTATTGCTGCCAAGGCTATGGAACGTATCAATGAGAAGGTGGGGCGCCAGATGGTGGTTGGTGCTCATTCTCCTTCCTTTGGCTTCGAGAATCATGAGGATGAATGTGAGGAGCTGGTTCGCATCGTGAACAAGAGTGGTGCAAATGTTCTGCTCGTTGGTGTGGGTGCGCCTAAGCAGGAGAAGTGGATTATGAAGTATCGTGATAAGATGCCTGGAGTAAAGGTATTCATGGCTCTGGGTGCTACCATTGACTTCGAAGCTGGAACATTGAAACGTGCGCCTAAGATTTGGCAGAAAATCGGCATGGAATGGTTGTATCGTTGCATGAAGGAGCCAAAGCGCCTCTTCAAGCGATATTTCGTGGATGATATGCAGTTCTTCTGGTATTTCGGGAAACAACTGTTAGGTGTTTACAAAGATCCATTCGCCAAATAACAATGGCAACTTCGGAAAGTATGACGAGCGCTTGCTCAGCGGTACCTCCCGATCGAAGCTGGGAGCGAACCTCCAACGGCTGGTGCGTGATGCCCGCATGGTGGTCTATTACCCGAGTGAATGCCTGTGGGAGCCGTGGTTTCGGTTTTATCACGCTATTTGGCGATGGAAATATAATATAGTTAAATTAGTACATAAATAAGATATATAATTAATATATTATGACTAACAAAAGAAAAGTTGCCCTAATCACGGGTATTACAGGTCAGGATGGTTCTTACCTGTCAGAGTTATTATTAGAGAAAGGTTACGATGTACACGGTATTATCCGTCGTTCATCAGTTGATTACCGTGAACGTATCGCACATCTTGAAGGTCATCCACATTTTCACCTTCATTTTGGTGACTTGGGGGATTCTATGTCATTGGTGAAGATTGTAGATATGGTTCGCCCTACAGAAATCTATAACTTGGCGGCACAGAGCCACGTACAGGTTTCTTTTGATAGCCCAGAATTTACAGCAGATGTTGACGCAACAGGTGTACTCCGTGTCCTCGAGGCTGTTCGTGCCAATCATCTGGAGCAGACATGCCGTATCTATCAGGCTTCTACTTCAGAGCTTTATGGTAAGGTGGAGGAGGTTCCACAGAATGAGAATACACCTTTCCACCCATACAGTCCTTATGCTGTAGCGAAGTTGTATGGTTTCTGGATTGTGAAGGAGTATCGTGAGGCATACAATATGTTCTGCTGTTCAGGTATTCTCTTTAATCACGAGTCAGAGCGCCGTGGCGAGACTTTCGTAACTCGTAAGATTACGTTGGCTGCTGCTCGTATTGCTCAAGGCTTGCAGGATAAGCTTTACTTAGGTAACCTTGATTCTCTCCGCGATTGGGGATATGCCAAGGATTATGTAGAGTGCATGTGGTTGATACTTCAGAATGACAAACCTGAAGATTTCGTTATTGCTACAGGTGTGCAGCATACTGTTCGTGAATTTGCTCAGGCTGCATTCCAGGCTGCAGGTATTACCTTAAAGTGGGAAGGCAAGAACGAAAATGAAAAGGGTATCTGCGCCGAAGGTCCAGAAGAATTGAAGGGTAAGGTACTCGTTGAGGTATCTAAAGACTTCTATCGTCCAACTGATGTTGTTAACTTGTGGGGTGATCCTACAAAGGCCAAAGCAAAACTTGGTTGGAATCCTAATACTACATCTTTTGAAGAATTGGTTAAAATAATGGTTGACCATGATATGGCTAAAGTTGCTTCAGAAGGTGCAGCTGCAAAGGTACGTATGAACCTTGCTGAATACCTTGAAAAAGGTATCGTTAAGTAAGACCCACCTCGTTCCTCCCTGCAGGGAGGATGTACAATCCTGCTATATTCCTGTCAACACTATTATTACAGGGATATGGTTGATATTTAAAGATTATGAGTTTAGATAAGAATTCTAAAATATTTGTAGCGGGACACCACGGACTTGTGGGCTCCGCTATTTGGAATAACCTCAAGGCTAGAGGTTATAACAATTTGATTGGTAAATCTCATAAAGAATTGGATTTGACTAATCAGGCTGCTGTTACTAAATTCTTTGATGAAGAAAGACCTGATGCGGTAGTTTTGGCTGCAGCCTTTGTAGGTGGTATTATGGCGAATTCGCTCTATCGCGCTGACTTCATCATGCAGAATATGAAGATGCAGTGCAATGTTATCGAACAGGCGTATCTTCATGGCGTAAAGAAGTTGCTTTTCCTCGGTAGTACCTGTATCTATCCGAAGAATGCTCCACAGCCAATGAAAGAAGATTGTCTGCTTACTTCTCCATTGGAATATACGAATGAGGAATATGCGATTGCCAAGATAGCCGGACTGAAGATGTGCGAAAGCTATAATCTGCAGTACGGTACCAATTATATCGCTGTGATGCCAACCAACCTTTATGGTCCGAATGATAACTTCCATCTCGAGAACAGTCATGTATTGCCTGCGATGATGCGTAAGATTTATCTCGCTAAGTTGATTCACGATGATAATTGGGATGCTATCCAGAAAGATATGAACAAGCGCCCTATTAATCCTCCTTCTAAACTTGCTGAGGCTATCGGCGAGAAAAATGTGGATGGCAACGAACCTAAGGAGCGTATCCTTCAGGCTTTGGCTTTCTATGGTATCGAGAATAATAAGGTAACCCTTTGGGGCGACGGTAGTCCATTGCGTGAGTTCCTTTGGTCAGAAGATATGGCCGATGCCTCCGTTCATGTACTCTTGAATGTCGATTTCAAGGATATTATTGGCATCGAGAAATACTCATCCGTGCACTATGGTGTGAAGACCGATGGAGCTGTAGACCGCAACAATTCAGAAGGTCGTGGTGGAGCTATCCCATCGCTTGGTGAGATTCGTAACTGTCATATCAATGTAGGTACAGGCAAAGAATTGCATATCAAAGAATTGGCAGAATTAGTCGTTAAGACCGTAGGCTTTGAAGGCGAACTCTGCTGGGATGCTACCAAACCAAATGGAACCCCACGTAAACTCATTGATGTGAGCAAACTTCATTCACTCGGATGGACTCACAAAGTCGAAATCGAAGACGGAGTAGAGAAATTATACCAATGGTATAGAAGTACAATCGACTAAAATATATTTATGAATACTAACGAACAATTAATAGCTCAGTGTGAAGCTAGTGCAAAAGCATGGTTGGCTCCTGCGTTTGACGATAAGACTCGTCAAGAAGTTCAGGCTATGCTGGATAATGAAGATAAATCAGAATTGATAGATGCCTTCTACCGTAATCTCGAATTCGGTACAGGTGGTCTTCGTGGTATTATGGGTGCTGGTACCAACCGTATGAATATATATGTTGTTGGTATGGCTACTCAGGGGTTTGCTAATTATATTAACAAGGCATTTCCTAATCGCAATGATCTCGCTGTTGTTGTAGGTCACGATTGCCGTAACAATGGTCGACAATTCGCAGAGACGGTTGCTAATATCTTCTCTGCTAATGGTATCAAGGTTTATCTTTTTGAGAGCCTTCGTCCTACTCCTGAGATTTCTTTTGCCATTCGTCAGTTGCATTGTGTAGCTGGTGTGAATGTCACAGCATCTCATAATCCTAAAGAATATAATGGTTATAAAGCTTATTGGAGTGATGGTGCACAGGTATTGGCTCCACATGACAAGGGTATTATCGAAGAAGTTAATAAGGTTAATATCTCAGAAGTCAAGTTTGAAGGCAACAAGGACTTAATAGAAATCATAGGTGGTGAAATGGACTGGGATTATCTTCAGGCTGTCAAAGAGGCTATGGTAGACCAGGAAGTGATCAATCGCCATAAGGATCTCAATATCGTTTATACCCCGCTTCATGGTACTGGTCGTGTGATTATTCCAGAGGCTCTTCGTTCATGGGGCTTCCAGAATATCCATGTCGTACCAGAACAGATGGTGATAGATGGTAACTTCCCTACTGTCGTTTCGCCTAATCCGGAGAACTCAGAGGCTATGACACTCGGTATGAAATTGGGTACCAAGTTGAATGCTGACCTCGTTATTGCTTCTGATCCAGATGCCGACCGATTGGCTATCGTTTGTCGTAATGCCAAGGACGAATGGGAAATCTTGAATGGTAACCAGACCAGTATGATGTTCTTTTGGTATATCATTTCTAACAAAAAGAAACTCAATCAGCTGAAGGGTAATGAATTCTTGGTAAAAACTATTGTTACCACTGAAGTTATCAAGAAGATTGCTGATAAGAATGAGATTGAACTTCGTGACTGCTACACCGGTTTCAAATGGATTGCCCGTGAAATTGCTCTCAGCGAAGGTGTCAAAAAGTACATCGGCGGTGGTGAAGAAAGTTTCGGTTTCTTACCATTCGACAAAGTTCGTGATAAGGACTCTCCTGCTTCTATTTGCTTAATCTGTGAAATTGCAGCTTGGGCTAAGGATAATGGCATGACTCTTTACGATCTGTTGATGAACATATATGCTGAGTATGGTTTCTCACGTGAAGTATTGGTCAATGTGGTTCGACCTGGTAAGAGCGGTGCTGATGAAATCAAGCAGATGATGACAGATTTCCGTGCTAACCCTCCTAAGGAACTGGCAGGTAGTCCTGTTGTATTAAGCAAGGACTTCTTGAGTTTGGAAGCTACTCATGCAGATGGAACTGTTGAAAAACTAGAAATGCCAGAAACCAGTAATGTACTCCAGTGGTTCTGTGAAGACGGTACTAAGGTTAGTGTTCGTCCTTCAGGTACTGAACCAAAGATTAAGTTCTATCTTGAAATTAAGGATAGTAGCTTTACAGGTGCTGCTGATTACGAACGCTGTATGAAGGTAGCTGGCGAACGTATTGAGGCAATTAAGAAAACATTGAATCTTTAAATCGAAGATATATAGATATGAATCATATCGTAATTATGGCAGGTGGTATCGGAAGTCGTTTCTGGCCCCTGTCTACTCCTGAATTTCCAAAACAGTTTATTGAAATGAGACAAGATGTAAGTTAGTTCTTGTAACGAGGCCATCAGAACCAGGTTGTCGATTTCTTGATCTGTTACCCCGATGTGATGCAGAAGATATTCGTATCTCGGATAATATGCTTGAAATACAGTGGGCTCCATATATTGATTAATGAAGATTAGAAAATGCTTTAGCAGGTTATAATAAATCATGGTAGTAGGTAAGATGACTACGAAAATATGTATAAAGGAAGATAAGGTAGATACTTCTATACTTACCATTATCAATCCTCTCGCTGAACATCGCTTGGTGTTTGGTTACAAGGTGTGTGCAGGATATGCACGCACCTTTTGTGCATTTTTAGCAGTCTCACATACCGAAAAAGCCCCAAGGAATTTAATCCTTGAGGCACATCCTAGTTTAAAGTGGCAATTATTTTTTGCCTGTGCTGGTATTGGGCGTTGACCTGTAGTGGGTTCTCACCTTTGTACCATCTTCTTTGGTATGCTCGTGAACATACACTTTCTTCTTTCCTTCTTCTGTCTGGGCCATCTTAAACACCTCCTTTCTGCTTTTAAATTGTTAGTTACTAGAGATTACTTGGTATTGGTACCAAAGTCTCTTCAACATAAAACTCATCTGTTCGGTTGTTGCAGCCACGACAAAGAGGTACAATGTACCAGTTGTTGTCATAGCTATTTACCTTTTGCACATGAGCACCGACAAGGTTGCTTCTGCCAAGTAAATGACAGTCTGTTGCTGAACATCTCTTTGCGGTCTTGCCGCTCTTGTCTTCCCAGTAGTCCAGCCAGGAATCATATCCTACAGGATTCGCAAAACGGCTGGAACCGTTTACATTTTTTACTCTTGTAATCATCTCTTAAAAATTTAATGAACATCCTTTATTGAATGTTCACCTATATACCAAAACCGTTAGTTAAACCAAGAAAATGGAAACAAATATAGGAAATGCCTTTGATGGTGTTCATCTCCTGCAACTCATTGCAAATAAGGATAAGGACCGAAACGAAGCTGAAAATGCTCTAAGTCTATTTACTTCATATTTTGAGAAGAAACTATTTAAACCGGTTGAAATAATTGCCAGCAAGAATGGTTATGATGAGAATGTTGCATTTGAAGCAATCCTGTGCGCCTTTAATAAGGTTTGGAATTATCCGACTTTCGAGATGAGAAAGTCGCATTGTAAAAATGAAGAAAATGCTATCATTAATTGGCTGATTAGAATCGCAGTGTCTCAGATGTATGATTATTCTAGAAAAGGTGTATGTGCACATATAACGAAAGAGGAGGATTTGTCAGTAATCGAGAATGCTAGCGATTTTATCGATTATCATATTTCAGACTATGATCCTCATAGAAAGCTAGAACTTGTCCAGGCATTAGAAAATAAATTATCGATTCTTGATGAGAAACATCGCATTATATACCTTACTTACAAGGCTTACCATATTTGTGGCAAAAAACTACCTCGTAAAGTACTTGGGAAATTACGTAAACGCCTTGGAATCACACAGGTAACGGTTAGGGTATATAAGAAAGAAGCGTGCGAAGCTCTTAACGATTTAACATTATTAGAAGCATGAAAGATCTGTCTATCGAAGAATTGGAAGTAATGCTGTGCTCTACAGGTTATCTTCCACCACGGTGTGAAGATGAGTTAATGTTCTTCAACCAGATGTATGAAGACTACAAGTCTCATTTAGAGAATAGGCATGTCGATGTAGATTCTATTATTAATGGAACATGCCGTATTGAATCTGACTTTAGTTATGATATCGGATATTCTGATGAAATGAGTACTATGGTTGCTGAAGATGATTCTCATTATTCAATGGCTGCACGTAATTATAGTAAGTTGCCGAAAGATATCTTAGATAAGATGAAAAAGCAACATAAACCAAAGGATGATGAAGATTAACTCTATTCATAGTATTGTTGATGTCATAGCCTCTCAGTATACAATCCCTCTTCCTCTGAATAAAATAGCAGAAGAAGAGGGATTGCGTGTTATTTATGATGACTATGGACGGAACACTTTTGACGGTATGACCTGGTATGAGCCAGACCAAGATCAATTCTTTATTCATATAAACATTGCACGAGGTAATCGGGAGAATAGTTCTAAGGCGCGTTTTACCTTAGCTCACGAATTGGACCATTATTTTATCGATCACCATAGACATGCCCTGGAAACTGGCAAGATGCAACCTCATTTTCACTGCTATGAACCCATTCTTCACTATGCCGCACATCATCTCCTGGAGATCTTCGCGGCTCATCAAAATCGTTTCTGTTTTCATATTAAAAACAATGTTTAATCAAATTTTGTGCAAAGATAAAGAGACCAGAATGTTCAGGGGGGCTAATAAAAATAGAAGTCTTATATTAACACTTTCAAAAGAAAAAAGGGCGATTTTAGGCGGAAAAGTGTTAATTTTTAGTGGGCTTTTATTTGAGGAGGGGGAAGGTTTAATCAAAAATACCCACTTACCGCCGAGTAATTTTGGATTTTACCTGGCGGTAAGTGGGTATTTTGGAGATATTCCTTTGTTTCGCTCATCAACCAAGATGTTGAAAGAGTTACGAGGTCGTCTGATTTTTCAGATGGCCTTTGCTTTTTATGACCGACATTTACGGAAATCGCTACAATGGCGTGTATCCTCCTGAATATAAGTATAATGGAGATGCTCATCATGGATACAAGACAGACAAGGAGGAAACCTCGTTTTATGATTTTGCTGTACAAGGATATGACCTCATGATTAGTTATCAAGATAAGTTTTATTACTTTATGGTAGATTTGCACCATACTTTTATAGTTTGTATGAAGTTTCTTGGGTGCTTAAGCTAGTTATGTATCATTTTTAATATAATAGCGACTAACTTAGTACTTTTTTTGCTATCTTTGCATAAACAAAACAATTATCCCAATGATTCATCTTTTAATTAAAAATATAGGTCCATTATCTAATGCAGATGTACATTTAAAGCGCATTAATGTAATTATTGGTCCACAGTCTCAGGGAAAAAGTACTCTTCTGAAGATTGCGAGTTACTGTTCATGGGTTGAAAAGCGAATAGAACTTACCCAGTCTTCTTCTTATTTCTCTTCTGACGATCATTTCGTAAATGACTTGATAGTTTTTCATAAAATGCAAGGATATCTTCGTAAGGATGCCTACATTTCGTATGAATCGGAGTTTATGAAGTTTTCATATGATTTTAATTCTAATAAATTTGATTTTTCATGGGGTAAAAAACAATGGGAATATCGTCGCCCAAAGATTAGTTACATTCCTTCCGAACGCAACCTTGTAGGTGCAATTCCTAATTGGTTTGAAGTAAGTATGGAACGTAATAATATCCGTAATTTTATGACAGATTGGGAGAATGCACGCAAAAGTTCCATTGCAGATCTTCAAATTCTTAATTTAAGCGTTTCTTATCGTTTTAATCCTGATAAGAAGAAAGATGAGGTAATAGTTGGTAAAGAAGGGTTGCCTATGGATTTTACTAATACTTCAAGTGGTCTTCAGTCGCTTATTCCTCTTTTCGTTTTGCTTAATTATGAATATACTACTCAATATGAATCTGAAAAAGCAAAACGTATAGCTGGCGATTGGGAAGATGTTGATCTCCTTAAAAACATTTATAAAAAATTATTTAAAGAGAAAGGACGTACAATAGGACGAGAAACCTCATTTACAGATGAGAGTGAAAAGTCTAAGATTACAGTCAGATTACCATATAACAAGGTTGTTGCTGGTAACTTATTAAAATTTGATGACAAGAAGACAGCAAATGAATTTGATGATATTTATGGCCATTACCTGCTTACAGACCATAATGTTGTATATTTAGAGGAACCTGAAAATAATTTATTTCCACCAACTCAAGCACAAGTGTCAGATTGGTTGATTGAAAAGACTTTGAATGGCCGTAGTAATTCTTTGATGATTGCCACACACAGTCCATATGTATTGAATCATTTTCTAGAAAGAAACATCGATGAGTTCGCCCTTTTCTTTACATTGGAAAAAGGCAAATATGCAGAGGTTTGTACTGCTACAGAGGATGATTTACAGGCCATATACGATGATGGTGTTGATGCATTCTTTAATATTGAAAACTTAAATAAATTCTAATAACATAATGGCTAGGAATTATACTAACATCATCCCAGAATGCTACGTTGACACAAATCTCATACAAACCTTATTACGGGTTGAAGGTGTGAATCATCAATCTACATGCTCACAAGTCGCCAAAGAGATGATGGTTAAATTTTCTGATAACTTTGCTGTAGGTATTATAGATGCAGATAAATTTAAACGCCAGCCGACCTATGCACAGAAAAGCCAGATTATCGCTCAATCGGAGGAATTAACGCTGTGCAAATATCCAGATAAACCTCATTATTTTCTTAAAATAAATAATATTATGGAGAATTTTATTCTTCATTGTGCTGAGCAAATTGGCTTTGATTTAAAAGGAGAAGGATTTCCTGATACACAAGAAGGATTGATGAAGATTACAAAGCATAAGGATTCTTTAAATAATAAGGATCTTACTAAACTATTTAAAAAGTTGAGAGATGCTAAGGAAATGACGATTCTTCGTGAGACTATTGAATATCTAATTCAAAATCCATATACTGCAGACGAAGTAGTTCTGAAGAAATTTTTTTACAATAATGGGTAAAATAAAATACGGGTCAGGGATATGCCTGACCCGTATTTGCTGTTATCGTCAATCCCAATTAACGATTAGAGATTTAGAAGATAGTATAGACTGCGGCATTAATCCGCCCGATGGCAGCCAGAGTTGGATAGCTCCTTATGCGCAAGAAGCATTTGATAAATATATTGCACCTAGAAAAGATTTGTCTACATTTATCATAGAACATAGCTGCTTAGATATAGCCAGTAATAGATGAAGCCTGCTAAATAATTATTTTAGATAGCCTAAGGAATACTTCCTATTCGGATTTTTTTGTTATATTTGCACTAATAGTAGATGAAAAACATAACTTTTCACCACATTCAACTATTTCTAAATAAAATCTGGATTTGGACTATATCTTTGTTAAATCGCAAAAGCGTGGATTTGAAGACTGTGGTAGCATTTACGCACATGTACGAGAGCCTGGAGTTAACCGGAAATATGCTTTAGGTTTCAAGATTAAGGTTACTGAATGGGAGAATATTCGACAACTCAACTATTCTTCCTCGGCTTTTATGTCTAGTATCGGCATCACTTATGGCCAGTTCTCGACGATTCTCTCTCTGATAAAAATAGAATTAGAACAGCATTTCGATGCAAATACGGCTGCTAACAAGATACAAGAAATTAAGATTTCTATCCTTGGTGAAGAGAAGGCGAAAAGCCTGGGTATACATTATCGTAAGCAAACCTTGCTCATGCAGTATATGCAAGAGTATATTGCTGATTTGAAATCGGGTAAGCGACTTAAGCGACATCGGGCCGTACCTGTATCTCAGGGGTATATCGATAATATGCAGGCCACATTAAAGTGTCTGTACGATTATCAACACCTCTTTCATCATAAAGTTACGATAGAACAGGTAGATATGACTTTTCAACGCAACTTTGTGAAATATCTCCAGGATAGAGGTCTTAAGCCTAACACGATTAGCACGAGAATGGCTTCACTTCATGTCATCATGAAATCAGCTTATTTCGATAAGAAAACGAAAAAGATAGATTGGCAACATCCTGATTTTATCCCGGCTCAAGAGGAGGTGGATAAAATCTTTCTGACTCCGGAACAGATAGAAAATCTTCGAATGGTAGACTTAAATTCTATTGACTCTTCGAGCGAACGGAGTCATACAAGTTTAGAGCAAACTCGGGATGTCTTCATTGTAGGGTGCTTGACAGGTCAACGTATATCCGACTTTATGCGCATCAGCCGTGATATGATATTTAATCTGAATGGGCATAATTTTATCAAGCTCAGACAAGTGAAAACAGGAACTATCGTCTATATACCTCTTGATATGCGAGTGAAGGCGATATTGGATAAATATGGTGGCAGTTTACCTCAAACAAGTAAAATAACTTTCAATAAAAATCTGCGGAAACTAGGCGAAATAATGGGCTGGACCTGGTATCCGCATTTTGATCATCAGCCCTGTACGAAGACTTCTAAAAAAACACCAATACGATTTTGTGATATGTTATCATCGCATACCGCCCGAAGGAGTTTTGCGACAAATTCTTACACAGCAGGTATTCCGATTAGTTCGATTATGACCGTAACGGGCCATAGCTCCGAAAGGAATTTCAGGAAATATCTCGGTCTGCAGGCTCAAGATAGAGCTATCGCTGCTGCCGAAGACTTTAAGGGCTTTATTAAGATGGAGTAATAGTGCTTTGCAAGAATGGTCATATAAAAATGTCTCAATTTTGATATATGAGTTAAAAAACAAGATTATTAATGACTTAAATTAAAAAAATAGCATTAAATTTGCAAACTATATTTTATATCTATAGGTTATAGAATGTCAAAAGAAATAAAAATAGAATTTAATAATACAGATGAAAGCTATTGGCGTCATGAAATCTGTACTTATTATGGACAGTTAAGCAAAAATGGTAATGGTACAAAAGTAACATTCTTTTTTGCTAATTCTATTAATGTTGAAAACATTTTACCTTTTCATCTTGTAACATTAGCAAATCTCATACATTATTTATCGACTAACGGGTATTTGACTTATATTAATAAAGCTCAAAACCTTCCTGTTTATGAATATATTTACAAGGACCTTAATTTCTCTGAGTATTGGAAAGGTGGAAAAAATCACGTAGAAGCTAAGACTTCTAAAGATATTTTTAATCTATGGAGAATTGTAGAAAATGAGATGGATCTTTATGCAAAAAAAGTAGAAGATTACTTTAGAAATACATACTTCAAAAAGAAGGATTTAAGTTTTATAAGTACAATAATGACAGAGGCTTTTTATAATGTCTTTGATCATGCTAAAGCTGGTAATAATGCATTTTCAATCATAAAGTATATTGAAGAAGACAATAAACTGCATGTGGCCATTTCCGATTTCGGAATTGGCATTACAAAATCAGTTAGATCATTCTTACCTTCTATCAAAAATGATAAAGAAGCCTTAAAGATAGCCGTTAAAGATAAATTTACGGTTGGCTCAACACTAAGAAATAGGGGATTTGGTTTAGCTAATATTTTGAATGGAGCAGATACCGCTAGAATATTTAGTGGTATGGCTTCATTGCTAAAAGAAGAAAATACCGGTATTCAGTTTTATGATACCGACATTAATTATCCTGGAACTTTGATTTACTTCGAAGTAGATTTGAGTAAATCTGAGGATGAAGTGATAATAGAAGAATTTGATTGGTAAAAAAAGTGCTTATGTGTATGATAAAAATGATTGATATTTTAGAATCTAGGCAGAATCTTCCTGCTGCAGGTGAAGTTCTCTATAGTTCTATTAAAGAAGCTATCCAAAAAAATGATAAGCTATCTATTGATATGGAGGGTGTTACATCGTTACCTTCTATTTTGCTAAATGTATCAATTGGGCGTATTATAGACGAAGATGGTGTAAATACCTTAAAGCAATATGTTAGTTTTGTAAATATTACTCAGCAACAGGCTATGAGATTACGTGATTATTTAAATAGATACGAACAAGCGTAATACAATGACCAGAAAAGCGTATTATAATTATTGCTGTCCGCTAAAATCTGAAAAGCGATAAATCATATTGTTCGCAATGCCGATAAACAGGTATTGCGGACTTTTTTTGAAAAAATAAGCCCCCCTCAATCAAAAAGTGTTACTCCACGTCTTTGAGTTATATTCGGTCGCTACCACGTCCGTGAGACCTCCCCGATTAAGAGCATAATCTAATGGATTCAGTCCTTCCCTGTCGCTATCAGATCGCACTCAGGACTTCCTCCATTAGATTATGCCCATGTCGGGCGAATACAAAAAAAGGTCGGAATCCAAACGAGGATACCGACCTTTTTTTTCTACGGTTCAAAAAGTTTTAGCGGACAAAATAGTATTAAATAGCAAGCATAATGCAAGATTCATTACCCTTGGCTTGTCATCTTTTGTAGTTTACGACAGCCTATCTTAATTAGACTTAGAATAATTCCATAAGAGCAAATAAGCATTCCTTGCTGATAGGAAGGTCTTTAGACTTCTCTATAATATTCAGAATTTCAGACTCAGAGAGTTTCGAGAACTGCTCGAAAGAAATCTGGTTGCTCCTATACAGGCAGACCAATGACATCATAGTGCCGTCATAACTTTTCTAGTTTTCATGAAACAAGTCCCTGGTATACACCTTTTCTTTTGTATCATCCAAGCAAGCATCATATCGGTTAGCGATAATAGCATTACTTTGTGCCTTAAACTCTTCTAAGTTATTCACCACCTTACTGCCAAAGAATAAAGATCCATCCTCCAGTGTTGGCTCATAGATGATAACTAGCACCTTTGGCCTTCACACGCTTCATGATGCCCTGGATAGCACTCTGACGGAAATTATCACTGTTACTCTTTATCGTTAAGCGGAAGATACTTTGTAGCAGGTAATGGTATCGAACCATAAACTTCCGTTCCACCTGTGTACCTGCTTATACCTTTTTGTCTTATCTATTCTTATACATATTCTCATAATACTTCTCATACTCGCCAGAAGTAATATGATCCATCCACTCTTGATTTTCGAGGTACCTCTTCACCGTTTTTTTCGATACCTTCTTCGAACTGCAAACTTGGTTCCCATCCGAGTTCAGCCTGTAGCTTACATGAGTAAATGGCATAGCGGAGATCATGACCTGCTTTATCGGTTACATAGGTAATCAAATCCAATTCTTCGCCTCCCTTGCGACCGAGCAATCTATCTACTGTGTTGATGACCACCTTGATAATATCGATATTCTTCCATTCATTGACGCCACTGATATTATAGGTATGTGCAGAGAAAATATTTAATATTCGAAAGAGATGTTTTGGATCTATTCAGTCAAGGTCTCCAATTACAAACCTATCCTTTTATATGGATTTATCTTCTTATATTGTTTTATAATTAAATATAGCATCTTGACCGATTATAGGATTTTGTTCCACTACATTTAGAAAATCAAGAAGTTGATAATCTGGCGATAACAGCAATAATATGGGTCTTGCCGGTGCCGGGGGGGCATCTGCACCATGGATGCCATAGGCTATTATTGTGTAACCCGAATGGCAGAGCAATATCTGTACTGTTTGCCAGAGATTTTGGAGATTATTTGCCGGTCTCCATCTTTAAGAACGTCATCTCCTGCACATTATTATCCGTGTGGCAAGCCGTCATCTTGTATACAAGCTGATATCCATTCTGACTCGACAAAAACAGAGAGCGGGGGCGTTCACCCGCAAGGCTCTTGCCGGGCAGTATCCTATACCATCTGTTAACCCACACACCATTATAACGGGAACAAATATAAGACTTTACGATTTCACCTTCACGCCAATCGTTGACAATCCGTGGCAACCATGCATATCTATTGACACGCACATGTATCTCTTTGTCGTTCTCGATAATCTCCTTCAATGCGCTGAAATACTTTCCGTCCTTATCATCTGTCTCATACTGGCTGCCCTTGGGATAAAAAAGAATAGTATGTACGCCTTTGGCATCAAAGTAGTAGTGGGGATGAACATATCCCACGTTGAGACCCTTGAGCGACATCTCATAAGCCAGCAGTTTACGGTTACGCTGCCCCATCCTCTTTAACTTCTGCCAGATTTCTTCGTATGTCATTTCTGTTCCTTAATGTCTATTCTTAATAATGGAACGTATGATATGCACGGATATTGAGTCTTTTATATAGCCAACGAAATAATGAGAGTAACTTAATGATTGTGCTCTTACTCGATCCAGAAGAACCTATAATAATCGTGAACTTCTTAATATCTTGCAAATCTGCTGATATGATTGGACCGAAATTACGTATCTGGATAGACTCACTCATCTTCTTTTCTTATTATTTCTCTACAAAGGTAAGGATTTTGTGTTATCAGACAAAAAAACAAGGTTCATTTTATTAATTAATAACCTCTTTGATTCTTTAGATACAAAATTAGTATCATTTTAGCCCAAACATGAATCGTGTGATTTTGAATCGAGATAAAACATATTTATGTAAGGCGATAGGACCGACTATACCGATAAAAACAACAACAACTGCTCCTAAAGTAAACATTACCTCGCTTGAAGTTTCACAAAATGCAGGTATCTTATGAATAACTGCTTTGGTAAATCCTTCAAAAGTTGTATGGAATAGATAAATAATGTAAGTAGAAGGAGCAATTGAACAGAGCACTTTACTAAAGACCAATGTTTGATGATGTTCCAACAACGTTGAAATATACATTACTGTTGCAATTCCTAAATATGGTATCATGTTCTCTATTGCCCCCCCAATACGGATAGATGTTCAAGAAAAACATACTCTCCTCCTGCAAATAGTAAAATTACGGGTATGGCCAATTTCTTTGTGTAGCCTATATACACTTCTCTATAATCATATGCAACGATACCAAGAAAGAAATATACCATCATTATTCGTGCTTGTTCCAAGCAGAATAAAGTTGTAATAGATATAGGCATGTAATGAAGTAATAAGGCTATGGCGAAGCCCGTAATTCGTAATCGTTTCGATCTGAATATAGGCGCAATGACAAACATCCACCATAGTGCCCATATGAACCACAAGAAATAACCTGCCACTGGACTGTATAAGACCTTGATATATGACAATACTGTTACAGGATTCTCTACATATGCGGTCTTTTCAGTTAGCAATTTGATGGTTACAATTATAAGTGATGTAACAATATATGGTATCATCAAACGCTTCACCTTCCTCTTAAGAAAGTGTCCGTAGCCTTCATCTTTCTTGAATGCTATATAGATGAATCCACTTGCAAACATAAACAAAGGCATATGAAATGAATATATGAATTCTTTGTTCATCACATACCAGCTTGGAGCGTTTTCAGGAATGTAATGACCTATTACAACTAAAATCATACATATAGCCTTTGCTATATCAAAATTGATTAATCTGTTCTTTGTTTTATTATTCACTAAGTGTTATATTTTTTGTTTAACCATTTTAGCCACTTAACCTTTCCTATTACGTAGAACTTGCTCAAGTAGAAGATCATGGAGCCTTTTAATTAATGGACCTACTATTGCTTTGATTTGATACAGGAACGTTTGATATTCTTCTGTTTTATCAAAAAATTATTTATTATTCGTCCGTGCCGTCTGTGTCGTCCGTGGCATAAAAATCATTTCTCCAGCGAGCGATAGATCTCTGCAAACTGTTCCGCGATCTTATTCCAGTCGTATTTGCTCATGTCATATTCCACATGATGGGCGGGCTCAGCGAGGACAGCATCGAGCTTGGCGGTGAGGACTTCCACATCCCCCATGGGGAAATAGTCTTTCTCTGGCAGTCCCACTTCTAAGTTGGCAGGGATGTCACTGACAATAACCGGTACACGATAGCTCATGGCCTCCAACAGAGAAATCGGCAGACCCTCGTGCGACGACGGCAGACTGTAACAGAGGCAGTTGGTGAGCAGAGCGTGCAGTTTGCGACCTTTGATGAATCCCGTCAGCACGACACCTTTCTCCTTCGCCAGTTTTTTCAAGCCGCGCGAATAATCATCCTCGAAGTCGGTATCACCGGCAAGTACCAGTTTGATGTCCTTCCGCTCAGGGTGCTTCTCCTGCCATTTCACAAAAGCATGCACTAAGTCGTGCAGATGTTTCTCTGGCACAAAGCGGCACATGCCAAGGACATACTTACCTTTCTCAATGCCTAATTCATCGAAATATTCGGGATAGTCGCATATCTCCGGCTCCGGCACACCATTATAGATAAGGTGCACACCCTTCGTTCTGCCATACTTGTCCTTGACGATGTTACGGATGACGTCAGATATCACCACCACATCATTGGCAAACATGCAGCCCATGCGCTCTCCGAATTTCAGCATCGTCTTGGCGGCGAAGCCCCATTTGTCACGGTCGTAGTCAGGACCATGGTGGGTGAACACCACTTTCATGCCGAGCAGACGTGCCAACGGTGTGAGCATCGCCGGACCGATGGCCTGGATATGTACAATGCTGGCATGCAGACGCTTCGCCTTCCAGATGGCGCGCCATGTATGGATGATGGCCTCAAAGGCTTTCTTCTTCGGTGTGTCGACATCCACGAGCTTCACACCCTTCCATTCCGTCAGTCCGTCGTGCACATAAGTGGACCGCCGGATGACCGTCACGTCGAATCCCATCTTCGCAATGCGTGGAAAGAGCTCCTCACAATGTGTCTCCACACCACCCATCACATTAGGGATGCCACGTGTACCTGTAACAACTATCTTTATCATTTATTCTTTTACAAATCGTTTATAGAAAGAAATGAGTCTTGGATAATAATTTTCTAAACTTAAATTGTCATGGGCAAAGTTAAGTGTACCTTGACTTAACTTAGTATAGGCTTCAGCCGTCAACTGATCCGCACAATTAATCTTCGATTTCAAATCTTCTACATTTCCACTCTCAAACTGAAATCCCGTTTTTCCATTAACCACAATTTCAGGGATACCCCCAATACGAGCACCAATAACTGGTGTTCCAACAGAATACGACTCGATGATGGTCATGGGATTGTTCTCATACCATTCCGACGGAACAATCACGAAATAAGCATTAGAAACAAGGTCTGTGAGTTCTTTTCCACGTTTGTAGCCAAGAAACTCTACATTCTGCATATTGTTGTCCCTTGCAAAAGCCTTCAGTTCATTTTCTTTGGGACCGGTACCGACTACCTTTAATTTGCAGTCAGGCACATTACGGAACGCTTTAAGAAGAGTCTTTACCCCTTTCTCATAAGACAGGCGACCATAGAAAAGGAAATACTTTTGTGAGGGATATACTTTCGGAGCGTCCTTGATAGAGGTTGAGAAGTTATACAGTGTGATGTTCGGTGTCGATTTAACAGCCGGCATATATTTCTCCTGAATCTCACGGGCAAAATTACTGACATAAATGAAGCCATTGAAGTATTTGGCGGGATTGAAGAACGCATTCCGGAAATATTGCTCAGCAGCCATGACCGCACTCATCATCTTACTGCCCTTACAGCATGTATGGGTAAAACATTTATAAAAATATTTACCCTTACAGTCCTCACAGATACGACCTTTGCCATCCCGGAAAGTATAGGCAGGGCAGACAAGGCGGTAATCGTGGACCGTAAACAATACAGGGCTATTGTACTTCTTCAATACAGGGAGAATAGACGGCGTAATCTGCCCCCACATCAAATGAATATGAGCGATATCAGGCTTTTCAACCTTTATCAGCTCTTCTATCTTCTTGGCAGCTTTAAAATGGTAGAAATAGTTAACCAGATTCTTCACCTGCCGCAGCGGACCTTTACGCGTTTCCTTTGATTCCGGGAAATACTTACTGTAAGGCGAAGGATTGTTTTGTGGCCACTTCAGCGTGAAATAAACAACCTTGTGGCCATGTTCCTCCAACAGTTTGCCCGTATTAAAGCAAACGGTCTCTGCTCCACCTTTATTGAAATTGTAGACGTCGATTAATAATACTTTCAAAGCGGTGTTCTATATTAAAGTTAAGTCATCTGTAGATCTCGATAGGTCAGTCAAGCTAATGCAACTTATCCTCTAAAAGCATACCATAGAATGTCGGCTTCCCATTGATCTCTTTCGGGAAACTTTGTTTCCAAGTCAACTTATAAAGAAATGTGTCTTTGCATATAGCGCGCCAGACTCGCTCGTCATAAGGTTGTCCAAGCACTTTAAACAATTCATCACAATAGGTGTTGTTTGGCTGTATCTTGGCAAAGGCATCCGCAATCTCCTTATTGTGCATTTCTGCGACCACTACGGCATAATCAACAAGGAGATAATCAATCAACTTATCACACTCTTTCCAATAATTGAATAGAAAGTCTCTAATGACCGCGAACATCCATCTGTTCTCGTATCCACATCCCAACGAGTAACCTGCAAAATAGCCGCTCGCAATAGAAGCGTGTAGATAATCGGGACGTTTGATAGACCAAAGCGGTAGCTTCATGTAGTCCTCAAAGCTTCTTCCGGTACAGAAGAAAGTGGAGTCGATCCAAATGCCGCCATATTTGGCGAGTATACTCATGCGGAGCAGATCTGAAAAATGTGTTCTTGAGAACACACCGGTTTTATACTTCTGCACTAACCAATCTGGAAACTGTATATAATCTTTGCAATTCTCATCAGTTATTACTATTACTCCATATTCGCCTGCATTCCTCTTGATAGAGTTGACACAGGCTTTGACGATCTCAGGAGCGTTCTCTATTCCTTGCCACCAACAAATCCAAATCTTGTTGCGTAGCTTCTCGTCACAAGTGGGATAATTGTCCCTCCATAGCGGATTATATTTCGCCCAGAAGTCTTTAAACTTATACTCGAGGAAGTCAATCATCACCTGATGCTTCTTCATCAGTCTGTTCTTGACACTTTCAGGTTCCTTATAACCATTGCGGTTCATTATCTGAATATCAATCTTCGCACGGAATGTGAGTAATGCCGCCTTCAGGGATATGACTTTAGCCACATCCGCAGAAGCCTGTATTTCTTCCCAACTGCGATGAATCAATCGCTTAATGTTATTATGCTTGTTTGCCATACTCTGCAATTTAAATACTACTTTCTTAATACCTTTCTTAATAAATGTAATATTTTGAGAAATATTAATAGAAATTTATTGTATTGATGCTTCTGAAGTGATGCTATCATTTTCATGATGAGGGGCACTCAACCCATCACAGGCTATCTTAAGTTTATAATTAGTATTCTTTATAAGTGATATTAAAAAGTCATAATCCCTATTGCTAACACCAGCCGTAAATATATAATCAGATTCATCTATGGGCCTATCCTTAATACTTTTCGAAATTTTTTCTATACCTAAAGGCAAATAGACAAATTTTGTTTTAGCTTGCGTAAAGCAATCAGAATAGAATTCAACTTCATTTTTGGAATAGATGACGATACGCTTCAATCTTTGGTTATTTAAAACAGATTGCACAAAACGCTTATAAATATAGCCTCTTAAACCGATCCTTTGCCTATATATGAATGTCTATATTATGACTTTAGTATTCTTCCTAACATTGAAAAGTTTACAGTAAGTCAAATACAAGAATCCATAAAATTGTTGCCAAGCTATTACATTTTTAGCATTAACAAAAATAATTGATAGGGGAAAAATAATAAAATTAAGGATTCGCTTCCATCTTGGAACACTTAATCTTCCTTCTTTATAAACAATAATCCAATCTTCATTAGTAACGTCTTCCAGACCTTGTAATACCCCCCCCAACTTTTATTTACAGGCGTATCGACAAGAATTAGATTCTTGGGGGCTATTTCATCATGGTCTTCCTTGATTCTATTTGACATATTTCTTTGAATTTTATATCAATAATCTTTATCTGGATCATACACGTTAATAATCCTGGCAGGAACACCTGCAACAACAACGTTATCAGGAACATCTTTCACAACGACGGCATTTGCTCCTATAACAACATTATTACCAATGTGTACATCACCTAAAACCTTAGCTCCACAACATACTGTCACATTATCACCTAAGATTGGTTGTTCAGAACCATTATAGCCAATTGTGACTTGTTGAAAGATTTTGCAATTCTTACCTATTTTCTTAGCATTGATGATGGTTGAAAGATAGCGAAACTATATATTATCAAATTTAGACTTGCCTAATATCTTGTACCAAAAAATAAAAAACAGATAATTCAACAAGAATGCTTTATGCTTGATGAGAAATACTCCAAATGCTTCTTTCTTTGGTATCTTCTTATTTTTTAAAGGAGCAAAGACTTTATTCCATCCACAATAATTGTAGACTTTGTTACAATATTTATATTTATCTTTAAATGACATTGAAGACAACAGAATGCCTTTCAAAGTAATACCTCTGACATAATTCTCAAATAATAAACTAACAGAAGATCTTAATTCTAGAAGTTTGTACTTCTCTATTAAATCAGATAACGTCTCATATAATTTCTGACTAGCTTCAATTTTAGCAACTTTAAAATCTGTATGTGTCAAGGATTCACCATTGTAGCAGTAGTGGTAGAAGGCTTTCGGTACACATACGATTTTTTTACAAAGGGGCAAAAACTGTGTATGAAATACGATATCTTCAGATAAGATTTCTCTTTCTGATTGAAATCTGACATTGTTCTTTTCTAAGATATCTCGCCTATAGATTGCATTCCACATAGACATGCAGATATTTTTCTCCGGAGGGTTATCATCAAACATCATATCCCCTAAGAATCTAACTATTTCTCTGCCGTTCCACTCTTTATCCAAAACAAAAAACACAGACTCTTTACCTTCGGTATTCTGCCAATGATATCCAGCATAAACCACATCTGCATCACGTTTCTTTGCAGTTTCATACAGACATTTATATGCATCCTTTTCCGTGAAGTCATCACTGTCTACAAATGCGACATATTCTCCAATTGCCACATCTAATCCAGCGTTCCGAGCAAATCCCAATCCCTCATTCTTCTTATGAATGACTTTGATACGGGAATCTTTTTTTGCCCATTCATCACACATCTGTGGACAATTATCAGGTGACCCGTCATCCACCATGATAATCTCTATGTCTATAAGCGTCTGATTGACCAAAGTACTCATACACCGATCAAGATACTTCTCTACATTATATATAGGCACTATAATAGATACTTTTGGATTTTCCTTTGATTTGCTCATTTTGTAAATATTATTATATAATAACCCGTCAATTTCCAATTGTGTCTTTCTTCATTTTTGTAAGATATTCCTTACCCTTGGCAACATTACTTAAATTGCCTAATAGAAATTTAATTATTGGCATAATGTCAATCCCCATAATTTTATCTCAGTTTATTTCTCCTGAGGGCATTAAAAGATAGAGAGCTTTCGGTCTAAGAGTCTAATATCGTTGTTCAAGACAAGACGTCAACTCATTTGTCACCTTATTTTTTAGCATGGAAAGATATAGCACAATCGTAATCGAATACAGTAGAATAGATTGTTCTAGTTTAGTATGATAGCAGTTACGGTAACTTGGAATCAAATTGTAAAAACACATAGCCAACCCAGGATAACGCTCGTTTCCCATGGGATAAAAATGCTCAAATCCTATTGGTCTAGAGTTGGTTTCTCCACGATTAATCATCTCGATATACTCATGCTCGCAATAAGGACAGACCTTGATACCCATACTATTGAATTGTAAGTTTCTGTTTTGCCCATGCAAGAAGATGGACTCTTGGATAAGCGATTGTTGTATAGGCGTCTAAACTGATCAAAATTCAGAATAATTAGTCACAAAGTTTTTCAAACTTCGTGTACCAACCAATATAAATACTCATAATCAAGTATAATCATTCTTGCTACTTGTTTTTGGTCATGTGGGCGGTGAAAAAATACAAGTTTTAATCATCTTTTATGATGGTTTTTCTACCTGTCCCAAATGAACATTCGTACATTTTCCCATACAAAAAGGAAACGTATAAATTCCCATGCCCAAAAGAAGAAACCCAACATTAATAAGCGATCGAACTTATTAAATATTCTGCAATTTCGATAGTACAGAATCAGCGAAATAGGTACGAACCAGAAGATGGTCCAACTATATGCTACACGACGTACAATTTCCAGATTATAAAAGGTCTCAAAAACTATATAACCTATAATGGATATATTAAACAATGACACATAAAGATTATAATGAGTACCAAGAGACATCAAAACTCTGTTTTTATGAATATTTTCCTTTATTTTGTCTTTATATTCACAGAATCTATTAAAGAATTTGCATCCTAAATAAGCGAAAGAACAACAACCAAAAGATTCCAAAATCTCAACCAAAATATTTCTATCGTATAAGCTGTTTATAGCATCTTCAGAGAACCATCTGTTGGCATTGTCCACATACCCTCCAAATTTCTCATTTGTAGATCCTAAAAATTGCAACAGGCCATTGATATAGCTAAAATCAAAACTTTTAGCTATTACGAACTTACCTATTAGTATAATCGGAACAGTAAATACCCAAGGAAATGGTCTCTTTAAAAAAAGCATAACTAAAGTAGTCACGAATATTCCAATAATGGCGACAGAATGTATGGAATAGGCAACCAAGGCATAGGTCGCAAGTTCTGCCCATTGGATTATTTGAATCTTCCGATGTGGAAAAGTTTCTATAATATCATTAAGTTTTGCCATATAGAAAAACACGAAAGAGAGGGAAAATGCCTGACGTGGAAAGGACTCATGTATAAAAATTATACTCATGAGAAATATAGGGAACATGTACTTAGCATATTTCTTCATGGGTTTCATCAGTGTCATTGCTCCCCAAATGAAAGGGAATGCATAGAACATAAAAGCATATTCTGCAGTGACTCCTAAACTTTTCAGCCCTCTATTAATCGTCGTGAATAGCACCTCCTTAGACTCCAAGTCGTAGTTATATACATCTATATAGTGTAAATAGTCTACGCCTCGACTATATCGTACACCTTCGATCAAAGTAAAAAACAAAATTATCCAAAAGCAAGAAGGCCAATAGTTTTTTCCTTTAGATACATTATTTCCTACGATCATCATCAGTCCAAAAAGAAACAGATAGATGAAGTCATAGGTAAAATCAAAATTAAACATTAAAAATAATCTTACTTAATTTTGGAAATATCATTATTCTCAGCAGCATCAATAAATTTGTCGATGCTTTTATATGGAGCGACATGGTTCTTAAGCCATATTTTATAATGAGCTAAACCACTTATGCACATTTTCTATATGTAGTCTTTGTGACAACTCAATCGAAGACTCCCGCATCTTCAACACACGATTAGAATCTCTAGAGAGTATCTTAATAGCTCTAATGAAAGAATTTTTTGTATTCTCACAAAGGATAGAGTTAGTATCTTTACAATAATCGCCAATGCTACCTACATTGCTTGCCAAAATTGCCAGTCCCATAGCCATGGATGTGGTTATCACATTACTTCCCACAGTATCAATCATAATATTAATTGACACATCTGCAATATCCATTTGATGCTTAAGTTCATCTTCACTGAGATAACCCTTAAGTATAACATTGTTGCACCCATCAAACAAGTTATCCACATTTGTTCTGCCATGACATATAATAAACTGAGCCTCAGGTACACCTTTCACAATATCTGCGAGCATAGAATAATCTCGTTGCAGACTACCCATTGCTATGATTCGCAGAGGATGATGAATTTCCATAGATTCATTTTTATGATAATATGCAGCATCTACATAATGGAATCCTGTACTGATCTTATCTTTTGATATTCCTTGTTCTTCGAAATATGAAGAAAGAGAGGAACCTAGTGTAAGCATCTTATCTACCGGAGCTGACCACTCTTCAAAATATTCTCTATTACTATGTTGACAATTTTTAAAATAGTCAACCGTCAAGTGAGATAGAGTACAAATTTTAATCTCTGGAAAATTTTCTCTTATATAATTAGCAAGCTGTAATTGCGGTGTTGCCTCTGACAAATATTCGAGTAGAAATACCTTATCACCAGGCTTAAGGGTATTAAACATTGAACTACAGAGATTCATACATTCCTTTGGGAATGTATGTTTTAAATAATAAGGCTTTGCTATAAAATGATTCCATATTCGCTTTATTTGTCCCCAAGGACTCTTCTCCGAAACAAAAAGATTAGGCTGATCTTTAATTAAAACCTTATATTGATTAGGATGAAGTTGTTCTAGCAACTTGCACATGTGCACCATGCCAGCATGGTTTCCATGTGTATTTTTCCAGTCCTGTACTACTAAATAATTCATATTTTTATCTTATAGCTAATAAATCTAACAGTGCTGCAGAATGTTTGATATCCACTTTCCTACAAAACATTGCGTTGCCATTAATTATTTTGTTGTAATCTCTCTCATCTAATATCTTTGGCAAAGTTCCTTTATATGATGCTTCTGGGTGCCAGTCTATATAACGCAAGGCTTCATCAGGATGAATATTTAGTTCCTTCAAATATGGATATAGCATCGTATGAAAAATAAGTTCATCGCAGCATGAAGTATTGTGGAAACGTTTTTCGTATGCAGGATGTTTATCAAGATATTTAAGCACAAACTCGACTACGCTACGATGCCATGTGAACCAACTCCATCCTGCATAAATATTAGGTATTGGCTTGCGAAGATAATGGAAGCGCTCTATCAATCGAACCACTTTCTGAACCAATTTAGTGCCAACTGTCGGATGGATATCATTAAAGCTATAACGCATATATCTCTGTTCATACTTTCCCTTGGGCTTAGACCATTCATCATGCTCTTCAGGAGTATCATACATCATGAAACTTTCTCCTCTGTACTGATTGAAAAAAGCATCAAATTCTTCATTACTCTTTATTGGATAGTCCTGTCCACTAATAGAATGCACATACTCAATATTATCAGGTGAAGACAAAGTTTTTTTTAGTAACCGTAATGTACAAGCTATCTGAGAAAAACCACCCCAGTTAACTGACAGCCTATCTTCATCATTCAGAAATGAAATGTTAGGTATTCCATCAAGTACATCCTTGAATGGTTCGATGTCCACCTTTTTGTCTATATTGATAAAGAAAAAGTGATTAGGTGCAACTATCTTACTCACAATTCTTTTTAAAAGCTCTGGCTCTATATGTGCCTGGAGAATAAAAGCATGATTCATAGTTCAATAAGACATTATTTAATAATAATTGATGTAATAAAAGCCTTTATAAGAGTCTTGTTGCTAATGGTGTAATTTTTTATAAAAATTCAAAAACGAAATAAACTTCTATGGATATCAACAAGAAAATCTAAAGACCTTATCCATGTATTTCTGTCTAGATTACATAAGGATACTCTTGTAAAATTTACTAATGTCATCTGTTGTTTCATTCTTGAATAGTTCATTGTTAATTTTATTAGCCAACAAATGTGCCTACAGTTTCTTATCTGTATTATTCTGCGAGTCTGCTTGTCATTTTGTCTTCCCTTTATATCTTCTAGAGTCAAGCCTATTCGTTTGTATTCTCGTTCCAGTTTTTAGAGATCACCTATCAGTCTTATAAAAGCCTTGGCATCCATGACTTTACCAATACTGTAAGACGTAACAAACTTGGCTCTTATATAAGCGAGGCAATTCAAGTACTCTACACCAGCCACGTCATCATCAAGGTATACCCGTTAGTGAACTTCTTCTCATGGAAATAGTAGGCATGTTTCTCAAAATGAACCATCTTCACTTTCTTTCAATTCTTGCCCATAAAGAGAAATACATTACCACTATAAGGATTTCTGTGGAACTTATGCTTTACAATCTGCACTAGCCAAATCACATGTCCGTTACGCCGGAATTTCGAAGTCCGATTATTGTAAGCATAGAGACTCCGTCTTTTCTATGAGTTCTTTAAGCTGGACAAACAGCAGACGTCTTCGTCTTACGGATACGTCATTGTTGTAATAGAATGACAAGGATTTGTATTTTTTTCAAGCACATATATACTCTGCAATTACAGTTCTTCTATCTTGGGAATCGTCAAATAATATGTTTCCTTCCATAAATGATATTTTACTAAGAACATCCTTATTCTATTTTTGAGATTACCACTAACATTATTTTGCAATGGCGAATTTGCCCAAACAGATATACTCTTATATTTACGCCACACCTCTGTAAATGGATTATCACATCGTATCATCCATGGCTTTGAGCCTCGCATACAGAAATGAATAGCCAATGGATTTTTTATAGCTTTAATTAATTCTTTCCCATATCGTGCTACTTTTTTTGCGACCAAGAATTCAGTCTGAATATTGTATCTAGGACTTAACCATTTTTTCTTATCGTGGAAAACATAATTAAGAACATCCTGGTCATGAAAGATGATAATGTTCGATTTTTCATGCATGACTTTGATAAATTCTTCATAGGCATGATGTTCTCGCCAATACTTCAAATTGATTAACAGCGATCCAGCGTTGAAATATCCATCTTGTTTTGGATATTCAAGTCGTTCATCTTTGACATTTTCGTCCATATCCTGATCGATAACAGCACCAACAGCATAGCCATCAACATCTTCATTGAAATAATCAGCTATGTCATCCATTACTATCATATCACCATCCAGGTAGATAATCTTATCTACATTTTTTGGGAGAAGATTGGTAATCAACAGACGATAATATGTAGCTACAGAAACATGGGTTGGCTGATCTGGTCTGCCAAAAGGAAAGTCCTTTGTTGCACTTGGCTGAACAGGAATAAATACTATATTCTGATTGTATTTTGCTATATTACGCTTCAGCGATGATCTACTTTCATCTTTAAAGTCTGCATTCGTCATAATATAGAATGTAACTTCAGACTTCGTATTCTCGCAGATAGACGTCATAAGGACGCCTGTTGGCATCACATAGTTGTCATCTGTACTTAATAATATATTGATCATAATCGTAATACTCTATTTATATTAACTAATACTATTCTCTAATAAAATCCAACTTCTCTTTTTTAACGTAGTTCTCCAATTCATAAAATAAAGAGTCCTTATAATTGGTTGTAAAGGTAGTCTTTTTCCTGAAACAGATTTGATGTGCATTATAAAGAAACAATGATCTTCCCTTACTTAGCTTGAATAGATGTTTCATATGATTACAATGACCCTTCTGCTATTTAACCATAGAAGGTACGCTTAATACACTTGATAGCAAATTTGGATAATTTATTGTCTTTCTCTAATTTATCTAAAAGAAGAACTTGAGGAATAGATTCAAAGAAATTGATTATATCTGTACGAAGAACCCCAAAATGTATTTTGCTTTTAAGATGGACAGCCAATGCGTCAACTATGCTGTTTCTATCCTCGGGATATACATGATATTGTCGCCTAAGCTCTATGGATACTATTTTGCATGTTAGAAATGAAGGGAGATCTTTGCAGGTAAGAACTACTTTTCCTTTTGCCTGAGTTTTCTCCAGCTGAATATTGATATAACCATGCTCTAACTTTTTTACTATAGCATCAATCTCCTCATGCTTCTTCAAAAGAATTTTTTCCTGAAAGTCCTTTATCTCCTGCTCTACTTCAAAACAGGAATCAGATGAGGCTATTTTTTTTACTTGCTTTTTAATCCGCCGAAGTTTCTTTCTTTTTTCTTTCAGCAGGATTGACATTTCACATACTTCATCACTATAGCTAATTGAAATACCAGTAGCTTTGGTTGACTTCAAATGACCTTTACGTTCTTCTTGGTCAAGCATATGATAATAATCCTCACGTTTCATATTGATGCGCCATCAGAGGTACTTATATGGATATCTGTGCATGGGGCATTAGCTTTCTCCCTTATAAAATATGAAATTGTATTCATAGAGGAAATGGATCCATGTGCCTTTTGCTAACAAAGAAAATATATTTAAAGACTATCAACTACTTCTTTATACAATTCTGCAAAAAAATCTTCGAATTTGTTATCATATTAAGTAATTTTCTATCTACTATACAATAATCAATATCAGCTTGCAGTTCTGATGCGTTATAGTGTTCGGAAATACCTAAAGAATACATAAGATCAGCCATACGAGATGAACTGCCTGAACCTTTCAATGAATAAACATAAAACTGCTTGTGGAAGATAAGACTGAAAACACTTCCATGAAAGCTGCTGCTCACTACAATTCCAGCATTTTCCATTAAAGATATGAACTCAAGCGGTCCTGCATCATTTATATTGTAGTCTACATAGGTGCGAGGACTATAGTCATTCAGACTTACAATTTCATAACCTGTTTTCGCTTTGATTTTAGCAGAAAATTCTGCTATGCGCTCATCACCATAGAAATCATATACCAAGATATATTTGTTCTTTGGAAGCTTATAGTCTATAGCTTTAGATCCTAAATACATCCATTGCTTAGCATTGAGTAAGAATACTGGATCTACCACTTGTACAGCATCATTAAATCCAAAAAACTTAAGGATTTCAAGTCCGGTCTTCTCACGAACAGTGATATAATCGAAATTTCCTAGTTCATGCTTTACAAAAGGCTGATCTTCTTTATCAATCTCGTTAATACCAAAGCTGGCAGCATATGAAATCTTTTTAGCGGTACCAAAATCCAAAAAGTAGGCTGGTTCCTTTCCATTTGGTAGTTCTGTATTCCATATCTGATCACTTCCTGCTATATATAAGTTTGCTTGTGGAGGATTATTTTGCAGTTCTATAGAAGTGTTGTAACGTGTTGTTAGATGGAGATAACTCTGTGTAAAAGCATCAAATTTAGCTTTTCGCCCCCATGTCTTATATCTCAGCCTATTTCTGATGGGTGCAAAGAGACGTACAGGAGGGAATATTTTACACAACTTTCCGAACTTTCCACAATTTGCCTCCCATAGATTATATCGTCTTTTAAGGAACCATGGCATAAAGTCTATAATCTCTACTTCATTTCCCAGACTTTCTAGATAATGCTGTAGGGCATAGGCTTGTAGAGATGCGCCATAATTGTACACGTTATGACATGTGATTGTCTTTATCTTCATAAATATATTTTGTCGTTTAAGTCAATATGGTATATTGAACGCAAGGGATATTTTAAGCGACTGATATTATGCAGATCAATTGTAGGAATCCATAATGGCAATCGCAGATGAAAAAGGCTATTGTTGGTCATGAAACTTGCAGTTCCGCCTTATTTCGTATTTGTAACATATATAAGATTTTCCCTTTTGTAGTAATAATGAAGCATAGTCCATATTTTATAATTCAATAAAGATAAAAGTATCAATACCAAGATAAGTCAATTATTGGCAAAAGAATGTATACGGTTCGTAGTATCAACTCTGAGAAAGTTTATGCCCCAGCTTTATGGTAGAGGCAACTTATAGAACACGAGGACTATCAACACTCCTCCCGTATCATACTAATAGCATAATCCTATTCAATACTATTTGTGGATAAATTTATTTACTATTGAAGCGACTTTCTCTTTTACCTTTTGGCGTTCATACATAGATAGTCCCAAACGGTAACTAATCGTGATTACAGAGATAACAGAGACTATGCAGACTACTAGGAAATTAATGAAGTTGACTGACAGAAAGAAATATAAAGCAGTAGGAACAACTGCTGACAGCAAGCCAAGGAAAAATACACGGAGAGTAATCTTCCTAAAATAGTCCATCACCGGGAAATGAATACTTGCTTTTAGCATCAATATTCTAGCTACATGGAGGGCAACAGCCATGCACAGCCCGATAAACATAGCGGCATAAGGTGGAGCGCCCAATTTTAAGGCAACATAAACCAACGGCAATGTCAGCAAAGATAATCCACCCACCACAATTTGATAATCTTTCACTTTACCAGAAGCATGCATAGATGTAATTAGCGTACCTGAGAGACTGTCAACTAACGATGTAAGCAAAACTAGTCGAAGGAAGATGCCCGTGTAGGCAGGAACATTTACTAGCCATATTTTCAAGATATAAGGAGCTTCCAAAGTCAGTGGCAGTACAAACATGAGCATGATAAGAAAGGAAAATTTACTACCACGAAATACCAATCTGAACATTTCATATTTTTCTCCTGCAGAATAGTGCTTTACAATCTGTGGATTCATAGCTACCTGGAAGTTGTTGACGAAACCACCAACAGCATTAAGTACCTGATATGCTACACCACGAGCTGCATTGATAGCGGCTCCGAAAAACATATTCAATACAACATTGATACCTTGCTCTTTTAAGACTCCAGCCAATGATCCTATAAGGTTCCAACTGACGAAAGATCCCATTTCCATACCCTTGCTTTTATCCCAAACCCAATTGAAATGGCATTGTTTGAGATTTCTGTTAACGTATACTCCATAAACAATACTTAATATCAGAGATGTAGAAGCCATGAGGATGGAGTAGAATATCAGCTTATCAAATGGTGCAATAGCTATGAAATATACGATAAGAAGTTTCAACGTCACTTCGAATATGCTAACATACGCAAAAGCCTTCATTCGCTCATAAGCTATCAAGACTGCATTATACGGAACACTGATTACACTGATAATAAACGTCAGGAGCGAGAACTGAAATACCCAATTGGCAGCATAATAGCGTTCATGTGGAAGATTAAGATAATTATTGATAAACCATATTCCTACAGTTTCCCCTAATAATAATATAATCAGTCCTAGCCCAATATGTATTATTATCGCTGTAGAAAAAACCTCGTGTACTTTCCCACTACTGCCTTTGCCAATTTCGAAAGAGAGAAAGCGCTGAGAAGCAGTCGACATAGCTCCACTAATAACTGTAAACATGGAGACAAAGCCACCGACTACATTGTAAATACCATAATTTACTTCTCCTAATACTTGCAGGACAACTCGCGACGTATAGATACTAATACACATCGTAAGCAACATACGAAAGTAAAGAAGTAAAGTATTTTTTGCTAGCCTTTTATTATTTTCTTGTACACAAGCCACTATTATACTACATTTATTACAAAAATATTTAAATCCTTAAATTTCTACATTGAACTATAAATCATTTATTATATTTTTCAAGGATGATTTACTGATGAAATAAAACGAGCAGTAGCTTCTTTATCATATGATAGCTGGTTCGAAAAGGATGACGGAAACGATTATTCCATCTTGCTTTTTGTCTTTGCTTGTTGATGATATCTATCGCATCATCTATATCTTTAGAAGGATCAGACAGAGAGTCCTCAATCTTCTTATACCAAAACTTATAGGGTGGACAAACTTTCATCTGTCCTTCTGCTACTACGTCAAAAGGTTGCTCGGTTAGCTGGCAATTTATACGCTGCAAAACGTCCTTTCCTTTTTCTGTGAAGGCTACTGCTCCGCTTACACCATCTTGATTATCCTGATAGGTCTTACCCCAAAGATCGCAGATGCGAATGTCCGCTGAAGAGTGGTCATATTTGTATTTGCAGTGATGATAGCACTGGTCACCTAAGCAACAGTCATCTAGGAAGAGCGCATAAAACTTGTCTCCTTTGGACATTTGAGACTGATAGTAACTTTTTTTTTCCTTGATTAACATATTATAACTGTCATGCCAATCAATCTTCTCACCATGTACTTTTCCGTCGATGCCCATTGCCCAACTGTCATGCCAGCCAGTAAATTTGTTACGCCAAGAAGCATAAGTAATCTTTCCAGTCTTCTTTTCTACGAAGTCAACATATTTCTTCCAGGCATTCATCGATGGTACGCCGTGACAAAAGAAATCAAGTAGGATAAAGTTCTCCTCCGGCAAACGCATTCGCTTCATATAGGTACGGAAAGAATCTATCTGACAAGGTGAACCAGTAACGAGATATTTATTCTTACGGTCAACACCTCTCCAGCCATCTACTGGATAACTCTGGATATATTTACTACCAGCTGTCTGTACCAATTCTTCAATAGTGGAAGCTACAAAATGTTCTGCTCTTCCTTTCTCTGCATTATAGCGTACTCCAATTGTCTTATAGCCCTGCTTTAATAGATAAAGAGCTATTTCCAAACCTGCACCACCGGATGAGCACTTACGCTGTACCCGATGATCCTTACTCCAGACGGCATAGCTTGCTAATGGTTTGTTACATACAGCTAAATCATCCTTAATAAAAGCGCAAACATCCCGACATAGACCACAATGAGTGCATCTGTCTGGATCTGTAATATAAGGTTCATAAAAACCTTTCCTATTCAATTTTATGTCAATGATATGCACAGGGCATGATTTAGAGCATACTCCACAACCATAGCAATCGTGCATATCTGATATATTTGATTGATTCATATGTATATAAGGGCATAATCTATTTTGTGCAATAAATTGAGTCCCTTGTTATATGTTGCTTTAGTTATTCTATATTGAAATTAGAGTGAATTTTAAAGTTCACTAGTAAACAGTCAAAAAACGACCGTGCCCAGATACATTCATGCCTAAAAGGCAGTGATTGCACTGCATAACGGATATTTTGCTAAAAAATTAATATTTGATTTTTATTTTTAACTAGGCCAATCAAGCATTTATTCCGATTGTGCCTGGCAACAAATTTTCATTATCTGTTCTTTCAGTACGTACTTCATTAAAGAATATCTTGAAGTACCCCAGTACTGATACTCTTGCAAGCTTGCAAGTTTCAACGAAGAATATATTACAGATACCACTGCACCCTTATGATTGCCAAAAAACAATTTACAGTACTCAACAGCCATTGGGCATATACAGCGTTCTGTAGGTATATTGTCTATAGAATATCTATCGACTTATAAAAAATAAAAGAAGATATTTTTAGCCTTTATTCATCTTAGCAGGAAGAATACGATCAACTATTACAAAATCTTCCTCTATATGATAGACATAAATCCAGCGACGATTGTGGGATAACATTCGACGCGCTTCGGGGTGTATTTGTCGTAATGTCATGGATGTTGACCTACCATAGAGGTCAGCATAAAGAGCTAACATCTTTATTTCCTCACGCATACTGTTAGCATAGTGTATTGCTCCTTCCTTTGTCATCATAGTCTTAAGGAACTTGCGCAATTCTGCCATGTCTAAACGAGCATCATGACTGATTCGTACTTCATAGATTTTCATAATCCTCTTGAACCTTATCTATCAGTTCATCGAAGTATTCGTCTACAGACATTGTATTTGCTATAATTTTCTTACGAGTGTCTAAACCTTTCGTAAGTGAATGATAGCTTTTCCCGACTGTTTTCTTAGTTGCTACTGCTGAATTCATACCTTCTTATATTTTTGAGCAAAGATACGAAAAGGTTTTGAAATATATCGCACTTTGACTTTTATTTTTAGACTACAGCATTCAAGTATTTACTCCGATTGTATCTGGCAATATAATGTCGTTACGTAATCAGCCTTATGACCTGTACGCTCTTCATAGGCCTGCTTCATTTTCTCTTCAAGAGCTGCTACAGCATTTTTATTGGTTCGCTTGGCAGCCTTAAAATGGCGTAATGCTTCTTCCTCTGTAATCATAAACAGATTCTTCTAAACCTTTCATAAGTGAATAATAACTTTCCCACTGTTGGGGATATACAGTAAACCTAAGATAGCCTGTTAACTTATGTATGGTTACACTAAAGCAAATATTTTGCTGATTTCCAGACATTTATACTCAATATACCATACAATAGTAATAAAAAATGCCTAATAAATGGTATTTCCTATGTGCTCGACTTACTTTAATTTTGCACACAGAAAAACATATTGTTTGATAAGATTACTTGAAGTAGTAGTCTTTCGATTGAAAAACATTAAATTATATAATAGCTAACAGGAGGAATAATTATGGCAAAGATTATTGAAAGTTCTCTCGAGTTGATTGGTAATACACCACTTCTAAAACTCAACAATTATTCAAAAAAGGATGGGGTTAATCAGGCAACACTCTTGGCTAAATTGGAATATCTCAATCCTGCCGGTTCGGTTAAGGATCGTATCGCTCTTGCTATGATAGAGGATGCTGAGAATAAAGGGCTATTGAAGCCTGGCGCTACTATCATAGAGCCAACTTCTGGTAATACGGGTATCGGTTTAGCCGCTGTGGCTTCTGCTAAGGGGTATAAGGCTATTCTTACTCTGCCTGATACGATGAGCGTTGAGCGCAGAAATCTGTTAAAGGCTTATGGTGCTGAGATTGTCTTGACAGAAGGTGCCAAGGGTATGAAGGGGGCTATTGCTAAGGCTGATGAACTCAATAGGAGTATTCCGGGGTCGGTGATTCTTGGACAGTTTGTTAATCCTGCTAATCCTGAAATTCATCGTAAGACTACGGGTCCTGAGATTTGGGAGCAGACGGATGGCAATGTTGATATCTTTGTTGCAGGTGTCGGCACTGGTGGTACACTTTCGGGTGTCGGCGAATATCTGAAGTCGAAGAACGCTAATGTGAAGATTGTTGCTGTAGAGCCTGCTACGTCTCCGGTATTGACCAAAGGTATTGCAGGACCTCATAAGATACAGGGTATCGGAGCCGGATTCATTCCTGATACACTGAATACAAAAATCTATGACGAAGTGATTGCTATCGAAAACGAAGATGCTTTTGCTGAAGGTAAAAAGTTTGCGGTTAGCGAAGGTATTCTTGTTGGAATCTCTTCTGGTGCAGCTTTAAAGGCTGCGTCGATTCTGGCAGCTCGCCCAGAGAATGAAGGTAAGAACATCGTCGTGTTGCTGCCTGATTCTGGTGACAGATACTTGTCTACAGCTTTATTCTCTAATAACTAATCCTATTTTTTTGAGCGATTTCCTTGTCTACCGAGAGCAAAAATGTTCTCGGTAAGATAAATATATGTCTATCCAAAAAGATTTATAAGTGAAATTCTATATAGAATTATGACTGAAATTCAAGAGAAATTACGAAATAATCACCCTTGCTTTGCTGAGAAACCTGGTAATCTCGGAAGAATTCATCTGCCGGTTAGCCCAGCTTGTAACATCGGTTGTCGATTTTGCAGCCGTGTCTTGAATGATACGGAGCAGCGACCTGGTGTAACCGCTAAGGTTATCACTCCTGAGGAGAGTATCGCTATTCTTAAAAAGGCATTAAAGATATGTCCTGCTATTAAGGTGGCTGGTATCGCTGGACCGGGTGATACTTTGGCTACAGATACGGCTCTGCAGACATTCCGTTTAATTGATAAGGAGTTTCCTCATTTGCTTAAATGTATGAGTACTAACGGATTATTGCTTGCTGAGAAGGCTGATGAAGTGATAGAGGCGAAGATAGACTCTTTGACGGTTACGGTGAATGCTGTAGACCCTGAGATAGAAGCCAAACTGAATAAGTTTGTCGTGTATCATGGCAAAAAGTATGATGCACTGGAGGGGGCTAAGATCTTGATCGAAAACCAACTCAATGGTATTCGAAAGGTGGCGGAGAGTGGTATCACTGTGAAGGTGAATACGGTATTGGTGCCTAAAATCAATGGGCATCACATCGAACAGATAGCTAAGACGGTTTCTTCGCTGGGTGCTTCGATTTATAATATCATCCCTTTGATACCGACGTATGAACTCAAGGATGAGAAGGCTCCTTTCTGTTTCCAGATAGAGGAGGCGAGAAAGCAAGCTGAGAAATACATGGATGTGTTCCGCCACTGTAATCGCTGTCGTGCCGATGCGGTAGGTGTTCCCGGGGTGAATGATTTCTCCAAGGAGGTTTATTCAGAGGACTTTGTTGTATCAGAAACTTTCTCACATGGATAACGAGCATCAATATAACGCATTTCGTGTTGCTGCTGCTTCGACGGATTACGGGTATACCGTGGATGTTCATTTTGGCAGAGCTACAGAGTTTTACATATACCAGTTTTTTGATGGGGAGTGGGATTACCTGGAAAAGCGTTCGGTAGAGCCGGTATGTCTGGGTGGAAGTCATTCTTCTTCTGAAATGGAGGCGAGAATTAATCTCTTTCAGGATTGCCAGTATATTATCGCTTCGCGAATAGGTGTGGGAGCGATTTCTTTGATGAGGCAAAAGGGCATTACGGCGATGGCTTTGCCGGGAGATCTTTTTGAGGCTTTAGAAAAAGTACAGTCGTATAACGAAATACAAAATTTATTTTAAGGGTGGAAATTTTTGATAACCACCTTAGTTGTTTCATAGCCACGCTTGTGGCTGCAAAAGCATTATCTTTAAAATGGCAGAATTAAGACAAATTGCAATTTACGGAAAAGGAGGTATCGGTAAATCAACCACGACTCAGAATCTTACAGCAGGATTGGTTGAACACGGTAAAAAAGTTATGGTTGTGGGGTGCGACCCAAAAGCGGATTCTACCCGTTTGTTATTGGGCGGTTTAGCTCAAAAGACGGTTTTGGATACCATTCGTGACGAAGGTGAGGACATCTCATTAGACAGAATTATGCGTACGGGCTTCGGCGGTACACGTTGTGTGGAGTCGGGTGGTCCTGAGCCTGGAGTGGGGTGTGCTGGTCGTGGTATCATCACCTCAATTAATATGTTGGAAAACTTAGGTGCTTATACTGATGATTTGGATTATGTCTTCTATGATGTCTTGGGTGACGTGGTCTGTGGCGGTTTTGCAATGCCTATTCGTGAGGGTAAGGCGAAGGAAATTTATATTGTTGCTTCGGGTGAGATGATGGCTCTGTATGCTGCCAATAATATCGCAAAAGGTATCCAGCGTTATGCCCGTACTGGTGGTGTTCGTTTGGGTGGTATCATTTGTAACTCAAGAAATGTGGATCGTGAGTTGGATTTGCTTCGTGCCTTCGCTCATGAACTGGGTACTCAGTTGATTCATTTCGTTCCACGTAATAATATTGTCCAACGAGCTGAAATCAATAAGAAAACGGTGATAGAGTATAAACCGGATTCTGATCAGGCTGATGAATATCGACAGTTGGCTAAGGCGATTATTGACAATGATAAGTTTGTTATTCCTACGCCTATGACTCAGGAACGTCTCGAGGAGATTCTTCTTGAATATGGCTTGCTGGATAATGCTGATGACGATTATCGTATATAATGTATGGGGTACAAGATTATGGCAAATAGAATAAATCTGGATATGACCACCGTCAAAAATCGTGAGTTGCGACTCGGTACGATTATCGGATGGGACGGCTCTGCGAAAGAGTTGATAGAGCAATCGGCTTACGATGAGCGAAGCGTAAAGAAACATGGTGGTTGTGCTGGGGCAGGACAGGGGTGTCGGCTTTGTGAATTGCAAAGTCCTTTGAATCAGACGACGATGTGCTCTAATGCTATTGTACAATGCCAGATAGGTAATCTTACGGATTGTGTCTTGATAGACCATGCACCTATTGGCTGTAGTAGTGAGAATGCGAAGTTTAACCTCTCTATGCATGTGGGACTTGCTCGTCGTGGTAAACCTCAGCAAAACACGCTCAATATGAGTACTAATCTTCAGGAGAAGGATATGGTTTTTGGTGGTAGTGCCAAACTCCGTCAGGCTATCCGTATAGCCAAGGAGCGCTATAATCCTAAGGCCATTTTCATTTCTATGGCTTGTGCTACTGCTATTACGGGCGAAGATATCGACAGTGTGGCTGAGGAGTTAGAGCCTGAGGTGGGGGTTCCTGTGATTCCTTTGCATTGTGAGGGCTTCCGAAGTAAGCATTGGAGTACTGGTTTCGATGTTGCCTTTCATGGTGTGCTGAGACAGATCGTGGAGAGACATCCTACTAAAAAGCAAAAGGACTTGATTAATATTGTTGCCTTATGGGGTACAGACTGGTTTACGGATCTATTGAAACCTCTGGGACTTCGCGTTAATTATCTGCTCGACTGTGCTTCATATGAGGAGATTCGACAGGCTTCTGAGGCTGTTGCTACCACGACGTTCTGTGAAACACTTGGTGGCTATATGGGTGCGGCGCTTGAAGATCAGTTTGGTGTGCCACAGATTGATGCTCCGCAACCTTATGGTATTAAGGGTACTGATGCCTGGCTGAGAGCGATTGCCAAAGTGGTTGGTAAGGAGAAAGAGGCTGAGGCTTTTATAGAAAGTGAGCATCAGCGTATCGCTCCGCAGTTAGAAGCGTATCGTGAGTATTTCAAGGGTAAGTATGGTATGGTGCTTACGGGGTCGGCTTATGCTCATGGCTTGATAAGTGTTTTGGCGGAGCTGGGTATCAAAAATGAGGCGGCTCTTGTTTTCCACCATGACCCGATTTATGATGGTGCTGGTAAGAATCAGGATACATTGAAGGAACTAGTAGAAACGTATGGCGATATTCCTCACTATACGGTCAGTAAGACACGTGCTTTCCAGTTGCCGCAACTGCTGAAGCGTGCTAAAACGGATTTCTTAATTATTCGTCACCCAGGATTGGCTTCTGTGGCAGGACATCTTGGTGTGCCTACTTTTGCTTTGGGTGATGAGCATATCCCTGTAGGGTATGATGGCATCTTGCGTGTGGGTGAAATTCTCAAAGGTGTATTAGCTCGTACTAAGTTTAATAAGACGCTTCAGCGTCATGTACGCTTGCCATATAATGATTGGTGGTTCAATCAGGATGATCCTTTCATTCTCACGAAAGACAAATCTGTCTTTGTGGATATTGAGAAGAAACTAGAAGAGGTTAAGTTTTAGAGGGGCATGTATATCTTGTTAAGAGTAAAGATTTCAGGCTAAAATATCTATATTTTCGAATACATCAAAAATGATCAGGTAATGAGCGATATAAAAAAGAAGAAACCTTCGGTAATATCCGATGTAAGATATGCTTGTGCGGTTGGCGCGACGAATACCGTGGTGGCCATTAAAGGGGCTGTTCCGATAGCGAATTGTAGTCCGGGATGTCAGTTGAAGACAACGGCTATGTTGACTTTCGAAAATGGGTTTCAGGGTAGTATTGCTGCTGGTGGTGGTAATATGCCAAGTGCTAATTCTACAGAGAACGATGTCGTATTTGGTGGCATTAAGACTTTGGATGCACTCATCAAATCTACCCTTAAAATCTATGAGGGTGATCTCTTTGTGGTGCTTACGGGGTGTGTAGGTGAGCTTATCGGTGATAATGTGCCCGATCTTGTAAGTAATTATCAACGAGCAGGTTATCCTATCGTATATGCTAACACTGCTGGCTTTAAGGGTAATAATCTGTATGGACATGAAGTGGTGGTAGATGCGATCATCGACCAGTTTGTGGGCGACTACCAGGGGGAAAAGAAAAAGGGACTTATCAATCTTTGGTTTGAAACGCCATACTATAACCATAACTGGCGTGGTGATTATCAGGAACTTGCTCGCATATTACGTGGTGCAGGATTTGAAGTCAATGTTCTCTTTGGTGCTGAGAACCCTGGTGTTGAGGCTTGGAAGAGAATACCGCAAGCACAGTTTAATCTTGTTGTATCTCCATGGGTCGGTATCAAAAATGCAGAGCATTTGCAGAAGAAATATAATCAGCCATACTTGCATATTCCTGAAATTCCTGTAGGTGAAGAAGCTACAGCGAAGTTCATCCGTCAAGTAGTGGAATATGCGGGTATTGACAAGGCGCAATCGGAGCAGTTCATCCGTCAGGAAGCTGATATTTATTATTATTATTTGGAGCATTTCTCTGAGTTTTTTGCAGAGTATTGGTATGGTATGCCGAGCGAGTTTGTGGTAACGGCAGATGCTGCTTATGCGTTGGCTTATTCCAAGTTTCTTGCCGACCAAATCGGTTTGATACCGAAAAAAGTGATTATTACGGATAATACACCGGAGAAATATCGACCAGCGATAACTGAATATTTCAAGAATAACATTTCTGAGGGAGTAAGCATTGACGTCGAATTTGAGGAAGACGGCTATTTGGTAGAGAAGAAAATAGAAAGTGTGGAATTTACTTCTGGTAAACCATTAATCCTCGGTTCTTCATGGGAGCTTACTCTTGCCGATAAGAAGGGGGCTCTGTTCTTTGAAGTGGCCACTCCTTCTTCTGAAACACTGGTTATTAACCGTTCGCATATTGGATACAGAGGGGCATTGCAATTCCTGGAGAGAATATACAGTGCATCTGTAGGTGGTAGATAATATGATTACGCAAAAAAGCCCATGGCTATAATTCTGTTAGGAATAGCTATGGGCTTTTATTTGATAAGAATTTCGTCTTTTGGGTTGTGCCTTTGATGCTGTTTAATAGGCATGTTTGTCTGGAATGATAATACTCTTGGCGGTCATCCATATAATTTTTAGGTCAAGCCATATACTCCAGTTCTCAATATACCAAATGTCCCGTTTTATGCGGCCTTCCATCTGCCAGAGTTCTTTCGTCTCTCCACGATAACCGGTAACCTGTGCCCAACCGGTAATGCCTGGTTTACAGAAATGGCGGACCATATACTTATCAATCAGCTTGCCATACATCTCTGTGTGGGTAAGCATGTGTGGGCGAGGGCCGACTATACTCATATCACCCTTGAGAACATTGAAGAATTG
This sequence comes from Segatella bryantii, assembly GCF_022024215.1. NCBI lineage: Bacteria > Pseudomonadati > Bacteroidota > Bacteroidia > Bacteroidales > Prevotellaceae > Segatella > Segatella bryantii. The sequence goes on along the minus strand of NZ_CP091797.1, from coordinate 997,684 downwards.
TGGAAATTCATCCAAGTTGGTCTTGCGGATAAAGTTGCCGAAAGCAAATTTACGAGGGTCGTTTTTGGTTGCTTGTATCTTATCCGCATCTTTATTGACGTGCATAGAGCGGAACTTATAGCAATAGAAGGTTTTACCATCTATACCTGTTCTGCCCTGACGGAAGAAGATTGGACCAGGACTTTGTATCTTGATGATGAGGCCGATAATAAGAGTAAGGGGAACCAAAAAGATGCACACACCCAAAGATACAGCAATATCAAAGCTACGTTTAATAATACGGTTTATTGGGCGTCTCAGAGGTTCTATTCGGTTCCTATATACTAAGTGATCGCCTAGCATGCAGGCTTTCAGGTTTAATTGATAGTCTTCGAAAGCACGGGGTACATAGAAGAAGCGTACTACGTTTTTATCACACGAACGTGCTATGCGGTTTATTTCTTCCGAATCGTTATGTGATATACTGCAATAGAGTTCGTCTATATTGAGTTCATGTAGTGGATCACTGTCCCATTTATCAAGTTTCTTGTTGAGATCATCTATGCTGCCCAGGTATTTCAGCTTGTCTGGTGCTCCCTCCATCTCTTTATCGGCATAGTATCCTTTGATGCGGTAACCCGATGATATTGTAGATGAGAAATCGTTATATAGATTAAGGAGTGATTTATCATGTCCCACGAAGAGTACAGAGCGCGTATTACGACCAATAGAGCGAAGATAGGATAGGAATCTATGTTCTGCAGCGCGCGAAAGTATAATTAGGATGAAAAGTGTTACTGTAAAGGACATGTAGAAAGAAAAATAGCCTACCTCCCATGACAACAGTTTAATGATGAAACAGAAAAGTACCATCTGTAAACCTACTAATCGCGAAACATTAAGGAAAACCTCAGAATATTTAATCAGACGACGCTGAATAATAGATTTATAGAAAAACTCAGCAATGAACATCGAAAAGTTCATTACTACAAATGTTATTTTGGTAGCAAATAAAAAATAATGTGGTATCCAGGAGTTACAAAAAATAACAGTAAAAAGGAATAATACGTTTAATATAAAAAAATCACCTAATAATACTGAAAATCTTACATATTCGTTTTCCTCGGATTCTTTCTTAATTTGATTCATGGTCCTAACTTTCTTTTCATATGCAAATTTAATTATAAAAATTAGGAAACGCAAGTTTTAAGTGTCTTTTTTGATGAAAAAAGTATGAATTATGCTGAAAAAGCATTATCTTTGCATTCAAATTTGTGAATAAGAAAATATATAAACTTTAAGTAATGAAAAGAATTTTATTCGGTTTCATGCTAGCCATGATGACACTTGGGGGTTATGCCCAGGTTCAAGCGGGAGCTAAACTTGATAAAGGAAATGCTGCGCTGAAAAAGGACAATGGTATGACGAAACAAGAGCTTACCACAGGCAAAGCGGGAAATAGTGTAGAACTGCAGGATAAAGCTCAGCAGGAAGAAAGGGCTATTGATCAAGACATCAAGCGGAGTGTTGCCCAGAACAAAGGTAAGTCTCGTAAAATTTTCGGTCATGATATTTTTAATAGTAAGTTGCTGAGTTTTGAACCGAATATGAATATCGCTACCCCTGCTAATTATGTGCTTGGTCCTGGTGACGCAGTGGTTATAAATATTTATGGTGGTAGCCAGAAAGAAAATACTTATCAGATTTCTAATGAAGGTACGGTAACTGTTCCAGGTTATGGCCCTATCCGCTTGAGTGGTTTAACGGTTGCTCAGGCTAATAGTCGTTTGCGTAAGACGCTGGGTAAGCGTTATCGTAGCAGTAATATGAGTACGAGTGTGAGCAGTACCCGTAGTATCCGCGTCAATGTGATGGGTGAGGTCACCGTGCCTGGTACTTATACTTTGAGTGCGTATGCTACTGTGTTCCATGCCTTATATCAGGCTGGTGGTATCAATAATATCGGTACTCTTCGTAATATTAAGGTGTTCCGTAATGGTCGTCAGGTTAGCGTGGTCGATGTTTATGAATATATCATGAATGGTCGCCTGGCTGGTAATGTACGTCTGCATGATAACGATGTGATTATCGTCGGACCTTATGAGAGTCTTGTTGATATTGCTGGTGCAGTAAAGCGTCCTATGACTTACGAGATGCGTAAGAATGATAATGTTGCTACTATTCTGAACTATGCTGGTGGCTTTGCAAATGATGCTTATAAGGGCCAGATTCGTTTGCTTCGTGCTAATGGTGACGAGAAGACGGTGTTTAATATTAGTCAGAATGAACTGAAGTCTTTTAAGGTGATGGATGGTGATGCCTTGAAGGTTGATGATATGCTCGATCGTTATAGTAATATGGTAGAGGTGAAAGGTGCTGTGTTCCGTCCTGGTCTTTATGAGTTGGGTAAGGAGGTTACTTCTATCCGTTCTTTGGTAAAAATGGCTCAGGGCTTAACGGAGGATGCTTATCCTGAGCATGCTGTTATCCATCGTTTGAAGGATGATCGTACTAAGCGTGTTATTGCTGTAAATATCAAGGATATCTTGGACGGTCGTGCACCTGATGTTCAATTGAAGAATGAGGATGTTATCTTTATCCCTACAGAGGCAGATAAGACTAAGGCGCGTACCTTGACAATCAGTGGTGAGGTGCAATTCCCGGGTACTTATGAATATGCTGAAAATCAGACTATCGAGGATTTCATCGTTCAGGCAGGTGGCCTTACTGATGCTGCTTCTACGGCTAAGGTAGATGTGAGTCGTCGTATCTTAAATCCTAGTGCTACTCAAGCTGGTAATGAAATCGCTAAGACTTATACTTTTACTTTGCAGAATGGGTTGTTGATTAATCCAGAGCCTGGATTCTTCTTGCAGCCTTATGATCAGGTGTATGTACGTAGAAGTCCGGGGTTTGAGGCGCAACGTAATGTAACGATTACTGGTGAGGCTCTTTTCCCTGGTGAGTACGCGATGGTTCGAAAAGATATGCGTTTGAGCGATCTTGTTAAAACTTCAGGTGGTGTCTCTTCTTATGCGTATGTGAAGGGTGCCCGTATCGAACGTAAAATGAGTGAGGATGAAAAATTGCGTATGAAGTCTATTCTTAAGGCTATGGCTCATCAGAATACGAAGCACGATTCGATAATTGTTGACAATGTAGTGCTGGGTGATACTTATTATGTAGGTATTGATCTTGAAAAGGCTTTGGCTAAGCCTGGTTGTCCTGAGGATTTAATTCTTCGTGCTGGTGATAAGTTGTTTATCCCAGAATATAACCCTACAGTACATATTTCGGGTGACGTAATGTTCCCTAATACGGTTTCTTATGTACCAGGTAAAAAGACTGCTTACTATATTAATCAGGCTGGTGGCTATGGCAACCGTGCCAAGAAGGGTAAGACTTTCGTCGTTTATCAGAATGGTCATGTAAGTGTGAAAGGTAAGGGTAAGATAGAACCGGGATGTGAGGTAATCGTACCTAGTCGACCTGATCGTAAAGGCATCGATTTCAGTGCCCTTGTTGGTATGGGTACAAGTCTTGCCTCTCTCGCCACTGTTATTGTAGCATTAACCAAGTAATTGAACAAAATCATGAACGAAGATAATAATAGAAATATAAATCCTTACGAGGAAGAGGAAGAAAGTAGTATTGATTTCGGTGCGATTTTCGCTGCACTGAAAAAGCAGATAAGACTTTATCTGATTATTGTACCTATTTTTTGTGTGTTGGGTGTAGCTTATGCTCTTAATCAGGTGAATTATTATACCAGTACTGTGATGTTGGCGCCTGAGGCGAGTACGGGTGGTGCTTCTAGCATGGGTGGCTTGGCTTCTTTGGCTAAGCGCTTTGGTGTTAGTGGTCGAAGTTCTTCTAGTGCCCAGGATATGGATGCTATTTTGCCTGACTTGTATCCTGATTTGATTAACTCTGTTGACTTTAAGACCAAACTCTTCGAGGTGAATGTGCATCATAAGGATAAAAATGATAATATGCCTTATTACAACTATTTATTGAAGTATCAGAAGCGTGGTTGGATAGGTGAATTGTTCGGCGGTCCTATGGATACGATTAAGGTGGAGCCTGTTAATCCTTTTGAATTGACCAAAAAGCAGGATAAAATAGCTAAGGCTATTGATGAGAATGTGGTTTGTGATGTGGATCCCAAGACGGGTGTGATTACGATTACGGTAACCGATCAGGATGCTTATATCGCAGCTTGTATGGCGGATAGTGTGCGAGGTCGTCTGCAACGCTTCATCACGGATTATCGTACTGCTAAAGCTCGTCGTGACTTGGCTTATCAGACGAAACTCTATAAGGAAGCTAAACGTAAGTATATTGATGTTCGACAGAAATATATTGCGTATAGTGATGCTAACCAGGATATTGTTTTAGAGAGTGTTCGCTCTAAACTTGAGGATTTGGAGAATGATATGCAGTTGAAATATAATAGTTTAACTTCTCTTGATCAGGCTGTGGAAGCTGCGCAGGCAAAAGTACAGGAGTTTACTCCGGCTTTCACAACGTTGCAGTCGGCTACTGTTCCGGTGAAAAAGGCTGGACCTTCAAGAGCAAAAACTTGTGCTGTCTTCCTGTTGGTTGGCATACTCTTGGCAACGGGTATTGCGCTGTATAAAGAGGATCAAATCAAACCTTTGTTAGGATTGAACTAGAGTTGTTCATGAAATGGTAATTGATTCTATTAGATAGATATCTTATGAAGAAATTTTTATTCTGTTTAATGACGGTTTTTTGCCTTGCTCTTTCTGCTTCGGCGCAGATGAGTGATGAAAAGGTGGCTGAATATATCAAGTCGGCTGCTGCTTCGGGTAAATCGCAAGGACAGATTACGGCTCAGTTGATTCAGAAGGGAGTTACTATTGACCAGATTCGTCGACTTCGACAGGCGTATTCTTCGGATATTGCGAAGAGGGGCTTGTCGGGTACTGCTGATATGGCTGTGGATAAGTATGGTGATAGACTGAGTCAAAAGAATGGTAAAACGGGTGGCCAGGATTTGACGGCTGGTAAGGTGAGTGGTAATGCTAATCTGACGAATGAGTCGCAGATTACTTATCGAAAGATGGTTCGTGATGCTGAGGTGGAAGCGGCTATCCAAAAGGCTGAGACTGACGCTACTGGCAAGAAGGTATTCGGTCGGGATGTCTTCAATAATAAACTGTTGAGCTTTGAACCAACGATGAATATCGCTACACCGGCTAATTATGTATTGGGACCTGGTGATCAGGTGGTGATTGATATTTATGGTGGTAGTCAGAGTGAGAATACTTATACTATATCTAATGAAGGTACGGTTACGGTTCCTGGCTATGGTCCGATTCTTTTGAGCGGGTTGACTGTAGCTGGAGCTAATGCTAAGTTGAGCAAGACGCTGGGTAGCCGTTTCCAAAGTAGTACGGTGAAGGCAAGTGTAAGTCAGACTCGAAGCATTCATGTGAATGTGATGGGTGAAGTAAAGGTTCCGGGAACCTATGTCTTGAGTGCTTATGCTACTGTCTTTCATGCCCTATATATGGCTGGTGGTATCAATAACCTTGGTACGCTGCGTAATATTAAGGTGATGCGTAATGGGCACCAGATTTCGATAGTTGATGTCTATGAGTTTATTTTAAACGGTAGACTGGCTGGTAATGTACAGTTGAAAGATAATGATGTGATTATCGTATCGCCATATGATTGTTTGGTAGATATTAGTGGTAGCGTGAAGCGCCCGATGACTTATGAGATGCGTAAGAATGAGAGTGTTGCTACTATTCTGAAATATGCTGGCGGTTGGGCTAATGATGCTTATAAGAAGCAGGTTCGTATCCTTCGTGCAAATGGTGAACAGAAACAGGTTTTCAATGTTGATGAATTCGACATGAATAGCTTCCGCGTGATGGATGGTGATGCCATTTCTGTTGATCAGATTCTTGATCGTTATGAAAATATGGTTGAGGTCAAGGGTGCTGTCTTCCGTCCAGGTTTGTATCAGTTGGGTGATGAGATTAACAGTGTTCGCTCATTGGTGAAGTCTGCTCAGGGATTGACTGAGGATGCATATGCTAAGCATGCTGTTATTCATCGTCTGAAAGAGGATCGTACCAAGACTGTGATAGCTCTTGATTTGGAGGCTATAATGAACGGTGATGAACCGGATATGGCTTTGAAGAATGAGGATGTGCTTTTCATTCCTACAGAAGCAGACAAGACCAAGGCACGTACTTTGACCATACATGGTGAGGTACAGTTCCCAGGTACTTACGAATATGCTGAGCATCAGACTATTGAGGATTTCATTGTTCAGGCTGGTGGCTTGACCGATGCTGCTTCTACCGTGAAGATAGATGTTAGTCGTAGAATATTGGATCCTACAGCTCTTCAGTCTTCTAAATTGTTGGCTAAGACATATTCTTTCACACTCAAAAATGGTTTGATTATTGATCGTCAGGCGAATTTCTTCTTGGAACCTTATGATGAGGTGTATGTTCGGAGAAGTCCGGGCTTTGAAACCCAGCGTCATGTAACGATTGATGGTGAGGCTCAATTCCCGGGGCAGTATACCATGACGACCAAAGCTATGAAATTGAGTGAGCTCGTAAAGGCTGCTGGTGGAGTTACTAAGGACGCTTATGTTCATGGTGCTCGTATTCAGCGTGTCATGAATGAGGAAGAGAAAATGCGTGAGAAAGCAGTAGCTCGCGTTGCAGAGAACTATTTGTCTCGTAAGGATTCTATTAAAGCTAGTGGGATGATGACTGAAGACCGCTATTATGTCGGTATAGACTTAGAGAAGGCCTTGCAGGATAGTACTTGTGCTGATAATATTGTCTTACGTGAGGGTGATCGCTTGTTTATCCCTCAATATAATCCTACTGTTCGTGTTTCTGGCGATGTGATGTATCCTAACTCTGTGGCTTATATGCCAGGTAAGGGTATGAGTTACTATATTCAGCAGGCTGGTGGATATGGTAACTTGGCGAAAGCGAAAAAGTCGTTTATTGTTTACCAAAATGGTAAGATTGGTGAACGCAATGATAAGATTGAACCGGGATGCGAAATTGTTGTGCCGTCTAAACCTGAGCGACAGGGTTGGAAATTTGCACAGATTTTTGGTATTAGTATGAGTGTTGTTTCACTAGCTGCGGTAATAGCGGCATTGTTGAAATAAAATTGAGAAAAGGGAAGCAGATTGCTTCCCTTTTTTGTATTCGCCCGATGAATAAAAAATAATCAACCTTTTTGTATGATAGTCCATGATTATGCTATCATACGAAGAAGAATTAAATAAAAATATACAGATTTTAACTTATTTATACTTTTTCGTTTTGATGTGTTGAAAATTGTTTATAATTTTGCATGTGTAGTATTAAATTTTTACAACATGCAAGCGTTTAAACAATATTGGTTTTTATTTGGAGTATTTTTTTGCTTTATTTTATCTTCATGTGAGAAGATGGTGTTGGATGATATTGATGATAATGATTCTGATGTGACTGAAAATCATGAGACTCATGAAGGAATGGTCGCTCTGCGAATTACGCCTTTTGTCGGTGACCAGGCCAAATGTAGCTGGAAAGTGACGAGGGCTTCTGTCGATGCATCGGCAAATTGTAATTATTTGTATGCTGTGGTGTTTGATAAAGATGGTAACGTGGAGTCGGAGGCAACTTTCAATCAAAGTAATATGAATGAGATTACCTTGTATATGTCGAAGGGACATAATCATCGGGTGGCGCTGCTGGGGACTTATACGGCAGGTATTTTAGATGATAAAGGATGTATTTCTTTTGATAAGTTAAGTCAGAAAACGTATTATGCCGTTAAGGATTTTCGTGTTTCTTCTTCTAAAGAAGGTGAAATTCATGACGAGGTAACCTTAGTTCCGGTTGTTGCTTCTATTTGTTTAGAAACGCAGGTGTATGAGCAGCCGGTGGATATTACCATCAATGTGAGACAGCGGAGTACAAAATTTGACTTGTACAGAGGACAAGGGATTGAGACGGCTCCTACTTCTATTCAGGCAAAAGGGATGATTTTTAACGAAGGTGGAAATCATTTGAAGATTCAGACTTTTATTGATCCAGATAACATGGAAGTGTTTACGGGAGATATTCAGACTCTGCCGCAGTCTTCTGATGTCTATTATAAGGAGGGTTCTCTTGCTGTTAGTTGTAAGGATTCTAATTCTGGTGCAGATATGTGTACTGTCAGTTGTTCTGATTTTGCAATTGCGATTCGTCATACAACTACCTTGACAGGTATATTATTTAGTAATCCTGCTGCAATGGTAATCAAGTTGGATGATGATTTTTTTGAAGGTCCTACTTTTCATTTTTAATCGTAAAGCTCCCTTGGTCGGTTTTCTGAAGGTTGTTCTTGGTCATCTCATAGAAAAGGTGTACCTTTGTGGAGAATCTTAACAAACTAGATTTGGAATATAATAACATAATAACGAGAATAGTAGGAACATGAAGAAGATTGCTCTTATCACGGGTGCCACGTCGGGTATCGGACGTGCTTGTGCTTTTAAATTTGCTGAAGGAGGATATAACTTGATTATTACAGCACGTAGTGCTGACAAACTTGAAATAGTGAAGCGAGATTTGGAGGATTTGGGTGCAGAAGTGCTAGGTTTAGCTTTTGATGTTCAGAATCGTGAGGCCTCTAAAAAAGCGTATAATTATCTTCCTCAGGAATGGCGTGATATTGATGTATTAATTAATAATGCAGGTATGGCTCGCGGTTTGGAACCTGAATATAAAGGATCCTTTGAGGATTGGGATGAGATGATTGATACCAATATTAAAGGTTTGCTTACTATGACTCGTCTTGTTGTGCCTGGTATGGTGGAGCGTAATCATGGGCATGTTATTAATATCGGTAGTGTGGCTGGTGATGCCGCTTATGCAGGGGGCAATGTTTATTGCGCTACCAAAGCTGCTGTAAAAGCGCTTACTGATGGTCTTCGTATCGATTTGGCTAATACTGCAGTGCGTGTAACAAATATAAAACCAGGATTGGTTGAAACAAATTTCTCTAAGGTTAGATTTCATGGTGATGTGGAACGTGCGAATGCGGTGTATGATGGAATTAAGCCTTTAACGGGTGAAGATATTGCGGATGTGTGTTATTATGCAGCTTGCGCTCCTGAGCATGTTCAAATCGCTGAAGTGTTGGTACTGGCTACTCATCAAGCAAGTGGAAGTGTGATTTATCGTACAAAATAATCGCATCATAGTTCTCCTGTGAGGGTGCGAATTTATTTCTCATCTTCAGGTACACCTTCTGGTAAATATACTTTACCACCTCGGTAGACTGCAAGAAGGGTACCTGAAGCGTTGCGAATCTGTCCGTTATCTGACCAATAGGCGATAATGTTGCCTCTCATGTCTGCAACTTTATGATCGAAGAAATGACCGATGAGACGATCGTTATTGTAGATTTCACCCTTGCGATTATAGCGTAGCGGATAGCCGATGTTTTTTACTTTCCATTTTTCACCATCTCGCTCAACGAATTGGTAAGCAATAACAAATTTGCCTACTCGTCGCATTTTTATCATTAAGTTTGCATCCGAATTTTCCATAATCGGGTGCGAAATTACATAATAATTGGGACTAATACGCAAGATAAAATTGGTTTTAAATATATTTTAGATTTATTCTTTTCAAAAAATGCACACACCTGTTGAGTGTGCGCATTTTTTGTAGGATAGGTTTCCTTATACCTAAATTCTAGTTTATTAGGTACATATAGGAAAAACAACACAAAATCAGTTATTTATTTGCTCAGTTCAGAAAAACATATTACCTTCGTACTGCAAAAACAGTCGAATAGTGCGACTATTTTTGCAGTAAGATATTTAAGATTATGATTATTCTTTTGTCGGTATGTGAAACGACATTCCGTCTTTGCCAGGCTGGTCAATATGGATTTTGTCCGATGTTGATGTGACTCTCAGTGTTGATTTTTTCCTGCTTGTAATGGTTTGACTGTCAAATAATTTATCAAAAAACAGTGTTTTCAAAAATCGTCATCTAGCTCAAAATATTCAACTTTTGATCAGCCTGTTTGGTCTTTTTTCTTCCCCTCGATTTTCTCTCCCGCCAAAACCCCAGCTCCTGGGGGGCGAAACCTAAGACTTTGTTCGCTAAACTCTATGACCTTATCGCGTCAACCCTAAGCTTTCGACCCCTAGGAGCTGGGGTTTTGGCGCCCATTTCTTGAACCGAAGAAACGCTAAATGTGTAACATGCTGATATTCAGGAAGATATAAAAATTCTTCAAAATTCACGTATTTGAGGCATTCTTACATCGCAATTTCAAATACGCAAGTCTCATGAGGGTTCTTGTCCGTAAAATTCAAATCGGTTCTTTTGTTGTACATGTCGTAAACGAAAATAACTGACCTCGCCAAGGAACTTTGTTGCCTTAGACTCGTCAGCTATCTGAAGCCCTCTGTTTTTTAAAAGAGCAATCTGGTCAGCGATGGATAACGCTTGCTTGGTATATAATCTCAATGTGGTCATAAAAGCAAAAGACCCGCCCTGGTTCGCTGGTCTTAAGGGAAGCGTGGCGGATTCTGTTGCTGCAAATATAGATAGATTATTGGGATTAAGCAAACCTTTTGCCAAGAAAATGATTGTTACCACCGCCTTTTGTTAAATAGCAGCGTAAATAGCAATTTTTTAGAGAAATTCTTGGCGAATACATTATTTATAGTACTTTTGAACTGTCAAATCCCACGTTATATAGCTTGTCTTAGGCTAATGTGGAACTTACTTGTTCATCTATATGTGAGCGGAGAAGAGAAGCACCATACCGAAAGATGATTTGGCGTCTGACTGAGGTCGGTAATATGGGTGAGACACTACAATCTTCGAAAGACTGTCTGCCAATACTCGTCATGTTATTGCCGATGGTGACGGAAGTAGGGCCATACTTATTTTTTTTTAATCCTTATATATTATTTTAATCTTTAATCCTTTATCCTTATATTATATTATAATGTGTACGTCCACGGGAGCAAGCTTTCATTGTCAAAGAACGCGCAAAATATTAGTTTTTTGCAATTTTTTCTTGAAAACATTTGGAGGTTATGGATATTTTGTATACCTTTGCACTCGCTTTCAAACAAACGGGAGCAGCCAAATAACGTTGGTTACGAGGCTTAAAAGAAAGAGTTCTTTGAAAAGATTACATAGACAGAGAAGTAGTACAAGAAGCGTTCACATATTATAGATATGTGTGAATGGGTAACAAAAACGAACCGTCAAGTTTAGTTTTTGTCCAGGCTTTAAACCGACTTCAATAAAAGGATAAGCATCCTTGAAACAGAGACAAATAATCTATTCAATTAGATATTCAAAGATATTTTACAATGGAGAGTTTGATCCTGGCTCAGGATGAACGCTAGCTACAGGCTTAACACATGCAAGTCGAGGGGTAACATGAAGAAAGCTTGCTTTCTTTGATGACGACCGGCGCACGGGTGAGTATCGCGTATCCAACCTGCCCATAAGTAGGGAATAGCCTTGCGAAAGTAAGATTAATGCCCTATGGTTTCCATTAAAGACATCTGAGATGGAATAAAGATTTATCGCTTATGGATGGGGATGCGTCTGATTAGGTAGTAGGCGGGGTAACGGCCCACCTAGCCGACGATCAGTAGGGGTTCTGAGAGGAAGGTCCCCCACATTGGAACTGAGACACGGTCCAAACTCCTACGGGAGGCAGCAGTGAGGAATATTGGTCAATGGACGGAAGTCTGAACCAGCCAAGTAGCGTGCAGGAAGACGGCCCTATGGGTTGTAAACTGCTTTTTTAGGGGAATAAAGTTAGCCACGTGTGGTTATTTGCATGTACCCTACGAATAAGGACCGGCTAATTCCGTGCCAGCAGCCGCGGTAATACGGAAGGTCCGGGCGTTATCCGGATTTATTGGGTTTAAAGGGAGCGCAGGCCGTTTGGTAAGCGTGTTGTGAAATGTCCGGGCTCAACCTGGGCACTGCAGCGCGAACTGTCAGACTTGAGTGCACAGGAAGCGGGCGGAATTCGTGGTGTAGCGGTGAAATGCTTAGATATCACGAAGAACTCCAATTGCGAAGGCAGCTCGCTGTAGTGTTACTGACGCTAAAGCTCGAAAGTGCGGGTATCGAACAGGATTAGATACCCTGGTAGTCCGCACGGTAAACGATGGATGCCCGCTGTTTGCCCTTCGGGGTGAGTGGCTAAGCGAAAGCGTTAAGCATCCCACCTGGGGAGTACGCCGGCAACGGTGAAACTCAAAGGAATTGACGGGGGCCCGCACAAGCGGAGGAACATGTGGTTTAATTCGATGATACGCGAGGAACCTTACCCGGGCTTGAATTGCAGATGACGGATCTAGAGATAGTGACTTCCTTCGGGACATCTGTGAAGGTGCTGCATGGTTGTCGTCAGCTCGTGCCGTGAGGTGTCGGCTTAAGTGCCATAACGAGCGCAACCCTTCTCTTCAGTTGCCATCAGGTCAAGCTGGGCACTCTGGAGACACTGCCACCGTAAGGTGTGAGGAAGGTGGGGATGACGTCAAATCAGCACGGCCCTTACGTCCGGGGCTACACACGTGTTACAATGGCCGGTACAGAAAGTCGGATGCCCGTAAGGTCATTCTAATCAAGAAAGCCGGTCCCAGTTCGGACTGAGGTCTGCAACCCGACC
>NZ_CP091797.1:345000-980000 GCF_022024215.1 Segatella bryantii | reverse complement strand
ATCAACGCATTATGATCATCCTCTTTGTGCTTATTATCGTTATGATGATTGTCACTGTGGTCGTTTTGTATCGAACGATACTCGCTAAGAGTCAGTTTAACAAGAAGTTGAAAGAGCGTAACGATGAGTTGCAGCGACTTAGTCAGGAAGTAGAAGAGATGACTCAGGCGCAACTTTCCTTTTTTACCAATGTTAGTCATGAGTTGCGTACCCCAATTACTTTAATATCAGACCCTTTGCACCGTCTCCGAGCATGCCAAAATATAAAAGGAGAAAGTTTACAACTGTTGGATATGAGCATTCGCAATACGAATGTGCTCAAGCAACTCGTTGATGAAATTCTTGATTTTCGTAAGATACAAAATGGCAAGATGACTTTGAAGTTGAGTGAATTTAATATGGTAACTGCTTTGGAAACTTGGATGAATGACTTCAAAAGTATTGCTGATCAGAAAGGGATAACTATTACGTTGAGCAACAGTGTTACTACAGACGGTAAAATTCTTGCCGACCGGTATAAACTGGAGCACATCTATTATAATTTGATGAGTAATGCCCTGAAGTATACCCCTTCAGGCCAAAGTGTAACCACCTGTTTGTCAGAAGAAAGTGACACTTACGTCATTCAGGTGATAGATACCGGTGTTGGAATAGCGGCTGCAGATTTACCACATATTTTTGATAAATTTTATCAAGGTAAGATGTCGGCCGGAGGAACGGGTATCGGTTTGGCTCTAGTGAAAGCTTATACCCTCCTACATCATGGTACAGCATCTGTAACTAGTGTGAAAAATGAAGGTTCAACCTTCACCATACGTTTGCCGAAAACTCAGACTGAAGGAGAAATGGTGCATGCTATGGTTACTGATAGTAAAAACGTCACAGATACTTCTGCCAAGGTAAGTGTGAAAGAAACTTTAGAGGGGCAATGTATCAATGGTCCTGTTAATCAGGATGTTCATCTGAGTGATATCGTGACAGAAGAAGAAAATGACAAGCCAGAAATCCTGATTATTGATGACAATAACGATATGCGCGAATATCTGCGTATCTTACTGAAGGCACAATATCATGTGCTTGAAGCTGTAGACGGAAAAATTGGTCTATCTATGGCTCGCAAGCAAGTGCCAGATATCATTATATGCGATATTATGATGCCTGTAATGGATGGACTTGAATTTACAAGAGCGCTGAAAAAAGATACCGTAACCAGTCATATTCCTGTTATTCTTCTTTCAGCTCGTAGTCTTGATGAGCAAAAAGTGCAAGGTTACCAAGAAGGTGCCGATTCTTATATTACCAAACCATTCCAAGCTGATGTACTGATAGCTCGCATTGATAATCTGTTGAAGAGTAGAGAGCACTTGCATAAACTGATGTTGCAAAGTCAACAAGGGGCAGTTGATTTACCATCTCATACCATGATGTCCACTTCTGCGACTCTTTTGAACGAGAGTAAGACAGATGATTTTAAGACATCCAGTCAGCTAAAACCAACTGATAAAGATACCAAGTTTATTGAGCTATTGCGTAAGAGCATTCAGGATAATCTAGGAAATTCCGATCTTAGTGTTGAACAGATAGGAGCAGAGATAGGTTTAAGTCGAATACAACTCTATCGCAAAGTTAAAGCTCTCACAGGTAAATCGCCAGTAGAACTGATTAGGACATCTCGCTTGACTCGAGGACGTAAACTTATAGAAACCACAGATATGACGATATCCGAGATAGCCTATACCGTAGGTTTCAGTTCTTCGAGTTATTTCACGAAATGCTTTAAAGATGAATTTGGTATTGGTCCGAATGAATTACGAGTATAATATCCCAAAAGGACGAAATCAATAAGAGGATGAACCCCGAAAAGGTTCATCCTCTCTCTCTTATCTGCTATAATTCTAACTATAAAGTTGTATAAACTCTTATTTAATCTGATCTAGGAATTCTTGAGGAATCTTAGGCATAGCACCCTTTTGGGTACAAACATACGCACTTACCTTTACAGCCAGTTCGTGAGCCTCTTGGATATCCTTACCAGCCAAAATTGCCGAAGCAAAAGAAGCGGTAAAGCTATCGCCTGCACCAACAGTATCAGCAACCTCCACCTTAGGTGTAGGCTGATAACTGCTTATTCCTGGAGCGAAGACATAACTGCCATTTACGCCACAAGTAAGAACAAGCATATCCAAATCATATTTACCTAAGATTAACCAGCATTTATTCTCCATATCAAGACCAGGATAGTCGAACAATCTGCCGATAGCCACCAATTCCTCATCATTGATTTTCAAGATATTTGCTTGTTTTAGATTTTCCTTGATAATCTCTTTTGTATAGAAATTTTGACGGAGATTAATATCAAAAATCTTTAAACACTCTTTAGGAGTATTAGCTAAGAATCGCTGAATAGTTTCATGCGAAACTTTGCTGCGTTGAGCCAATGAACCGAAGCAAACGCAACGGCAATTTTTGGCAATTTCTTCGATTTCGGGTGTAAACGGAATATTATCCCAAGCCACATTTGTCTTGATATCATAAGTAGGAACACCCTCATTATCGAGTTCCACATTAACTACACCTGTAGGGAAGTCAACACGAGGCATAATATGCTTTACCCCTTTCTCGTTAAACTCCTTAATCGCCTGATCACCAAGAGCATCATTACCCAGCGCACTTATAGCCACAGCGTTGTGGCCAAACTGAGTAGTATGATACGCAAAGTTTGCTGGAGCACCCCCCAATTTTGCACCTTCAGGTAATACATCATATAACGCCTCTCCGAGGCCAACAATTACATTTTCCATCTTTTATGATTTATGCGTTAACTTGCTTCATATAAGTAAATAGGTATACTACGCCAACTGCCATGACGATAACTGCGCCTGCCTGTCCGATGGTATCAGAAGCAAAGCCCATGAGCAGCGGAAATACAGTACCACCAAACAATCCCATAATCATTAGTCCAGAAACCTCATTCTTTTTTTCTGGTAGGGCAAGAAGTGCCTGACTGAAGATCATAGAGAATACATTAGAGTTGCCATAGCCCACAAGAGCGATAGCAATATAGAGTGTAGCCTTGCTAGTACCCACCAAAAGTCCTGCCATACTGAGTGCCATCATCATGACAGAGATAATGAAGAAGTAGCGAGTCTTCATGACACGAAGGAAGAAACTACCCGTAAGACATCCTATGGTACGGAAGATAAAGTACAAACTTGTAGCAAAAGCGGCTTCGTTGAGCGACATGCCCAAGCGTTCTATCAAGATCTTAGGAGCTGTAGTATTGGTGCCGACATCGATACCAACATGACACATAATACCAACAAAACTCAAGAGAACAATAGGTTTGCGGAGTAATTTGAAACAGTCTGTAAACTGTTGTGTCACAGAGACTTCCTCTTTTTGAGTGTTTGCTAAAATCTCTTCTTCTATAGGAGTAGAGGCAAGCAATAAAGAAGCTACAATACCAATAACCATATAAATAGGGAAGAGAACACGCCACTCAAGACCGAAACTTGGAATAGTAGCAGAAGCACCCCACATAGCGATATAAGGAGCCATGAAAGAAGCTATCGCTTTCACAAACTGTCCGAAGGTGAGTGTAGAAGCCAGATGTCCTTTGGTCACTACAGATACCAAAGGATTGAGTGAAGTTTGCATCAAAGCATTACCAATACCTAAGAGGGAGAAAGAGATGAGCATGATTGGAAAATTCTCCGTGAATATAGGAAGTAAGAGTGATATAATTGTTACTACGAGCGATAACAATACCGTCTTTTTGCGACCTATCTTGTTCATCAATACACCGGTAGGAACAGAGAAGATTAGGAACCAAAAGAATACCAAAGAAGGTAACGTGTTGGCTACTGTATCACTCAGTTGAAGATCTTCTTTCACATAGTTAGAAGCAATACCTACCAAGTCGACAAAGCCCATGGCGAAGAAACATAGCATCACCGGGATTAAGGCTAGTTTATTAGTTGTCTTATTCATTTTAAAGCTGTTAGATTGTTTAGTCGGGGCATACTGTGTTTTACAGTTTCCCCGATTATTATTGTTTTTTCTTTTCGTTTACTTATTTCAGTGGATAGATTTTGGCTTTACCGCCCTTAACGACCACCTTATTATAGGCTTCTGTAGGGAAGACGATATTTGTCATTCCCACTTTGCCCTCAGCATCAAAGATTTCAATGCTTGATTTGTCTATGAAGATTTGAAGCGTTTTTATTTTTCCGTAAGTTGGAGATTTGGTGACTACAGGGAATTCTGCGCTAAAGTCTGTTATACCACTCTTCGTGCGGTCCATGCTTAACTCCTCTTTCTTGTTATCATAAGCGATAACCACCTGTTCACCCTTGTCGTTTGTTAGTGTAATCGTGCTATTTCCTCTGAGCTGTACATCTACACGACAAGCATCGGTGAGTCTGCCGGTTGCTTTAGGCGAGAAAGCTTTCATCACCTCAGGACTTGGTTTTACACTGAGATAGGTTTCTCCTTTGTAATTGAATGTACCTAAGTCGCGAGCAATACCATTAGCAGAGCGATACTGCATGGTAGGAACCTCATTGGCATACTGCCAGTTGCTCATCCATGGCAGAACGACGATACGACCATCAGGTGCATTGTTAAATGAAACGGTAGCGTAATGATCTTTTCCATAATCGAGCCATTTCGTTTCAGTCTTGTCATCCTCACAAGTAAACTTGTGGCCATCAAAATCACCTACAAAATACTGTGTTGCACTACCACCGAACGGTCCCCCAGGGTTGATATTTAGTAAAATAAACCATTTGCCGTTTATCTCAAAAATATCTGGGCATTCCCATACACCGTCATGACTACCATACTCTTCACCAAAGCGGCTCTCAAATGTCCAGTTCTTCAGATCTTTAGAAGAATAAATATTGATGTGCGATTTTTCAGCGAGCACCATAACCCATTTCTGTGACTTTTCATGCCAAATAATATTTGGATCGCGGAAATCAGGAATTTCAGAAGTCAACACAGGGTTAGCTGGATATTTCGTAAAGGTATTACCATTATCAGTAGAGTAGGCCATACTCTGTGTCTGTGCCTGTCCGGCAGAGGTATAATAAGTGACAATGGCGCCCTTGCCAAAACCAGCTGTATTATGATGATCGACAACAGAAGAGCCCGAGAAGATAGTACCAAAAGCATCACGTTCGATAACATCATCCTCAAATTTCCAGTTGATTAAATCGGTAGAAGTAGAGTGTCCCCAAGTCATATTCTCCCATTGAGAGCCATACGGATTATGTTGGAAATACAGATGCCATACCCCATCCTTATAGAACATGCCATTTGGATCGTTCATCCAGCCCCAAGTAGGAGTATGATGATATACCGGGCGATATTTCTCACGATTAGTCGTGTCAAAAGTGTTAGAAACCTTCATGCCATTCCAGCAAGCAAAGTCTTTGATAGAAAGCTGACCACCTCGGTTACCATTATTTGCACTTCTGTGAATCGTAATATCAAGAACGATTTCGCCAGCTGCATTTTCGCTGCCTTTCTCATTCTTACGAATACGGCCTAAATCCAAAGGTACGGTATAATCGGTTTTGTTAATAGCCAGTTTACAATTGAATTCCTTCACCAACTTATTATCCATAGATACACGGATATAGTCATTTTCGTGACTTTCCTCCACCGGCATCAGAAGATATTTATAGTTAGCAGGAATACGAAGCATTGCGTGCGTATCGCTCAAAACTTTGAGCTCCTGCGCATTTGCAGATAAGGCCATCATACCCGCAAATAACATTGTTATAAGTTTCTTGTTTGTAGTCATTGGTTTTCGATTGTTTCCAAATTGATTTGTATTCGCAAATTTAACAATATATAGTTGGCTATATTGAAAATAAACGTTCATATCATGCTAAATATGTTTCATGTAACGAATTTGATATGAATAATACAAAATTTAGTATTTTCCTGAGAATCACTTGATCAAGAAGGCTGCTATTGCAGCAGCCTTCTTGATCAAGTTTTATTTTTAGTGTCGCTTAAAATAAGCTATTCCTTTAGCGTGTTTTCAGATACTCAATAGCGTTTTTGGCAAGACGAAGCACATTGTCCTGATAGCTATTGTTCTTGGGATGAGCACTCTTGTCAGGTGTACCGTCTGCATTCTTCATAGAGAACTCGCAACCACCGTTACCGATGCAGAGGAGAGTACCCTTAAACTCGGTGTTGCCCTGCTGAGCTTCCCACACGTTCAACTGGCTTACCCAGTCAATCTGGCTATCCCAAGTACCCAGTGGATAGATACCGTAGGTCTGTGTTAATTGTGTATAGCAAGCCTCTTCCTGATTACCAAGTCCTGTGAGAAGTGAAGGTAAATTAAAGAACAAGCAGTTGTGGTCCTCTGTCCAACCTGGACCTTTGAAAGCAATGAGTTTGGTTCGGTCGTTAGATTCAACTGCCAATCCCTTGAAGATAGGATGAGTAGAAGCATCCTTAGAGAATCGGCCACCAGGGTTAAGTCCTACAGCCATCTTCCAAGTATCATTGTTGACGCCACCTTCGTTGGTACCGATGGTATGATCATTACTCTTCATATCATCGATATTCAGTCGACCGAGAACACCAGCATATACAGTAGCATGGCTCCAGAGTAGCATGCTACCACCATCCATATACCACTTCTTGATGAACGGAGTTGCAGCAGCTACATCAGTAGGCATATTCCAAACCGCATCCTCACCAACACCTTCAAGGTCGCGCAACCAGAAGAGTACACGGAAAGGCTCAATAGTCTCTGTCGATTTAATCTTAGCAAATGGAAGGAACTGAGCATTAGGATAAGTCTCGTGCATCCAAAGCCAAGCAGATGCTTCATCATCATCACCCTTGGCAATGAGTTCTTCAGGAGTAGCATAAGTACTGAGGAATGCAACAGCCGTCTTACCGATCTTCAAGTTACCGGTAGTGGCCATTGAAGAACCCTTTTCGTTTACGGCACGAAGTATAACAGTCCAGTTCTCACCGTTAACAACATCCTCTATCGTATAGCTTGTAGTCGTACCCGGAAGAGACTCCTGGATAGTCTTGGTGCCATTTGTAGCCGTAAATTCAATAGTAGAAGCATCTACAGCCTTATTCCAAGTTACGGAAGCATCATAACCAGCACTCTTCTCGATTTGTGCCATAGCAAGGCCTGAGATCTGAGTTGCACCTTCACGCATGTAATGCTTTACAGCGCCAGATGATAAGTTAGTACCATCACTGATCTTGAAAACATAAACAAAAGGTACATTGGTCTGTACATGGTGATGTGTATATGTATTACCAGTTACCGTCTCTGAAGAAACCATGGTACTGCCCTCGTAAATATTTACTTGCATAGACTGTTCTGCTGGTAGCTGTGGCCATGTCCAGGTGTAATCGTCGCCCTGAAGACTACCTGAAATTTCATCGGCATTAATAGCCTGAAGTACCATAGGCGTTACATCAATATCCTTATCCTGACAAGCAGTAAAGGAGAATGCAATCAATGCCAGTAATATGGTTGATATTTTTTTCATATTCTTACGTTTTTGTTTTTTTATAAGGAGTTCACGGAGGAACTCCTTTTTATTAGTTAAACTCTTATGCCTTTATACTTTTAAGAAGTAAACCCCTTATTCCTTTTTTAATACCCCTTATTCTGACTATAAAGACCTGGGATATAGTACAACTGTGGATAAGGAATAGGGAAGTACTCATTCTTATCAGTTGTGAAGTGAGCATCCTTCAAGTACTGTGCATATTTCTGCCCATCGTACTCATCATTTTGCTCCAACTTGAAGTAGTTGTTAAGCGTAGACGAAAGCAGACCCCAGCGGCGAAGGTCGAAGAAGCGCTCATGCTCCATACCCATTTCCAGACGGCGCTCCCAGCGCAAGCACTTACGAGCAGACTCCTTGGTCTGAAAGTATGACTCTGGATAAAGAGCAATCTCGCACTGGTTGGCTGCATAGCTGATATGTTTAGCGACAGAGTTCTTGGCACGGTTGCGGATATCGTTGATAATTTCACGAGCTTCTGCAAACTGGCCGAGTTCAATGAGAGCCTCTGCACGATCGAGCATAGACTGTGTGTAACGAATCACGTAATCGTTCATCGCGAAGGCTTGCCATGGACTGTTATACGTTTCACCCTTAGAGCGTTGTGGCACTTCTTTCAACGAAGTGTAATAACCATACGTGTTAGGAGTACGAGAGTTTGCTGTGGTCAAGGTGTAGGCTTCCTCATACTTATAAGGGAATGTAGGCATACCTACAGTGTGAAACAAACGTGGATCCCACTTCTGAGATGTTGGAACACCGTTTACAGGATGAGCATTCTCTTTCGCATAGTCATCAAACTGTGGAAGACCATCACGAGTCTTGAATGCATTGACAAAGTTCTGAGATGGCTTGTGGAAGTCCCAGCCGCATGACCAGATACCCCATGTACCATTCAGCATGTTAGACCAGTTTGCACGGCCATAAGCCGTATTATCGTCCTCATAGTCAGAGTGCTGAACAGCGAAGATAGACTCTTTACTGTTTTTATATTCAGGCAGGAAGATATCACCATAATCCTCGAGATACCCATATCTTGAGTTTTTCACGACATCGGTATATTCCACCACCTTCTTCATGTCTTCCTCATTCACGTAATTGTCACCGGAACTCTTCTCGTAACCATCACCCCATCCTTTCTCAAGATAGCACTTGGCAAGATAAGCTGCAGCAGCAATTTTATTGGTACGACCTCCCTGACTCTGTTCACTTGGCAATACATCATAAGCCTCCTTGAAGTCAGTAATGATTTTATCCCAGATTTCCTCAGATGATAATACATCATTCTTGATCTGTTCCTGGCTGTCATTACGATATACTTCCTCATCAATCCAAGGAATCTTGTTGAACATCATTTTCAGTTTGAAATAGAAGTGAGCACGTAAGAACTTCACTTCTGCCATGCGCTGCTTCGTCAGTTCAGCACCAAGTTTCGCTTCCCCATTATCCTGAAGTGCAACGATAGCACGGTTGCAGCGGCTTACACCAATATAAAGATGATACCAAAGTTCATCCAGGTGACCGAGAGTAGGAACGAGTGAGGTGAATACCTCTACCTGATGATAGTCGGTATCGGTAGTACCGGAACCACCTTTTAGTGCATCGTCCGATGCCAAGTCGCCATAAGGCCAAAGGTTGAAAGGATAAGTATACCAGTCGTCCCCCATGAGCGCATATGCACTGGTAACCATCTGGTCAGGATTTTTGAATGCCTGATCTTCATCGACAACAGCTGTAGGCTTGTAATCGAGGTAATCATTACATCCTGTTAATGTAAGGAGTGAAAGGGCAAAAGGGAGAACTTGAGCAACTTTCATTACTTTTGTATATATTATATTTGATTTCATAATAATATTCTTTAATTCTTAGTTTGTAAACTCCAATCCTTAATATCTTATATGTCTAATCCAAATTAGAAGCCTACCTGTAAACCGAATGAAACTGATGTTGCGAGAGGGTAAGACCAGTTTGGATTCTCTGGATCAGAGCAAGTCAAACTGCTACTCTTGATTGTTAGAAGATTCTGACCAGAGAGGTAAGCTCTTACACTTGACATTTTCAATTTAGAGATAAACTTCACAGGAAGATTGTAGCCTATCTGTAAGGTACGAAGTTTCAGGTAAGAACCGTTCTCTACATAATATGTAGAAACACGTCCTTCATCAGCTGTGTTGTTGGTTGTAAGAGCAGGGATAGAAGACCCGGTGTTGGCTGTTGTCCAAGCATTAAGCATACGGTTTCCCTTATTAGAGCCGGCATCCGTGATACTCCAAAAGTCTGTTTGGAACTTCTGATTGTTGTACACATCCTGATCTACCACCCCCTGCCAGAACATGCTGAAATCAAAGTTCTTATAGGTTAATGCGATATTCAGACCATAAGAGAATGCCGGAACAGGATTAAGAATCCATGTTTGGTCTGTTTCTGTGATACGACCATCACCATCGAGATCGGCATACTTGATACCACCCACACGTGCGTTTGGTTGCCCTGATGCATAGACTTCTTCGCGATTCTGGAAAAGACCATTGGCAACATATCCTACCATGCTACCATAAGGTTTCTTTGCCTGTACCAGGTTTTCCTTAGAAGTATGGGCATAAGAACCAGTTGTTGTCTCAGGAAGAGAGGTTACATAGTTACGGAAGAAATCAAGGTTTCCGTTGAGGTCGAGCCCCAGACCGTTAGCGAAAGTCTTACGATATCCTACCGTGAACTCCATACCCCAATCACGGAGAGAAGGACCATTCTGCCACTGATTACCACCTTCACCCTTTGCTGCAAGGTAGCCTGGGTTGATGAGCATATCTGTGATGTTCTTGATATAGAAATCTACTGTACCATAGAGACTGTTGCCGAACAAAGCGTAATCCAGACCCATATTGTACTGAGTAGTTGTCTCCCACATCAAGTTCTCATTGGCAGTTTGTGTAGCGCGGTATCCTGAAGGGAATGTACCGCTACCTGCGAGATTGAGGTCATAAGCCGTTGATGTGGTACGGTCGAGTCCATAGTCAGCAACATAAAGACCATAGTGCGCATTGTTGTCAATACCCTGGTTACCCGTCTTACCCCAGGAGAGACGAAGTTTCAAGTCATCAAGCCAGTTCTTCTTCAACAACTGTGAAATACGGAAACCGAGTGATGCAGCCGGGAAGTTACCCCAACGGTTGTTCTTGCCGAATCGGCTTGAACCATCATGACGCAAGGTGAAAGAGGCAAGGATAAGGTCATTGTAGTTGTAGTCAACCTTTCCGAAGAAAGAAGCAAGACGATAACCTACCATTGCACCTGTGTTGCGAGTAGTACCTGTCGCAGCATTTGGCCACATATACTCCGGCGACTCCAGTGCATATTCCTCAGAGAGTGCGTGGAAGTCTATATAGCTCTGCTTGTTGATTTCAGAACCAAGGAGTACATTGAAATGATGTACCTTCTTAAGATCGAAGTTATAGTTCAGTGTGTTAGACCAAGTATAATTGGTGTTGTTCGTCTGACCGAGGTCAGTACGTGCAATATTATTGTTGACAATGTCTGATGCAAAAGTATGTGTCAGTGCATTGATGAAAGAAGTTGTAAAATCGACACCAAAGTTACTGCGGAAGAGTAGTCCCTTGATAGGAGTAATATCCAAATAAGCATTACCGAAGAGATGCCAGAAATCGAGATGGTTGTCCTTGTTGTGATACAACTCACGCATAGGGTTCTGACGGTCGCTCATACCTCCAACAGGACCAGCGAAAGTAACTCCATCTTTTTCATACACAGGAACAGTTGGACTCATCTTCAGAGCATTCTCCATAGGAGCGCTATCCACCTGCTTGTTGTAGCTTACAGTGAAGTTTTCACCGACCTTTACTATATTATTGATCTTGTATGAGTTATTCATACGAACCTGGAGGCTAGAGAAATCGGTGTATTTCAAGATACCGTCGTTCTTCTTATAGCTTACAGAAACCATAGATGTAGATTTGTCGGTAGCACCGGAAACAGATATACTGTAGTTACGAGAGAAACCCGTGCGTGAAATGACATCCACCCAGTCAGTATCAGAGAAGGCCATGGTTTGCTTAGCATTGATAAATCCATTGTAGCGACCGTTTACAGTATAGTTCTCATAAGCATTTGTTGCTGGATTCCAAACCTGGATGCCTATACCCTGAGGCGCATTGAGATTTAAACCATAGTTACTGGCATAAGCAACAGGATCCATACCATCGTTCAAAGCGGCCTGAGCCATAGCAGTTGCATAACCCTTTGTATCGAGCAATTTCATCTTACTCTGGTTGGTATAGAACTGAGCTGTAACGTTAGCCGTGAAATCTACCTTTACCTTCTGTCCCTTCTGCCCCTGTTTGGTTGTGATGATAATGACACCATTAGCAGCACGTGAACCATAAATAGAAGCAGAAGCTGCATCTTTCAATACCTGCATACTCTCGATATCGTTTGCGTTGAGCGTATTCATGCCCGTTGTCATTGGCACGCCATCAACAATATAAAGAGGGTCTAGTGAAGAGTTGAAAGAACCGATACCACGGATACGCACGGTAGCCGTTCCTGCAGGAGACCCTGTATCAGTAATGGTCATACCTGCTACACGACCCTGAAGTGCTTTCATAGGATCGGCATCAGGAGATGTCTTCACGGCATCGGTCTTCACTACAGATACAGCACCCGTCAGGTCTGCCTTACGCTGTGTCGTATAACCCGTAACAACAACCTCATTTAAGTCATTGCTATTTTCGGACATTTTAATCTGCATATTAGTGGCAGCAGGCAATTCCTGTGTCTTCATACCAATATACGTGATGACAAGAGTAGCGCCAGGTTTTGTGGTGAGATGGAATTTACCGTCCATATCGGTAACCGTACCATTTGTCGTACCTTTTTCCATCACCGTAGCACCGATAATCGCATCTCCATAATTATCGATAACCGTTCCGCTTACATTGGTGTTTTGAGCTTGTGCGCAGATACATGCAGTAGAAAGTGCTGTACTGAGCATGATTCTATTGATTAGATGTTCCATGTAATGTTTTGGATTAAGTTATTAGATTTTGAACATCGCAAAAGTAGAAATCATGCATGAATGCGCCTATCATAAATGTTTCACGCTATATGACAAATGTTACATGTATCAAAATTTAAGTTTTTTGTTGAATTTGTTTAGTTTTTATCCTTTTTATTTATTTTCTTACTTCTGTAGGGTATTTCCCGTACTGTTTTTTAAAGCAGGAAGAATAATAACCTGGTGTTCCGAAACCAATTTCGTACGCAATTTCGTTGATAGTTTTGTCTGTATGTTGCAGAAGATAATAACTTTGTTGCAGTCTGATTTGTCTAAGCAGGTCTTTAGGTGTAAGACCTGTCAGTGCTTTTACCTTTCGATACAACTGTACTCGGCTCATGCCCAATTCGGCACCAAGATCTTCCAATTTAAGATGCGAGTTACCCATATTTTTCGTGATGGCTTCTTTGAAAGCATCCATAAATCTACGATCAGGGGTACTGAGTTCCAGTATATCCTTGTCATTGTTTTTCTTTTCTAATTCCGTCTGCAGTCTGATCTTTTCATGCAGTTTGATTCTGATTTGCAAAAGATTCTGTATACGGCTGGTAAGCATCATGGCACTGAACGGTTTGGTAATATATGCATCAGCTCCGTGCTCATATCCCTCGATAAACTGCTCTTCTGTGCTTCTGGCTGTGAGCAGTAAAACTGGAATATGGCTTGTTATATCATCTTCTTTAATATGTTGGCAGAACTGCAGACCATCCATGACCGGCATCATTACATCACTCACAATAATATCCGGTACACTCTCTCGCGCCAGTTTCAGTCCACTTTGTCCGTCAGCCGCTTCGAGTACATAATAGTTTGCGCTCAGCAAAGTATGTAAGTATTGGCGCATATCCTTGTTATCATCGACAATAAGCACCGTAGCCAGTTCATCATGGTCTGTTTTCAGCAACATATTCTTAATACCGTTTTGGATATCCGAATCCTTCATGACATTCTGGACACTTACATCCGTAATCTGTCTGGTATTCTCGTTTTTAAAGTTGAGCACGCCGAAAATGATATCATGGAGCTGTTGTACGTTCCGGTAGAGTATATCGACCAGTTCCTTATTCTTATCCTTTAGATGACCATGGTCACGCAATTCCTTAAGCGGTCCGTCGATGAGCGTCAATGGTGTACGTAACTGATGTCGGGCATTCGTATAGAACAGCGTTTGTTCCTGATTACTCTGCTCTATTTGTCGTTTAGCCTTCCGAATCTGTTGCACAGCCCGCCAAATGAGCAGTATACTGATGATGAGTAGCAGGATAGTAACCAATGCCACCATCAAGAGATTGCGCTGCAGTTGATAGAGACCCAAGTAACTCTCCAGTTTATCCTGAATCGTAATGAGATGTTGAGCCTGTTGTTGCGTTGCTTGTGTACCAAGGATAACCCCATCAACATTATCCGGTGAAACCACCTGTCCTGCAGGATGTGTATGTTTAGGATATGGTTTACCTTCAAGAATCTTCAGAGCCAGTTCTACGATGGCCTCGCCATGTGTAGGATAGATATATGTACAAGCAAGGATACCCTTTTGTACCGCTTCCAAGCCTTCGTCCTTACCCGGTAAACCATCGATACCTAATATCTTGATTTCCTTTTCGCGGTGTGCTTCTTCTACAGCCTGTCGGGCCCCCATTGCCGCATGGTCACTATGGCAGAATACAATATCCATTTCGTCACCTTTGGCCAGCATTTCTTTTAGGGTCTGGTACGATCCTTCATACGACCATTCCGTGGTTATATGTCGGTATGTTATTTCGGGATGCCGTTTCATGACACTACTGAAGCCAAGATACCTCTCCTTATCCGGTGAATTCTTCATTTCGCCGGTCAACTCTACCACCACGGGCTTACGGTTGGCTGGTTTTACGGTCTGTCGCGCCAGATGTACAGCATAGTCACCCATTGCCTTACCTGCTACCACATTATCACCTCCAATCGAGGCATGATACTTTATCGTATTGATTTCACGGTCGAAGAAGACCACCGGGATCCCTTTGGCTACTACGCGGCGTAGGACTTGAGTAAGCGAACCATTCTCGTTTGGAGAAACGACCAGTAAGTCAACTCCCATACGAATCAGACTGTCTATCTGTCTCCCCTGCAATTCGGTATCATTATCTGCATCCCTGATGATCAGTTTTACGTCAGCATTATACAAATGTTGTGCCGACCGCATTTCCATATTTACTTTTTCACGCCACGGTCCGCCTACACACTGGCTCACACCGATAGTATACGTTTTCGTTGATTTACCACAACTGGCAAGCAGTAGAAGAAGGAGGAGAAAAAGAGAAAAAAAAGGTTTCATGAAGGGATAAATATTTTGACGTATTTCCTAATTTCGTATCAAAAGTATAAAAAAAAATAGAATACTAACAAAAAAAGAGAGTAGTTGACCCAAAAAATCCCCAATCCAAAGAAGGATTGGGGAATATTCTTGGTGTAAGAATTATCAAATCTGAAGTTTACCTATTTAGTATTCACTCACTTTGACATCGCTGATACTGATAGAGCCACCATAGTTATTAATACTCCAGGTATTCTTCTGGATGCCATAGATACGGTTGGTGTAGCAAACATTATCGTTAATATACATCACACAAACACTATTATCCGTGTAGATGGTAACATGATAAGTATTATCAGCCGGACGAGTAAAGTTATAACCATCGATAGCAGCGATAAAACCTTTACCCTCTGTACCCTCTTCTTCGAAGTTTATCTTACGAGTATTCTCATTCTCAGGATTAACAACCATCGTGTAATACTTCTTCGTATCACTACCACCACGAACGAGTGAAATACCAAATTTATCCCAGTTATTGCTGGTTTTTACGGTAAACGAAATCTTGTTGTGATAGCCTAGACGATTGAAGAGAACATACGCATTATCGCCCGTAAGGGTGTAGTCCTCGCCAGTCTGTGACAGGCCCTGCTGGTCTACAACAGAAACGCTCTTCTCCTGATTATACTTCTCGCTAATACCTTGAACTTCACCTAAGGTAAGTGTTCCATCAGCATGCTGAACCACCTTGTGACAAACTAAAGCACCACTCCAGTTTGGTTCACCACCGTTATCGGTATTTACATTCTTCTCCATATAGTTTGCACCTGAACGGAATGGATTCCAGCCCCAGATGAAGCGATCTGTACCGTTGCTGGCTGTCTTACCGGCATAGAAGCCACGACTATCGAGAACACCCTCACGGCCATCTTTAGGCCAGTTAGCGCCCGGGTCATTGAAACAAGCCTTCAATTCGTCATAACTCTTAGCCATCATATATTTCACCTTACGGCTCCATTCAGCCCTGTAAGCCTCAGAGTAAACGATATACCAGTAATCGCCCATCTTGAAGATATCAGGGCACTCGCACATACGATCCCATACCATATTGAAGCCACCAGCAGGAGTCCAGTTCTTCAAGTCAGTAGAAGTGAAATCGGCAAACTTATTCTTGCTGGCGATAACCATGTGATACAGACCATCGTCAGTCTTGAAAATCTGCGGATCACGGAAATCGATAGAAGAGAAGCCATAGTCATCACCTTTCAGCTCCCATACATGATCACGCGTCCAGGTTTTGAAATCAGGAGAAGTAGCACGCATAACCGTTTCTACATTCTTCAACTGACCATTGTGTCCTGTATAGTAAATGTAATAAAGACCATCTGCCTCGTTATAATAGCAGCATCCTGTACCCAGCGCAGCATCCTGAGCCAGTGCAGACTTACCCGTAGATAGCACCTCACCAAGGGAAGTATAGTTAGCACAGTCTTTCGTAGCTAAGCCCCAGAAAGGATGAAACATATAGGCATCATTGATATTGTATTCCTGCAGATACAACACCTTAAACTCACCAGCCTTCTGATCATAGAATGGCATAGGGTCGCCAACACGGCCGATAGCCGGTTGGTAATATGTAGAGAAATGATTCTCGTCTACAGAATTAAATACCTCTGTCGTTGTGCTCAAGTCACGAACAGGATCACCTTCGAATTTCTCGTCGCTGCAAGCTGTCAGCGATAAAGCTGACAGCGCAAGTGCGAATGAATATATCATTGTTTTCATTGTTATTATTTCATTAAGTAATTGATTGCGTTCTTGGTCATCGTAGCGATGTTCTTGTGGTAATTCTCCGTATAACCTGCTTCGTAGGTATAAGAATACCAGTCGTAACAACCTGAACCGATACAGATGATACCACCCTTAGTAGCTGTGCGTGGGTATTCCCAAGCAACGATAGCGCCATCACCGCCAACACCGAGGATAGTAGCACCCGTGCGAGAGGTCCATGCATTATAGTCTGGATAATCACCCCAGTCGGTACCTATGTGATACTGAGCAGTAGAGTTGGTGATATGGTAACCAGCATCGGTACAGTATACTTCGTTAGTATTGTCGCCCTTAATGAGTCCCTGGTACAAGGCATGTCCATCCTGTCCTTCATACATTCTGAATGTCCATGGACCGCCACAAAGTTCGGCACCACTTTCATCCTGACCCCAACAGTTGTTAGGTGTTGTCCATTCATCATCACCTGTAACACCGATGAATGAAGGTAGATTGGTAGCGTAGCGAGTAAGAAGGAATGAACCACCGTTCTCATAGAAAGAGCGTAGTTGATTCTTAGCAGCGAGTGCCTTGGTAGCACGAGCAGCAAAGACATCGTGACCGTCTACACCACCATCTACATGGTAATGCCACCACATCACTTTACAATTAGAGAGATCGATAGTATTATTCTCGATATCAGCAAATGATGCATAGAGTGAGTTTGGTACGTTAGCCAACATCCATAGACAAGCTTCCTTAGCTTCTGGATCGAGTCCATTCAGATTAGAAGCCTCACCGATGAAGAGTGCAGCTGGTTTGTCAATGGCATTTACGGTAACGGTATAAGTGCTCTTTGCAGAATTGTTAACTACCTCGTAAGTAACAGGATTTGTGAAATCTTGAGCTACACCTGTAGCAGGAGTAATGGTTGCACCATCGCTATAGGTAATGGTTGGAACCAGATTTGCAATATCAAGAGAATTAGGTACATACAATGTAATGGTTCTATTATCTTGATCGATAATACCGGTATAGATATCATTGATGACAAACTGCTTGATGCGGGCTTCGTCATTGACTACCTGAAGAGTCCAGTCGATATACACATCACCATTTTTAACATGGAGCACTTTAGCAGCTTCCATATTAAGCGTTTGGCCAGCTTGAATATCACAAGTCGCACCATCAGAAAGTGTCAACTCTGTAACCTTCATAGCTGAAGCATCGTAAATCTCAGGAAGTCGTACAGTAATGGTACGATTGGTTAGATTGACAGTACCCTCAAAGTCATCGAGCTTAATACTTTCAACCATACAGTCTCCTGCGAGCTGCAGATCACTCACGTTATCATTGCTGCAGGCCGACAAAAGAATGGCGGCCATACAGAGTATATATTTGAAAATTGTTTTCATATTATTCCTGATTAGTATTAATGTTTACTATTCACTGTAGGCTAGTGCTTACCAGTTACCGATATTCTGGGTATAGTGGCCGTTAGAAGCAGCTATCTGAGAGTAAGGTATTGGTAAATATTCATCCTTGTTTGCTGTAAAGTGAGCGCTGCTGTATATAGAACAGTCATTAGTCTCCTCTTGATAATATTTGTTCAGTACAGTGGCTGCTTCCCCCCAGCGTACCAAGTCGAAGAAGCGTTCACTCTCCATACCCAATTCCAATCGACGTTCCATCTTGACTATCTTGATGGTTTCTTCCTGAGAATAGCTACCAGTATAGGTCTTGATATAAGGATTAACTCCGTAAGTGCTATGATAGTTACTAATCATCTGTGTACTGCCAGCAGCACGCTCACGAATCTGGTTAACCAACTGGATAGCCTGTTCGTTATTCCCCAACTGTGCATAAGCTTCAGCTCGCTCCAAGAGAACATCAGCATAGCGGAACACGATACGGTTCATAGAACTAGCCCAGTAAGAACCCTTAATCAGATAAGTACCCACCAACGCAGGATCTATATTCTGTTTTAAAGTAACATAATACCCATAAAGACCGTTAGAGCGACTCCAGATACTACTCTTCTCCATCATATAGTTCTTATTAAACTCGTAAGGTAAGCCAGGGATGCCTACAGTGAGGAAGAGGCGAGGGTCTGCGTTATCAGCAGTCATATCATAGTTCTGATTATTATATGAGTCGATCAAAGGAAGACCATTATCACCTGTGCGATAGGCATTAACCAGATTCTGACTAGGTTTGTAGAAGTCGCAACCACCATCTGTAGTACCAGGAATATTTGGGACGATAAGACCATAACTCCAGTTCAAGTTACCAAAGGTGCTACCATCATTCTTAGAGTATTGAATAGCCCAGATACTCTCCTTACCATTTTCATACTGTTCCTCAGGACGGAAATTGTTGTGGAAATCACTTTCCAAACCATAATTGGTATAAAGAGCAGGGTTCGTATATTCGATAACCTTCTGCAAATCTTCCTTATTAATAGAAGTAACCTGATTACTCTTTGGATCATCTTGGCGATATGCCTTATATAAGTACACCTTAGCTAAGAACGCTGCAGCAGAAGCCTGAGTAGGTCTACCCTTATCAACCTGAGTCTTAGGCAGACTATTGTAGGCTTCAGTCAAGTCATCGATAATAAGCTGCCATCCCTGATCATTAGAATATTCTGTATTCGAAAGAAGATTATATTCATCATACGTCATATTCTCATTCATAATAAAAGGAATATTCTTATAAAGACGTTTCAAGAGGAAGTGAGCATAAGCACGAAGGAATTTCATTTCGCCCAAACGCTCCTGCTTGAGACTATAGCTATTGTCTGTA
Source organism: Segatella bryantii (assembly GCF_022024215.1). Classification (NCBI taxonomy): domain Bacteria; kingdom Pseudomonadati; phylum Bacteroidota; class Bacteroidia; order Bacteroidales; family Prevotellaceae; genus Segatella; species Segatella bryantii. The sequence continues at coordinate 960,502 of NZ_CP091797.1, read as the reverse complement.
GAATGAAGCAGTGCGATAGCAGAGTTGACACGAGAGATACAGTTATAAAGACGTACCCACATATCATTAATATTCCAGTTGGTAGTAAGAACTCCTTGCTGTACTTCAAGCTGGTGGAAAACATCACCATCACTAGTACCGCTACCACCTTTATACGCATCGTCACTGCGTACATCAAAGTTCCACATAGAGAAAGAAGAGTTGATATCCTCTGCAGACGTAAAGATGGCATATGCAGAAGTAACCATTGCATCAGCGTTTTCAGGCTTTTTCACCTGATCTTCGCTGAGAGAACCCTGTGGAGTGTGTTCATCTAAGAAGCTGTCGCATGATGAAAAACCGGTTACGGCACATGCGGCTAAGATGAATGAATATATTTTGGTTTTCATATTGTTAATCGTTTTAAGTTAGAAGGAAACATTGAGACCGAAGGTTACGTTCAATGGGATAGGATAGCCAAAGTTTGGATTCTCAGGATCTACACCACTGAATTTATTAGACTTGATTGTAAGCAAGTTCTGAGCTGAGAGATATATGCGGAGACGTTCCATATAGAGCTTCTCGGCTAGCTTCTTAGGGAAGTTGTAACCCAACTGGATAGTACGAAGTTTTACGTATGAACCATTTTCTACGAAGTAGCTGCTTACACGTTTTTCGTTATTATTATCCATGGTGCTCACTGCTGGGATATTACTACCCATATTGGTAGGAGTCCAAGCGTTAAGAAGTCGTTCACCCTTATTCAAGTTAGAGATATTCAAACCACTCCAAAGGTCAGTTTGTTTCTTGAGGTCAGATATGACATCTACTCCCTGAACACCTTGCCAGAACATCGTAAGGTCTAGATTCTTGTACTGTAGGTAAATATTAAGACCCCATGTGAAATCTGGAGTAGGGTCGTAGATCCAAGTTTGGTCTTTCTCGTTGATGACATTATTGCCGTCTAAATCTTTCCAGCGCATACGACCTAAACCAGCACCATTCTGAGTAGCGTGGTTATCAATCTCTTCTTGGCTCTTGAAGATACCATCGAAAACATAACCCACCTGTGCACCCATAGGATGACCTACAACGCTCTCTACGCCGTTACCACCAAAGGTACCGTTAGCAGCGATCGTTTCAGGAAGTTTGGTAATCTTGTTGCGATATGTACCGAGGTTAGCAGAGAGGTCATACTGGAAATCGTGAATCTGACCACGGTAGCCCAAATTAAGCTCAATACCCTTATTTTCCATTTCACCAGCGTTGATCCACTGTGAACTACCTTCACCCATTACAGCGATACCTGGCATATATACCAAGATATCCTTGGTTTTCTTATAGTACCATTCGAAGGAACCATAGATCGAGTTTTTGAGGAATGCGAAATCGAGACCCAGGTTGGTTTGTGTTGTTGTTTCCCACTTCAAATCATCGTTACCAAGCTGATTACGTTTGTAACCACTAGGAAGTGTAGTACCACCGTTACTACCGGTGATATCATAGCTTGTACCATAGCTTTGTCCACCAAAGCCTGCCTCACCATAGTTACTCTCATAGAGTGTATAACGAGCGATGTTAGAGATTTCCTGGTTACCAGTTTGACCCCAACTGAAACGTAATTTCAAGTTGTCTATCCAGGTAGCCTTCTTCATGAAGTTTTCCTGATTAATACGCCAGCCGGCGCTGACAGCCGGGAAGGTACCATAACGATTATGCTTACCGAATCGGCTACTACCATCACGACGGATAGTAAAGCTGGCAAGATAACGATCGTCGTAAGAATAATTAGCCTTACCAAAGAATGAAACTAATGTATAACCTTCACCCGTACCATATGCTTCAGCCTCTCCTACACCGGCATTAGGCCACATATAATCAGGATTCAAGATAGAGAAGTCATATTTTTTACCGCTAAAAGAAACATCATCTTCACGGTTTAACTCTGTACCAATCATGAAGTCAGCACGATGTTTACCAGTTTCCAGGTTATAGGTAGCGATAGCGTTCCACATCCACTTCGTCCAGTGCTCCTGTTTGGCCTCTGAAGCATTTGTTGGATTAGCTACGTTACCCTCAGTAACAGGGTAGGTAAGGATACGCTGCTGTTTCTGTGCATAATCGAGACCGAAAGTTGTCTTGATATTCAAGTTCTTAATAGGATTGATGTTCACGTAAGCATCACCAAACATACGCCAATACGAATAGCGATTGTCGCTGTTGCGTTCGAGACGAGCTACAGGGTTTTCACGATCAGGGTAGCCACCGATAGGACCTGCATATTCACCGTTACGAGTATAAACAGGGAGAGAAGGGTTAAACTGAAGTACATTTTCTAGGAAACCACCTGGAGCCTGAACTTCAGAAGTGCGGTTTAAGGTAAAGTTCTCACCTACTGTCACCACATTACGATTGCCTACTTGAATAAGTTTATAACTTGTATTCATACGAGCAGAGAATCGTTCGAAATCAGAAGACTTGATAATACCCTTATTCTTGTAGTAGCCTAGAGAGAAGAAAGAGCTACCACGCTCACCACCATTGCTGAGTGATACATTATAATTCTGAATCAACCCTGTACGAGTAGTCTCTTTGAACCAGTCAGTATCAGCAGCAGGAGTAGTACCAGCATTATCGATGTATTTCTGCATCGTGATATTGTTGAGTACTGGATATCCTTGAGCATCGTAAGCCCAGTCATAGTGATAGCCCAAACCATTTGTGTTAGGATCAAGTCCATCGTTTACATAGCCCTGCCACATGACTTGGCCGAATTCCTTGGCATTGAGCACCTTCATCTTGTGGGCATAAGTCTGTACGGCGATACTCGCATCAAAGTTTACCTTAACTTTGCCCTCTTTACCACTCTTTGTAGTAATAATGATAACACCATTAGCAGCGCGACTACCATAGATAGAAGCAGAAGCTGCATCCTTGAGTACTTGAATGCTCTCGATGTCGTTTCCGTTAAGTTCGTGCATACCAGCTTTGGTAGGCACACCATCAATAATGTAGAGTGGGTCGTTGTTATTCAAGGTTCCTATACCACGGATACGTACAGTAGCATTACCAGCAGGAGAACCATCGGCAGAAATATTCATACCAGGAACTCGTCCTTGCATAGCCTTGATAGGGTTGTTTTCGTTTTGCTTTGCAATATCACTGGCACTTACTACAGAGATGGCTCCAGTTAAATCAGCTTTACGCTGTGTGGTGTAACCTGTAACTACTACTTCGTTCAAATCATTTGCTTCTTCATGAATTGTGATTTTCATGTTAGGAGTAGCAGGTAGTTCCTGAGTCTGGAAGCCTACATAAGAGATAACAACTATGGCACCTTTGTTAACTTTTAAGGAGAAGTTGCCGTCTAAGTCTGTAACGACACCATTTGTGGTACCTTTTTCCATAATCGTAGCACCAATAACAGATTCACCTAGGGGATCTAGTACGGTACCACTGACATCAATCTTCTGTGCATTAACGATAGTACATACCATCATGAACAAAATGCTCAGAATAGTCTTTGACAGATCTTTCATTCGATACGATTTTTAGTTACTAATTAGATTTACTTTTGCATAGTTACAACAAAAATCTAAGGATTAGCAATTGATATCGTTCGTTAGATAGCAAAAATGTTACATGCAACATTTTTTGCAATTATAGTCAAAAATGTTATAATGTCGTAGTGTAACCTCTTGTAGTTGTGTTCGATAACGGGTATTATTTGTTATTTTTCTTAAGATCAGCTGGGTAGATGTCGAATTCCTTTTTAAAGCAAGAGGCGAAGTAACTAGGGGTTCCAAAGCCCACTTCGTAACATATTTCTGATACACTTTTATCACTATTAAGCAATAGGGCGTAGGCTTGTTGGAGACGCATCTTTCGGAGCAGTTCTACTGGAGTAAGACCTGTGAGTGCTTTTACTTTCCTGTATAGTTGTACACGGCTTAGTCCGAGTTCATCTCCTAAGTCTTCCATTTTAAGATGTGAGTCTGCCATTTTTTCAAGAATTGCTGTTTTCAGATTATCGATGAAACGACGGTCGGCAGTGCTCATTTGTACGGCAGGAATCTCTTGTTTATGTTCATTGGCTTCCTTTTTCTGCGCATCATCTTTATGATGAGGAGTAGTACTGAGGTTTACATTTGCGGATTTCGCAAACTGTAGGCGTAATTTCTCGCGATTATAAAGTAAACTTTCTATATGACTGATGAGTAGTTGTGCATTAAACGGTTTGGTGATATATGCTTCGGCACCGTTCTTGAAACCTTCGATAAGTTGATGATCTGTACTTTGGGCTGATAGGAGTAAAACAGGGATATGGCTTGTGATAGGATCCTCTTTGATTCGTTTGCAAAACTCCAGACCATTCATGACAGGCATGATGATATCACTGACAATCAAGTCTGGCACTCCCTCGCGTGCCAATTTCAGTCCACTTTGTCCATCTGCAGCTTCAATAACATAATAGTTATCAGCAAATAGGGTGTGTAGAAATTTTCGCATATCACTATTTTCGTCTACCACCAGGATGGTAGGCAATTCATCTGTATCTAATTTCAGCAACATCTTCTGATGGCCCTTCTGAATATCGTTGGTGACAGACTTATCTTCATGCTGTTCATCCGCAAGCAACTGACTATTCGGGATAGCACCATCACTTACAGACAGAAGTGTATCCTCAGCCATCGCTTTTTTCACCTGCTCCTTAAAATTTAAGACATGATAAACGACTTGCTCCAAAAGATTGACATTTCGATTCAAAATTTCGAGCAGTTCTTTATCACGATCTTTTTTCTGTGAACAATTAGCAAGCAATTCCTTAGCCGGACCGGCTATTAATGTTAGTGGCGTTTTGAGCTGATGACTGGCATTCGTATAGAATAAAGTTTGTTCCTCATTTAGTTTTTTCATTTTGTTGTTAGCTTTTTTCATCTGATGGTTTGCGCGCCGTGTAGATTGGATAGCACGGCCAATCAAAAGAATTGCTACGAGCGAAATGAGAAAAGCGAAAGCAAGAAAGTAGAGCACCATTTGTTGTGTGTGATACTGTCCTAAATAATTTTCAAGTTTATTTTGGATGGTTATCAGATAGTCATTCTGTTGCATCATGACTTGTGTACTAATCATGATATCATCTACATTGGTAGGAGTAACCACAAAACTCTGGATGGTATTATTTTGTTTATATTTTTTGCCTTCCAGAATATTCAGTGCTAAAAGAATAATCTCCTCGCCATGAGTAGGGTAGATATAAGTACCAGCTAATTTCCCACTTTTTACACCTTCCAGGCCCTGTCCCTTTCCAGGTAATCCGTCGATACCGAGAAAACTGATACTTTTTTCCAGTCCACACTCTTTTGCGGCCTGATAAGCTCCTAAGGCATCGATATCGCTATGACAAAATACAATATCCGGTCGCTTACCAGCTTTCAGATAAGCCATCATCTTTTTGTAATTATCTTCTGGTGTCCAATTGGTTATCAAGAACTGATAATCTATCAGCGTATTTTGGGTGATGGTTTGCGCAAAACCTTTATGTCGTTCTCGTGCTGGTGACATTTCCATCGGACCCGTTAATTCGAGCACGCTTGTTTTTCTGCCTTTATTTTGTGATTGTAGACGATCGGCCAGTTGCAGCGCATATCGGCCGATACAAGCGCCAGCTTCCACATTATCACCACCAATATAAGCAGTATAGTTTTTGGGAGATATTTTTCGATCGAACAAGACGACAGGAATATTTTTTTGTCGTGCTCGTTCTATGCTTTTGGTAATGTGTGAATATTCATAAGGAGCGATAACCAACAAATCGACATTTGCATCGATGAGGCTGTCTATTTGTTGAACTTGTTTTTGAGCATTATCATAACAGTTGGCAATCGAGATTTTTACTTCCTTATCATAGAGATGTTGTGCTGATAACATTTCATGATTTACCTTTTCACGCCATTTGCCACTTGAACACTGACTTACACCTATCGTATAATAAGAGGTAGACTTGTTGCAACATGTCAGCAAAAGTGGTATCAGCAAAAGGAGTATGTATTTTTTCATCTTTATAATTCAGTTTGATGTATTTATTTTGTTTCAAAATTATAAAAAAGATGTGAAACTCACAAATAACCACTCTTATTTGTGTTAGAATATGTATGGAGAAAGTGGGGGGACATTGAATAGGAGTAGAACGCAGCTTTTCCATTTTATATCAATCGACATTTTCGCTATAGTTCAGTATCTCTATTTACTGTATTTTTGCAATATCACAACTTTTAGGTATTGTGTATATTGTATCGTCTACGTACCTTTGCAAACTATATATGAAAAAAAAGATTCTACAGATTCACTTGTGGCTTGGATTCCTGTCAGGGATCGTGATTGTCATCATGGCTATCACAGGAGCATTATATGCATTCGCAGAGGAGATTAAGACTGTGGGTATTGAGGCCGTTAATCCTCAAGGTGACATACTTTATACCCCAGGGCAACTCAAAGAAATTCTTGTACCGGAACTGCGTAAGTTAGAGGGGGGCGATGTCGTGGCTTATGGTGTAACTTATCAGCCTGCACCAAAACCGAGTATGTTAACCTATTCTTCTCAGAATACGAGTTATGGTAATGTATATATCAATCCGTATACGGCTGAAATTTTGGGTAAACCAACGGGTGAAGATTTCTTCAACTGGGTCATGGCTGGTCATCGTTCATTATGGCTTCCACCAACCATTGGTCGGCTGATTATAGGATGGAGTATGGTTATTTTTGTTATCGAATTGCTTACGGGGTTGATACTTTGGTTTCCGCGCCGATGGAATAGAAAAGCCATTCGTCAGCGATTAACCGTGAAAACGAATGGTGGGCACCGCCGATTTTTTTATGATTTACATAATTCTTTGGGCGGACTGATTTTGTTGCCTATATTGGCCATAACCTTTACCGGACTAACCTGGAGTTTTCCTTTGCTAGCCAAAGGCTACTATACCTTACTTTCTAGTAAAACTTATCATGAATGGAGCATGCCTGTATCCGACACGACACATGTCGATACAGCGAAAATCAATGATGAGGCTATGTGGGATAAAGTGTTAATGCGAAAGCCAGATATGAAAACGAGTTCTGTACGTTTCGATTTCCCGATGGGAAACACGGGCGTCTATACAGTGGTCTTTAATCCGAAACCTGGTAAGAATTACTCTAATGACTATCATTTTTACGACCGTTATTCTCTTCGGGAATTAGCTGGCGGAGGAGTCTATGGTTTGTCCCAGTCCCAGGTGAATGGAGGTGACATCCTGTTTCGTATGTCCTATGATATCCATTCTGGAGCTATTGCAGGCATACCTGGCAAGCTGATCGCTTTCTTGTTGAGTATCATTGCAGCTTCTTTACCGATAACCGGATGTGTGATTTGGCTTATGAAACGTAAAAAGTAACCCTGAGGCGACGTAGCAGGGTTACTTATAACGATATTCTATCGGTGTACATCCTAAATGTTCTTTAACGTATTTTCCGAAGAAACTGGTATTCGGAAAACCTACTTTATCGGCTATTTCCTTAATCGTCATATTTGTGTTCTGTAGATAATGGATAATATCAGCCACAGTATACTCGGTAATCCATTCATTAGCCGTCTTTTTGGAATTCTTCTTGCAAATTACGGTAAGATATTTAGGTGACATTTTACAAAAAGTGTTGTGAGAATCGCATGAAACAAAAAAGGGAAGGCATTAATGCTTTCCCTTTTTGTTCGTCAGATATTCTGCAAAGATTCTGGCAGCACTCTCAACTTTAGCAACACACGGCCGCTTCTTGTAGTATTCAGCAGTACGTTCAGAGGCAACATAACTGTTGGCTGCTTTATCATGCCCGTTGAGTCCTAATATCTCCGCACAGATAATAGAACCATTCTGCAGTTTGGATTCTTCCAGTAACTGTTGAACGATCATATAGCAATGTGATTTGCCTTCACGGTCGGCACCATCAGTCTGTCCCTCTTCCAAGCCAACGAGCATCACGATTCCCGACACAGCCCCACACATCATACGCATTCTGCCTACGCCACCACCAAAGCCTGCTGCAATCTTTAAAGCTAATTGATGATCTAAACCATACAAATCGGCAAAAGCAGCTACCACACTCTGGCAGCAACCGTAACCTTGCATGAAATAATCGACAGCATGTTCTACACGTGTTTCAAATTCTGGGCTTATGGTATTATTCCTCATGATGATGACAATGATGATGACAACTACTGTCGCCATACACGATAGTACCGTTTAGATACTGTGTAAGTACTTCTTCGATAGCGATGGTAGGAGCTCCGCCATGAATCTTAATGCCCAACTGTTGGAGCATATTTACTGCACCCTGGCCAAGACCGCCACAAAGAACATCGGTAGCCCCTTGAGCAGCAATAAACTTAGGCATGGCACCATGTTCGTGCTCCGGAGCCTGCATCACGACAGAATCTTTTACCTTTCCGTTTTCAATGGTTACAAATGTTACTTGTGGTGCTTTACCGAAATGTTGCCACAATTTTCCTTCACATGTTGGAATAGCTATTTTCTGATTCATTACTTATATTTTTTGTTTTTATCTACACGTTATAATAACGTATGTTCTTTTTTATTGCAAAGATACTAAACCTTTTTGAAAATATGCCCTTTCGTATCATTTAAAAAAATGGGCATGTTACATCTTATGGCTTTAGCCATCGTCAGTGTCATGCCCTTTCATTAATTCTTTAAATCCAAAATTTTTAATTCTCTTATCTTCTTTTTTCCTTCTTTTTTCCTTCTTTTTCCCTTCTTTCACTAGAGCTAACCTATTGTATATTTGGAGCTTTTAAGCTTGAGTACTGATTAAGGCTACTAGACCTACACCAAGGACAATCATTGCCATATATAAAATAGTCATTACCATATAATACTCCTTTCCTGTTGGTAATTTATTACACATTATCTCGTTTGCGATGCAAAGATAGAAATAATATTTAGCATCGCAAACGATTCAGATAACTTATTAACTGGTTTTAATAAATTATCGCATACGAGTATTGTAAATTATCAGTTGTTAACATATATCGTATATAATTATTAATGGAAATCAAAGATGAAAAAATAGTACGAAACGAAAAAGGAAGAAATGAATTACTTTTGTAAAGTAATAACATTATAACTTGTTTTATATCAAGAACTTGACGATTTAATGATGTAACAATAAAAAGAGTTGATTCCCTGTTGAATACACCTTATCATATGGCATAAAGGTAAATATACATGAGGGCACTTCAAAAGTAACAGAAACGATCTCTTTGTATTAGTTAGATTAACCATGGTATCGAAGGGTTTAAAGGTGGAATTTTTAACAAAAAAAGGTGATATTCTGATATTTATGACTTTTTTTGCAGAATTTTGCTCCTTTCTTTATTTCTTATTTACTTTATTTGTAGTCGTGAAAACTAATAACGAGAAAGTATAACCTAAGCATTATAAAACATATCTAAAAATTTTAACCTAAATGAAATCTAAACAAAGTAAGAACATTTCTCATGCCGTATGGCAGCGAAGGGTATTGTTCTTGGGCGCATTGTCGCTGTCCATGATGGTACAAGCCCAAAAAATTGATCTTGATCAGAGTGGTAGAAATACTACAGAGGTGACGATGGACAATTTCTCCAGTTGGCAGGTGAACGAGTTAACGGCTAATCAGAGTGAAACCAAAACTTTTGGTAATGTCAAGGTGACCATTCAGAATTCCACCTCAGCCTATAGTCTGCGTTCTGGTTGGTACAAGGCTGCCATCGCCAATGATAAACTCATCAATGATGGTATTCACCATGATGGCTCTCCGAAGAGTGCCACGAGCATAACCGTAACCATAAGTGGACTAAGCAACGGTACCCACACACTTCAGGCTTATCATAATAATCCCGAGGGATTATCAGGTATGGGCAGTATCAATGTAGCCGTCAACGGCACGAAACAGACAACAGTAACACCTACCTCAAGAGCTGTTAACACGGCAGCGTCAGCTAAGAGTTATGTTACCTTCAGTGGCACATCGGCTACCATTACCTATAGTAGTTCTACCGATTTTTTTATCAATTCACTAGAATTGGATGTGACTAATGCTGATGTTTTAGCCACCAGTCCTTCGCCAGCCGATAACGATCTGCATGCTAATGCCGACGGTGGAAGTATCTGGCTAAACTGGAAGGTGGCAGCCAGCGGTTCTGAGGGACAAAAACTATATTGGGGTACGGATAAAAATACCATTGCCAATGGTGGAGGTACCTGTATTAATCTAAATAGTACATCACATTCGCGCCAACTTACGGGGCTTTCTCCGTTAAAGACCTATTATTGGCGTATCGACAATACCAAAAATGGTATAGTCTATAGAGGCGAGGTATGGACATTCCAGCCAAGACGTCTTGCTTTCCCTGGTGCTGAAGGTTATGGCAAATGGGCTATCGGTGGTCGTGGAGGACAGGTATATCATGTTACCAGTCTGGCCGATGACGGTAGTTATGGTACCTTCCGTTATGGTGTTACCCAACTGAGTGGTCCTCGCACTATTGTCTTTGATGTGGGCGGTGTCATTACCTTGAAAGAGCGGCTTACCATTAACGATCCATATATCACGATTGCCGGACAGACAGCTCCCGGTAGAGGCATTATGTTTAAATCGAGTCCGTTGGGTGTTGCCAGCGATGGTATTACCCGTTTCATTCGTCTGCGTCTCGGTGGTGGCGACAGCTGGAGTGGAAGTGGTGCCAATGCCAATACGTCAGATGGTATGGGTATGGCTGGTAACAATCATGCTATTATGGACCACTGTAGTATAGGATGGGCCATTGATGAGGGATTTTCTAGTAGAAACAGTCGTAATCTTACCTTGCAACATACTCTGATTTCGGAAGAGTTGAATTATGCTGGTCATAGTCACTATGTAGAGCAATCCGGTCGCTATGTAGAGCATGGTTATGCTGCCACTATCGGTGGCGGCTATCCGGATGGCGTAGGTAGTTATCACCACAATCTGCTGGCACATAATAACGGTAGAAACTGGAGTATGAGCGGTGGACTAAGTGATGGCGCCTATGCAGGTGCCCTTGATATGTTTAATAATGTATGCTACAACTGGGGTGACCGTACTACTGATGGTGGAACCCATGAGGGCAACTTTGTGAACAACTATTACAAGATGGGGCCGGCCAGTACAGAGAAGTATCTTCTGACAGCCGATTTGGAAGGTACAGGAACAGGTACACAGAGTTATTATGTGGCTGGTAATATCCGGGAAAATACTGATGGAAGCAAAACAACCAATCAGAGTGAACTGCGAAGACAACGTGCAACCAACGGTCAGGTTGTGAATTGGACCGTATTTCAGAGTGCGCCTTTTTTTGATAGCTATGCTACTATTGAGAGTGCTGAGGCTGCCTATAAGAATGTGCTATCCGATGTAGGTTGTAACCTGCCTGAACTGGATAATCACGACCAGCGTATGGTAAAGGAAACTCTTAGCGGAAGTTATTCCAAGACGGGGTATTATACCGGAAAGAAAGGCCTTATCGACCGTGAAAGTGATGCCGAAGGTTTTGGTGGACTAAATATTACTACAGCATCGCGCCCTTCTAACTGGGATACGGATAAGGATGGAATGCCAGATTGGTGGGAGAAGGCTTATGGTACTAATGCCAATTCAGCTGATCATAATAGCGATCTGAATGGCGATAACTATACGAATCTGGAAGAATACCTTAATTGGATGGCCGATCCTCATTTCACGATGAGTGGCAAGATAACCATCGACTTGGCTACCTATTTTGCTGGTTATACTAATGCCCGCTATCAGGTGGTAGCATGTGCAGAAGGTGCGGTAGCTGGTATCAATGGTAGTACGCTGACGGTTTACAATGGCACTGCTTCGGCTCTTTTTACCGTTCAGGTGAAAGCTACGCAAGATGGTGTGTCGCTTACCCGAACCTTTAACTTTTATGTAGATGGGGCTTCTGCCGGACAACAGACTTCGGGCTCTACAGCAACAGCTACCCTGCCTAATGTCTCGGCTCAGAATGGTGTTATTCTCTGGCCTTTTGAACAGGGTGTCGCTCATCAGTTGGCTGTGGTCGGTGATGATCTGAAGAATTATGTCACCACAGATGTTACCATCGGTTCGGGGCTGACTTATGGTGGTGTCAAGGAGCTCAATGACCTTACTGAGACCCGAATAGGAGTAACCGTGGATAATAATCCAGCACCAGATGCTGACAATAAATTATCTTTTAATATCGTACCTTTATCCGGTTATAGTCTGAATATCACCCGTATCGACTTTACAGCCACCCGTATCGGCACCGATGGTGGAAATATAGATGTGAGCTGGTGTGGCAATAAAATAGCTTCCGGTCTTCGTCCGGCCCGTAATGCCCAGAATCCAGAATACACCACATATTGTTATAACGTAACGACTACCAATCCGGAGAAAGGTCATAAACTGACGTTTAACGTCTACAACTTAGGTATTACCAAGCAGATGGCCTTTGCCAATATCAAACTCTATGGTACCATCAGCCAGACGGCCAATGCCAAGAGTAATACCATCGACAATGCCGTAACAGGAATAGTCGATGTACAGTCTGACGCCTCTGTAGAAGAGAAATGGTATACCCTGAGTGGTGTGCGCATCAAAGCCCCAACCCAGAGTGGTATTTACATACTTAATGGGAAGAAAGTAAGCGTCAAGAAATAAAGAAAAACGAATAACCTAAATGATATCAAAAATGAAAAACCAACTGAGGGCTATGGCCCTAACCGGCTTACTGGCAGCCACAACAACCCCGTTAGCCATACAAGCGCAGAATACGCCAGTCTCGCAAATGGAGAAAATCACCAGAGGAATCATTGCTGTACCAGCCATGAATGCTACAGGTGAATTTGTGTCATGGAGACTGTTGGGTACCGACAATGCCAAAACAACCACCTTTGATGTGCTTCGCGACGGACAGACCATAGCGTCTAATTTGAAGAATGTAACCAGTTATCTCGATACAAATGGAAATGCCTCAAGCAAGTATCAGATAGTAACCCGAGTTAACGGTGTCAAAACAGAGACATCGGCAGTTGTCACCCCTTGGAGTGATAAATATCTGAAGGTAAAACTCAGTAGTCCCGGAAGCCAATACACACCTAACGACTGTAGCGTGGGTGATGTAGATGGTGATGGTGAATATGAAATTATCGTGAAGTGGAATCCAGAGAATGCCAAGGATAACAGCCAAAGTGGCAAGACAGATGCCGTTTTTCTTGACTGTTATAAGTTCTCAGGCCAACGTCTGTGGCGTATAGACTTAGGCTATAATATTCGTGCAGGTGCCCATTATACCCAACATCTGGTGTACGATTTTGATGGTGACGGCAAAGCAGAAGTAATCTGTAAGACCGCTCCGTTGACCAAGGACGGTAAGGGGCAGTATGTAACAGCAGCAGCTACCGACAGCAATATCAAAAATGCCTCACAGACCAATTATCGTAACAGCAGTGGCTATATCCTGTCAGGTCCAGAGTTCCTGACCGTATTCAATGGACAGACCGGATCAGCTATACATACCGTATGGTATAATCCGAACCGTGCTGGAGGAGCATCGGGTGCAGCCAGTATGCCTTCGAAGAGCTTCTGGGGTGATACCTATGGTAACCGATGCGACCGTTATCTATCGGCAGTAGCTTATCTCAATGGAGCCGGTAATAGACCAAGTGCCATCCTCTGTCGAGGTTACTATACCCGAGCTTATGTATGGGCTGTAGACTTTGACGGAAAGAAGTTGAGTACCCGGTGGCTTCATGCCTCTACTTCCAGCACATCGGCCAGTGTGACCGATGCCAATGGCAATACCACAACCAAGAGCTATGGCTCAAGTACAGCAAACCGCGGAAGTCATACCCTTTATGGTAATGGTAACCATAATCTCTCGATAGCCGATATCGACGGAGATGGCTGTGATGAGATTATCTATGGATCGGGTGCTCTGGATAACAATGGTTATCTGCTCTATGCCACAGGTTACGGTCATGGTGATGCTATTCATGTGGGCGATTTTAATCCAGATAGAGCAGGTCTGGAAGTATTCCAGGTACATGAAGAGAGTCCATACGGTTGGGATTTGCATGATGCCAAAACCGGACAAATTCTTTATTCGGCTACAACCAGCGGTGATAATGGAAGAGGTATGGCAGGTTGCTTCGTGGCGAATAAGCGTGGAGGACAATTCTCATCGTATGGTGACAGAAGTTTGCGAAGTGCCGTCGACAATAGTATAATTACCACTAATGGTACGTCTTGTAATTTTCGCATCTATTGGGATGGAAGTCTACAAGATAACTGGTTTGATACGAATGTGAGCAAATGGAATGGCAGCTCAGCCACCACAATATTCTCACCAGGGAATTACAGTAATTCCAAGACTTGTAACACGACCAAGGCTACTCCATGTTTGCAAGCCGATATATTTGGTGACTGGCGCGAGGAAATCGTGGAGTACAGTGGTGATGACAATACGACTCTCACTATTTTTACCTCAACAGAGGCTACCAATTATCGTGTGCCATGTCTGATGCACGACCATACTTACCGTATGGCTGTTGCTTGGCAACAGTCGGCTTATAATCAGCCACCTCATTTGGGTTACTATTTGCCTGATGCTGCTGCAGGCTTTATAGCCAACAGTTCTATTACGGTTCAGGATGACTCTTCTTCTTCATCGGCAACAATGCCAGCGGTGGTTCCTCAGAATGGTGTTATTCTCTGGCCTTTTGAACAGGGTGTCGCTCATCAGTTGGCTGTGGTCGGTGATGATCTGAAGAATTATGTCACCACAGATGTTACCATCGGTTCGGGGCTGACTTATGGTGGTGTCAAGGAGCTCAATGACCTTACTGAGACCCGAATAGGAGTAACCGTGGATAATAATCCAGCACCAGACGACAACAACAAATTATCTTTTAATATCGTACCTTTATCTGGTTACAGTCTGAACATCACCCGTATCGACTTTACCGCCACCCGTATCGGCACCGATGGTGGAAATATAGATGTGAGCTGGTGTGGCAATAAAATAGCTTCCGGTCTTCGTCCGGCCCGTAATGCCCAGAATCCAGAATACACCACATATTGTTATAACGTAACGACTACCAATCCGGAGAAAGGTCATAAACTGACGTTTAACGTCTACAACTTAGGTATTACCAAGCAGATGGCCTTTGCTAATATCAAACTCTATGGTACCATCAGCCAGACGGCCAATGCCAAGAGTAATATCATCGACAATGCCGTAACAGGAATAGTCGATGTACAGTCTGACGCCTCTGTAGAAGAGAAATGGTATACCCTGAGTGGTGTGCGCATCAAAGCCCCAACCCAGAGTGGTATTTACATACTTAATGGGAAGAAAGTAAGCGTCAAGAAATAAAGACTTGCATATATAAAAGGCGTCAGTTCAAGCAGAACTGACGCCTTTTATGAATTCCTGAGAGATATCCCCTCAGGGATTATTTCTATTTCCATTATGCCATACCGTATGGAGTTGATTTCAAAAGGGCTTCACCCCAAATCACCAAACATTTGGCATACAAGTTAACGATTCTCTTCATTGTTTTTCTCATTGCTCTCAACATGTTCATAATTTGTTATCCTAAATTTAATCAATAATATCCTGAATACTTATTTTTCTTCGGCAAAGGTAAGCACAAAACAGTAAGAGACCATGTAACATGAGATATTTAATGAGAAAACAATCTTTTTCTTGATTAGTATCAAGTACTTGATTTAGAATAAGTTACAAAGATATTACATATAATATTTCAGACTTCAGAAAGTTTGTTGAAATAGCAACTCTATGTGATGATTCTGCATATAATCTTATGCTATATATGTTAATAACTGCTAATAGATACGCAATTAACTTTATAGGCGTGTGCAGGAATAATCTACAATAGTAGAAATTAAATAAGCTTTATAGTCCCTAACTTGCCTTAAGTATGTCAATCGGATCTACAATAGTAGAAATTAAATAGGCTTTATAGCCTATCTTCCGACCTAAATACATTAGGCTAATCTACAATAGTAGAAATTAAATAGGCTTTATAGCCGAAATTGCATAATGAGGTATGCAATTTTCATCTACAATAGTAGAAATTAAATAAGCTTTATAGCCAACTTTAGTACCATTCTTATATGCTTCATCTACAATAGTAGAAATTAAATAAGCTTTATAGCCTATCAAGATTAATAAGCAAGTTATTGAAATCTACAATAGTAGAAATTAAATAAGCTTTATAGCCACCTTTTCCCGCTTCATCAGCAATTGACTATCTACAATAGTAGAAATTAAATAAGCTTTATAGCCATTAAAACCATGGCTATGAGTAATTCTATCTACAATAGTAGAAATTAAATAAGCTTTATAGCCACAGACCTGTTTGACCAATTAGGTAATATCTACAATAGTAGAAATTAAATAAGCTTTATAGCCTATGGACAAGCGGTTTGTTCTATGTGGATCTACAATAGTAGAAATTAAATAAGCTTTATAGCCCCTAACTTGCCTTAAGTATGTCAATCGGATCTACAATAGTAGAAATTAAATAGGCTTTATAGCCTATCTTCCGACCTAAATACATTAGGCTAATCTACAATAGTAGAAATTAAATAGGCTTTATAGCCGAAATTGCATAATGAGGTATGCAATTTTCATCTACAATAGTAGAAATTAAATAAGCTTTATAGCCCCTAACTTGCCTTAAGTATGTCAATCGGATCTACAATAGTAGAAATTAAATAAGCTTTATAGCCTGGCGCATCCTCTCCCTCGTCCTATCTTGATCTACAATAGTAGAAATTAAATAGGTTTTATAGCATGTAGAGAAACAAGCCTATCTCAATCGCCATCTACAATAGTAGAAATTAAATAGGCTTTATAGCCTGTCTCCGTCTGGAATAGGTATCTCGAATCTACAATAGTAGAAATTAAATAGGCTTTATAGCCTCTTATTTTTTACAAAGATATAAAAAAGTACTGATATATAAGCATTTTGTGGATAATTATTTTTGAGTTTTTATCTCCCCGTCAGCTTCTTGATTGTTATATAAAAGTTTATAATGTGCTTGATATCAGGACTTTATGAAAATGTAGGCTAAAACATAATATCGTATATTTGTATTAAAGAAAAACAATGGCTTTATCCCGATGAATGGCATTACCGTATTTTATTAAATCTTTTTGATCAACATCGAATATGATAATACTGTCGTCACCAGAAAAATGTTTTGACCAAGCTTCGATTTTGGTCATTAGATTGTCTGTAATCCTGTTTGTATTGATTACTTCATAAACTGAATATTGTAACCTGATTGCACCATGCTGTTTTAGCATTTTTGCAAATTTCCCTCTCCAAAAGTCATTGGAGATATCATAACTAATTATTTTCATTGATATACAAAATTAGGAAGTTGTTGGGCTGATTTTTTACCCATGAAACATCGGTAGTATTGTTGAACATACTTAAAAATCTCAGTTTTGTAATCTATTAGTACTTTAAAGAATACATTATAATACACTGATGATTTTTCATACTTTAAATGGATTTCACCTTTAAGTTTTATAAAGTCTTTATCTTTGAATTGACCTCTATGAAAAGCCAATAAGATAGTATGATCAATAATACATCTGAATGGTTCCATGATATCGCAAATTAGTGATTTGCGTTGATACCATAACCGATGATATACACCTTTGTATAAATCGAATCCAAACATGCGCATGAATGATTCCATATAGTTGAAAAGTATTGTGTATCCGATATCCAATGTAACGTTTAGTGTATCACTTTTCATTCTTGGATGACGTCCTTTCCAGTTAAAGTCTTGAAAATAAGCAGAAAAGAAGCATTTGGCTACTGTTCCTTCCAACCCCATCAAAAGATTGTAATCTTCTATGTCTTCAATTGTTGTCAATGCAGCCTTACATTGTTGGATGGCATCTATAGTTTTATTATCTTTTTTTCTAGTCTTCTAAGATTATTTTTCCTTTCTATTAATTGTTTCTTATCAGTTTTGTATACATCGATTTTGCCAGACACACCCAGCGTATCACTATAAACATGTATAGAAAAAATATCAGTTTTTTTTGTGCTACTCGTTTTATGGTCTACACCCTCATGAACTAAAGTACCTTTTATTTGTGGTGTAGCTTTATACATTCCTTCGTCCGTATCCATATATACGTTATGCAAATATATGGAGTACGGACAAAAGATGTAATCATTTAGAGTGGCTATAGCAATATAGTCATCCATGTTTTATCAATCATTAAGATAAGGTTTTTCTTGAGCAAATACAAGCCAATCTTTATTGGTAATAGGACTAAATTTGAAGCGATCAGAACTGGTTGAGTCTTTAATCTGTTGAATCAACATTAAACCTTTACGGGCAATGTTATATGCTCCATTAGCATCAGCATTAGCTGGAAGTGAGTTGTCACATATTCTACTATCATAGAAATTACCTTTAGAATCGTGAACAGGAGATATTAAATAATCTGTGGTTGTACCAGTAATGCTATTTCGCATCTGAAGTGTTAACTTCAACAAATGTAGTAAATCTTCAAAGAAGGACTTCTCCGTTTCCATAGCAATTGCTTCCTTAATATTATCATAGATATTTATTCCATGTTTGGCAAAGAACGCTTTGTAAGCTTTCGTTAAATCAATCTCTTCGTTGTCCCATTGGGAATTCTTAGCTTGATTTCTGAAAGTTCTTATGCGTGAACCATAAGTACAAATTGTCCAGTTGGTTCTAGTTCCTTCTGCTTTTGTCGTAAAGTTGTTATAGTCAAAAGCAAATTCAAACCAATCTTTATCGGCATTATATCTGATACTGTCAAATTTTCCAAAGAAAGCTTTTGCCTTATCAATACTTTCATATCGTGTGTCGAATAAATTTACAAATCCAGTTACAGGATCTATTTTTGAAGTATTCCAGGCAGGGATGTAGAATAAGAATCCACTTTGCTTTCCTAATTTTTGGAAACTTTCAAACTTACTTGTAAGTTGATAAGCGTGCAAAAGTCCTCCTGCAGAATTTTGATCTGCCTTCTTGTTGACTAGATAATTTAGTTTATTAATCAACATTTCTTCAAATTTCTGGTAAACTTGTTTTTCTACTTTTTGTCTACCACGCATGAATCCCATGTTCAAATCTTCCAAAACAACCACGGCATGATATTTTTGCATCAAGTCAGTTATCTTATGGATTACTTGAGAAATATAGCCTTCTTTCAGTTCTTTGATATTCTCAATTGTTTGCCAGCTTTCACGTGCCTTTTCTCGATTTTGTTCTCTTGTGTCAAGAAGATCATGATAATTTGTACGATAAATATTGCCACCATACTCATTTACAATTTCGTTCAAGGTAAATTGTTCTACGATTTTGCCGTGGCTGTCGATGACGACAAGATATAAAAGATGACGTTCACCACGATCTATACCTATAATATGGGTATCGTCTTCTGTGCGCAAATAGTCTACAACTTGCTGATTGATATTAGTATTTCCCGTACTCTTGAAATTCATAGTTATAGGTACATGGAATTGGAACTTATCCACAGTATATCTCTTGTCTTTTACCAAGTCGTAATCGAATATGCTTTCCTTTTTCTCATTGCATTTATTTTTATTCTTGATAGCTTGGTGAGCAGGATGAGTTGGGCGTTTATAGTTGAGGCTTTTCTTACGGAAGAAGATTTCTGCTTGTCCATTCAACTTATAAATGATATTATTAAGATTCTCTTTACTAAATAAAGAGTTCCAATATAGTGTGTGCATGTTCGGTGTACCTTTGCTGAATTCAGAGAAATCCTTATTATAAATTTGGAAGAGATATAGATCACCTTTCTCTACCATTTTATTAATATACTCTACAGATACATCACAGAAGCTTATAGAATATCCTTGTTGCTCTACTTCGCGGTAAAAATCACTGAGATCCTCATAAGAAGAGGTGTCAGAAAAGTGGAAATTGAATTTACTCCAGTCTTCATGTTTGGATATTGATGATTTGAAGAAATCAATTAGATTATGGCAATCAGCTAAGTTGAAATTGGCACCTTTTTTATGTGTTCCTTTTTTGTAGTTCTCAATAATATTTTCACTAGGCTTAAATTCATCAATCCTAGACTTGGAGAAGAAAACTTTTGGTAACATCTTGTTTGCACCTGGTAGTAATTTATATACCATTTTTTCGTAGCAGTCTCCAGAATTATCTAGTTTATCTTTGTCAAATATCTTATTGGCACTTTTCTTCATGATAGCCAAATAATATAGACCGTTTTTTCTAAGAATAATGGCTGTGTTATCATGCTCTTTATTCAGGTCCCATCCTCCTAAAAGAGTACTATTTTCAAAATTGAGTTTAATTTTTTCTTGTGAATATGGTTTACGAGTCATATAATTGCGAACCATATTGTAAAGAGGAGTTATTTGGTTAAGCGTTTCCCATAAAGGTGTAAAATCACCATAAAAGCGCTCATCTTTATCACTTTCATCACCCTTACCAAGTAATGGTTTGATGAAACGTTGTAATCGTTTTAAAGAGTCAAGGAGATTTTTAATTAATGCTACGGTCTCCTTGTCCTGTGCTAAATTCGCGTTTTCAGGATATGGTGTAGTAAGTATTGCTTGTACTGATGTATATGCATTTTTTACTTGTGCAAATAGATTAATGGTCTGTTCGTGCTCATTGTTAACTGCTCCTAGTTTTGCGAAGTAATCTTGTATGTTTTCAGTTTTTCCATAGGCACGTAAACAGTCATTTAAGTACTGGATGGAGAAACTCTCTTGTGAAGTGTAGAGTTTCTTTAAGCGGTCATTATAATCTTCTGCTGATTCTTTTTTCTTGCGTGAAACCTGCTTCTTCAAGTCAAGAATGACAGCATCTTGAATGACGTTCCAACTAGCATACATTTTCTGTGAAATGTCTGTCAACTGTAAATCGTTGCGAATGAATATTCCTTCCAGGTTATAAGTATCTATATTTTCCAGTAATAATTTTAAATTACCCTCTCCTAAAACATTGCCATCATTCAATAAGTTCTTATAGCATGTATCAATAGAGTCAAGCGCTTCTTGGTCATCCTTAAAGTTGTCAGGCAACCATGATATTGCAATGCGATCGCTTAGAATCTGTTTGAATAACAGCTTTAGTTTTGGAAGTTTACAATCCTTGTGTTTCTGATTATACAGATTAATGTACTCATTTAAACCCTGAATTTTCTTATCATTGGTACTTTTACCACCAATTATGGCATTATAAACTTCTATCTGTTTTTGTGTCATCACCATGCTGAAATAGTCAAGATGGAATATTTCATCGATGCTTTCTACATTTAAGTATTCTTCAAAATCTTGATAAATCTGATTTAATTTTTCTCGGAGTTCAGGAATAAGAATTATTTTCGAAAACGCATTAATATTATCAACAAACTTAGGAAGATTCTCATGAATTATGCGATGTGATATAGCTGTAGACTTATCTTCAGCAGAGTACATGTTTTCACGATTCTCATAAAAACCTTTAAAGTAAGTGGTGAAGTCCTTAAATTCTTTTATTAATGTCCGTTCTTCGTCAGATTTGACAAAATCAGGTAAATTTTTACGAATAAGATCTTTGCTGAAAATAGTTTTATAAGATTCATCCCCTTTCAGGTGATCAGCGATTTGTTTTCTTAGGTTATCTTGTATTTTAGCAAATTTATCTTTTTCTGTTTTTTCAATGCGTTTCATGGAATAGTACATCAAATATTCTTCGAGTGAGTCTAATTTGTCTTCACTTTGGTATTTCAGTTCGAAGTTTGATAAAGATTTTTCGATAAATGCTTTGTGGTATTCATCAATGATCTTTTTTACTTTCTTGTAGCTGTCAGCTCTATGCTGATCTTGTTCAAGAAGACCTGCTTTCTTGATGTTCTCAAGGGTTTTACCTATAGGTTTGAGTTCGAAACGTAATGTTTTGGAAAGGGAATATAATCCCGTAAAATCAGTGAATTTCATATATATAATTTTTAAATTATTAATTTGCAACAAAAGTAGTTTGTTGCTACGAAATATATGTTCACTATTTTTTAGAATAGTGTTAAATATCTCAGAAATTAATATTTTTTAAGCATATGAGCCTTTAACTTTGTAGCCATTAATTCTCTGTTGTAGCCATGCTGTGCTTTTGCCGAAATAATTTTTGGCAATGTATGAAATAGGGAGTAAAGAATAGGTATCTTTATCCAGCTTTTCTCTAATTTTACTTACTTCAGTTTCAGCTTCCTCAAGAAAAAGTCTTGGCAAAGTCAGCAGATGCTTCACGAATTTCTGGGCAGTCATTGGCTTTTGCCCACTTATGCATGTCTTCGATGTATTCACGACTGTCTTTGTTGATTATCCTTGTAGCATATAATCCGATATTTCTACCCAAAGCAGAAATATCGGATTATTAATTTTGATGTATCTATTTTAAGATCTTTATTTGGTCTTCAGCGAGAGTGTTGCGATAGGCAGTTTACTCTTGATGCTTACATTGACAGTGCCTTTCTTTTGTGAACTGCGAACCACGAGCATTGCACGTCCTTTCCAGGTCTTGCTGTGTACTGATGGATAAGGCTCTTCATCTTTCAGGTTAGCAGAAGCAAATGCCAGAAGTTTTCCGGTTCCCTTCACGGTAGCTTCGCATGGTATCTCTGCTTCAGGTACAAGGTTGCCGTCTTGGTCAACTACTTCGACAATGATGTAGGTGAGTGATTGACCATCAGCTCTCATGACGGTTCGATCAGGAGTAAGTTTCAAACGAGCTGGTTCGCCAGCTGTCTTCAGCGTAACGCTTTCTTCGCCAGCTTCTGCACGAAGTGTTCCTTTTTGGTAAGGTACAGTGAATACTGCTTTATACTCAGTATTGCGATTTACCTCCTTGGTACCAATGAGTTGATCGTTTAGATAGAGTTTCACTTTTGGTTGATGGGTGTAAACTTCCACCTCTACAGGCTTTCCTTCCCAACCCTTCCAAGTCCAAGATTCATAGGTAGGCCATACGCTCCACATGGTTTGTTTAATTTCGCCATGATATCCCTCTGGTTCTTTCACTGCCATATAAAGAGGAGTGTTTTCGTTCCATAGCATTTCACGATAGTGGCTGATTGGTTTGCGCCAACCTGTGATATCGACATCGCCACATGGTGCGCCATGCCATTCTGGTTGTCCACCTTTGATCCATGATTCACCTTCGCGTTCACCTTTATAATAGGTACGGCCGATACCACTTTCGCCTAAATAATCTAAGCCCGTCCAGACGATATCACCTACTACATAAGGGAAATCGTGTACTGTAGCCCAGTTTCTGAAGGCATCACGAGGATAGCTCTCGGTCTGCCATATTACGCGCTTCGGATCGCGCTTGTGGTCATCGGCGTGTTTGAAGAGCATATAGTTATAGCCCACAACATCGAGCACCTCTGCATGAGGATCATATATTTCCCAGTCGCTATCCCAAGCACAGAGGGCCTCTGTGACAGGACGTGTGGTATCTTTTTCATGAATAGCAGCTTTCATCTGTCGAGCAGTATATACCACCCGGATATCCTTACGTTCAATCACTTCATTACCAATGCTCCAGGAGATAATGCTTGGATGATTGCGGTCGCGCAACACCATTGACTGTATATCGCTCCGGAAACAGGAGTCGATTACGGTAGAGTAGTCGTATGGATTTTTCTGTGTGCGCCAACCGTCGAAAGCTTCGTCGATAACGAGCATTCCGATAGAGTCGCATGCATCGAGAAATGCACGTGTAGTAGGATTATGGCTCGTGCGGATGAGGTTGAAACCTGCATTCTTCATCTGACGTACCTTTCGTATTTCAGCATCGTCGAAAGCGCTTGCTCCCAGTACTCCATCGTCGTGGTGAACACAGGCTCCATTGATGAGTACCTTCTTTCCATTGAGTATAAACCCTTTTTCTGCATCGAATGAGAAAGAGCGTATACCATATTTCACGGTCTGCGTATCAAGAATTTTGCCTTTCTCCTTGAGTTGCACACTAAGGTTGTTGAGTGTAGGATGTTCCGTTGACCATAAACTTGGGTTATTCACGGTGAATTGGGTACGTACTGTTTGGGTCTCTCCTGCAGCAAGGTTAACCGTTAGTTCCTTTCCGCCGATTGTTATTATGGCATTACGGTTGGATGGTGACTCATTCGCAACGCTTACTTCTACTTGTACCAGTGCCTGATTATCTGAAACTTCAGGCGTAGTCACAAAGACACCATTCTCAGCGATATGCAGGGCAGGCATGCTTTCTAACCAGACATGGCGATAGATACCCGAACCGGAATACCATCGACAGTTAGGTTGCTGGCTGTTGTCTACTTTGACAACTACCTCGTTCATGCCTTTGTTTTTCAACATCTTAGTGATATCTACAGTAAACGGTGTATATCCATAGTGGTGTTGGCCCACTTTCTGTCCGTTGACGAAGATTTCTGATTTTTGATATACACCTTCAAAATGTAGTTTTACCACTTCGCCTTTAGGTGACGCAAATAACTTACGATACTCACCTTTACCGGCTTCGAACCATCCACCACCGGTACCTGTGGCTCCTTTGCCAGAGTGGGGACCTTCAAGAATATCCCAGTCATGAGGTAAGTCTACCAATTGTGTGGTTCCATTGTGAGTAAATTTCCAACCGAAATCGAATAGTTGTTTTTGTGACTGTGCTGAGAGAGTCGTAGTCGATGCCAGCGCAGTTAATGTTAGAAAATAG
This sequence comes from Segatella bryantii, assembly GCF_022024215.1. Taxonomy (NCBI): domain Bacteria; kingdom Pseudomonadati; phylum Bacteroidota; class Bacteroidia; order Bacteroidales; family Prevotellaceae; genus Segatella; species Segatella bryantii. The sequence continues at coordinate 935,656 of NZ_CP091797.1, read as the reverse complement.
GTTTTAAGTTGTTTCATGAGTTTTAAATTATATCAGGTGCAAAGGTAATAAAAAAAACGAAAAGGCTTATTAAAACGTTAATTTTTAAAAAATGTTTATAAACAATCGGATATTGATACCTTTTCTTTATATTTGTTTTTAAAAAAACTGATGCAGTTTCATTATTTTTAGGTATTGTTTTTTTCGCTGGGAATATCTATATTTGCAGCGAAAATTGTATTAAACAAAAAATACTATCAGATATGAAAATCGAAAAAATTCATGCAAGAGAAATTCTTGATTCAAGAGGTAATCCTACAGTAGAAGTAGAGGTAACTCTTGAAAATGGTGTTATGGGTCGTGCTGCCGTTCCTTCTGGTGCATCTACCGGTGAAAATGAAGCTCTCGAACTTCGTGATGGTGATAAGAACCGCTATTTAGGTAAGGGTGTACTCAAGGCCGTCGATAATGTGAATCAAGTGATTGCTCCTGCATTGCATGGCGAGTGCGTCTTTGAACAGCGTGCTATTGATTACAAGATGTTGGCTCTCGATGGTACTCCTACTAAATCTAAGTTGGGTGCCAATGCTATTCTTGGTGTATCACTGGCTTGTGCACAGGCTGCAGCTAAAGCACTTAATATGCCACTTTATCGTTATATCGGTGGTAGCAATGCTTACACTCTTCCAGTTCCGATGATGAATATCGTGAATGGTGGTGCTCACTCTGCTGCTCCTATTGCTTTCCAGGAATTTATGATTCGTCCAGTAGGTGCCAGCAGTGAGCGTGAGGCTATCCGTATGGGTGCTGAGGTGTTCCATCATTTGGCTAAGCTTTTGAAAGCACGTGGCCTCTCTACGGCTGTAGGTGATGAGGGTGGCTATGCTCCTAATTTCGATGGTATCGAGGATGCACTCGATACGATTGTTGAGGCTATTAAGAAAGCAGGTTATGAGCCTGGCAAGGATGTGAAGATTGCTATGGACTGTGCCGCTTCTGAGTTTGCTACTTGCGAAGATGGCCAGTGGTATTATGATTATCGCCAGCTTAAGAATGGTGCAAAGAAAGATCCTAATGGCAAGAAACTTTCTGCTGATGAGCAGATAGCTTATCTTGAAGAGCTGATTACCAAATATCCTATTGATTCTATCGAGGATGGTCTTGATGAGAACGACTGGGATAATTGGGTAAAACTGACAGAGAAAATAGGTGATCGTTGTCAGCTTGTAGGTGATGACTTATTTGTAACTAACACGAAATTCCTGGAGAAAGGAATTAAGATGGGAGCTGCAAACTCGATATTAATTAAGGTGAACCAGATTGGTTCGCTTACAGAGACCTTGGAAGCTATAGAAATGGCACATCGTCATGGCTATACCACAGTGACTTCTCACCGTTCTGGTGAAACAGAGGACACTACGATAGCCGACATAGCTGTAGCTACAAACTCTGGGCAAATCAAGACTGGTTCCCTTTCTCGTACAGACCGTATGGCTAAATATAATCAGCTTATCCGTATCGAGGAAGAGCTTGGTGAGATTGCTGCCTATGGTTATCGCCGATTGAAATAAAATTTCGTTTTGAATAAATTATGTTATCAAATTTGCAAAAGCAGACAAACTGTGAAGTTTGTCTGCTTTTTAGTTTACCTACATAACTACGAGGTTATGTAGGTAAATGTTGTTTATTTTATGGATATCATAATTAACTATAATTACGATATCCCTTTAGCTATTGCTTCTTTTACTCGGTCGGCTAGTTCCTCATAGGTGTTATTGGCTTCTGGCATGATGGCAGGCAGAAATTCCAAAATAATCTTGTGTGGTTTCACAAGGAGACTGGAACGTGACCAGGCTTCGTAGGCTCCTGTAATACGAACCGGAATAATCGGAATGTTAAGTTCGGTAGATAATATCGCAAAGCTCTTCTTGAAGTTTCCCACTTTGCCATGGTGAGTTCGGCTACCTTCAGGGAAGATAATCAAATTTTTATTATCCCTTAGTACCTGAGCTAATTTCAACAGAGAGTTGCGTAGATTGCTTCTTTCCATGAGAATGATATTGGTATTGCGAGCGTATGCTTTGCTCAAAGCATTCTTCACATGATCTTCTTTAGCATAGAAGTAAGAGTGTGAAAGTACTTGAGTAGGTATGGCAGCAGCTACCAATGGTCCATCGAGAAAACTCTGATGGTTAGGTGCAATGATGCAGGCATGGTCGAGTGGTAGGTTTTCGATACCTCTTACTTCCATTCGATTATAGCATTTTAAAAAGGCTTTAGATAGTCCTCTAGACAGTGGAAGTAGGAAGGATGCTTTAGGTATCTCTACAGCGCTTGTGTCTGAATGAAGGAAGGTGTGCCAGTCTTCTTTCTCAACATCCATACGGGTTTTGCTCTCGGCAATGGCTTGTGCCAAAGTTTCTATATTTTTATAGGAAGGGAAAACAGAAGCTTTAATATGAGTGCCGAACGTGTGCTCGATAAAACCTTCGAGTGCTACCATATCAAGAGAATCTAAGGCTAGGTCGGTCTCGATATGATCGGTTGGCTTTACCTGAATTTTCTTTTCGCTTTGAATGTAATCCTTGAGTATCTGGTATTCCTCTGATTTGGGTTCATCGATGGTGACTTCGGTAGTGACAGATTTTGCACCACTAAGAATATCCTTCAGTTTGAATCGTTGCAGTTTCTCTAGTTTCGTGCGAGGTAATTCGCCACGGTACACCATAAGACTCATAACCTTCTTATAGTTGGTTACGCTACGATTATAAGGTTCCAGAACCTCACGCTTCAGTGCATTTTCTACCACTTCATCCGTAAGGTTTTCAGCCCATGTTTTTTGTGGAACAATGATTGCCTTGAGTAAGTCACCATCTTGTACAACAGCAGCTTCTTTGATACGCTCGGTATACTTCTCGAGTTTGTATTCTATTTCAGCAGGCTGAACATTTTTTCCATTGGAAAGTACGATAATCTCTTTACTTCTGCCAGTAATATAGATGCGCCCTTTCTCATCTATTCTTCCTAAATCGCCTGTATGTAAGAATCCGTCTTGATCGATAACAGCTGCAGTCTCTTCAGGTCGATTATAATAGCCCTGCATGATGTTTGGTCCCTTGGCACATATCTCACCATTGATAATTTTACACTCTAAATCGTTAAGTGGGAGTCCGACACAATTAGGTACTAAGTCGCCTGGTCGAGTGAAAGCAATCATTGGTGCAGCCTCGGTCATACCGTATCCCTCCAGAAGTTCAAGTCCTAGTGTTTGCAGGCCCAATGCTATCTCTCGGTCGAGTGGTGCACCACCGCTGACAAAATAACGAATGTTTCCACCCATTTTCTGATGAACGGCCTTAAATATAAAGCGTGAGAAACTTACCTGGTTCACCTTTGCACAGAAATCGAACAACTTACGGGTAATCCATTTCTCATCGATTTTCTTTTTGATTCCTCCATAAAGGGTCTGCCATAAGCGAGGAACACCAATCATAATGGCAACTTTACCCCGTTGAAGGGTATCCATAATGTCTGGACCCGACATAGAAGGGCAGATGGCAATGCCGCCACCTGCAAATAGTGGCATCACTACCGTTCCGACAAGTGGTAATACATGATGTAGTGGTAGTAAGACGAGAGTGCGACGGTCTGGTGTGAAGATAGGTACTTCTTGGGTTACAGCCTTAATATTGACGAGTATATTTTTAAAGGATAGCATAACACCTTTAGGAGAACCGGTAGTTCCGCTAGTGTAGATAATCACAGCAGTGTCTTCTTCTTGGTAAGCGATCTTCGCTTTTTCTCCATTTGCAGTTTCTGACTCGTAATCCTCAACCTGCAAGATATCTGCCTTTTGACCTACTTCTTGTAGTGCAGCTTGTACGATTTCCACTCGTTTGGCATTCGTCCAGATACTTGTAGGCTTACTGTCGTTGAGAATGTAAGCAACGTCGCTTATGGTAGCTGAAGCATCTACAGGTACAGCGATACCTCCGTTAGCCCATATCGAATAGAAGGCATAAATCCATCCGGTACTATTTTCGGCAAAAATCAAAGTTCTTTCGCCTTTTGCCCTAGGATTCTTTTGTGCATACACATAAATATGTTCGAGCAACTCCGAGAACGTAACCTGTTTTTCTCGTGAGATAATCGCAATCTTATTGGAATCTTTAATCATTTCGGTCGTTAATATTTTTATAAATGCAAAAATACGATAAGAATCGGGAAAGTGAAAAAATATCCTATAAAATCATGCGATATAAGTTGATTAAGCCTATTTTGTCCTATTAGGAATACAACAAAATCCTATCACATAAAATAATCGCACAAATGGTGATGAGATATCCTCATTCATCCATTTGTGTACGGTTTGTGCATGTCCTATATTCAATACGATGAAATTATCCTCCATATAGTGATGCAAAGTTACATTTTTTTCATGAATATATCGTAGTTATGGTATATTGGTGTTAATTCTGCATATTTTGAGAATATGGCAAGGACCCTACCAGGACCTTTTTTATTATAACGTATAAAATCTCCCCAAGTTATATTTTAGGGGGAGATTTTAATGCTTTTTTTTAGAAATCATAAGTTTTGTATCCTATGAATTTATGTCGTGTCTTCACATAGGATTAACTCCCTATGATAGTTTATATAATGCTTTCAGCATTTATTTTTTGATGTTCTTCTTTACTACTTTCTTCTTGGCTACAGTTTTCTTGGCTTGAACAACAGGTTTCTTGTCTACCTTCAAGACAGCAGTGCGAATTTTCGCAGGAGCAGTTTTTTTCTTGTCATATACCACTACTACAGTTTTGGTCTTGGCATTATATATAGCCTGCTTAACACCTGGAGCGGCTTTGGCTGCAGCTTCAATTTTAGCCTTGCTTTCATAACCGTTAACCTTAATATTAGTCTTTACCTGCTGTGCTGATGCAGCAACAATCATCATGGCTGCAAGCATTGTCATCATTAATTTCTTCATAACTCTCAGTATTATTTTTATTCTAATAAATATTATGTCAATCTTGTTTTGATCACCTGTTTTCGTTGCAAAGTAAAGGTTTTCAGTCTGATTATTCAAATACTTTCAACTAATGGCTCTTTTTATTCTGTAAATGACGGATGTTTCATGTGCAATCATTTTCACCCTTCGAGTCCATACCATCGAGCATGATATTAGCAGAACCACCTACGCCACCAGTTTCGCGTAGTTTTAATCCAGGTATCTGTCGTAAGGCATCGCTCAAGGTTTTGGTCGAGTTTTGCATCTGTTGGGTATTGACAGCAAAGCCATTATAAGCACTTTTGTTGACGGTAGATACACTACCATTACCTGTTACTGTTACTTTACCTAAAAATTATGATTTTAATTTTATGTAAGTGTATAATGTTGGTATTTTTCTAAATAAAAATGAGGAGCAAACCGAAGTCTGCCCCTCACCATTTGTTATAAATATATAGATGTATAAATGTTTTTTTATTTAAAGATCATACTGATATTAACACACATGTAATATACCACGACGATGGTAAATGGTAGTATCCAGTTAGCGCCAAGTAGGCGGCATATAGTATTGTAGGCTTCTTCAGAGAAAACCAATGTCAAGTTCATACCACCATGAAAAAGAAGGAATGCTGTCAGCGCTAGTCCTGAAACGCTCATAACGACCTTACGGCCGATGGGTGAATTAATTATCTCTTCAATCTCACGATATTGAGAGAGAATGCAGGAATCGTCAGTTGTAGTTTATCATGATGTGGAGAAACGGTTTCAGACATAGGCACGACCAGAGTAGGGGTGTCAATAGAATTTTCATGAATGCCCTTAGCTGATGACAAGCGGATAACTTCACCCTGTTTTACCTGATAGCCATCAAGATCGATTTGACATGTGGTGTTCTCCTCGCTGGTATTTGCTATTTTCACGATAACATCACCTTGGAGTTCATCAAGTGTAGCCGTCGAGAAAATACCTGGAGTAGTATTTTGTTGTAGTTTAGTATCAAAAATGAGTTCATCATTCAGCCATGCTTTGAGTTTGTCGCCATCTTGTTCGAAGGTTATGTCGTACCATTTACCGGTTTCCACCTTGCCAGTCTTAGTGGCAATCTGCATCTTAGCACCGTTAACCACTTGTTCGATGCCATGTTGAGTATTTCCCCATCCGCCGAAATTAACCCAACTGTAGTTGTTTTCGTCGATATAATTGAATACCAGCATAAAGCCCTCAGCACCACTATCTTTACGAGCGCGCAATTTAATGGTAGAGTGGTTGCTTACTAACATATCGCCGATATTCAGACAAGATTCTCCGTTGCCTTTCTGGCTGATGATGTTGTCCTCATGGTGCCAGTCACCCTTTAGGGCTGTATATTTCTGATCAACAGGTTTATCGTTTACACTTACCAGTTGATATGAAGCTTGAGTAGCCCATGTTGCGAATCCCAGTTTACTCTTTTCTGGCGAAACCAATTTAGCTTCGAGATCAGTTTGATATGGATTATCCTGAGCAACGTGGAGAACACGTGTTCCGATGTGATCAGCCATCATCTTTTGTACGTAATAAGAAGGTGTACCAAAAGCACTTTTTGCGTTAAACTGAATCATATCAGGGCGCCATTTTAAATCATTAAGGTTCGCGAAAATAGGGGCATAACTTGCCATCTTTACCACGTCACTATTATTTTCGATGCCCATCATATACACCGCTTCACCAAGCGCAGCATCAAGTGATCCGTTTACACCGAATCCCTGTGTTACAGCATATTCGCCCACATAGATATCGTGTTTACCACGTTCATATGAATCGTATTTATGAAAATTATTAGCAAACCATGCCGGGTTACGATAGTAGTGTTCATCCAAGAGTTCTACCTGCTCATCAGAGTTCCATTTTGGATGATCATTACCCCACGCTACCACATTGCCGATAATATGCATTTTCGGATATTTAGCTAGAATAGCATCTCGGAAGAGTTGGTAACGTTTGTAGTACTGGTCGCTCTGCTGGGTAGGATCTTCCTGATTATTTTCGTTACCTATTTCGATATATTCGATATGGTATGGTTCTGGATGACCGTTTTTAGCACGGAGGGCACCATATTTTGTGGTAACATCGCCATTGGCATATTCGAGTGCGTTGAGCGCTTCATCTATCCATGGCTGTATGCTGTCTACGGGTGTGAATCCTCCATGCCAAATACCGACATTTACAACATAGAGCGGTTTGGCGCCAAGGTCTTCTGCCATTTGTAGATATTCATCGAAGCCGATACCATCGGTAGTACGATACCCCCAGTTTACATTCCAGTGGCCAGGACGCTGTTCGATAGGTCCGATAGTACGTTCCCATCTGAAAGCATTATCAGGACTCTGTTGCCCTTCAACGAAGCAGCCTCCAGGGAAGCGGAAAAATTTGGGATGAAGTGCTTTGAGCATAGAAGCCAAGTCTGGTCGCAATCCATTTTCGCGATTATTAAAGGTAGGAGGGAAGAGACTTACTACATCAAAATCTACAGTACCTTTGCCCTCAGAAGTAATCCAGAGACGAGCCTTTTCATGATTGGTCGTTGCAGTAAACTCAGCAGTGTATTTCTTCCACTTGTTTGTAATCTTTTCATTGATGTTGGCAACGGCAAACATCTTTTTTCCACAATTACAGCCCAGATAAACTTTCAGATTACCATTCAGTTTACCCTTAGCCCAAAAAGAGAGTTTATAAGTTCTGCCTTTAACGGCATTGATACCCCAGAATCCCTCATTGCTGATACCCGAGGTACCCTTACCGGTAAAGTTGACTTCCAGATAATTTTTCTGTGCTCGATTTAGTTGTTTCTTGGCCGAATTAACCAAGGTCATAGTAGCCCCTTGATAAGTTTTCCAAGCCTCTACTGTTTTATCATTATCTTCGAAAGAACGGTTTCTTACCAGTTCGGCATACAGACCGCCATCTGCAGCATGATTAATATCTTCATAGAAAATGCCATAAAGATTTGGTGAAACTCTGACCCCAGGATTTTGAGTATCAATATGAATATTTACTTGCGCCTGAGTCAGAGTTGTCATACCCAGCAAAGCTGAGAAAAGTAATCCTTTTCGTATCATAATTTAGGTTTAATTGATTATATTAGATTTATATGAATTCTACTGGCAAAGATACAATATAAACCTTATTATGAAGTGGATTAAAGGGGCAAAAAGGTGGATAATCCCTATTTATGCGATAATTTCGCGTTACCTACACAGCTATTTGGCATTTGTATGTGAAGCATCTCACAGATAGTAGGTGCGATGTCTACATTCTTCGTAGGTTCTGAGCTTTCGCCATGGTTTACATGCCAGCCATAAAGTATGAATGGGATATGAGAATCGCTTGGGTTCCACATACCGTGTGTAGTACCAGTATAATCAGGTTTATTAGAAACATTCTCCCAACCCTCTCGTGCAATATAGAGCAGATCACCACTTCGAGAAGGCATGTAACCATTGATAACACGCTCACGAATCAGCTGAGGTATTGGCGAGGTTAATATCTTATTATAATCTACAGTAAAGAGAATATTTGGATTTTTGTTAAACTCAGCAATTACCATCGCTTTGACTTCATCGACAGTTTTGCCTGTTTTCTCGATAGCAGAATGATTCAGATACACGCTACCAGCAATTTCATCGCTAATAATCTGCTCACTCGTTCCGAGTTGTTCACCTATAGTCTTATTCACTTCTTTAATGAAAGTCTTAGTTTGTAGGCCGCCTGCAGGAATCTTATGCGATTTTAGTACGTTATGATTGTGTTCTGCACCATGATCGGCAGTAAGGAAGAGTAGATAGTTACCTTTACCCACTTTAGAGTCGAGTATTTCAAAGAAATGAGCCAGTTGCTTATCGAGTTCCATATATACCCCTTCATTCTCATTTCCACGAGTGCCGTAAGCATGGCCGATGACATCGGTAGAAGAGACACTTACAGCGAGAAGGTCGGTGATATCATCTTGTCCCATTTGTTCATTTTCGATAGCAGCTTCAGCCATCTCAAAAGTCTTGGTAACGCCCATATTCGATGATTTGACATCGAATCCTGGTTTGGTACCTATCTTTTTATTGATTTTCTTTACCCATTCAGGTAATTCCTGACAATAATATGTAGAGGTAACAAAGTGTCCAGCTGAAGTATCCCACCAGTAAGCACCGTCAGCACTGAAACCTGCAGGAAGAATAGCAGCACGGTCTTTCAGAGCAACACCGATAACTTTGGCCTTCTGATCAGTTGCCATTTTAAGCATATCACCAATACCTGTAGACTTCAAGCGATGAGGTGACATCTGAGCCTCTTTGCTCTTGCTGCCAACCCCCTGTACATTGGTATCAGTACAGCAGTACACATTTTTACCGTCTACATGAAAATTGTTACCGGTAATACCGTGAAAAGCTGGACATGTACCTGTATAGATAGAAGAATGGCCAACAGCTGTAATCGTCGGAATATAGTCTATCATTGTGTTTTCGTAACTATATCCCTGGTCAACCAAGCGTTTTAATCCGCCCTCCTGAAATTTGTCGTAGTAATAATACAGATAATCCCATCTCATCTGGTCGACTACCAGCCCCACAACCAATTTTGGGCGTTCGATTTTAGCTTGAACTTGAATGGTAGAAGCAGCCAGAAGGCAAACAGCTATCAAAACATTCTTCATATTCATATTTATTTATTTATTTTTGTTTAACATCTGCAAAGATAGTGAATTATAATAAAAAGTGGTAACTTTGCCACCGTAAATTGAATATGTGTTTTTAGGATAATGAAATCGCAGAAATCGCTTAAAGGTCAGCTTAAGGTGTTGACTGTACCTGTTTTTATTGAAATAGCCCTTGTTATGTTGCTTGGAGCCGTTGATACGGTGATGTTAAGTCGATATAGTGACAACAGTGTAGCAGCTGTAGGACTCGACAATCAATTGATGTCGCTTATATTTCTAGTTTATCAGTTTTTCTCTATGGGTGCAGCTATACTATGTGCTCAGTATATAGGAGCTAATCTGCAGAAGCGGTTGGTTCAGGTCGTAGGTGTAGCGTTGCTAGTGAATTTCTTTTTAGGGTTATCTGTAAGTATACTACTGTATTTCTTTGCTCCACAGATGCTACAGTTGATGGGACTACGTCAGGAACTGATGGGCGATGGACTGGTATATCTTAAAATAACAGGTGCATTATCCTTTTTTCAGGCATTATCCCTCACCTTTTCAGCTTCGCTTAGAAGTGCCGGAAAAGTAGTATATCCGATGACGGTAACGGGTATAGTAAACATTCTCAACATTTTTGGTAACTATGTTCTGATATTCGGAAAATGGGGATTTCCGCAGTTAGGTGTAGAAGGAGCAGCGATTTCAACAGCCATCAGTCGTGCTATCGCAACACTTCTATTGGCAACCATCCATTTTCGGGTGCATATTCCAAAATTTCCGTTTAGCTATTTCAGACCATTTCCGTGGAGTGAGTTTAAGAATTTGCTACATATCGGTGTGCCAGCGATGAGTGAGGAGTTATCCTACGGTTTATCCCAGGTAGCCATCACCTATTTTATCAATAAGATAGGCAATGAAGCCCTTGCAGCTCGTACCTATTGTGTCAACATCATCATGTTCGTTTATCTCTTTTGCGTAAGCATAACACAGGCTGGTGATATACTAGTTGGGCATCTCGTGGGGCAGTTACGCCATCGTGCAGCTTTCGTGTTAGGTAATTATTTCTACCATTTGGCGTTGGTTGTAACCCTTTCAGCTTCAGCTATTATGGCCATTTTTGGTAAGCCCTTATTTTCGATGCTGACCAATAATCCAGACATCATCTCTATGGGCTTTTGGGTGCTTGTAGTAGATCTATTCTTGGAATACGGTCGTGTATCTAATATCTTTGCTTGTGGAACACTTCGTGCTACAGGTGATGCTGTCTATCCGGTTATAATTGGTATCATTTTCCAGTGGAGTATAGCCGTAGGTGTAAGTTATGTTATTGGTATACCTATGGGCTTCGGACTTATAGGTATGTGGGTAGGATTTGCGCTCGATGAAAATATTCGAGGTATTATCTTGAAGCGTAGATGGCGCTCATTAAAGTGGACGACTAAAGGATTTGTGAAGTCAGCAGCCTAAGAACATTTCAGAACACCTTACCTTCTCTCTTCAAGAAGCGCCAGAAATACCCAGGACTATGAAACGTATTGAGGTTCCTAAAAATCACACTTATCCAGAACCTGTTATAAAATCTTTTAAAAACAAGATTCCAAGCAATTATTACCCTTTCGGGTAGTGATTATTTCATTTTATGCATCTACCTTTGCATCCAAATTTAAATAATACACAATGGAAGAAAGGTATAGCAGAAATCGGATTTATGTGAGTGAACAAGAACAGGAAGTAGTAAGGAATACCAAACTCCTTTTTGGTGGGGCTGGTATTGGAAGTATTATTGCGGAATGTGCCTTGCGATTCGGCTTTGAGAACATTACGATTATAGATGGAGATAAGGTTGAACTAAGCAACTTGAATCGGCAAAACTACACACAGAATGATCTTGGAGAATACAAAGCTGAGAGTTTAGCCAAAAGATTGCTTACAATTAATCCACAAGCAAAGATCAAGTATCACACAACATTCCTATCGAAAGAAAATGTGAGAGATTTTATGAAGGACTGTGACATTGCTATTAATGCTTTGGATTTTAAAGATGAGACGCCATTTGTTTTTGATGAAATCTGTAAAGAACAAAATATCCCAGTGTTACATCCTTACAATTTCGGATGGGCAGGTTTTATGTCAATCGTTAGGCCAGACGGATTACAACTTTCGCAATTGAATAAAAGTTCTGATTCGCCAATCGGTTTTGAATTGAAAGTTGCTGATTATGTCACTGGCTATGGAGCATTTTGGCATGATTCTAAAGAATGGTTAGAAAAAATAGTTGAAACATACAAAGAAGAAAAGGATATTCTACCTCCTCCCCAACTGGCTATTGCCTCATGGATTACGGCTGGTTTTTGCGTAAATGCCATGTACAATTTAGCGACAGGTAAGGAAGTGAAGTACTTTCCTAAGTTCTATTTATCTTCATTATTGGAAGATAGGAATTGAGTTGGTTATAATTTACAACAATCCGTAGCTTGTAGTGTATGATAATGCTTCTGTGATATTTTTTACACCTAACTTGTCAAAAAGGTTGCGTCTATAGAATTTAATTGTATCTACAGACTTGCACATGTGATCGGCTATCTCGTCACGGTTAAATCCTTGTGCCGACAAAACCAATACATCTTTTTCTTCGGAAGTTAGTTCTATTTTCTCTTTTTCTTTCCATTTGTGTGAGAGACGAGAATACTCCCATATACGATCATCGCCAGACATACGGAATTCTATGTGTCCGGCGGAAGTGTGAGGTGATAATGAGACAACACATAACCCTAACCATGTCCTTCCATCTTCCGTCATAACGAGAGGAGTTATCTTATGATTGATTAATGTGGAGTGCTTTCCATTCAGAATATGGAAATCGTATGAGATAATACACTTCCGCCTTTGACTTAGTGGGAATTTATTAAAGAAATTAAATCCAGACTTGTTTATCTCTGCTAACATGCTATGTTCTTCTTTAGGCACATTGCTGATATAAAATAAATAGCCCATTTCCAACACTTCTTCAGGAGTATATCCACATAGGAAAAGTGGATTGTCAGATACATAAAGAAATCCCTTCTTAAAGTAGTCGATTACATAGACACTTTGATAAGTCGAACGCGAAAATGAATCCACGCCTCGAAGTAACACATCCAAATCTCTGTAATTTTCTTCTGTTACAGAATCTACTGAGTTTGCTTCTATAAAGAAATCCTCTACTCTAATATCCATTTGATTATGATTTTGGGTGTAAAGATAAAAAAAAATAATCTATAATATCAAGTGGTATTTACCCAAAAGGGTAATATTAAAGGAGTTTTAACCTAATTACCCTTTCGGGTAGTGAAAAAGTGCTAATCTCTCTATACTTTTGGAGAAAAATTTTAGGTATGGAGAAAATTATTAATGTTATGCCAAAGTATGAGATAAGCATTGCAAATCAGGAATGCTTAAAAGAATTATCTCGTTTTGTCGTTGAAGAGAACTACAAGCATCATTCAACAAATCCTCCAAGTAAGGAAAAACTGGAATCGGACATCATGACTGTATATAATGAAGAAAAGGCATTATATTCCGATACATCAAATATATATATAGCTCGATATGATCATAAAATAATAGGTTCAATAAGAGTTTTCAAATGGGATAGAAAAAAAGAACTTCCTATAGAAAAGATGTATGGTATTAATCCTTTAAAGACAATATCTCATGAAAAATATGCGGAATATTGGCATATTGGACGCTTTGCTATTGCTAAAGATTCGGGAATATCTACATTGACTTTGTTCAAGCGGTTAATGGCATTGGCTGTAAAGCCGATAGTAGAGGACAAGTACAGTTATATGATTGCAGAGATTGACAGCAAACTATTGAAAGTAATGAAGGTCTTGGGATTTGGCACACGCCAAATAGGAAAATCCATAGACTACCTGACATCGGAGACCGTTCCTGTATGTTCCAGTAAAAGAGGTATCAAGGGTTTCTTTTCAAAGTATGGTGAACTTTGCAAGGCTGTATGATTACACTTTTGTGTAATATTTAAGCCAATAAACTTAGAATTACACTTTTGTGTAGTGAAAAGATTTGGAGAAGACAATACATTTGCAACATCGAAAGACAAGAAAAGTTGTCGGCATATCATGATGCCGACTCCAAAATTATAATAAGACAATGCATATAATAAATAATAATAAATAAGATAATGTTTATGAAAAAGGAACTTCTCACATTGCTCATGTCTGGCTGCTCCGGTATCCTTGTTGCACAAACTACGGGAACGGTAGTAGATGAAAACAAGCAACCATTACCAGCTGCAACGGTTTCGTTATTTCGTGAAAGCGAAAATAAGATGATTAGTGGAGTGGTAACTGATATAAATGGCGGCTTTGAACTGAATACGCATGAAGGAGAGAACTATAGAATAAGGATATCCTTTGTAGGGTATTCTACGCAGGAAGTTAAATGCCAAAACATTTCTAAACACCTATCGTTGGGTACAATAGTGTTGGAACCGGACAGTAAGATGCTTAATGGTGTAACCGTGACAGCCAATAGCGTAACACAAAAAGCTGACCGACAAATTATCATCCCTAATCAGCTTCAGCGAAAAACATCAAGCAATGGTTTAGGTTTGTTGCAGCATCTTCAGCTTTCACGCATCTCAGTAAATACGCTTGACAGTAAGGTAACTACTACTATGGGGGATGCCGTAGAATTGCGTATTAATGGCGTAAAGGCGGAGATACAGGAGGTGAAGGCTCTCCTGCCGGCAGATGTATTGAAAATAGAATATCATGATAATCCTGGTCTAAGATACGGAAATGTAGCTGCCGTAATTGACATTATTTTAAAGGAAAAGAAGAATGGAGGAAGCATCTCCGGAGAGTTGATGAACACTATCAATCCTTTAGGTATAGGAGATTATCAGCTATCGGGTAATTATCATGTAGGTAATTCAAACTTCAAGGCATCTGTAAACTGGAATCGGCGTAATGTAAACTGGTTACGTGAAAACATGGAGGCCTTCAATGCAACGACACCCGGTATCAGCAACTATGAGATAGGGCAAAAGACAAAGGCACGATACGATAACATCAATCTATCCATTGGCTACGATTACATACATAGCGGAAACATATTGAGTGTTACTTTTCGTGATTTATATAACAATACCCCTCATGCGGTATCTGACAGAAACTCCAGGCTTATTCAGGCCAGCAACACATTCGATATCAAGGACCGCACCAAGTCAAGGAGCAACAATCCATCGTTAGATATTTATTATCAGCATGAGTTTACCAAGGATAGGCATCTGTTCTTTGACCTGATAGGAACATATATCTATACTAAAAACGACCGTTTATATCGCCAATCTCAGGGGAATGCTGTGCAGGAAATAACTTCCCATGTCGATGGGAATAAATATTCGGCCATAGCTGAAGTTATTTACGAGCAGAAAATCAAGGATTCGCGGTTGTCATTCGGTCTGCGACATCAGCAGATGTACACAAAAAACGCATATGATGGAAACACATCCTCAAGCGTTAAGATGAATACAGCTGAGAGTTATGCTTTTGGAGAATGGGCTTCAACGTTAGGGAAACTGGATTATACGGTAGGTATTGGTGTAATGAGGACCTATGCCAGCCAAGGAAATGCAAAACAGGTAAAATATATATTTCGCCCGACTATTCAGCTGGGATACCGTTTCAACAATTATCTGTCAATACGCTACAAAGCCTACATGGGAGGGTACGCACCCTCACTTGCCGAATTAAGCGATGTTGAACAGCACATAGACATTTACCAAATACGCCGTGGAAATCCAAATCTACAGGCGGTCAGTTTTTTCTCTAATGAACTATCAATTAGCGTAGGAACAAAGTATATCAGTGCAGAATGGTTTACCCGTTACAGCTATGACAACAAGCCATATATGGAAGAAACAATCTACACGAATGGCCTCTATGTTAGGAGTTATGCCAATCAAAGAGGCTTCCATCGACTGAACTCTCAAATAAATCTAAAAATACGACCTTGGAAGGATTATATATCCATTCAATTAGCCCCATTTGTCAATCGCTATATCAGTAATGGCAATACTTATACGCATGCACATACCAACTGGGGGGTACGCGCCAACTTAATGGGAATGTACAAGAATTGGTACATAGGAGCCAATCTTGAGACAAGTTTTCATAGCCTGTGGGGGGAGACACTTAACAAAAATGAGAAATCACATAGTATAGTCTTTGGGTACAATAGAGAAAAATGGGGTATAGAACTCCAGTTGCAGAACATCTTCAGTTCACGTTATGAAATGTCTGTAGAAAATTTTTCCCACCTTGCTCCTTACAATCAAATGGTATGGTCGAGAAATCTATGTAAAGTTTTCGGCATAGACTTTCATTTCAACCTGAACTTTGGAAAGCATGGCTCTGAGGTGAACCAACGTATTCATAACTCTGATACTGATGCAGGCATTGTGCCAACTACGAAGTAGCAGATAAATATAAATTCACGTACAAGATAAAGAGGATGTCGAAAATCTTTAAAAGAGTAGACGTTATTAAATACTTTTAGCCTTATGGCAGAAATTAATTTAAAAAAGCTCCTTGATGAGTCCATGTTGAAAGAAATCGATCAAGATTGCATTATTTTGAACGAAGAGCAGGCCGACGAATTATACGGAGGAGCAGAATGGGGTTACTATGGTAACTGTTCATTCGGTAATTGTCACTAAGACAGTTACAAAATGCGTATTAGGGGATGCTAACTCAGGAGCGTGAGTTTTGCTCCGACATTAGTTATCAAGACTATTCGTAATTCTTGTATTTGAGTACGCGCATTAGATCTGTCTGAATAATATGCAAATTATGACGAATATTTTGTCGCAAAAAAAAGAGAAAGCTTTAACTAAAAGCTCCCTCTAAATATTTCTTGGTTAATTCATTCTTAGGATGGTGAAACACCTGCTCGGCAGGGCCTGCTTCAATCACTTCGCCTAGATACATAAAGACGACATAGTCTGCTAAGCGAAGGGCTTGTCGAAGAGTATGAGTTACCATAACGATAGAATAATCTTTTTTTAATTCTGTGAAGAGTGACTCTACCTTTTTGCTCGAGATAGGATCGAGAGCACTTGTACTCTCGTCGGCCAGCAGATAGCTAGGTTCTACAGCTAGGCTGCGGGCAAGGCATAGACGTTGCTGTTGACCACCACTCAAACGGTTGGCTGGACTATGCAGGCGATCCTTAACCTCATCCCACAAACCTACCTGCTGTAGATAGTGTTTTACAACAGCATCGAGCTTTTTCCTACCACGGATACCATGAATACGGCAGCCATAGGCTACATTGTCGTAGATACTCATCGGTAGCGGACAAGGACGCTGTGGAACCAATCCGATGTTACGACGCAGCTGAGTAAGTTCACTGCTCGATGCCTTTAATATGTTGTGTTCACCTAGAATAACCTCACCTGATATCTTCATCCCCTCTACACCATCGTTAAGACGATTGAAGGTACGGAGTAGGGTAGACTTACCGCAACCGCTTGGACCTATAATGCAGGTAATTTTGTGCTGAGGTATTTCTACATTTACGTCTTTCAATATCTTTGCACCTTTTACAGATACGTTTAATCCTTTAGTCGAAAGATTAACATTCTGCTCGCGCTTAAACTTTGCGTTTACTACAAAATGTTCGGTCTTGTTCCATCCGAAACTTGGGGCAAGCCCGAATACTTTATTAGTAACTGATGATATTGCTATGTTCATAATTCCTTGTCTAATTATTTGGTTCACGGTTGCAAAGGTAAAGCATAAAAATGATTCTCAAAATACCATTTTATAGGCATTTTGATACCATATGTTAGGTATGTGTTTCTAATGTGTTAGTTAGTATACCTAATGTATGGTATACCATATACCATATTTGGCTTATTGTACAACCCCAATATTTGTCATAATTTTGCACCAGAGTTAAGCCACTGATTATTCTCAATTAAAGAAAGACGATAATATGACGAATTTTATAATAGCCGATAATCAGGAACTTACGCAGGTAGGACTAACTGCTCTTATTAATAAGGTAGAACCCCATAGCAGCGTAATTGTTTCCTATAAGCGAGAATTGATAGAACAGCTTGAAAAAGCTCCCGACAGCGTTATACTGTTAGACTATACGCTCTTCGACTTTACCGATGTAGAGAGTTTGCTTATTCTTTGCGACCGATTCCCTACTTCGCAGTGGTTGTTGATAACCGATGACCTCACAGAGTCGTTCATGCGTAAAGTGATTTGTTCGTCTAAGAATATAGGCATCATCTTTAAAGATAGTCAGATTAGTTATCTCCATGAGGCGATACAGGATGCTGTTCAGAAACGGAGATATATCTGCCACCGTGCTACCGAGATACTTATAGACTCGCAACTTAAGGAGGAACCTGCTACTAACTTGACAAGTACGGAGATAGAAATACTTCGAAGCATCGCTCAAGGTAAAACTACCAAAGAAATTGCTGCAGAGCGATATAGTTCGATACACACGATTAATACGCATCGTAAGAATATCTTCAAAAAGCTCAAAGTAAATACGGCACACGAGGCTGTAAAATATGCTTTCAGAGCAGGACTGGTAGATACAAGCGAATTCTATATTTAGCGAAAATACAAACGCAAAGGTTATTATAAGGTATATGCGGCGGTTCTAAATCATGTGAAATATAAACCAATAAAACAGATAAAAAGTTATGGCAAAGATTATTGTTAACGACGAAGTACAGGAAGTTACTCTTCCTCTTAATCTCTCGGAATTGATTAAACTTAATCGTGTGTTTCAGCCAGAAATGGTTACTGTACAGATTAACGAAGAGTTTGTAGAGCGTGAAGATTATGATGCCACACAACTCAAGGAAGGTGATAAGGTAGACTTCCTTTACTTCATGGGTGGCGGACAGGCATAAATAGAAATCTCGAAAAAAAAGATTGTTATGGAACTTACAGAAGAACAAATAGAACGCTATTCGCGCCACATTCTGCTTCAAGATGTAGGCGTAGAAGGCCAGGAAAAAATAAATAATGCCCGCGTTCTCATCGTTGGTGCTGGTGGCTTGGGTGCTCCTGCTGCGATGTATCTGGCTGCTGCCGGTGTAGGGCATATCGGTATCGTGGATGCCGATGTGGTAGATCTGAGTAATCTTCAACGTCAGATTATCCATTTCACGAAAGATGTTGGTGTAAAGAAGGTAGAGAGTGCTAAGGAAAAAATGCTCGCCATTAACCCTGATATAGAGGTAACTACTTATCACGAATTTCTCTACTCTGATAATGCACGCGAAATAATCAAGCCATGGGATTTTGTAATCGATGGAACAGACAACTTTCCTGTAAAATTCCTTATCAACGATGCTTGTATCCTTGAAAATAAAGCTTTCAGTCATGGTGGTATCCTCCGTTTCAATGGTCAAACCTTTACTCATATACCAGGTTCTGCTTGCTATCGTTGTTTCTTTAAGGAACCGCCTCCAGCAGGAGCCGTACCAACCTGTAGTCAGGCCGGAGTACTTGGCGCCATTGCTGGTATGCTTGGAACCATTCAGGCTGCAGAAGCTCTGAAATACATCCTTGGTGTAGGTGATCTGTTGACCAACCGTCTCCTTACCTTCGATGCGAAGACGATGAATTTCCGTACCATCAACGTGAAGAAACGTGATACCTGCGAAATCTGTGGCAGTCATCCTACAATAGATCATTTGATAGATTATGAGCAGGCTGCGTGCGATCTGAAAAACCATTAATATAGAATCTAACGATTCACGAATACAAACCCGTCAAGGAGGAATTGAAAAAATGAAAATCAATGAAGATGTAATAGAGCGCATGATACTACAGGCTCAAGAAGATGCGCCAATTGAAACATGTGGTTATTTGATGGGCAATGACGACGTGGTAACCGAAAGCTACTGGATGGAAAATATCGATCATAGCGAAGAACATTTCTCGTTTGCACCGAAAGATCAGTTTGCTGCACTCAAGTATGCACGCAGTAAAGGACTGAAAATTTTAGCCAACTGGCATTCTCATCCAGCATCACCATCACGACCATCGCAAGAAGATATTCGTATGGCACTCGATCCACGTATCCGCTACGCTATCGTTTCGCTCTTTGAGGGCATTCATATCAATTCGTTTGCCATTCGCGAGGGAGAGGTCATCGATAAGGAAGTGCATTTCGCACAGGAACCATCTGAAGAGTAATAATATTAGAATTTTAGAAAGGAACAAGATATGTATAGAATACCATCAACGCTAGCTGGCGATATCAGCTACACGGAAGAGCTTATACAAAAATTTAAAGCAGGCGAAATTACTGCTGGCCAGTTGAAGTCTAATCGTGTGCCAATGGGTATCTACGAACAGCGTAAAAACCAGCACCACATGCTTCGTATTCGTTGTACAGGCGGTATTATCACTCCTGCACAGTTGGCTATTGTCGCTCAGGTGGGCAAGCAGGTTTCTACATCCCATCTGCATATCACCACTCGTCAGGAGATTCAGATTCATAATGTGGATATCCTCGATGCTATTCCTGCTCTGCGTAAACTGGAGAAGGCAGGTCTTGCTACACAGGGTGGCGGTGGAAATACTGTTCGTAACATGACTGCCAACGATTTGAGCGGTCTTACTAGCGATGAGGCTTTCGATGTGTATCCATACGTAGTAGAGCTTACTTCGCGACTCATCGCCGAGAAAGACTCCTTCTCTATGCCTCGTAAGTATAAGATAGCGGTAGATCATAACGTGAAAGATGCTAGTTCTTCTTATGTGGCAGATTTAGGCCTTCAGGCACGCGTGGTAGATGGTAAGCGCGGTTTCCGTGTTCTCGTTGCTGGTAGTACCGCCACTAATCCTCATGTAGGATGGGAAGTATTCGACTTCTTACCCGAAGTAGATCTTCTGAGAGCAGCTAAGGCTCTGAAAAACTGGTTTAATGCTTACGGTAACCGTCGTAATCGCCACAAAGCTCGTATGCGTTACGTATTCTATAAATATGGTGAGGAAGAAGCGAAACGACTCTATTTTGAGGAGTTTGACAAACTGAAGAAAGACGGTTCACTTGATTTTTATGCACCTGCTCTGCCGGTAGAACATCTTACACCCGACTTTGCTCCAGCTGAAGGCATAGCTAAGCATGAGAGTTTCAAGATTTGGAAAAAGCGTTATGCGCACCAGCAGACGAATGAGGAAGGTAAAAAGAAAAACTTCTGGTATGCTTATCTTCCTGTAAGTCATGGTAACAACCGTCCGGAGTTTTTCGCAGAAGTAGCCGAATATCTTCAAGCATTTGGTAATGATGTTATTCGATTCACCAAGCGCGAGCAGATTCAGGTGCGTAATATACCAGAGGCTTATCTCCCAAATATCTACCAGCTCTTTAAGAAGCTCGGTGCTTATCAGGTAGACTATCCTGTATTTATCAATGCGCTTACCTCTTGTACCGGAGCAGATACTTGTCGATTGGGTATCTGTCTGCCAAAGGGAGCTATCGACGCCATTACTAAGCGTTTATTGGCAAGCGATCTTAATTTTGATGCATTACCTGACCTTCAATTGAGCATGACCGGATGTACCAATATCTGTGCGAATGCTACTTGGGCTGACCTTGGATTCAGTGGTCGTGTAGGTCGTACAGGAGATGATCCATATCCTGCTTATACGGTATGGTTACCTGCTGCTGGTAAAAATGAAATCGACTTGCAACAAGGTTTTATTGCAGCGAAATACATACCAGAATTTGTAGAAAACTACGTTCGTGATATCCTTAACCATTTGGCTGAATATGCTGATTACTATGACTATGTAGCTAACCGAGGGAAAAACGTGGTGAAGGAACTTCTGGTTAAATATAAAGAGGTACCTCCTTATAGCGAGGAACCAGATACCTATTTCGATTTCGATGACGATGAAAAATTCAGTCTTATCAAGTACGGTCAGGCTGAGTGCTCTGCAGGTCTTTTTGATATCATCGATATCGATCAGGATACCATTGCCCAGAAGCGTAAGCAGCTCGATGAAGCAACATCGATCAGTGTTGACGAAACAGAGAAAATACTTCACGATATCGTGTTCTCTGAGAATCGCATGCTTTTGGTAACACGCGGTCTTGACCCTCGTACAGACGATGACGTATATCATGGATTCGTTAACGAGTTTATCAACACCGGCATTGTTCCTGCCAAATATCAGATACTAACCGATAAGGCTCGAAACAACCAGCCTCTGTTATCAGAGAAGGCGCTCATCTATGAACTGGCCGATCTGCTCAGCGATCTCTATAAGAATATGGACGATTCGTTACAGTTTAAGACCACAACCTCAGCTCCTGTAGAAGTAGCTCCAGCCGAAGAAAAGAAAACAGTTTCAGCCTCAGTTGCTGACGACAAAAAGGCGAGTGCTATCCAGCCAGATGTGAAGAAAGACTTCAGAGGGGTCGCTTGTCCGATGAACTTTGTGAAAACCAAGATTGCTTTGGCACCAATGCAGAGTGGACAGATACTCGAGATACTCCTCGATGACGGTCAGCCTATCGCTAATGTACCAGGTAGTGTTAAGAATGAAGGTCATGAGGTGATTGCTACCGAAAAAGTAGACAACTACTGGAAGGTAAGTATTAAGAAGAAGTAAATAACAATAAAATACATGGAATATCTTCCGATATCAATACGCATATCAGATGCCCGAATCCTTATTGTAGGTGGAGGTAAGGTGGCCACACATAAGGCACAGATACTACATCGGTTTACCGATAAGGCAACGGTTATCGCTAAGGAGATTTCTGATGAGATTAAGGCCCTGCCTTTTACCACCATAGAGCGG
Organism: Segatella bryantii; assembly: GCF_022024215.1. Lineage (NCBI taxonomy): Bacteria > Pseudomonadati > Bacteroidota > Bacteroidia > Bacteroidales > Prevotellaceae > Segatella > Segatella bryantii. The sequence goes on along the minus strand of NZ_CP091797.1, from coordinate 913,128 downwards.
CCCTTCCGCGAAAAAGACCTCGACGGCATCAACCTGCTCTTTGTGGTAACAGGCGACCATGAGCTGAATCATCGGATAAAAGACTTAGCTTCTAAGCGAGGCATACTGACGAGTGTGTGTGATGACCCTGCAGCCTGCGATTTCATCTCGCCAGCGATCTACCGGCAAGATAACCTTACAATAGCAGTAGGCAGTGACTCACGCGATGTAAAGCGAAGTATACGAGTAAGAAACCGCATACAACAAGCTATAGAAAACGGTGAATTAGATATTGAATAGGTCTAAGAGAGGACACTTATTCTGTAGTAAAAACTAACGAACGAAAGGAACGAAGCATGAGTAAATTACACAATATAACCAAGCAGCAAGATAATGAAGCAACCATCCGTCCAGGTCAGGTAAAATTGGTAGGATTCGGTCCGGGTGATCCTGATTTACTTACAGTCAAAGCTGTTAAAGCTATCGAGGCAGCTGACATCATTTTCTATGATGATCTCATCTCGAAAGACTATTTAGAGCAGATTGATGCTGAAAAGGTATATGTGGGCAAACGAAGTGGGCATCATTCAGTAGAACAAAAGGATATTAACCAACTTCTTCTTCAGGCTGCTAAAGCCGGTAAGGAAGTGGTAAGACTAAAAGGTGGCGACCCGATGCTCTTTGCTCATGCTGGTGAGGAAATCGAATTCCTTGAGAGTTATGGTATAACCGTAAGTGTTATTCCTGGTATCACCACAGCCAGTGCGATGGCTTCCAGTCTCAAGGTGAGTCTTACCCACCGCCAGTTATCATCTAGTGTAGCATTGGTCAATGGACATTCCAATCGTCCTGAAACCCCTAATGCTGATACCTTGGTATACTATATGGGAGCTGCCAAGTTGCCACTCATCGCCCGTACTTTGCTTGGTAAAGGTAAATCTGCTGATACCCCAGTAATACTCGTCTACAATGTATCGCATGCAGACGAACAGCGATTCGAAACAACCATCGGTGAGCTGGCTACTGATATCAGAGTATATCCTACACCACTCATAGCGCTTGTAGGCGACGTGGTGGCTACCATGCACCAGCGTGTAGAAGATATCGTCAAGGCCAGAGGCCAACAGTTCGCATTACGCGAACACCATGTGTAATCAATTATAAACCGACAAAAATAAAAGTATATATGGACCAAGAAAGAATAACCCATTTGCGTGAACTTGAATCAGAGTCAATATATGTGCTTCGTGAGGTAGCAGCTCAGTTTGAGCATCCTTGTATCCTCTTCTCGGGAGGTAAGGATTCTATCGTAGTTACCTATCTGGCATACAAAGCATTTTATCCAGCTAAGATTCCTTTCCAGCTGTTGCATATCGACACTGGTCATAACTTTCAGGAGACACTCGATTATCGTGATGCCCTCGTTGAAAAGTTGGGTGCAGACCTTATCATAGGCAGCGTACAGGAGAGTATTGATCAGGGACGTGTGAAAGAGGAAACTGGTTATTATGCCAGTCGTAACCGTCTACAGACTACCACATTGCTCGATAGTCTTGAGAAATATAAGTTTGATGCTGCTATTGGTGGTGCTCGTAGAGATGAAGAGAAGGCCAGAGCCAAGGAGCGTTTCTTCAGTCATCGTGATGAGTTCGGGCAGTGGAATCCAAAGAACCAGCGTCCAGAGTTGTGGAACATCTTCAACGGTCGTAAAAATATGGGTGAACATTTCCGTGTATTCCCTATATCAAACTGGACCGAGATGGATGTTTGGCAGTATATCTACTTGGAGAATATTCCAATGCCAAGTCTTTACTTTACCCATGAGCGCGAGGTATTCAAGCGAGATGGACAGTGGTTGGCTGCACTCCCAGTAATTCCACGTAAACCTACTGAAGAGGTTGTTAAAATGCAGGTTCGCTGCCGTACAATCGGTGATATTACTTGTACAGGTCTTACAGAGAGCAAGGCTACATCTGTAGCCGATATTATCGACGAAATTGCTGCTACCCGTGTTACAGAGCGTGGAGGACGTGCGGATGACAAACGCTCAGAGACAGCTATGGAAGATCGCAAAAAGGCCGGTTACTTCTAAATCGAAGGTTGGTTATTCAGCTTTCAACTATCAAACTTCATCTTTCACTTTAAATAGAAAATTATGCCAGATACAAGAGGTTATTTAGATATGCAGCTACTCCGCTTCAGTACAGCGGGTAGTGTAGACGATGGTAAGAGTACACTAATAGGACGATTGCTTTACGATAGCAAGTCTATCTTTGAAGATCAGCTTGAAGCCGTAGAAGAGGCTAGTAAGAGTAGAGGTAATGAGGAGGTTAACCTCGCATTGCTTACCGATGGTCTTCGGGCTGAGCGTGAACAGGGAATCACCATTGATGTAGCTTATCGCTATTTTGCTACACCAAAGCGAAAGTTTATCATTGCCGACACTCCGGGACACATCGAGTACACGCGTAACATGGTTACAGGTGCTTCTACAGCAGGATTGTCTATTATCTTGATTGATGCTCGTCATGGGGTACTTGAGCAGACGGTGCGTCATAGCTATATATCATCATTGCTGGGTATTCCTCATATCGTAGTAGCCATCAACAAGATGGACCTCGTAGATTATTCTGAGGAAGTATATCAGAAGATTATTGCTGACTACACCAAAATGTCGGAGATACTTCATATTAAGAATGTGGTATTTATCCCAATCAGCGCCAGAGACGGTGATAATGTGGTTAACCACAGCGATAATATGTCTTGGTACAAAGGGCCTGCTTTGCTCGAATATCTCGAGACGGTGCCCGTAGAGCACAAGCAGGTGACAGAATATTTTCGTTATCCTGTACAGTATGTTATCCGTCCTATCAGTAGTAAGTTCCCTGATTTTCGTGGCTATGCAGGTCGTGTAGCTGGTGGTAAGATTAAGGTAGGCGACAAGGTACGTGTATTACCTTCAGGACAGGAGAGCACCGTTACCCGTATTAGTCAGGCTGATCGTGAGTTAGAAGAGGCAACATCACCATTGAGCATCGATATCCAGTTGGCTAATGATATAGACATCAGTCGTGGTGATACGCTAGTTAAGGCTGATGAGCCACAGCCCCAGACAGAACAGGATGTAACCATGGATGTATGCTGGTTTAATGAGACACCAGCTCAAGTACGCAAGAAATATATCGTACGCCAGACAACCAGCGAAACTCTCGCCATCGTACGTAGTATTAACTTCCGTCGCAATATCAATACACTTGAGAAAGAGCAGGGGGTAAGCGAACTCAAGATGAACGATATCGCAGAGATTACCATCCATACAGCTAATCCGCTTGTGTTCGACCGTTATCAAGACAATCGTATCACAGGTTCTGTTATCTTTATCGATCCCGATACTAACGAGACTGTAGGAGCTGGTATGATCAAGTAATAAGAATACAAAAACAGTTCTGAATGATATGAGTGAACAAGAAATACAGCAACTGAATGAACGTTTTAGCGATGCGTCAGCTGAGGAAATTGTCGGTTTTTTCCTTGAGCATTTTCAAGGGCGCATCGCCCTTTCTTCATCCTTGAGTATCGAAGATCAGACACTCCTCGATATTATAGTGAAGAAAGATAAGAAGGCTCGTATTTTTACATTAGATACTGGCCGTCTTTTCCCGGAAACTTACCAGCTTATCGATCGTACCAACATGACTTATGGTATTAACATCGAGGTATTTTTTCCTGATTATAAAGAAGTACAGCGTATGGTACGCGAAGAGGGTATTAACCTTTTCTATGGCAGTATAGAGAGCCGTCATCGTTGTTGCCAGATTCGTAAGTTGGAGCCGTTGAAGCGTGCCATGGAAGGAGTGGATGCTTGGATTTGTGGTCTACGCAAAGAACAGTCGGTTACCCGTAAAGATATGCAGGTGGTAGAGTGGGACGATATACATGGCAAGATCAAAATCAATCCACTGATCAACTGGAGTGAGGAGGATGTTTGGAATTATATCAAGACCAATCATGTACCTTATAATAAGTTACACGATAAAGGTTACCCAAGTATAGGCTGCGAACCCTGTACCCGTGCCATCAAACCGGGCGAGGATGTACGTGCCGGTCGTTGGTGGTGGGAAGATCCTGATCATCGCGAATGTGGCTTGCATCAAAAGCACTAAATACAGAGCACCTTCTTCTAGGGAGGTGCTCTTATTGTATGTAGTGGGCGGATATAACAAACGTTAGTGATATGGTTTACCTCGTCCATGGTATTTCGTATACCTTTATTTAGCCGTACCTTTGCCGATGTAAATAGAATATAAACCAATACGTACTACTTAATCATTAGGAAAGGAAGTAAATATGCGAAAAATTATTGTAAACATAGCCAGTTTAGCATGGATAGCAATCATCGGCCTAAGCACTGTAGCTTGTGGCGGAAACACAAATAGTAAGCATAACTCAGGTGATAAGGGCGAAGAGCTATCAGGTAATATTTCTTTGTCTGGTGCTTTTGCCCTCTATCCTTTAGCTGTAAAATGGGCTAACGATTTTGAGAAACTCCATCCGAACGTTTCCATTGATATCTCTGCAGGTGGAGCAGGTAAGGGACTTACCGATGCTCTTTCTGATGTGGTGGATTTGGGTATGGTAAGTCGTGATCTTGATGCTTCTGAAATTGAGCGTGGTGCTGTAGGGTTCGCTGTTGCTAAGGATGCAGTGGTACCAACAATAAATGCCAAGAATCCTGTATATAAAGATTTAGTAGTCAAAGGTGCCAAGCGTCAGACTTTTGTTGATTTGTGGATTACAGGTAAGACTAAAACTTGGGGTCAGGTAGCAGGCAATAGCAGTAAGGTAGCGGTGAGTGTGTATACACGAAGTGATGCTTGTGGTGCTGCTGAGACTTGGGCTAAATACTTAGGTAAGAAACAGGAAGACCTGAAAGGTACTGGCGTGTTTGGTGATCCAGGTGTGGCATCTGCTGTACAGAAAGATCAGAATGGTATAGGTCTTAACAATATCGGTTATGCTTACGACAGCAAAAGCGGTAAACTTAATCCAGGTATTGCCATTTTGCCAATCGATGTTAACGAAAATGGAAAAATCGATGATGACGAAAACTTCTATGCTGACCGTTCTCAACTTGTAAAAGCGATAGCTGATGGTAAATACCCTTCACCTCCTGCACGAGACCTCTATTTGGTGGCTCATGGCATACCTAAAAGTCCTGTAGTAAAAGCCTTCCTCAAGTATGTGCTTACGCAGGGTCAGAAGTCTAACGAGGGTCAAGGATATATCACCATTAGCCAGGAAAAACTGCAGAGCAGTTTGAAGAAACTCAAATAAGGCTACTTTTATACACCCCACTAGATGTAGCCATACAGTAAGCCTATACGAAATATGAAACAGTTTTTAAGCGTACTCTTCAAGGCCATATTTACATTGGCCATCGGATACACAGTAAATTATTATATTTATTACGGATGAATAATACACGATTATGGAAAGATAAAATAGCAGGTAAGGTGATGGCAGTACTCACCATCGCCTCCCTGTTTCTTGTCGTAGCGATGGGAATAGGGCTCTACCTGAAGTCGGTGCCTATTCTCGAAAAGGAGTCTGTATGGACTTTACTCTCATCGTCAGAATGGAAACCGATGAGTGGTCGCTTTGGTTTTTTCCCATTTCTGATGGGAACCCTCAGCGTAACCCTGCTGGCTGTAGCGTTCGCTCTACCGATATCGCTTTTCATGGCTATTTATCTTACAGAATATTCCCGCAGTGTGGTGCGACGATTTATCTATCCTCTGCTCGATATTCTAGCAGGTTTACCATCTGTGATTTATGGTGTATGGGGTACGCTGCTCATCGTGCCTTGGGTGTCTGGTGTCGTAGCTCCAGCGTTGGGACGCTCTTCCAGTGGATATACGGTGTTGGCAGGCGCAGTAGTACTCGGTGTAATGATATTACCACTATTGGTAAGTCTTTTTATCGAACTATTTGCTAATGTGGGTAATGAGTATCGTGAGGCATCTCTCTCGTTAGGTGCTACTCGTTGGCAAACCACCATCCACGTTATTTTGCGTAAAACATTTCCGGGTATTATAGCCGCCATAGTATTGGCTGTAAGTCGTACGTTGGGTGAAACTATCGCTGTGCTGATGGTCTGCGGAAACTTGGCTATCGTACCTAATTCGATACTCGATGCCTTCTATCCGATTCCGGCGCTTATAGCCAATGCCTATGGCGAGATGATGTCCATGCCATTATATGAGTCAGCTCTCATGTTTGCGGCCTTCATACTCTTCTTTGTGGTTCTTGTATTTAATCTGTTCTCACGATTAGTACTCCGCAAGTTTAAACAGTAACCTATTATGCATTTTTAAAAAGTGAAAGTTTATGATTCGTAGTGTCATAGAAGAAAAAATAGCCAAGTTGTTGATGTATCTGTCGGCAGTATTGATACTCTATTTTGTGCTGAGTGTAATCTTCTCTGTATTCAGTCGAGGTCTGCCTGTACTTACTTGGGAAATGATAACTTCAACTCCGGGTGGTGGCTTCTATATTGGCGGTAAGGGTGGATTTCTTAATGCCATTATGGGTTCTGTATATATAGTAGGAGGGTCTACCATTATCGGTTTACTGATTTCTATACCAGTAGTATTCTATCTCAATGTATATCTCAAACCAGACAGTAAGTTTGGTTCTATCGCCCGTCTAGGTTATGATATGCTTTTCGGTATCCCTTCCATCGTGTATGGTGCTTTCGGTTTTACCATCATGGTACTCTTGGGTCTTCGTGCTTCACTTTTAGGAGGTATTATCGTAGTTACGTTGCTTATCATTCCAATATTCATCCGATCTATGGACGAGGTAGCCAAGAGTATTCCGAAAGATTTGCTCGAAGCTAGTTTCTCGTTAGGTGCTACCCGTTGGGAAACCATTGGTATCGTGGTACGTCAGATTGCACCGGCGATAGCAACAGCCACCCTGCTTTCTATCGGTAGGGCTATCGGTGATGCTGCAGGGGTAATGTTTACAGCAGGCTTTTCTGATAATATACCCGATAGTCTTTCACGTCCTGCAGCAACTTTACCACTGAGTGTATTTTTCCAGCTGAGTGCTCCACAGCAAGAAGTGCAGGACAGAGCCTATGCCGCAGCCGTAGTCCTAACGATTATTGTGCTTATTCTTAGTCTTGCCGGTCGTTTCGTACTCAACCGCTTTTCCAAAAATAAAATTTAGTCCTTTTTATATCATATCCCATTGAGAGTGAATGGGGTGTACTTATCCTGACAGGTATCTCTATTATAGAGATACCTGATTGGTTATAATCCAAAACGAAAAGTATCGATTGTTTTCTGTTTATACTCTTTATATCCATTAAAATTGTAGCTATCAATTTATGAGTCTCATAATTTACGGAAATTTCTAGTAATATCAAAATGTGTCACTTTTTAAAGGGGACTCAGTAAATAAAAAAGATCAAGATAGTAAGCATAATTGTGTGAATTTTGTACTTTTTTTTAATTATTTTTTCTACCTTTGCAGAGTAAAGTATAAATACCGTAAAAAAATGCGTGAGATTAACTTATATATATCTTAATGATAAAAGAACTTTTTTTGAAAATAAAAAATTATAATCAACTTACTATTACTCCTGGCTATGGTTGGGCAGTATCAAGTGCCTATTTTTTAGGGAAAAGGGCATTGGAGTCTAAAAGACTTAGATTTTTGAAACAAATAATATACAAATATAACAAATGATGGAATTTTATTATATCATACATTATGTAATATATCGCTATTACCGAAAGAATCTTGAGAGCCGTACGATGTCGATGGGGCGTGCTTGCGGTATACTTATGCCTTTATCATTTATATTAATAGGAAGTATTGATTATTTCGTGTGTTTATTTCTAGAAACTCCACTTCATGTTACCAAACCTGTTGCTTTGGTATGTTTTGTACTTGGGGCGATTTTTGAATATATGATATTCTTTCGAAATAATATATATAGAGAAATTTTTAACGAATACGACAGGCTAAGAGATGAACCTGAAATGATAGAAAAATGTAAACAAGCAAAAATATTCAATTATAGCTTATTGGTTATCGATATAGTTACACTTTTTATAATTGATTACATCAATAATCACAAATAGCCTCAATATCACAGGTTATCATCCAATATGTATGCAGATTTTCGTCAAACGATTTGAGTCATATGAAACTATTGGTGGTCTCTTCAGAGTCTGTACCGATGAATCTCTAGAACTGTCAATCAATTACAGAATATGAGAAGCCATCCTTGAAGAGAGCCGTTGGTGGTCAACTATAAGCAATGTCAATACAGATTTAAGTACAGGATTGGGAAATGATGGAATTTTATTATATCATACATTATGTAATATATCGCTATTACCGAAAGAATCAAGGCTTGGTTAGAGAGCATGGGTAACATCCGCCAAAGGTATAACAATATACCCTTGACGGATACAGGGTTGATAGATGGTTTACCTTATAACAATTCCTTTCTGATGTGTTTTCTCTTGTTTTCTCTTATACATATCATCTATGAACTGCTTTCTCAGTAGCCACTGCTTTAGAAAAATTTTAGATTTCGTTTTTACCATAACTATTTTTCCCATGCGAGGTGCTACTAAGTCATAGATTGGTCCATCTTTCAATATATTTATAGAAACAACATCAGCTGTATCTATTTTAGCCATATCTTCATCACCAATTTCAACACCATCAACAAATATAATAGGGTACGCAAGTGTTACAGAGTCGATATCGCTGTCCCATGTTATGGTCTGTTGTGCTTTTCCTTGTAAACTAACAAGAAGAAATACAAAAAATAATAGTTTCTTTTTCATACTTACAAATTGCTTTTTCCAGCATGCAATAGTGCATACAGTAATATAAAAATATTATTTAGCTTTTTCAAGATCCCATCCCATGATGAAACCATCTCCATTACCTTTTTCTAAATTACCTGTTTCTGGATCCCAATATTCAAATGTTCCAGATTCGGAATCATATTCAGTAAACAGAACAGCATGACCATCATTCAACATTCCATCATTATTTACATCTTCTCCTAATAGCAAGTATCCTAATACACCAGAATTATCCTCCAGTGCACTGATTAGTCCATCTTTACCTTGCAATTCTGTAGTCACAAAATAATCATTTATAAGATTTCCAAATTCTTGGCCCGACAAGCCATTAAAATTTGAAAATTCTAGAGTACCAGTATATTGTGCATATAATCCAAGGGTTCCTAATGAGTTTTCCTTACCATAACCATTTAATGCTGCATTCAATGCTGCAAATGTACAGAGTGCTCCAACCTGAGGCTCACTATTTTTAACCTTATCTTTATCTAATGTTTGATGAACTTGGGGATCATTACTATCAGATGTATAATAATTATTTAGATTATTATTATAATCATCACCATTATCTGGTTCCAACAAGTCTGCATCAGAATCCTGAAAATCTGATTGTATATTTTCTGGATAAACAACAACCTCTGGAATCCAATTTCCATTAGTGTCATTCAGCTCACTTGCATAACCATCACCACCCATTAAAGTTTTCGCACTCAAACTATCAAGACTTGGCATTGATAGCTCTAAATCTTTTAAAGATTTTTTCATTTTAAATTTGTTTAAATTATTAAATATAATCATTTGTGTCCCGTTAAAATGGGACGAGTTTAAATATTAATCAAATAGCCCCGGAATGAGGGGACCAAATTGATCTTTTACATCGTTGAAATTTGTCTTATCAAACAGGTCTCGTAGGTGAGTATTGTCCGTAAGTGATATGCTGAGGATTTGCAAGACTTCATAGGTCGAGCGTTCCAATATGACAAGTATATCAGTGACAGAAGTCATAAAAATTATATCTGATTATTAGGGCGTAACGATTCTACTTCTCATTTTTGCTTTACATAACAAGTATCTAAATGTGCGTACAAATGGGCATTAATACCACCTTTCTTCTTCTGAATCTTGCCCATGGGAATGTTGCCAGACACAACGGGATTGTAGTTGAGTCAAAAGCATATTTTTTTCTGGAATATTCAAGATGTTGGTCGTTCGTTTCTCACAAGCTTCCATCATCATGTAAAAAGCAAAGTCTTCGAAGATCCTGTAGTCACGATTCTGATTGGCCGACGCAAGAGTCGTTTTGGCAATAGGTTCACGACCTAATTCAAGATGGTACTGCTTGGCTCGATGTGCTTCAAAAGCAACAATCAAATCACGAAGACTCTCACGATTACTCAGTTGATCGAACATCATTACAAGCAGTCGGTTCCAGCAGGTGAAATGCTTCACGTAGCGATTACCATCATACTTGCGAACGTAGTTGTTAAACTGAATCCTGTTCAGAAAAGCAGTTAGTTGAGCAAAAACGTATTTGTCTTGGAACATAGCAGTCAATTGTATTTGGCCGCAAAAATACAAAATCAAGTCCGTTTTATTTCAAAAACCTGCTTAATAGACTGAATTTCAATTATTTCAAAGAGCAATTAGTCCACTTTAACGGGACAGTAGTGTATTATAATATTAATTGAAACTTACATTACTGTTTGTTTCATTTGTTAAAATTTTGCCATATTGACTTATTTTACTTTGCTAACAATGATTTATTACTGCGTAAATCGTATAATGCAAGGCTTCTATACTTAAAAATATACATATAGTATTCTTTAATTAATTCGTAATAATTTACAAAAGCCTTCATTTTTTCAGACTTTACACGTAGGTATTGTTCTACGTTTAGTCTATCTCCATCAATTTTATATTTTATTAGTTTCATCTGATTATCAATTAGTCCAAGTGTGTTCTTATAATTATTGATTGCTTCAATAATTAGATTGATATTGAGCAAATCCTTAATATATCCATTCTTGGCATCGTCACGATCAATATTATATTGATTTTTGATTCTTGATAGCTGATATTTGCTAATAGCTATTTTTGCTTTTCCCTTACCACCATCATATATTGGCACAGTTAGGGTGAGAGCAATTTGACGACTATCTAACTTGTTATCATAAGCATTGCGAAACTTTTCAAACTGAGAGTTGAAACCACCACCTAATTCAAGAGTAACCGAGGGGCTACATTCTTCCTTTATTTTCTTAATTTGAATAATTTGGTCCAGTTCCTTTGAATCCTGTATTATACTATAATTGTACTCAACTGATTTTTCTGCAATTTCATTAATATCAAATGAAAGGGGATTAAATACCATTGTCGTATCGTCAAATTCTGCTATTGGATTATCGGTTGTATGCAACTGTAGAATTTTATTGAACTCATCCTGTGCAAATTTGATTTCCAAATTATTATTTTGCATTTTTTCTTTTAGATATTCTATCTCAGTATCAATAAAATCAGGTTCTGATAATCGTTCCTCCTTGAACAGCAATTTTGCATGATCATAAATTTCTTTCGAAAGGATGAGATTTTGTTTATTAAGTTCCTGCCTTCTTTGAGCCATCAATAGATTAAAGAAGCATTCCACAAGTTTATAGTTAATTTTCTCCAAACTCTGTTGATGTTGAATTCTTTCAATTATCTTATTTGCCTCATCCTGTTTTTTAGCCCATTTATATGAATTATAGCCGAAAACATTTTGCTTTATTGTGATTTGACCGATATTATAATAATATGAAAATGTTTTATTCTCATTGGTTAAATTGTCTAATCGATTAATTCCAGTTGTAAACGACATTGTACCACCTGTCCAGGGTATCAACTGGATAACCTGCAGATTGACCTCTGAATTTGCATATGTTCGGCTTCTATATTTATATGTACCATCATATTGAGACGTTAAGCTAATTGACTTTTCATAGTTCGGTAAATTTGCATTTAATCTAATTTGAGGGTAAAGATTTGTGGTAAAAATCTTGTGGTTTAGTTCATTGATAATAGAGTCATCCATAACCACACGGTAATCATTTGTCTTTTTATTATAGGAAAGAATATCATAAAGGGTATATATCTTCTTCTCTGCATTTATATGTATGCAGAGTAATAAAATTAAGCCCAAAGTGGCTAATAATCTATTTTTTATAATGCAAAACATAGTTTTCCTTATATGTCTTAAATTTTATTTTTAGTCTATTCCCGTCTGGAAACAAGGCTACGTATCCTTCTCGATTAGGCTGGTCTTCACTGCTTAAAGCTTCAATGGTACCATGCTCCGAATAATATTCAACTTTCTTAAATGTTTCTAAGTTATGTATTTCATCGGACGAAATATCCCTCATTCTTTTATTGTCGTAGGCTCCAATGAGGTATAGTTCCTCAATATCGCCATAATCTATTATATGTTTATCTTTTGGTGAGATAATCTCAAATAGATAAGTATAATTTCTATTGAAGTGACAGAAGTCTTCATAATGTTTAGTATAAAGTAGTCTTGTTCCAATTATGGCTTGTGAGGTTGAAAAGGAACCTCTTGTAGCTATATAAGGTTGATCTTCTATCCAATACATAATACCTAGGGCTCCATCCTTTTTTTCAAATAGCTTGAACCCATTATCTTCATGAGGTGTGAAAAACTGATAAAGTTGGTCAAGTTCAAAGAATTTCTTTAATGGCCGATATAAAATGTTATTTCTATCATCAGCAATCAAACCACGTGACCATAATGTAATTTCATCCCAATATTGTTCGGTTTTGCATTTCTTGGTATAATTAAATATTTTAATTCTTCTTTCAGGATGCCAATCACACTCTATATAGCCACAGTTGCACAACCAATTCATAGCCCTTTTTGATAATTTTAAAGGATTTAACAGTATCAATATAGACAACTGCGTAGGTTGTAAATGCTTTTCGGCATAACCATAACTTACAAAACCTGCCCATTCAATTTCTGCCTTGTCAATGGGAGATACATCCACATTACTGTGAATATGAGCAACATAATAAATAATTCGTCGCTTTATGTAAGAGCTATCTATATTCATTAAGTAGGGTGTTTTAATAATATTACGTCTGTAAACTTTTAACCCCGTCTCTTCATATGTCTCTCTTATTGCTGCATCAAGTGGATCTTCATCTTTTTCTATTAATCCTTTTGGAATAGATAAATGTAGTTTATCATGATCATTTTTCTGTTGTACTAATAAGATTTTATTATCACGAATAACTAATAAACCTGCAGATATGTGTTCCATTATTTTAAATATCTTTTTTTCCAGTTCCAAACTGTTGACTCATAAATATGAGCCTTATCCATACGGTCATCTATATTAAATATATCTACCACTTTTGGTTTACATAGGTTCCAATCCTTTTTTTGTGAGAAGTCTTTTTTAAGTCTTTTCTCTGTTTTTTTCAGCCAATATTCAAAACTCATAAGATAATAATAGCTTGGAATTTGACTGGTAATTGAATGAAGTTCTTGATCTCCATTTTTCAATGCTTTCCAAATATCTAAATTGCAGATATAATGTTCCTTTAATCCCAATTGTTGCTTTAATAATAGCTGATTTCTGTATAATTTGAAATCGCCTGCAACCATTCGATCCAATGATTTATGCGCCTCAAGATACCAAGGAAATTTTAATTTCATCATTTGGCCATTTTCAAAGTACAAGACGAATCCTTCTTGATTTGGCAGATTTAGAGCAGCTAATTCATCAAAATCCCTTATATGCCCATATTTTTTAGTGAAATCCCTTGCTTTTGGGAAACCAAGATCAGGGAGTTCTATTGGCATTCCTGTTACCTTATCTATCATACCAATTAGAAAAATATCACGAGTGTTGCCATAGTCAATTAAAACATCTGATTCTAGATAAACTGCTTCAAAAATATATGTATAATTCTTATTTAGTTTACCGATTACATCAGAATGTTTCTCATAAAGAATTTTTGTAGCTTCTATCGCCTTGGGATTGGTAAAGGAACGCTGGGTAGCTAAATAGGGTTTTTCACCTATCCAGTATAATGTGCACATTGTACCATCTATTTTTTCTAATATGCGAAAATTACCTTTAGGAATCTTAAATATTTGATTATCATTCAAAAGTACTGTATATTTATTTAGATACTGTTTATAAGTCCAAAACTTTGTAAAAGGATGCTCCATCACTTCACCTTGGCCATTTACAATCATACCTCTACAGTGTATACTTATCTCATCCCATACTGTAGGCTTATCTGTACTACTATAGTAACCATATATGTATAAATCAGCATTTGGATGTTTCTCACAACATACAATAGTTTCTTCGACATATTTATTTAATGTATTGACATCAAATTTCATTTGCTAAAAATTTAATCGAGAATAGAATAAATGATTTATAATAGTTATGAATATTAAAGCTATGAAATAACTCTTTTGTAAGTTCTTCAAAAACTTGATCTTTTGTAAATGAACATTCCTCTGATAATATATAATCGTTAAGTTCCCTCATTAGGTCAACAAAATCTTTAAAATCATTATTAAAATCAGAAGTTTTCCATTTATTCATTATATTGCCATAGTTTACATTTAGTTTTACAGCATTTGATATACAAAGAGCATGCAATTCATTAAATAGTTTTTTTTGAACAGTATTTATTCCAACTAAAGATAACATATATTTTTGCACATCTGATTCTGCCATGAAAGAGTATTTCTTATAGATTTTTTCTACTACTTTATTAAAATCAGCCTTACTTTTATACATTATACAACCTGCAATAATAAATGCATACATTAAAGTTGTAATAACTGTATTTGAAGAAATTCCTTCATTATTTTTTTTACTGAAAATCTCAGTCTGAATTTGCGTAATAACATCAGCTATTAAGCAAGATAATTTCCTATCCATAGACATACGATTTCTCATTCTAACATACGGAATTGCTATTCTAGATAAATTTAATTCCGGAGAGTATTTATAAAGATATATAATCAATCTATTTAATATGCTATTATAGTTATCTTTTTCTTTGAGTTTCAACGTATAAGTAGCATTTAATTTCCCTGCACATTCTTCAAATTGTAACAATGAAGAATTATGATGTAGTAAATTTTTAAATGAAGAAGATAGAGGTATTAAAATATTATGATAAAACTCATTTTCGTTTGAGATATTTCTGAATTGAATAGATAACTCATCTTCATATTTACGATTCAATATGTTATCTTTCCACAAATTATCTAAACTTATACGTCCTTTCAGGTTATTATATTTTTTTATTGGGATTAAGGCTTGGTAAAATGCTCTTGATGCACTCAGATCATCCTTGAGACATACCACGGATGAAAACAATGCAAAGAACAATATATCTTTATTTAACATAAGACTCATACATGAATTGTAGCTAATGTAATAAACTATGATTTCATCATCTTCTGTTTTATATTTTTTTTTACCTTTAAATCCATTATCTCCGCAGACAGCTATTAATTTGAATATGTTGCTTTTGATATTCTGTTTTAGATACAAAGTGTCTGCATCAAAAAAATTATTTTCATTACAGAGATTCAGTATTTTTTTCAGATTAGGTGCTTTTGTTTTCATTGTTTAAAAGTTAATGTTTTTTCTATCATTATTCAATTGTCCGCAACTTTCTTGCTGACTATCATTTTTTTGCTTTTCATTAACACGCTGTTCCTCTTTTATTCTACTGGCAGACGTAGCCCCCTTAAGCCGATTGAATAATTTTAATATCAACTTTTTCTTTTGCGTAATTATGTCTGCTTGTCCATACATTGTTTCAGCAAAAGACAAACGTATACCATTATCACTTACTAACCCAAATGGAAGATCGATATACACTAGATAACTTTTGTCTATAGAGTTAAGAGAAATATCTTTGACACACCCCCTTAATGATCCATACTCTTGATAAGGATAAAGGGCCATTTTTATATTTACAGAGTCTCCTAACCTTACATCACCTGCCCCCTCAGCTGGAAGCATAGCTGTTCCGTAGAATTTGCTATTCTCATAAATTACATTGAATACAGGCTCTCCGACAGTAATAAATGATCCGTTGGAAATAATATTTGCCAATTCAATGACGCAATTTCCAGGAGCAATAAAGGCATATAACTTTTCCCAGTTCTTAATCTGAATTATCAAACTATGATAACTTTCACTTAATTGAATCTTTGCATCATTTTTTGCTGAATAATATTGGTCGTCTACTTGATTAATCTTAGCCCCTCCCTGCGTAATATTCAGTTCTGCTGTAGTAATCTCATTCTCAAGCGAAACTATCTTGTTCTGTGTATTCATATAATCAAGAATACTTTTATCCATGTCATCTTTAGTGATGGCATGTTGTCGATAAAGAATTGAATCCTGCTTCACATATTTAGCTTTGATTCTTTTCTCTTCCTTATATGACTCTAATAATTTTTTTCTATTTGTTAATGTCTGATAATTCTTTATGAGTTCACTTCCCAATATATTGGCAGAATGTTCATAGTCATTTTTATTACTTAATAAAAGATGATATTTAATATAGGCCAGTTTAAAGGTGTAAAACGAATGCTCTATATCACCTAATAATAATGGTCTTTCCAGCAATTCTAAAATATCATTTTTATTCTCCCATATGTTATGCTGAGCGAGCCACTTATTAAGATATAACACATCTTTATAGTTAGCTGAATTCTCAAGAACTGCTAGATATTCCCCTTTCTTACATCGTTTTTTTCTGTCATTACTTAGCAACATGATTTTTCCATTTGATTCTGCTTTGAGCGTTATAGGAGGATTTACAGAAGTTACTTTTACTTCTGCCATTACTGTTTCTGGAATTTCAATAATAAAACTTAATGTCAAAATTAAAAGAATAAAAATGGTGATGCCATATATGGCATATGTTGTATAGGATTCCGGTATTCTTCTAGCAACGTCATAAAATTCCTCTGTATGTAAATTTTCACTATTCATTTCTTTTCATTTCTTTATACATGTTCATTTGTAAAATCAATTCTTTCAAGGCCTCTTTTGAAGTGTTTTTAGACTGTGATTTTTGTTCGATATTGGTGTACTGTTGTGCAAATTCTTGATTTTTGAAAAGTTCATAAAAATATGTACCTTTTTTGAAAAGATTGGAATAGGAACCTGTTTCCTTTATCATACCATCCTTAATAACGATAATATAGTCAGCTGCTTTTACTGACGATATCCTATGAGCTACTAACAGGGTTGTTGGATGTTTTGATAACTGCTTGATAGAGGATATGACAGAGAATTCATTATTAGAATCAAGTGAACTAGTTAATTCATCCAAAAATAAAAACTGTGGACTACCATAAAGAGCTCTAGCTAAAAGCAATCTCTGTTTCTGTCCTTCGCTAACACCTTTACCATTTTCGCTTATATAAGTTTCGAAGCCCATAGGCCTGCTCTCTATATCCTTAAGAACGTTTGCCATCATGGTTACTTTTTTAACCTCTTCTGCATTAAAATCTCGGCCAAAAACGATATTATCAAGTATCGATTCATTTAATAACTGGCTATCTTGGGTTAGAACACCAATTCGACTTCTCCATTCATTAACCGGTATTGAACTAAGATTTAATGAGCCGATTTTTATCTTACCATTACATGGCATATATAAACCTGATACGAGTTTGAGTAACGTTGATTTTCCGCATCCACTTTCTCCTACAATCGCTATAAGTTTTCCTCTTGGCAATATACAGTTAATATTTTTTAGCACATAATCATCATTGGCACCATACTTATAATATAAATGATCCAAAATGATATCATTATCAAAATCGATTAGCTTTGGATTATCAACTTTTGGCATTAATTCATCTTCAGATTTTTTACTAAGTATTTCAAACACACGCATATAGCTGATATTTGCTAGCTGAATATTTACGATAAATTGAATTAGGCTTTCTGTTGGTGTTACCAACTGACCTAGTATGTACTGAATTGCAATAAGCATACCCATTGTCATCTGTCCTTTGGAAACGAACATAGCTCCAATGTATATTAATAATAATTTTTTAATAGAATTAATTAATGAAGAGCCCATATTCTGCATCTGGTCTGCATTTAGCATCTTGATTCTTGTCTTGAACAATTTTATTTGGATTTTCTCCCATTGCCAACGCTTAAAATTTCCATAATTGTAACTCTTGATGTCTGACATATTTGAAAGCATCTCTATCCATTCACTTTGATTCTTGGAAATATTTCCAAAATATCTAATATCCATTTTTTTTCTTATCGACCAGAAAAATAGGATCCACATAATATATATTAAGCTAGAAGCGAGAAATACGATAAAAATCGTAAAATTATAATATGCCAGTATTATCCCAAAAATAATCAGCTGAAAAAAGGCCAAAACAAATTCAAAGCCTGTAGACATTATAAATGCTTCTAGTCTATCATAATCATTATTCCTTTGTATTATATCACCCATCAAGCGTGTTTCAAAGAAATTTAGAGGAAGTTTAAACATCTTTGATATATAATCTGCTTGCATAGACAATTTAATTTTTGCTCCAAAATGAGTGCTCATCAACTGTTTTATCCATAAACTTAAAGAATTGCTAAATGTAAGGACTAGACTTGACACCATTAAAAGAGTTATGAAATCATAATCTTTGGTAGGAATTCCTACATCAATAATATTTTGGGTTATTATCGGAAAGAAGACACTGATGACAGTAACTACTAACGTTAGTAAAAATACCTTAAATATGCTTCTTTTATCAAGTTTCATGTAATCCCACATGAATTTTGCGACATCTAAAGTTGATGAATTTGATTTTATAGTACTCCCAACGCTGTTGAACTTATTTGTTGGCTCAACAGCAATACAGATGCCCTTTTTCGTTTTTTTTCCAGGTTCTGGTTCGACATTTGCCAGCCATGCTGATGCAAATTCTGTTAAGTTGTATCTCTTAAGCCCTTCCTGTGGATCTGAAACATAAATGTGTTTATCCGTTATTTTATAGACAACAACAAAGTGATGTCCTTTCCAATGAACAATACATGGTAGAGGTACTTGATTACGAAACTTCCAAAAGGATAATTTGAAAGCAGAACTTCTCAAATTTAGTTTTTCTGCAGCTTTAATTAAATCATAAACAGATACACCTGCTTTTTTTATACCGCAAATTTCCCGTAGAAATTCAAGTTCAAAGAATTGACCATAAAATTTGCAAATTAATTGTAGGCAAGAAGGACCACAGTCTTTGCTTTCTAACTGATGTGTATATGGAAATTTATTAAATAATGCCATTCTATTTGATTAAATTGAAAGTATTATATACTATATATAATTTTTCAACAGATTCCAACCCATAAATACCTAGTACATGGTTTAAAACATTAAATCTTAATGCATGTAAAGGGTTTGAGAAAGAAAAACTATTAAATAATTCACAATCTTTGTATTTTTCTATAACTTGATTTAATTCTGATGCTTTTTGCTTTAAAAAAATGTCATTATTATTAACGACCAAGCTTTTTAATCTTGACTTCGATGATTTATACTTATTTCTCATATCACAAATGATAGTTTCTTTTCGATCTACTATTTGGGATACATTGTATAATCCAAAAGTATCTGTTACTTCAGGTAAAAGTCGCATAATAAACTCTTCAACAAAATCTTTTTGAGGAAATAATAAAAGCAGATTATATGTAAAGGTATACGATATTAATAAAATTATATCATTATTATTTTCTTTCACGATATAGTCAGAAAGTTCTGAAAAAATAATTTGAAGTTCTGAGCTACAATTTTGATTTCCCCAAAAGCACACTTCGCTATAAAAAGACTGAAATGGAAAACAAATATGATGTTTAAGTCTCTTTCTTAAGGAAATTATAGATTTCTGAATAACTTTGTAGAAATCTGCATCATCAGAATTGTTAGACACCCGGAAATATAACCCTCTTGGCATAAACTGAGCCTGTCCTATATAAAAGATTTCACATGTATAAGATTTAAATATATTGTACATTTCCTTAACATCTATGTTCTTCGTCTTGAATGGATGCACTTCTGGTATGTATATTAATAAATTATCCTTATTTATGGGAAGTAAAGTAGACTTTATTGTTGAACTACTTTTCAATCTTCCACCTAAAGGAACAAGCATTTTATCTATTTCTTCAATAAAATCTATTTTATTCTTGCTATTAAGATAACTTTGCAAAATACTATATAATTTCTTATAGTAAAAAGGCTGTTTTATTGCAGATTTATCTTCATATTTACCATTTCCATACTTATTTTGATAGTAATATTTACCCAATAGAGAAATGATAAAAGAAATTGTGAATAAAGGTGTTTCATTTGATTTTTCTATATATTCAAGAGCATCTGTTATCTGACTTCTAAAAATTAGTAAACTAGAATTATCAAAGGATATATCTCTCTTATCTAACGTAGTTTTAATATGTTCCAAAATCCCCTTTGGATCATAAATAATAATGCTTGTTTTGAACATATGATAAAAGAGGAATTCACTATTTAAAATATCTGAAAAAATAACAGAAGCTATCTTATTTAATGGTATTAGAATAATATGAAACTTCTTGTTGTCATAAAATAAATTTTCTGATGTTTGTCTTGCAACATCTTTTGAAACAATGACTAAATCAGTATCAGAATCTTCTGTATATTTTTCAGTTGCCCTGCTACCAGTTAGCATGATGCCATCAATATGTACATTCATAAAGAATTCCTTTATGAAGTCAATTATATATGAAAATTTCATTATTTAAACACGGACTTGTTTTTTACTTTACAACCTAAATTGTTTACCACTGCTGTTCCATTTAGAAATCTTCCAGTCCAAGTTGACTCGATATATAGTAATCAGTTGACTAATTCCAGGTAAAGGCTTCTTTTTGCATCTTAGTCTTCTACCTCTAAAATATCTTGAAAAACTATTTCTGAAGAAGAATATACTTCAAATCCATAAGTTCCAATATCAGACAAATTGAACTGATAATCAGCACTATCGACATCACCCAAAGAGACTACATCATACAGTGAACCATCTTTATATTGGACAACAACAACATTGTTTAATGAAGTAATTATGTGCAAATTCGCCTTCTTAGTGATATAATCATAAGATAGTACTATAGGCTGCTGACGTTTGGGAGTTCTCTTGACCCAAGGCAACTTGACAATTACTACATTGTTGTCTGGTTGATTACCTTCTGCATTAGCTTCGAATGTACTCATGCTAAACATTGCACATATAATAATTAATAATGATTTAAGCTTCATAAATTAAGTTGAAATTGGTTTTATTATCGTTATGATGACATTGCAAAAATAATTGTAACTTTCTCTAAAAGCAAGAAATTATTTAAATATTTCATTTACCATGTTGCATTCCACAAAAAACATATATAACTAATATTCAACAACTTACAAGATTGTTGCAAAAATGCATCGGACTTAATTTAAGCGCTACAAAAGTGAAAAGGTAATAATTACTATAAGTAAAAAAATATTTTGCTCTAATTAAAAATATACGAACAATAAAATTACAATATTAATAAAGACGTTCCTCAAAAGTGACCTGATATTTTTATATTAAGTGGTTAAGATTAGTAAATATTTTACTCAATACTGTATAAGAAGCTACATCTAATATTCATTTATATAATCAAAATTACTAATATAAAAAAACAATCCATACCAAATCGTACTAAGTTTCTCAACCATTACAAAAATATATTACCAAATGAACTTATCAAAAAGATTATTCGAGCTTTTCAAAATTTATGTTTCAAATAGCTACTCTGCAACTTTATATTTCTTTGATTTTATTCGAGATTTATTGGATCTAACTGTACTAGGACTTATTCCCATAATATATTGCACCTCCTTATCACTCTTACCCATATGATATAATATTTGAAAAAACTGGTTCTTTACCGTAAGACCTGAGTAGTCTGTCTCAAGATGATTTACATAGAAAAGATCTATCAATTTATAATACTCAATAAACCAAACAAACTCATTATGTCCCCATTTTACGACAGTAAAGTTTTCATTCTTCATAGACTCATACAACTGTTTTCCTTTGTATAGGACTGTTTTATTATCGTTTTGAATACTATCGATTTTATGTTTCAGAATAGTAATTGTCTTTTGGCTCTCACTATCATTAGCATTTAAGGCTTCTATTTGTTGATTATACATGCTGATTAATAATTGATCATGCATAAGTTGTTTCTGATTCTTGTTATATTTGTATTTTCGATATACTAACAATATAATTAATACTAGAACACATACGACAAACAGAATAATAATTAATTGAATAATTCTTCTATACTTTATCTTTAAAAATACAAGATCATAATATGATTGAACGTTTCTAATATTATCGCTCTGTATTTTCTGATTGATAGAATCACTTTTACTTAAAGCCTGACACATATAATAATAAGCATCAGAAGAATACCCTCGATCATTGAGTCGAGAAGCGATACTTTGCAGAACTTTTATCTTCTCACTAGATTCAGCCAAAGGATATGCCTTTTTAAGAAGACTAATCGACTTTGCCATATCATCTTGATAGACGTTAGATAAGCCAACATAAGCAGGCGCATTCTTTTTAAGTTTTAGAGACCTATTATAATACATCTCTGAAAGATGAGGGTCAATATTAAGATAAAAAGAACCAATATTTGCCAAAAACAAGGCTTGATCAGCTAATGGTATATATTTAAGCATAGGCTCGTTTTGGTCTAGATAATATTTCATACTGTCTTTTCTGCCGATATTATAGTATTCGACTGCTAAACTTCCCAGTGCATAAGCTATCCAATTGAAATTCTTACATTCCTTAGACAACTTAAGGGTTTCCTTGGAATAACAAATTGCAATTTTATTTGCCCCCATTGATTCATTAATATAAGCCAATCCTTCAAGAATTTTATGTCTTAAAGAAAGATTGTTAATATCACGAGACAATAGTTCTGCTTTTTTATAGTTCTCAAGGGCAATGTTATATTTCTCGTTAACAATATAAATACAACCTTTATAATAATACGAATCTGCTAATCTTTTATTGTCCTTTATTTTGTCATAATAAGCTATACTGTAATTAATCATACTGTCATTCTTAATATCCTTGTTTTGAAGATAATCAATTCTTGTCTTCAACAGGTTATATAATGCCCTATCTTCATCTCTATCAACACTCAAAACAAGGTTTAATGTAATAGAAGCCGAATCAAGTTCGTCACGATCCAACAACGTTTCCACTTCTTCCAAAGTGTCATATGAATGATCAGAATTGCAACTAAATAGTAGTAATGACAATAAATATATAATCAGAAAACGCTTCGCTAACATGTATATCAAGTATTAAAGAAAGATAATTAAAATTTACTCTATATCATTAGATTACTTAAAATCAAATATCAAACCAAAAGTAATAAAAATAAACAACTATGCAAAAAAAATAAGTTTACCCTTTTTTTAATTAACTTTTTAAACGATAGATTTATGTAATTTAACACAACAAATAAGAACTAAATTGTCACACTTTCCTCACATTGACATTATGATTGCAACAAGGAAGAATCAAGGCTTAGTTAGAGAGCATGGGTAACCGCCAAAGGTATAACAATATACCCTTGACGGATACAGGGTTGACAGATGGTTTACCTTATAACAATTCCCTTCTGATGTATTTTCTCTTGTTTTCTTTTATACATATCATCTATGAACTGCTTTCTCAGTAGCCACTGCTTTAGAAAAATTTTAGATTTCGTTTTTACCATAACTATTTTTCCCGTGCGAGGTGCTACTAAGTCATAGATTGGTCCATCTTTCAATATATTTATAGAAACAACATCAGCTGTATCTATTTTAGCCATATCTTCATCACCAATTTCAACACCATCAACAAATATAATAGGGTACGCAAGTGTAACAGAGTCGATATCGCTGTCCCATGTTATGGTCTGTTGTGCTTTTCCTTGTAAACTAACAAGAAGAAATACAAAAAATAATAGTTTCTTTTTCATAGTCATTAATCGTTTACTAAAGTTTCTATTTTTTTTGCGAATATAACAAAAAAATATTAAACAAAAAATCTTGTTTTAAAAAATTGGTTTCTTTAACATATTTCTCCATCCTTGCATTATAGGATAGCAATGAGGTATGCACTTTTAACTATGCTGAGTAGTTACAGTACGAAAACAAATATATGAATCAGTCATTATATATTAATAGAGTATAATTTATGTTATATAGGTGAAAATATCTAATCAAAAAGAACAACATATTGCTATGTGTAGTACCTTTGAAGCAGATAACTATCGTAAAATACATTTACTGTTTTGGTAAACTTAATAATCATGAATAAATAAAATACGGATGGAATTTAATGTATTGTATGAAAGCGCATTTCATTTCAATGGTAGCAAAGGAGTATAATGACTTAGATATTTGGAACAAATAATATAAAAATATAACAAATGATGGAATTTTATTATATCATACATTATGTAATATATCGCTACTACAGAAGACATTTAGAAACCAGTGAATCTTCGATTATATATGCTTTCGGAATTATTAGTGGGTTATCTTTAGTATTTATAAATGGAATAGATTATTTTATGCATCTATTCTTTAACATACCGAGGTTCTTAAATAAAGTATCAATCTTGGTATGTGTAATTTTATGTATGATATTCAAATATATAGTATTATTCCGAAATGAGAGATATAGAGAAATTTTTAACGAATACGATAGGCTAAGAGATGAACCGGAAATGATAGCAAAATGTAGACAAGCAAAAATATTCAATTATAGCTTATTGGTTATCGATATAGTTACACTTTTTATAATTGATTACATCAATAATCACAAATAACAAGTGCCTATTTTTTAGGAAAAAGAGCTGTAGATTATTTGGTTAGTGTCACTACGGCATCATAAGTGTTTCCGTTGTCTGCTGTAATCTCGCTTTCGGCTATGAGCTGTTCATTTGAAAAAGATAGAATAGTCCATACCAGTTTACGTTCAGATCCATCACTCTCTTGATAGGTGATAAAGATGGCTGCATCACCAGCTCGATAGGTTCCCGTAGCCTCTGTGTTGTCACCCTTCAAAGTAACTTTGCCATTTTCGTCAAATTCGATGTAGCGGTAGGCTACTTCTATCGATGTATCATTGTTGAGCAACTCGTAATCAAGTATCCAAAGTCCGGGTAGGGCATCATTAATGGCCCCCGAATCTTCTAACTTGTCGCACGATGTACTGCATAAAAGGCAGAGCATCAGTAAAATAGTTCGTATAATCGATTTCATCTTGGTTTATAATTATTAAGTCCGAGTAATTTGCTGTATATAAAGTTTAATCGGAAGACGAATAGACAGTTCTTATATTTTTTTCCAAAATTATATATATATTTTCTTCTGTCCAAATATTTTAGAGAATAAAGTAGAAGATATATGATTATTATCATCTATTTTGCCTTTTGCAACCGAGTTGCAAAAAGAAAATGATATCTTTGCAATCGAAAAATGAAAAAGGCTCTCTATATATACCATCTGGTGTTGGCAACTTTTTTGATGTTGCTAACCACAGTGATACCTCATCACCATCATGATGATGAGATATGTATAGAGGTGGAACATGCTGATCATAAGGCAGAGCATGATTCGAGTTGCATCAAGCATATGCTTACTATTCAGGCCGATGATTCTGTGTCGAGACAGACACATGTTTCAGTGCGTTTTGTTCCCCTTTATGCCTTTTTCCGAACTTTATCACGGAAAGCCTTGATGCAGCCTGCAGTCCGAGTGGCATATGCAGAAGTATCAACTTTTTACCATTCTCCCCATACACGGGGCTTCCATTCTTTACGGGCTCCTCCGTTATAGTTTTAATTGTAGAATGTACATGTGATAGCATGTGCGTGAATATACGATAAAAACTATTTGAAATACTTTTTTAGCAGTAAATATGATTACTAAAATCATTCATTTTTCCATAAACCACAAGTTTATGGTACTGCTCTTATTGGTTGCTATCATCGGTGGCGGCCTATACAGCATGCGTACCATTCATGTGGATTCAACGCCTGATATTACAGATAATCAGGTGCAGGTGATTACGTCATCACCTAATCTGTCAACGCTTGATATCGAGCAATTTGTAACGTATCCTGTAGAGCTTGCTATGAGTAATCTGCCGGGTGTAGAGGATATCCGATCTGTATCCCGTTTTGGTCTGTCTGTGGTAACGGTTGTCTTTCGCGAAGACATGGGTACTTATCGACCAAGACAGTTGGTGAAGGAGAAACTCGATGAAGTAGAAGAACAGATACCAGAAGGGTTCGGTAAACCAGAAATGGGACCGATTACCACCGGTTTGGGCGAGATATATCAATATACCCTTGTACCTAAAGATACCGCAAAATATTCCCCTCAAGAGTTGCGTACAATGCAAGATTGGGTGATTAAGCGACAACTTGCTATGATTCCTGGAGTGGTAGATGTCAACTCGTTTGGTGGTAGTATCAAACAGTATGAAATTGCCCTTAGTTCAGAACAGTTAAATTCTCGTCATGTATCGATGCAAGAGGTATTTGAAGCTCTCTCTAAAAATAATGTGAATACTGGTGGCGCCTATATCGAGAAAGACCACATGGCGAGTTTCATACGTGGCGAAGGACTCGTGAAATCGATTGATGATATCAAAAATATCGTTGTAAAAAATGAGGAAGGTGTACCTGTGCTTATTAGTGATGTAGCTGAGGATGTTCGTTTCGGGCATCAGGTTCGCTATGGCGCGTTTACCCAAAACGGACACGAGGCTGTAGGTGGTATGATCTTGATGCTTAAGGATGCTAATTCTGATCAGGTAGTCAAGGCTGTTAAGGCCCGTATCGAGGAAGTTCAGAAGAGTTTGCCAGCTGATATTCAGATAAAACCGTTTCTTGATCGTAGCAACTTGATAGAGCGTACTACCAGTACCATTGCTCAAAATCTTATAGAGGGTGCACTTATTGTTATCTTTGTACTTGTACTGTTGTTGGGTAGTGTACGAGGTGGTATCATTACGGCATCAGTAATTCCACTGGCCCTGTTGTTTGCATTTATTTTGATGCGCATTTTTCATGTCTCGGCTAATCTGATGAGTTTGGGTGCTATCGACTTCGGTATCATCGTAGACGGTGCGGTGATTATTGTGGAAGGTATTGTACACAAGATAGACCATCTTGTACATCATCACGGTGAAAAAGTCGATTCTAAATATATGGACCATATTAGTTATGAATCGGCTTCCACAATGATGGGGTCTGCCTTTTTCGGACAACTTATTATCCTTATCGTCTTTACCCCAATATTATTTCTTACAGGTGTAAGTGGCAAGATGTTTCAGCCTATGGCGTACACTTTCGCTTTTGCAGTGCTCGGAGCTCTAATACTCTGTCTTACCTATGTACCAGTGGCTAGTAGTCTCTTGCTCAGACCGGTGGGGCATTCTCGCAACAGTATTGTGCGTATGGAGAATAGTTTGAAACATTGCAGTGAGTGTATAATGCTTCGTATACAGCGTATATATGAACCTGTACTTCATTTTTCGCTTTCGCATAATCGCTTCGTGTTAGGTATAGCTATTGCCCTCTTTACGCTATCAGGCTTTATCTTTAGTCGGATGGGAGGTGAATTTATTCCAGAGCTTGATGAAGGTGATATCGCTATGCAGACATTTCTCCGTCCTGGTAGTTCGCTTGAAGAAACCATTAAGCGTGAGGAGGAAGTGGAGCGTCTGTTGTTAAAGCATTTCCCAGAAATCAAGACAATCTGTGCCCGTATTGGTGTTGCTGATATCCCGACCGACCCGATGGGATTCGACTATACCGACTCATTTGTGATACTCGAAAAGGATAAAAGTAAGTGGAAAAATGCCAAGACAAAAGAAGAACTAATCAAGAAAATGCTTGAGAAGTTAAATACCCTTCCAGGATTGAACTATTCTTTCTCACAGCCAGTGGCTTTGCGATTTAATGAACTCCTTACTGGTGTGCGTGAAGATATAGCAGTGAAGGTATATGGCGATGATCTCGATACGCTGAATATTATTGGCGAAAAGATTGTTAATATTGTTTCAAAGATAGATGGTGCTGAAGATGTCGCTCTAGAACGAACAGCCGGTTTGCCACAGATCACAGTGAAATACGATAGACAACGTATCGCCCGTTATGGACTTGACATTGACAAACTTAACAACTATGTAAGTGCAGCTTTTGCTGGAGCCAAAGCTGGAGTTATTTTTGAAGGCGAAAAGCGATTTGACATGGTGATTCGTCTGGATCAGAAAGAACGCAAGAGCATCGAGGATATTAAGAATCTGTATGTTGACCTGCCCAATGGATCGCTCATTCCTCTGAAAGAAGTTGCTGATATCAGTTATGAGCCTGGACCTATGCAGATTAGCCGTGACAAAGCTTCGAGACGCATCTATGTGGGGGTGAATGTGCGTGGTCGAGACGTACAGTCGCTTGTAGACGAAATACGACATAAGATAGACCGACAGTTGAAGTTGCCTATTGGCTATCATATTACTTACGGAGGTGAATTCCAAAATCTTCAGGATGCACGCGATCGTATGACTATTGTGATGCCGATAGCCCTACTGCTCATTTTTGTATTGCTTTATTTTGCCCTAAAATCAGTGAAGCAAGCTCTCATGATCTATATAGCGGTACCACTCGCTACTATCGGTGGCATTTTGGCCTTGGCTTTAAGAGGTATGCCGTTTAGTATCTCGGCTGGTGTTGGCTTTATTGTACTCTTTGGTGTAGCAGTGCTTAACGGATTGGTTTTGATCAACCGTTTCAACACTTTGCAAAAAGAAGGTATGAGCGATATTCGCCAGCGCGTTATTCAGGGTACTCGTGAGCGATTACGACCTATCCTAATCACGGCTACAGCTGCTATGCTCGGATTCTTACCTATGGCCATTTCCGGATCTGCAGGAGCAGAGGTGCAGCGCCCATTAGCAACCGTTGTTATCGGTGGACTCTTGACGGCTACTGTTCTCACACTGGTCATTGTTCCTATATTATATACACTCGAAGAAAAAGTCGGTAAAAACAAAAAAATATGAAGTATTCTGTATTAACATATCATAAGATAATATTGAAGGCTATCGTCTTCTTGGGGGGCTTCTTCGTTGCTGGCCTCGGATTATCTGCTCAGACCTTGGATAAAAATAGGCTCAGTATCCAAAGCATCGGACTGAAAGAGGCTCAAGACATTGCTCTTAAAAATTATCCGTCGATGCGAGCTGCTAGACTCCATACGCAGAGTCAGCAGGCGCTTACACCATCAGCTTTCGATCTGGGTGAAACCGAACTCTCTACAGGGGGTGAAGAAATCGGTAAAGGTAACGAAGCAACTTACACGCTTATTGCTCTGCGACAAAATTTCGATATCTTTAGTATTGGAGCCAAGAAAAGTTTCCTACAGCAACAGGTCAAGGTGGCTGAAGCTGAAGAGCAAGTGTTGGAGCGTGAGATCATGCGCCAGGTGGGTATTGACTATATTCATGCATTGGTGGCACACCATCGTACACAGGTATATATGCATCTGGATTCGATATATAGTGACTTCGAAAAGGCAGCTAAATGGAGATATGAAACAGGGGCAACTTCTCAACTGGAATATATCAGTGCTCACCAGCAGACTTCTCAAAATAGGTTGGCGATGCGACAGGCGCTGATGAATGAGAAGATAGCGCTGCAAAATCTAAACCGTTGGTTAGGTGAAAAGGCTTCCTATTGTCCGAAAGAACTCATTCTGCCAGATGAAAGTAATGCTCGATTAGCAGAGCACCCCAGTGTGAGTCTGGCTCGTGAGAAAGTAAGGCTTGCTGAGCAGCAGATGAAAGCTGAAAGAGCAGAGTTTCTGCCTAAACTGTATGTACAGGGTGGCGCCCAAAAAATAGGAGATAAGTCGGGTTACTGGCAGTATGAAGTAGGGGTGAGCCTGCCGCTATTTAGCAAAACTCGGGGTGCAAAAGCTAAATCAGGGCAATTGCAGCGTGAAGCCGAGCAAGCTCGTCTGGAACAAACCCAATTGCAGTTACAAAGTGAACTGCAGACCCTCAAGGCCAGTGATGAAAAATGGAGTGAGCAACTGAACTATTATCGTGAAGTGGAATTACCCTTGGCCAATGAATTACAACGTGTCGCTATCCGATCTTACCAACAGGGAGCTATCTCGTATATGGACTTTATCCAAAATATAAAGGAGGGTATCAAGGTGCAACTTGACTATTGGGATACCTATCGCGAATATTTCAGCAACCGTATGAATATGCTATATTATTAAGTTATCAAAATGAAAAAAATATTTCTATATATGACACTTGCCGCCATGACATGGACAAGTTGTACCAATTCATCTAATCAGGAGAATAAAGTGGAAGAAGAGGAAACTTCCGAAATCGAGTCAGAAGTAACAGATGTTACCCTAACCGATGCACAAGTGAAGAAGTTGGGTATAACTTTTGGTGCTTTACCTACCCATGAATTTTCAGGAGAGATTGAAGCCAATGGCAAGTTGGCTGTGGCTCCTCAAAGTCAAGCTTCGGTATCTCCTTATACCGGTGGTAATGTAAAACAGATACTCGTACGAGAAGGACAGCAAGTGACCAAGGGACAGGTATTGGCACTGCTCTCTCATCCCGATTTACTCGACGTGCAGAACCGCTATCTTGACGCCTATAATCGTCTTATTTATGTAGGTAAGGAATATGAACGTCAGCGTAAACTCTACAGTGAGAAGATTGGTTCGGGTAAAGATTATCAACAGATTCTTTCAGAGTATCGTCTGCTTCAGGGACAACTTCGTACGACAGGTGCTCAACTTCGCATGATGGGCATTCATCCGGCATCTATAGTCCGTGGTAAAACAGTAACAGCTATCGCCCTTCGGGCACCGATTGCCGGTACTATAGAAGAGATTTCGGCTGAAATCGGACAGTATGTCGATAACCAGATGACGATGTTTCATATTGTGAATTTTAGTAATATCTATGCAGATCTGTTGGTATTCGAGAAAGATTTGCCCAAGATACGAGTAGGGCAGAAGGTAAATTTCGAACTGAAGTCTGGCTGTGGCGATAAATTTACGGGCAAGATAACTTCTGTAGGCAGAATATTCGACAATAGTCCGAAAGCAGCTCATGTGCGTGCTACGATAGTAGGACCGAAATGTGAGTTTGTTGAGGGGCTCTATCTTTGTGGAAAAATAGCCTCTGATGCGCACAAGATGTATGCCCTGTCTACAGAGGGTATAGTCTCTGATGCAGGTAAAACCTATGCCTTTACGGTAAGTAGAGGTAAGGGCTCTTACACTTTTCATCCAGTAGAGATAAACACGGGGAAAGAAGAAAACGGCTATGTAGAGCTGAAACTGATAGATAAACAGAGTCTTCATGCACAGTTTGCTTTGAATGGAGCTTATTATATATTGTCAGAGATGAAGAAAGCTGAAACGGGTGAGGATGATTAATCCTCACCCCCTTTTTAAGTCGAAATAACTATTGATCCTTGATACATGTCAAGAATACACCTAAAATGTGCTGAAAAACATAGAATTGTTTGGTGTGTTCGTACACAATGCGTATCTTTGCAGTGTAAAAAGGAAATAAAAGAAAGTATAACGAGACCAATAGGGGTCTCATAAAGATGTAGAAAGGATAATAATTATGATGACATTAATGGTAGTTTTAGCAGTAGTAGTAGCAGTAGCAGCAAATGCAGTAAACGTAAACAACAATATCGCTGCTAACAAGTAAAAAAAGGTAAAGTAGCTGTCGATGTTATATGACAGCCTTACAAGCAAATTCTTAAAAACAAAATATATAGACCGGATTTCTTCGAATAGAAGGAATTCGGTTTCTTTTTTGTTGTATTAGTCGATTGTATACCTATCAATTTAATTTTTTATGTGTCGAAAAGTGTAGCTTTACAGTAAATTTATGTGTTGAAAAGTGTAGCTTTGCAGTAAATTTATGTGTCGAAAAGTGTAGCTTTACAGTAAATTTATGTGTCGAAAAGTGTAGCTTTACAGTAAATTTATGTGTCGAAAAGTGTAACTTTGCAGCGAATTTATGTGTCGAAAAGTGTTACTTTGCAGTAAATTTATGTGTCTTTATTCTTCTTTTTGTTCAAAGCTATGTAAGTGCCCTATAAAAGTATGATCATGTAACCACTATACTTTTGTCACGTAAACATTATACTTTTATCACGTAAACATCATACTTTTAGATGGTCAATATTATACTTCGTAATCTATTGGTTATGCTGATAGAGATAGAGGTGTGTGCATGGTGTCTTTATGATTGTGCATAGTGTACATACGTTCAGGATTCGAATGCATGCAGTCAGAAATGTAATCTTTGTGAGATTTTTTAGCATGAGATTTTCTACACTGGTGTTTTGTTAAATCATTTGACAAAAAACAGTGTCACGAAAAATCGTCATCTAGCTCAAAATTTTCAACTTTTGGTCAGCCCATTTGCTACCTGGCGACTGCAGTTAACGCCCACCTCCGGCAAAACCCAAGCTCCTAGGGTGTAAAAGCTTAGGGTTTATCTCGTAAAGTCATAGGTCTTATCGAGTAAACCCTAAGGTTTTGACCCCTAGGAGCTTGGGTTTTGCCACCCATTTTCCAATTGAAAAAAATGGTACTGCGTAACCTCCTGATAATCAGGCAGATGTAAACTGCCGTAAAATTCGCGAATTTAAGTCTTTCCAGCACAGCTGCGACGAATTCGCCACTTACAGAGCCGATTATGTCAAAAATTCTCGCCAAGAGCGCAAAGGCGCCAAGTTTTTTTAGTGCGCGAAGAGTTTAAGAGTATCAAATCTCACGCAAAGAACGCAAAGCCGCAAAGTTTTTTAGGATGCAAAGAGTTTAAGAATATCTCTTATTTTGTGGATACATCCGTATCTTTTTGTAGAGGCTTCATACTCTTTAATATCTTTGCGTCTTTGCGCTCTTTGCGAGAATTTCTTTTGTCCAAGATATTTTTCCGGCATAGTTGCGTCGAATAGGCAAGTTACAGAGTAGTTGATGTAAAATCTCACGCCAAGAACGCAAAGACGCAAAGCTTTTTTAGGATGCAAAGATTTTTAGAGTATCCGTTATTTTGTGGAGACATACGGATTTTTTTTGTAGAGGCTTTATATTCTTAATAACTTTGCGTCTTAGCGCGCTTTGCGAGATTTTCTTTAATCTTTTACACATTTGATTATATCTTTATATGATTTCATAAAAAATAGAATACATTTATCTTATCTTACCATAAAGGCAGATAATACGTTTATAATGATAATATGTCTATATATCTATTTTAATAATAAATACCATAGCTACTTTTTGTATGTTCTCACTTAAAGTAACTAAACGCGAATTCAACAAGCAAGTGCAAATTTAGTTTATATTCTTCATAAAACACTCTTTTGGTATTGAAAAGTTGAGTTTTGCTCTTGGCTAATGTGTTTAAATGTTGTAGATTTTGGTATATATTTCATATCTCTTCATGTTTGCTGAGAAAATCGACCAGTTAATAGATTACTTATGTTTATCATCTATTTATTGGTTAATTTTGTGAATTATACAATAAAATAGACTTAGCGAATGACTTGGATTTCATTTTTTTCTTCGATGCTTGGTGTGGAACGGGAAGAGTTTCCACAGAAAGAGTGTGTGACGGCTGAGGCTCAGGCTGAAAAGAAACCGGTAAAGCTACAGCCTGAAAAAATTGTGATTGTAGCTGATGAAAGTCACTATACTTCTTCATGTTTGGTTCAGTTGGCTGAAGAATATCCGGTGATAGTGTGTGAAGATGGACAAAAAGCGATGTTACAGATTTTGGAACATAAGCCGGCACTGGTCATAGCGAATAGCCAGTTGCCAACTATGAATGGTATTCAACTCTGTACCTGTATACGAAATAATTTTAATGTCAATGATATTCCTGTTATAATTCTCTCTGATCATCCTTCGGATCAGGAGCGTCTAGATAGTTTGGCATCAGGTGCCAGTGATTATTTTTGTATGTCGGTATCGCTTATCATGCTTCGTACACGTATACATAGTCTTATCAGTCAGTATAATACTGTAATCAAAAAGTATGCTGTGAGAGAAATAGAAGGAAAAGCCATACAAGAAATCAACTTGCAGACGCATGATGAGAAGTTGATGGAAAATATTTTAGTTGTGATTAGCAATAACATGAGTAACCCAGAATTGACAGTAGAAACCTTGTCAGAAGGTGTGGGCATAAGTCGAGGCCACTTGTATCGTAAGGTGAAGGAAATGACAAATGACACTCCGCATGCTCTTGTTCGCAAGATACGACTTCAACAAGCGGCTCGACTTTTAGCAGAGCATCATTATAATGTGTCGCGTGTCATGCGCGTTTGTGGCTTCCGTAATGCTTCTTCCTTTGCTCGTATGTTTAAGCAAACTTACGGTAAATCGCCAACCGATTTTATGAATCAGAGTTATTAAGCAGAAAACTTAATAACATGAATTTGTATAAACGTGTATGGGGAAGAATATGTTAACGTTTTCTTCCCCATATATATTGAAGGAAAGAATCTTATTTCGATAAAAGAATCTAAGAAGAACTGTGATTATCGAATAAAATTCATTGGATTCCAAGTTTCAGTTTCAGGTTTTTCAGCAGCTTCTACACCATGGAATTTTTTGAGCATCCATGCCATGTTACGACCTAGCTGTCGCATGGTCTGCATACCTTCTTTATCTTGAGCAGCCTCACCTGGAGTACGACCATAAGCGATGTTCCAGTACTGAGATGGAACTTGTGGCATATTCATCATTTCGAACGCCATGTTTAAGGTCTGGAATGCAGCTGAAGCACCACCACGGCGACAAATAGCTACATTAGCAACGGGTTTGAAGCGGAAAGCATTGCCTCCTGCATAAAGCATACGCTGAATAAGGGCCAAAAGGGCACCATTAGGTTGACCATAATAAACTGGCGAACCGAAAACAAAAGCGTCTGCTGTTTCTGCTTTCTCGATAATGCTGTTGCAGATATCGTCGTTGAATACGCAACGGTTATTTCCTTTTTGGGCGCAGGCACCACAGGCAATGCAACCACGAACGGGCTTGTTGCCAATCTCTACAATCTCTGTCTCAATACCTTCTGCTTCAAGGGTTTTGGCTATTTCTGATAACGCGATAAATGTGTTGCCGTTCTTTACGGCACTTCCGCTAACTAGTAGTACTTTCATCATGTTTTTGTGTAATTGTTTGTTGTTCGTGCGACAAAAATACATAATCTTTTTGAAAAATACGAGTTTATCAATAAAAGATTATATTTGTGCCTCTGTCTTATTTAAAGGAAACAGTTCCTGCATCCTGCAGAATTGTTTCCATGGATGAGCCTTTTACATTTTCATATGTAACCTGTTCTATAGGCTGTTCTGGAAGTCCTACCATTTTAATCAGAGTAGGGCACTGATCTATGCTGATATTTTTGAAGTGAATATTGCGGAATTTAGGCGTGAGTGCATTCGGTTCTTTTACCGCAAAACGTTCGGCTAGTTTTCCTACATATTCAGGAGAACCCAGCAAGTCCCATTTTATGGCAGTATATTTAGTCTGTTTGGCATGGATATTTTCCATCCAGACATTTTCTGCACCACCACCACGAGGACGACGAGACTTGAAATAGAGAGCAAAGCGAGGATGCTCCATTTCGATATCGTAGACATAGACATTGCGAATCATGGCAGCTGTCTCGCTTCCGATGGTAAATCCACCTGCAGCATTAACTACTTTGCAATGACGTATCACGATATTTTCAGTAGGGCGGTTGCGTTTGACACCATCCATGCCACGGCCAGATTTAAGCGTAAAACAGTCATCGCCACAGTCAAGTGTCGTATACTCTACAAGTCCATTGCGAGAAGAATCGAAGTCGATGCCATCAGTACGAGCGTGTCCGAAACTGTTGACGGTTACATCTCTTATGATGATATTCTCGCAATATACTGGTACGATATTCCAAAATACGGAACGTTCGAGAGTAACACCTTCGAGTAAAACATTACGGCTGTTGACAGGACCAAAGAAGGTAGGCAGACATATTTCTGCTTTCTCTTGATGGTCTATCGTATGTTTTTTCTGTCCATCAAATATACGTTCTTCCATTTTCATCTGCTGCAACTCCTCGCTGACTCCTTGCATTGTATGCTGCATGAGTTCGCAGTCTATATCTGGAGCAACCAGTTTACCTTTTCCGGTAACTGCAATATTTTCAGTTCCGTTGGCATAAATCATGGCACCTAAAGAATAGAGGTCTACACCTTCATTGCGTGTAGCCACCACGGGTAGATAGTCTGCAATGCGACCAGAAAAGTGTAGTTCGGCTCCAGCTTCAAGATGTAGGTCTACATGACTTTTTAGGATAAGTCGGCCTGTATACCATTTTCCTGCAGGAATGATGACATGTCCGCCGCCATGGTTGCTTACCTTATCAATAGCTCGCTGGATGGCTTTGGTAGATAGCTTGCCGATTTTAGCCCCCATCTTTCGGATATTGACTTTATAGGCAGCAAATGTAGGACGATAGAGTTGAGGCATATCGAATGGAGCCTGTATCGGTTCGATATGTGTGGGTACATTCCATTGTGCTTGAAGTTGCACAACAAGGGCCAATAAAAGGGTAGTCAGTACGATTCTTGATTTCATATTTTGAATAGCGTATATACGTTTATTAGGTTAAAACGTATAATCACTTCATTTTGTCCTCAATCCGTTTGATGAAGGTCAAGAAATGGCTTATTTTATGTTGTATAACATGTTTTTTCTTGTTTTTCCCAAAATAATGACTTACTTTTGCATTCGAAAATAGGGATTATAAGGTATGTAAGGGTAGCCAAGTGGCTTACTCATAAGATTTGTAGAAAGGATAATAATTATGACAGCATTAGTGATTGTATTAGCAGTAGTGGTAACCGCAATAGTTATGGCGGTAAATGTAAATAAGAATATCACTGCAGGCAAATAAGCCGCACGCTAATATGCAAATAAGCCGAGAATTTTCTCGGCTTATTTGCATATAGGTATAGACCTTCTCTTATTTTTTTTCTCTGATTTTTATTCACAGTATGTTTGATATCGTCATGGTTGATATGAAGCAACTGATGATAATCGAAAGCTACTTATTTTCGTTAGAGAAAAGTAAAGCGTTTCTTGAGTCTGTTATCAATTACAAATAAAAATTAAAGTACCTTGTCCACAATAAGGTAATTTTTATTTTTTTATATATTTGTGATAATTGTGAAATGAAACGCATCAAAACTCTTTCTATCCAAAAATACATCACTTCATTAACTTACAATTAAATGAAATATGATGAACAAATTAAATATTAAAACAACATTTACAAAAAAAGTAGCCTATCCTGGTTTACTAGTATTAATTCTTTTATCATTTTTAGCTGCATTATTTCCTGATGGGGTAAATGGTGTGCTAACAAGTATACAGAATAAAATATATAAAGATTTCAGTTGGGTATATATATTGTTGGTATCCTTCTTCGTGATATTCCTTTTTATTTTGGCATTCAGTAAAATGGGAAATGTCCGACTAGGTGCCGATAATTCCAAACCCAAATACTCATTTTTTTCATGGATATCCATGCTCTTTGCTGCGGGTATGGGTATTGGACTGATGTATTTCGGTGTAGCCGAACCAATGTCACATTATGTGTATCCGGCTCTACCAGAAATAACAAATCATGCCAAGGATTCACAGTTGGCTACATTCTTTCATTGGGGATTGCATGCCTGGGCCATTTTTGCAGTAATGGGACTTATTCTAGCTTATTTTTCATTTCGTTATAAGCTACCATTGAGTATTCGTAGTGGATTGTATCCTATACTTGGTGACAAAATTCACGGTTGGGTGGGTGATGTCGTCGATATCTTTGCATTGATAAGTACATTCTTTGGTATTTCCACCTCTATGGGCTTTGGTGTGATGCAGCTCAATGCCGGACTCGTGCATTTAGGTGTTCTTCATCAGTCAACCTTCCTTTTCCAATGTATTATAGTCTTGGTCGTTACAGTTATGGCCACGATGTCGGCTGTAGCTGGTGTGAATAAAGGTGTAAAGCGACTTAGTGAAATCAATCTTGGTGCAGCTATTGTATTGCTTCTCTTTGTATTGTTCTTAGGTCCTACAACCTTCTTGCTGAGCGCTTTTTCAGAAGGAGTAGGTAATTATATCCAAAAATTCGCCAGTTTAACCTTCGACACATTTGCTTTTGAGAAGGCAGGTCGTGGATGGTTTACCAGTTGGACTGTAATGTATTGGGCATGGTGGATTAGTTGGGCACCATTCGTCGGTCTTTTCATTGCTCGTATCTCTAAAGGGCGAACAATTCGAGAATATGTGCTGGCAGTATTGTTAGTACCTTCGCTCTTTATCTTCTTATGGATGACTGTATTTGGTAATGGTGCGATATGGATGGATAGAAATGTATTGCATGGTGCACTCAGTAAATTGGTTCATCAGCCAGATATTTTACTTTTTGCCTTCTTTGAGAGTTTTCCAATGGCAAAGGCTATTTGTGTGATGGCAATAGCAATGATTGCAATCTTCTTCGTCACTTCAGCTGATTCTGGAATTCTGGTTATGAATAGTATTTCAACAGCTAATAATCCTCATTCGCCTAAGTGGCAGAATGTGTTCTGGGGCATACTTATGGCCGTTATCACGATGGCTTTGATCTATGCCGGCGGACTACAATCGCTCCAGTCTATGACCCTTGTATCTGCACTTCCATTTGGATTGATCATGCTCGTACTATGTTTCTGTCTGTTCAAAGCCTTACGTACTGATGAACTCTATAATTCGGCTCATATGCCATATGGTAGTAGAAATTGGAATGGCGAAAACTGGAAACTACGTTTGCAGCAGATTGTGACATTCCACAAAAAGGAAGATATAAAGCGATTCTTCAACGAAAAAGTAGAACCAGCCTTTAAGGATTTGCAGGAAGAGTTTATGCAATATGGTATTCAAGCAGAAATCTTACGAGGAAAGAACGGTCCACTCTCAATAGAGCTAAACATTCCACATGACCGTATTCGCAATTTCCGTTATGGTGTGGCAGCAGAAAAACAGCAACTCTCTGATTATCTGATAGATGAGGATAATACTCCAGACGTAGATAATGGTATGCAGTATGTGCCAGTAACTTATTATACAGATGGACGTACGGGTAACGATATTCAGTATTTAAGTCAGCAAGAGATTATTGCTGATGTTCTTCGAGAGTACGACCGATATCTCTGTATTGTTGCTGATGAGCGTAATGCTATGGTATTTGTTGATAAGAATTAGGTGTAAGAAGTTCATATCATGATGTACCAATGAAAAAGGTACTCCTTTTTTGTCGTGTTGGCAAATAAGGGGTACCTTTATATTGTTTGTTAGAGAGATAATTCGAACGTTTCTTACTTCATTTGACGATATTGCAAAGGAGTGTATCCTGTTATTTTCTTAAATGTCCGAATGAAATAAGAACAATTATCATATCCAAGATTATAGGCTAATGTATTTATCGGTTTGTTTGTGGTGACAAGCAACAATTCTGCCTTTTCGATTTTTTTTGTTGTGATGTATGCATTAGGCGTAGAACCTACTTGCTGTTTAAACAACCTTATATAATAGTCTTTACTCATACATGCTTTATCTGCTAGTTCCTGAATATCTATCTTTTTATCTAGGTTTTGGCGTATGAAGTGAAGAGTTTGCGCTATATAATCATTTTTTACATCGTTCTTTTGACGTGCCTGAAAAAAGAAATGTGAAATCAAGATCAGTAAAATCCCTTGTGCCTCAATATTATCACACATGCTACATTCATTATTTTTCTGAATACTGTTTACCATCGATTTGTAATTATTATAGCTATCAGGATTGGATTCTGGCAATTTCAAAAAGGGATAAATATAACATAGCCTCTTCATCATCTCCTCGCTGTGTTTATCAGCCTTAATTTCGTAAGGAAATTCATAATTTTCCATAATACTTTGGTTTGCTTCATTATCTTCATATATATGAACATAATAGAGGCAGAAATGCCCAATGCATTTATAGCTGTGTGTCATATAAGCAGGTATTAAATAAAGATGTTCTGGTGTTAGATGAATTTCCTTAGTGCCTATTTGAACATAAGCATCACCTTCTGTAACAAGATAAAGACGATTAAAGGGGCTCTGAACAGATTTCCAATTCCAATCGGCTTCATGATGTGCAAATCCTACATTTAGAGTTAATAAGTGTAAACGTTTAATAGAATGATTCATTTGTAATAAATAGTATATATAGTTATAGATTGTAATTTTTCATTTATGGATGTTCAAAGTTAAGCAAAAATCCTATAAAAAGTAGGTATATTTTTATTTTATTTTAAGGCAAACGCACTTACGATAATATTTGACGATATTTTGCCATTATTCTTCGATAAAATTTTATGTTAAGGGTAGATATTAAGTGTAATTTTGGCCTCAATATGAATAATCTAATTATCTAATTATTAACAAAAACACTCTAACCATGAAGAAAAGTTTTGTCTATTTTTCTTTGTCTTTAGCTTTATTTGCTTCGTGCGAAAGCAAAGAAGACATTGCATTATTTCCGACGGTCACAAATGAGTATGATGCAAGTAAAGGGTATGAGCTGAATGCTATTTCGCCCTTATATGGTGGCATCAATACTCCTTTTATTGTAACCGGAAATTTTGGAGACAGTCTTTCTCAAATGAAAGTTTATTTTGGAAAAAAGAATGCTGTACTTGTTCGTACTAATGGTAGTAGCATTTTAGGACTAGTACCTAAACTTAACGCAGGTAAGCAACAGATTTCTGTTGTTTGCGGTAAAGACAGTATTGTTGGCGATGGTGTGCTCTTCAAATACGAGCAAACTAAGTCGCTAAAAACTCTTGCTGGTGCTTTTGGTGATGAAAAGTATCAAGATGGAGATCTGAACACAGCTCGTTTCAAAGAGGTGTCGAATATTGCTACTGTAAAAGGTAACAATTCTGACAATATTATTGCTGTTGAATCGTGGTGGAATAGTCGCGTAAGCCTTGTTTCGCCAGAAGACAATCAGGTGGTGACACTTTCTACATCTCATAGCTTTGGTACACCAGCGATTGACAACACACGTGAAAAATTCTATCTTGTTCAGCATTGGGCTGACGATCGTGTTGTCTATTCGTATTCGCGTACCGAAAACTATGCTGAAAAGAATACTGGCATTAATATCTCTAAAAATGATATGAACGGACAGATATGGTCTGGAGCATTCCGAGAGAATGACGACAACCATCTTTATTATCTTGATTCCAACTGTAATTTTTGTGAAGTTGACCTTGAAAATTTAAGCTATCGCATAATAACCCTTGTAGGCGACAAACCAACCAATTTTCGTGATCGTTGTCAGATGATCTATAGCAAATTTCATCACTGTTTCTTCGCATCTTTCTATCAGATGGCTGGTATATACAAAATATACGAGGACACAGACCACACTTGGCGCATTGAAAAATATGCAGGCTTCAACGGTAATGGAGCTAATACAGGGCATAGGCTCAAAGATGCACAATTCATAGAGCCCTATGGCTTGACGGTAACCTCAGACGGTGATATCTATGTTATTAATCGCGCAGGAAACTTCATTAGTCGTATCTCAGGCGACCAAGTAGAAGTCGTTGCAGGTGCTCCAGGCCAAAGCGGTCAGGTGAATTCAGATTCAGAACCTCTTGATGCCCGTTTCAATTCGCCACAGGATATAGCGGTTGATAGCGAAGATAATTTCTATATCGCAGGTGGCTGGGACAGAACAATCAGAAAACTAAGTATTGAATAATATCAAGCAAAGTACATCAAATGAAACGAATATTATTTGCTATTATAGTGGCATTTTTATGCCCTTTTCTTTACGCTCAGGCTCAAACCGATCTGAATGTTGGCGGTTTGGTAATGACGGAAAATGGTGAGGAAATCATTGGAGCTACGGTAAGTATAAAGGAAGTTCCTGGCAAAGGAGTAGTAACCGACTTGGATGGTAGATTCAAGCTCAAAGAAATAAAATCAGGTCAAACACTAGTAGTTACGTACATTGGTTATAAAAAATACGAGCAAAAGATAACCAAGAGCGACGAACGTATGCGTATTATTCTTCACGAAGTCATTGACAATATGGATGAAGTCGTAGTAGTCGGTCAAGGCACCCAACGAAAGATTTCTGTTACAGGTGCTATCACTAATGTAGACAAGAAAGACCTCCATGTTCCAGCCACATCAGTATCAAATATGTTGGGCTCTCGAGTTCCTGGTATCATATCTGTTACACGTAGCGGTGAACCAGGTAACGACTATTCACAGTTCTGGATTCGTGGTATCAGCACCTTTGGTGCAAATTCAAGTGCCCTCGTACTTATTGATGGTATTGAAGGCGACCTAAATCGCTTAGACCCAGAAGATATTGAAAGTTTCTCTATTCTAAAAGATGCATCAGCAACTGCTGTATATGGTACACGTGGTGCTAATGGTGTTGTTCTTGTAACCACTCGTCGAGGTAAAGCAGGAAAATTACGTGTTGATGGTAAAGTTAATTTCAACTATTCTTATTCTCCTCGCATGCCTGAATATGTAAATGCCTACGAATATGCGTCGTTAGCTAACGAGGCGGCTGTTTCTCGTGGTCTTGACCCTATTTTCAATGATGTTGACATGCAACTTTTCAAAAATGGAATGGATCCGGACTTGCATCCTAATGTAAACTGGCATGATGTCATTCTTCGTCATCACACATGGTATCAGCAGGCACACTTTAGCGCTTCTGGTGGTGGACAAGTAGCACGTTACTATCTTAGTTTGGGTATGTTAAACAAAGATGGTATTTTCAAACAGGATTCAAAACTCAAAGAACGTAGTTCTAATGTAAAATTCCGCCAATATAACTTCCGTGCAAATATTGATGTAAACCTCACTCGAACATCAACCCTCACTCTGGGTATTGAAACATCTATCCAAGATCGTAATTATCCAGGCTATGGTGATAGTTCTGATGCCCTATGGCAGGCTTGTTCTACCCTCACACCTATAACT
The DNA here is from genome assembly GCF_022024215.1 of Segatella bryantii. Lineage (NCBI taxonomy): Bacteria > Pseudomonadati > Bacteroidota > Bacteroidia > Bacteroidales > Prevotellaceae > Segatella > Segatella bryantii. The sequence continues at coordinate 869,963 of NZ_CP091797.1, read as the reverse complement.
GTTCCTCTGGTTTATTCTTCAGGCGTATATCCTGCTTATGGTTCTGACAACAACAAAATTAGCCCTTATGTATTGCTAAACATGACTGGTAGTCGCCAGTATTATGGTAACAACACCAAGATGAACCTTGCCTATAATCAAGATTTAAGTAGTATTACAAAGGGATTATCTGCAACATTACTCTTCAACTTTGACACGAATTCTTCTCTTTCTGAGAATAGAACAAAGTGGCCATCACTTTTCTATGCAACAAAGCGTAAACGCGATGGCGAACTCGATCTTAATAAGGTTCGTGATTATCAAAGCCAACAATATAGTAACAGTCAATATGTTGATCGCAAATACTATTTTGAGGCACACCTTAATTACGATCGACTATTTGGTAAGGATCATCGTGTAGGTGGACTTATTCACTACTATATGTCAGACTACAAATCATCAGGCAATACTACTCTCCTTACTGCTATCCCAAAACGATACATTGGTCTTTCGAGTCGTCTAACCTACTCATTTAAAGACACATACTTTATTGAAGGAAACTTAGGTTATACAGGTTCTGAGGCTTTCGAAAAAGGTCATAGGTTCGGTACATTTCCTGCTATCTCTGGAGGATGGATTCCAACTCAATATAAAGTTATTCATAAACTTATACCTTGGTTGAGCTATTTGAAATTCCGTGTTTCTTATGGTGAAGTAGGTAACGATCAGATATCGGGGTCACGTTTCCCTTATCTCTCGCTAATGGGTAGTGGTAACTCAGGTCCTTGGAATTCAGGTGAAGGAATAACAGAAGTTCAGGTTGGTAGTAACAACCTTCGTTGGGAGAAAGCTGTAAAACAGAATTTAGGTATCGATATGAAACTCTTTAATGAGCGAATTGATCTTTCTGTTGATTTCTTTAAAGATATTCGTTCAGGAATCTATCAGAAACGTGCAAGTATTCCTGCCGAGATGGGTCTTGCCTCAATGCCTTATGCTAACGTAGGTAAGATGAAGAGTTGGGGTGTTGATGGTCATATTACCTATTTTCAACCAATAGGAAAAGAAGCTGGACTTACTCTTCGTGCCAACTTTACTCAATCAAAGAATAAAGTTCTTGAATTCGAAGAGTCTATCAAGAGCTACCCATATCAATATACAGCAGGTTACACATGGGGTATTCAGCGGGGTCTGGTTGCTTTAGGACTATTCAAAGATGAAGAGGAAATACGTAATTCTCCACGACAGACCTTTGCAAGCGAGGTACTCCCTGGTGATATTAAATACAAAGATGTAAATGGAGATGGTGTCATAAACTACGACGACCAGATTCCACTTAAATATAGTGGTATTCCTGAGATTCAGTATGGTTTTGCTACCGAGGTCTATTGGAAGAATTGGACACTTAGTGTGCTCTTCGGTGGAGTTTCACACGTTCAATATTATGCTGGTGGTTCTGGATATGTTCCTTTTGAGCAACGCGAAACAGGTAACATTCTCAAAATTGTTGCCGACCAACGTAATCGTTGGACAGCTGCATCATTCTCTGGCGATCCGTCAACAGAGAATCCTAACGCAACATTCCCTCGTCTTTCGTATGGTCAAAATGCCAACTCTATGGTTTATTCTACCTTTTGGCTTCGCAATGGAGCATATCTAAGATTGAAAAATGTTCAGCTTGCATATAAATTCGACAAAGAACTTGTTAAAAAGGTTGGTATGTCAGACGCCTCAATAAGCCTTATTGGTGAAAACCTTGCACTTTGGGATCACGGAGATGGAATCTTCGATCCATCACAGGCAAATGGTAATGGAGCTGCTTATCCTTTACAACGAGTTTTTACTCTTCAAATAAACGTATCATTCTAATTCCAAGAAAAATGAAACAACATATAAAGAAAATAAGCAAAATAGTACTACCTTTTTTTGCCGGTGCTGCTTTGTTTTCATTTACATCATGTGAGTCTTTTCTCGATATTGATGAATACATCAACGATCAGGTAACTATCGACTCCGTGTTTGTTTCCAAAACACGTGTTTTACAATACATTAATGGTGCCGCATCTTTTCTCCCTGATGAATCAAAAATCTTCTCATCTGGCTCCTATTCTCCAAGTGGTTTGGCTGCCGACGAAGCCATCGTACCATGGGCCGATTGGAACCATCGTGGTTCTTACCTCATGATAGATGAGGTCTCGGTAAATGATGTAAAAGGTTATGATAACTGGGAAAATCTATTCAAAGGTATTCGTAAAGCAAACGTCCTCATTCAACGTATCCCTGAATGTAAGGAGTTATCCGACCTTGAACTACGCGACTATATGGGACGTGCATATTTCTTGCGTGCATATTTCTATTATAGTCTCATGCGTTTATATGGACCAGTGCCTATCTTGCCTGATGAGGCTTTTGCCAGCGACACCCAAACGGGTGATGCCTCTTACGAACGCTCAAGCTACGATGATTGTGTGGAGTATGTATGTAAAAACTTTGAAAAAGCTGCAGAGTTACTTCCAAATCAACGCGAGAAAGCATTTATGTATCTGCCAACAAAGGGTGCTGCCTTAGCCTTTCAAGCTCGTCTTAGATTGTATTGGGCTTCTCCTCTCTTTAACGGCAACACTTACTATGCTAATTGGAAACGTTCAGATGGTACCAACTTTATTTCGCAAGTTGAGGATAAGAGTCGTTGGGGTAAAGTGGCAGCTCTTTACAAGCGAATTATTGACATGGGCAAATATCAGTTGAATACGGTCGAAAAAATCCAATCTACAGCACGTACCGCAGGAACATTACCTTTGCCAGCAACCGTTTCTAGCGAGCCTTTCCCTAATGGTGCAGGTGATATAGATCCTTATCGTAGTTATAAGTCTATATTTGATGGCAGTATTGAACCAGAGCATAATAAAGAGCTAATATACTTTTGCCCACGTAGCGATGCTGACGACTGGACTTTCTATCCTAATCCTCTTGGTGGAATTAATGGCTATTCTGTAACGGTTGATATGATAGAATCTTATCGCATGGCAGATGGTCGCCAATATAGTGAAGCTACAGACGAAGAAAAGTCATGGAAAGCAGTTGGTGAAGGAAAAACATTTTCGGAAAACTATGTCCTTGCGCCAGAACGAGCTCATCGTGATGATAATCGTGAACCACGTTATTATGCAAGCATAGGTTTCAACTATTGTGTATGGCCTTCAACATCATATACTGGTACTGAGGCTAAAAAGAACTTTGTTGCTACATATTACAAAGATGGTAATAGTCAACCTACTGGAACAGTTAAAGTTGACTATAACCGATTGGGTTATACTTGTCGCAAATATGTTAATCAGGAAGACATCATGAACTGGCAAGGTTCACGCAAGGCCAAAACCTATCCTATTATGCGCTATGCCGAAGTGCTCTTAGGATATGTAGAAGCGATGAATGAAATGACGGAATCATATACCGATGAAGAAAACAATATAACCGTTAGTCGTGATGTTGAACAAATGGTTTATTATTTCAACCAGATTCGTTATCGTGCAGGTTTACCTGGCATAACTATCGCAGATGCTTCTGACTATAACAAGATGAAAGAAATCATAAAGCAAGAGTGGAAGATAGAGTTTGCCTTTGAAGACCATCGTTACTATGATCTTCGTCGCTGGAAAGATGCTCCAGAAGCAATGAATAAACCTGTTACAGGTCTTGATGTAAGCGCAAAGATGGCTGAACGTGAACGTTTCTATACTATTCGTGTATGGAATACCGAAAAGACCATGAAACGTGTATTTAAAAACAAAATGTATTTCTATCCAATACCTAAGGTTATTCTACAACGTAATGCTCGTTTGTGTCAAAACCCTGGTTGGAACGATTAAACTACTATCATTATGAAAAAACTATTATCATTTTCGCTTGCTGCATTAGTTGGAATAATGCTAACCAACTGTGCAGACGAGGCACCTATGGACACAGATCTTTATCCTCAAACAGTATATATTGTTGGAGCACATTCACGCATTATAGATGCAAACCTTGACCTTAGTTACGATGTTGATACCGTCAATTTATCACTCACGGTAAGTGGTAACAGACCCCTCGATCGTGACGTAACTGTTACCCTTGCTGAATGCCCGGAAGCAATAGAAAACTATAACCAGCGCGAAGTCTCGGCACAGGCACGTCAATATCGCCATTTAGCAGAGGGTGTTTACACGATTCCATCCAACGATGTGACAGTAAAAGCAGGACAAATATATAAGACTTTTCCTATCTACGTAAAGCCAGCTGAATTAAAATGCGATTCATTATACATGCTTGGGTTCAGGATTACTAATACTTCTGCATACGAGGCAACAAAGATTGATACTATTGCTCTGGTTAATTTGCATCTCGTAAATAAATACTCTGGCCAATATTATATGAATGGAGTTATTAAAAATGTAGATAATCCAGATGATTCATTGGTATATGTTATGCCACGACAACTTGTTGCTACCGACGATGGAAAAACCGTAAGAATGTTCCATTACAATAACGAGTGGCAAGAAGGAGCAAATAACGATTACCGTCCTACTCACACATTCAAAATTAGTATTCATTCAGACAATACACTAACACTTACATCTTGGGATAAGTTCGATTTGATAAAGGGAGGTGGTAAATATTATCCTGAGCAAAAAGCATTTACGATCTGGTATGAATATCGTGAAAACGAACGTACATGGCATACTCGTGGTTTCTTATACAAGGAACGCAAAAATAATACGGAGCAGCATGCCATCAACGACTGGATGGAAGAAATGGTTAACTGGGAAGAATAGACATTTATTAAGGCATAATTAGGTTAACCCCCCTGCGAAAAGCGTTTCGCGTGGCATTACAATCAGGAGAAGCTATACATCACCGTGCTTCTCCTGATTTTTGCTTTGGTCTTGTCAAGGCATAGAAATAATCAATACAATTTGATCCTAATCAGCTGACAACAATAGCAGCTTTTAAAGTAATAATATACCCCACATGGCGACAGCCCAACCCATAGCCATCATAATCCAAGAACCTATGAAAAAAGCGATGGTAATCCATTTCCATTTCTTATGCCACGATGCATCTTTTTTTTCAAACTTTTTATAATACTTCAGATATTTATCTTTGGTAAAGACTGCTCTGTACGCTGGGATATATCCTATTCCAATTGGGATACCTAATAAAATTATATTCAACAAAGGATATTTGTCTTCAAAAAAACGAAGCTCTAGACCACCTAAAATAAACGAAAAAAAACAGGGGTATCCAGAATATAAAAAGCCAAATATATAGTTCGCCCTCCCGATATAAAATCCGTTTTCTTTGTCATATAAATATTTATCCAGTAACTTCTTTTCTCTAGGAAAACGTTCGTAATATTTCTTTTTATATTCCTTCGTAAAAAGATACTTTGGTATGGGAGAAAGAAGAGCATGAATAACTTTATCAATAACAATTCCAGATTTTATATCACCGCGCCAAATACAATAATGTATAGCATTTAATATGTATTCAAATCTACTGTAATTCATCGTTTCTATCTATTATAAATTGTAAACAACGGGACAAAAACGAATAGAAGTAAGCATTTTTTCATATTGTTATCTCTGATTTGGTAATTGCTCTTAGTAAATATTTTTATGGTTTAGCTATAATATATAGCCATACTTTCGTATTTTGTTGCAAAAGTAGTAATAAATAAAATAATATAAAAATATTTTGTTTTGTTTTTTTAATAGAATTGTAATATTTATATACTAAATTCATGTGTGTTCGACGTAATTTAATATTACGCAAGTTGCGTATCAAGAGAGGTTGCTTTATTCATGTGAAAATTTGATTTTTTCCTCGCATAAGTTAGGTATTCTGCGGTTTGAAATGGCTTTTATAAATGTTTTTATGAGCATAATCTGACATAAGCTATAGAAAATCATTAACTTTACACTCGTAATGTATATTTTATCCCTGCAAGTATGTAACCGATACGGGATAAATAGTTTAAAAAGTTAGAAATGATTACGATAAAGACATATCATGAGCAGTATCAGGCTGATTTCATTCGCTTGAACAAAGAGTGGATCGAGACTTACTTCCGTTTGGAGGAGTCTGACCTTCGGACTTTTGCCAATATCGATAGCTACATCTTGGACAATGGTGGACAGATATTTCTTGCTATTGATGACAGTTGTGGTAAGGTTGTGGGATGTTGCGCGCTAATCAATCATCCAGAAAAGAATATATATGAGTTGGCCAAAATGGCCGTTTCACCTAAAGCTCAAGGAAAACACATCGGGTACAAGTTGGGTTTGGCTCTCATAGAATATGCCCGTCAACTGGGTGCCAAAAGACTTTATCTGGAAGGAAACACCCATTTGGCTGCTTCCATTCATCTTTATCGAAATTTAGGATTCAAAGAAGTTTCTTTGGACGGTAGCACTTATGACCGTTGCGATATTATCATGGAATTAGATTTATAGTACATTTTCTTAGTAGCTATATCTCATTTTTTCCCTCCCCACATACTCCCTTATGGATGGTACATGGTATACTATATCATGGGTATCTAAAATGCCACAAATGGGCTATTGTAGATACCCCGGAATCACTGTACCTTTGCCGTTGTAATAGAGTATTGATCAGAATAAGTACACCCTATAATTATAAATTGCGAATTATGAATCCTGAATTGAAAAAAAAACTAAGCATTATCGCTTTTAGCGGTGATTTCGACAAGTTAACTGCAGTATTCACCTTAGCAACAGGTGCGGCAGCAGTGGGTTACGAAGTAAACATCTTCTTCACGTTCTGGGGGCTGGATGCGATTAAGAAAAAGCAGGGACGTTCGTTCGTGGGCGGAAACGGATTAACGAAGTTATTCGGCTTCATGATGGGCGGTCTGAAGGTGACCCCAACAAGCCGTTTCAATTTTGGTGGTATAGGTCCCAGGATATTCCGCTATCTGATGCGAAAAAATAATGTTGCGACACTTGAAGAACTTGTTGAGGCTGCTAAAGCACTCGGTATCAATCTCTATGCTTGCGAGATGGCCATGCACGTGCTTGGCTTGAAAAAAGAGGATTTTATCTCTGAAGTGAAGGATGTACTTGGCGTAGCAACGTTCTTGAAACTTTCTGAAGGCGGAAGAACATTATTCATTTAACCCAATGATAAATCGGAAATACATTTATGGCAACAAAAACACTAGACATTACGAAGGAGCATTGCCCGATGACCTTCGTAAAAACAAAGATTGAACTATCAAAACTCAGTCCGGGTGATATTCTTGAAGTTTTACTGGCTGAGGGTGAACCTCTCGATAATGTTCCGCGCAACGCAAAAGAACAAGGTTATAACGTACTTTCCGTAGAACACGTGGAAGGGACTACTCATAAAGTAATCATTAAAAAATAAAAGGACATGGCAGAATCAAATCTACAGCGCAGTGTGACTACTGCTACCGCCAGAAGACTGGCTACTACTACTAAGACTGCTCCACAGATGGGCAGTATCACTCCTCGTTTGTTACTTAAACTATTACCTTGGGTGCAGGTGAGCGGCGGTACTTTCCGCGTAAACCGAACGAAGGTAGAGCTTCGTAAGAATGACCGTTTGCCTATTCAGTTCGTCTACGGTCAACCGTCATTTACGGCCAAGGATTTGAAAGCCATTCCGCTGTTTTCAGAATTCGATGACGAAACATTAGACCGCTTGGTAAATTCTTTCGAGACGAAGGAGGTGAATGTAGATAAATTTTTCGTGGAAGAAGGTAAGGATAAGCAGCGTTTCTTCATCGTGGCAAGTGGACAAGCTGAAGTTATCAGCAAGGGTCCTCATGGCGAAGATCTCCGAATAGCTCTCTTGGGCGACGGTGAGTATTTTGGAGAGGCTGACATTCTCGATGAGCAGATATCAACAGTCAGTGTTCGTGCAGTCACGCCTACAACGTTTCTTGGCTTGAAACTGAATGAACTCATCAAGGTTATTAAAGAAGTTCCCGATTTTCGTGAAACTTTCAATAAGGCTGTCGATAAGCAGTTGCGCCTGAAGGCTTCTGTTAACGATAATGGTGAGAAGCATATTGACCTGTTGAGCGGTCATGAAGAGGATAACGTTATCCCTGAGACCTATATTGACTATGAAGAGAATCCTACAGAGTATAGTCTTAATACCCTGCAGACCGTAGTTCGAGTACACACTCGTGTTAGTGACCTTTATAACAATCCTTACAACCAGTTGGAGGAACAGTTGCGCCTCTCCATTGAAAGTATAAAGGAACGTCAGGAATGGGAGCTCATCAATAATAAAAAATTCGGTCTGCTTTCAGCTGTAAATCCTGCTTACCGTATCTCGGCACGCTACGGTTCACCTACGCCAGACGATTTAGACGAGTTATTGAGTCTTGTGTGGAAGGAACCTGCATTCTTTATAGCTCATCCGCGTGCAATCGCGGCTTTCGAACGCGAATGTACTTGGCGAGGAGTTCCTCCTGTGACCACCGACCTTTTCGGTACAAAGGTTATTTTGTGGCGTGGTGTTCCACTGATTCCGAGTGATAAGGTAGAAGTTGAAGGACAATATCTAACAGGGCGTGGTGTAGGCACGACAAAGATTATTCTAGTGCGTACCGGTGAGCAGAATCAGGGCGTTATCGGTTTACATCAGAGTGGTATCCCTGGTGAAATAGCACCATCGCTCAGTGCCCGTTTGATGGGTCTCGATAAGTTTGGTGTAGCTTCTTACTTGCTTACCAAGTATTTCTCGCTCGCCGCACTCACCGACGATGCTATCGCTGTTCTTGAGAACGTAGAGGTAGGTTACTATCATGACTACCAATATCGTAACAAAATAGAGAAATAATGATTGATATCAATAATATAAGTGGATATAATATTGATGACTCTGGCTTCGAGTTACTTCGCCAGGTGGCTCAGAAATATTGTCCCGAGGAGTGGCAAAGCGAGCGAAGGACTGTTATTCCTGATGAAAAACTGAATTTATCAGCATTGATAGGACTATACGATACAACAGTCTCGAGTCCTGCTGAACAGTCGGTCACGACAACGCTTCCTCAAGACAATGGTTTCGGTATCGGTATTCCAGAGTCGGATAAACTCCGAACTTTGCACTATGAAGAGGTCGATACCCTGAATTCTGAGGAAATCAAGAAGGATTTTCCCGTGCTCAATCAGCAAGTGAATGGGCATGACCTGGTATGGCTCGATAACGGCGCCACGACGCAGAAACCTCTGCAAGTCATCGATAAAATTTCGGATTATTATAAGACGTATAATTCGAACATTCATCGCGGTGCCCACACGTTGGCAGCTCGTGCCACTGATGCTTACGAGGAAGCTCGCGAAAAGGTGCAGCACTTTATTAATGCTGCTAGTTCTGAAGAAATTATCTTTGTTCGTGGCACCACTGAGGGGATTAATCTTGTGGCGCAAACTTATGGTAGACAGTATCTTACACCTGGCGATGAAGTTATTGTTAGCGAGCTCGACCACCATGCTAATATTGTGCCTTGGCAGCGTATTTGTCAGGAGAAAGGGTGTACATTGAAGGCCATACCGACAGACAAGAATGGCGACTTGGTACTCTCGGAGTTCGAACGGCTCATAACACCTCGTACGCGTTTTGTCAGCGTGGGCCATGTGAATAATACCTTTGGTACTATCAACGATGTAAAGCGTATCATTGAAATCGCTCACTCGCATAATATCCCTGTGCTGATAGACGGTGCACAGTCTATTGCTCATACGCCGGTTGATGTGCAACAGCTCGGTACTGACTTCTTTGTGTTCAGTGGGCATAAGATTTATGGTCCTAATGGTATCGGAGTGGTTTATGGGCGCAAAGATATCCTCGACAAGATGCAACCGTGGCAGGGTGGAGGAAACATGATTACAGACGTTACTATAGAGCATACGGAATATAATGTGCCACCAGCTCGTTTCGAAGCTGGTACACCTAATGTGGCAGACGCTATTGGTCTGGGTGCTGCTCTTGATTATGTACGTCACCTCGGTATCCGTAATATCGAAGCTCATGAGCATAAATTGACAGAATATGCAAGAGAGCAATTGGCTCAAATCAAAGGACTCACACTTATCGGCAACCCTAAACATCGTGTCTCGGTGGTTAGCTTTGTACTTGATGGTATCGCAGTACCTGAAACAGGAACCTTGTTGGACAAAGAAGGTATTGCAGTCCGTGCTGGACATCACTGTGCCCAACCAGCGTTGCGTGCTTTGGGCTATGAAATGAGCGTTCGTCCAACTTTCGCTCTTTACAATACTCGTGAAGATGTGGATAAGTTAGTTATCGCCCTTAGAAAGATTGTTGGAAGTAAATGAACTTCGAAATGATGTGTTTTGGTCACATTTGAAATAAAAACTTCAGATATATAACTTACAAGAATTTATCAACCCTGCATAAAACGCAATTTTTGCGGCTTTGTGCAGGGGTATTTTCTGTTTGTCTGAGTTAATATGTATATCATAGGATTTTATTGGTTAACAATAATTAACAAGAAAAACTTTGCTTATCTCTTACATTATCATTAAAAATTACTAAGTTTGTATTTATTCATAAGAACGCATTAAACTACAAATCGTATCAAACGTAACTGATTTTTTTGCGTGTATTGTCGCATTATAAACTTAAATTTTAGCTTATGAGTGAGAAACACATAAATGCAACTGTGAATCCGGCACCAAATTCAGGATCTTCTTTTGATAAAAAGAGACGTATTATAGGTTCTATTGTGGGGCCAGTTTTGGCTTTGTTTACCTGGTTTATACCTATTGAAGCATTAAGTCCGGAGGCACATCATTTGCTTGCCATTCTTGCACTGATTGGTACATGGTGGATTACCGAACCTATTCCTATCCCCGTAACATCAGTGCTTGCACCTATCTTGATCGTCCTTACAGGCGTAGCACCAGTCAAATCGGCCTTTGCAGCCTTTTCAAGTCCGATTATTTTCCTCTTTATGGGAGGTTTTATATTGGCGAAGGCTATGATGGTAAATGGACTCGATAAACGTATTGCTTATGGCATTGTGTCGATGAAGTGGGTAGGAGATAATCCAAGGCGCATTTTCTTAGCCATCGGTTTGGCTTGTATGCTCTGTTCCGGTTGGATTAGTAATACTGCTACAGCAGCGATGATGTTCCCTATCGCTTTGGGTTTACTCGAAGCGATTCGTGAGATGCAAGCCGCTAATGGCAAGCATATAGACTTACACAATTATAAGTATGCCACAGGCCTGATGTTGATGACGGCTTATGCATGTTCTGTAGGCGGTGTGCTTACGCCTATCGGAACTCCACCTAACTTGATTATGATGGGGTTCTTGGATGAGATGGTACAGATACATATCGGCTTCTTTGAGTGGATGATTTGGGGATTTATAGCGATGATTATTTACTTCGTTATCGCCTATGTAGTACTGAGTAGATTGTATCCGTCAGATTGTGATCATATCGAGGGTGCACATGAGTTTATTCAGAGTAAGGTAGACGAACTTGGTCCATGGACTCGTGCCCAGAAGAATACAATTATCGCTTTTTCTACGGCTGTTATTCTGTGGATTGCACCGGGCATACTGAGCATCTGTTTAGGTTCTGATAGTGAGATTCTTAAATCGTATAATAAATATATTCCAGAGTCCGTAGCTGCTATGGTAGGAGCATTGTTGCTTTTCTTCCTGCCTATAAAGCATGGAACTGGTCAACGTACATTAGGATGGAAAGATGCAGTGCATGGCGTAGAGTGGGGTACTTTGTTACTCTTTGGTGGTGGACTTACCATGGGAGGAATGATGTATACCACCGGTTTGAGTGAGTGGATCGGCAATATCATTATTGCAGGAATTGGTGGCAGCAATAACCAGCTTGTTCTCATCGCTGTATTTGCAGTAATGGCGTTGTTATTGTCTGAACTTACTTCGCATACAGCAGCTACTAACATGATCGGTCCTCTTGCCATCACTGCAGCTATTAGTGCTGGCTTTAGTCCTGTTCCAGTATCGGTGGCCATAGCATTGTCAGCATCATTAGGTTTTATGCTTCCAGTTTCAACTCCGCCAAATGCTATCGTGTATGCCAGTGGCTATGTTCCAATAACCAAGATGATCAAGAGTGGAGCCTATATCGACTTCATTGGTATTTTCTTTGTAACCATACCTCTTGTATATTATCTTGTTGAAGCGATTGTACAATAAGTTATATCGATGAAACTGTAAAGGGAATTACAACATCTTGGGACAGCATTTCATGATGTTTACAGGTATGGTGCTTACTTCTGCATCTTGAGGTTTCACCACAATTTTTACCATACATGCTTTGCTGTTCAGATTCTTTTGTTGATCAAATATGTAATTTCCGATGCTGTAGTAGATAGAATGTCCATGATAATTTTCTATCGTTTGCAGCGTATGGGTATGATGGCCCACCAGAATATCGGCTCCGGCATCGATAATCTGGTGGGCCTGTCTGCGTTGGTTGAGCGTTGGGGTTAGTGTGTGTTCCTGTCCCCAATGCAGACTTACGATAATATAGGCTTCTGGATCTTGTTTTCGTAATAATGCTATTCGTTGTACCATACAGTCAATAGATTCTTGTGCCACACAAGGCCGGTCGGTAAGAAAGGCAAAATTTTCAAGTGGCATCTTGAGTCTACTGATATACCATACTTTACGGGGATACTCGGCAATGCAGACGGACTGAAGGGCTTCTTCCATATTTAGTCCGGCTCCAAGAGGAATCATCCCGTATTTTTTGATTTGCATTTGTGTATCAGTCAGTCCTTTTCTGCCTTGGTCGATACTGTGGTTGTTAGCCAGGTTGATATGTGTGAAGCCATGTCGAGCTAATTGGCCAAGCCATTCTGGTTCTGCCCGAAACATGTAACGTTTGAAAACTGGCTGTTTGATAGAGGTTGCTGGACATTCGAGATTGCCGATAACCCTTTCTGCATGATGAAACAGGCTATCCGTGCGAATATCAAGCAGTTTGTTGAAAGCAATTTCGATCGATGGAGCATGTTCAATAATTTGTCTCACACCGCGATCTAGCAAAATATCGCCGGTAAGAATAATTCGAAGACTGTCTGCAGAGACCTTGGCCTGAATAGAGGCTAGGCCCCCGAATAAGCTAACAGCCAGAGCTATAAAATATCTCTTCATTTTCTTTTACCATATTTAGTGAAGGCAGACTAATCTCTTGCATCCATTCTGGAACAAATTTGTTTGGATTAGACTCCAGCTCTTTTTGCCATTCTTCGTCTGTAAGTCGAGGAAGGTCTGAAGGCATATTCAGTTGCCGATAAGAAAGAATAGCTCCGCGGGTAAGGTATAGCTTACCTCCGATTTCTACGACAACATAGATTTCATAAGCTGGTCCAACACCAGCATAGACGACATGTTTGTTTTCGATATTATCGCCATTGCTGGTAAAGATATCTGCCACAATCGAGACTTTCTTGTCTGCTCCCACGATATCATTCCAATCTTGTATTTCTTCATTTTGTCGTAGCAGGTCCATGGAGATATATTCCACAGTGCTACCCATCACCTTGATGTTATCATACTCTTCGTCGGTTGGCTCGATTCCTTTCAGTTCTTTTTCACTGATTTTCAGGCAGAATTCCATGTTTTCGCGTATTCTCTCAGTCACATTTTGTACTTTTTCGGTATACATGTTATACTGTTTGAAAAAGTTTGCTGTCTTATCAAGTAACGCGATAGCATTTTCCCAGAAATAAGTATTTGGTTCTACATAGCCTTTGGTGATAGGATCGTCAGGTCCGTAACCTCCACATTCAGCCCCAGCAGGTTGTTTGGCATAAAGTATAGCGTCGTGTTTCAGTTCCGCCCAGGAAGCCAATGCACTATTCAGGCATTTTTTCTGCCATTGAGGTGACTGCATGAAGTAAGGCATACCTTGAGTCTTGCTAAGTGTCGGGAGTATATGGAGCCACTGATTCGTCATTGTAGCCTCCCAAGGGACGGTCTGCATCACTTGTTTGGCGCTTTGTAATGCTGTCGTGAATCCCTTCCATTTCTGAGCTTCTTGAAGTTCGTTGAGAAGAATATTCTCAGCGGCTTCCCATCCCATCGAGGCCATGATATCCAATCCGTTTGGTTGTTCTCGTTTACATGGAAAAGTTTTGTTATCTACCATTTTCAGCATAACCTCGGCATCCGGTTGATAGCGTTGAGGCATCAGATTAATTTTGTAAATACTTGTTTTTTGGAATAGAGGACGTATACGAATCTGCTTATCGGCTAGAACTTTGATAATGTTACTTACTTTGCGAACGGCTTTCTTATTACTCAATTTTTGACCAAGTTTATTCCATTCTATCCCCACCTGTTCTATGGTCACATGGTCAGGTTTTCCCATCAGATAGGTTATTGGTTCCGCAATGGTTTGGTATGCGTTCTTGATAGCTGGTGTTTCTAGAGCCTGAGCCAACAGAATTGCTCTACGCATTTGCTCTACATAGTCGGCAGCCATCGGTATGGTTTGCAGCCACATCATTGTCCGGAAGTAATACTCTAGATTCTTTGTTCGCATGTAGTGTCCACGTGGACGAAAAAGACTGTAAGCGAAGTTGATGTTGTAATAGTCTGGTCCGAGAAACAGACTAGGATAATCACTATTGCTGTTGGCATGTAAATATTCCTCTTTAGCCAGTTGTAAGTATTTTTCGTTGAGGCGATACGACTTGAAATTGACATATTCAGGAGCCGTTCCTTTCAAGAGCTCTAGAGCTATTGCAAAATAGGTTTTGCACCATTCAGCATCGTCTATGATTTCAAACGCTTCCTTACTGCCTGCTTTCAGATTGGTATTGGCTTGTTTCCATTGTGCTTTATCGAAATACTCGAATCCGAGTAGACAAAGTTTCTGTAAAGCAGGATACAGCCTTTGCTGTTCGATATCTCTTAAAACACAATCGAAGTAAAGATGATAAAGTTGCAAAAATAAATCGGTTGTAATAAAAGAAGGGAAAGTACGATAATCATTATTCTCGTAAATATGAAACAGCTGGTCATAATTTGCCGGTGAGACAGCAAAGCCGTATCGGCCGAGCTTGTCCATCAGATTGTCAGGTCTTTTATCCAGTTGGAAAGGATTGATGAGGTTATCTAGATTTACTTGATAACCGTTAGACGCGACAAAATTTTTCTTTAAGAGTTCCTCTTCACGCTGTTTAGCCCTATTGATAAAGTCCATTTCAGCCTTTGAGTAATGATAAGGCAGTTTTTGACCGCCATCTTCTCGAAAGAATCGTCCCATCATGGTATCGTTATACCAGGTAGTGCTACTGAAGACTCCTCGAAGAGTAGCATCTTTAAAGCAATAGCCTTGTCGGGCTGCGAAGGCATTGCGGACAACTCGCAGTTCACATACATTGAGCTGACTTAAATCCATATTTAGATCAATGCTTTTTTTCAGTTTTTCTACATTGATGTGGGCTTTCCCTGGGAGTATAATCCCTTGTGCCATTGCGGTTACACCCAGTATGAGGTGTATGGTCAGCGTGAGAATAGTAGCATTTAGTTTTCTCATAACTATTATCGTTTAAATTGTTTTTTAGCTTCTTGTTCTGTAGTATCGTAAATCAGATATCTGATAAAGGAAGGACCAAATGGTCCCATTTTAAACTCGGCAACCAACCATTTATCCCCCCGTTTCTCCAAACTTCTGATATGATGATTTACACATCTAAAATCTTGTAGACTACCGGCCAGACGGGATCCTAGCCACATTGGTCGAATTTTACCATTGACATTCTTAAAGATAAAGAGCCTTCGAGCTTTCTGGGGATAGAATCGGGTACCTTTGACCACTCCGATAAGAACTTCTTCTGTACCGTTATTGTCTATATCAGCCGTTTGCATTTGATATATCGGATAGGGCAGTGGCCACTCATGGAGTGACGAGTCGGTTTGGAGTTGTAAATAAGATAGACTGTCGTTTACCTTTCGTAACCGATATGTCTGTGCATACATCTTGTTAATGCATAGTATACTTAACAACCACGCAATGCCGACAACACTCCAGATAAGATGATATAGAGCGTACATGATGTTATCGTAATATTCTTTTTATATGAGTAATGATGAGTTAATGTTATGCAAAGATATAAAACATTTATATCGTTTATTTATTATTTAACACTTTTTTTCTGCACTTATTAATAAAATCTTTTATATTTGCAATAATGAGATTAATAAAAATAGTATTATACCCTTAAATTCAAAACATTATGAAAAAATACGTATGTAATGTGTGTGGTTACATTTATGATCCAAAAGTAGGTGATCCTGATAGTGGTATTGCAGCTGGCACAGCTTTTGAAGACATTCCAGATGATTGGGTATGTCCGCTCTGTGGAGTAGGAAAGGGAGACTTTTCTCCAGTTGAGGAATAATAAATATTATATGTAGGGGAGAGCTACAGTTCTTTCTTATATTGTAAGATATGTATGAGGTTGTGTCAAAAGTAGCAGACACAACCTCTTTTCGTTTTACACATCCCCTCCCTTTATCGATTAGCTACTATTATTTTTCTAGTCATATCAGCAAACCCCTCAAGAGTTATCCAGGTGTTAGGGAGCAACTCTGGTTGTGTTGCGTCCCAGTGATATAGAGCAGGGAAAGGGTAACTCTTTTTATCTGATTGGATAATATAAACAATAGCGTAGTAATTTCCTTTCAGCATTACGCGGTCAACGCATAACACTCGCTTTTTCGATGGCGAAATGATAAGGTTACGCCAAAAATCTTCATTCTGCAATTTACGATTACTATTCCACTCACCTGGTAATTCTACGACACAGTCACTCTTGATATTCAAAGAATAGTTAGGTGCCCATTCATGATTATCTTTGTCAAGTCTTAAAACCATGAATTTATCTGCAAATACGAATTCTACTCTTTTGTTCTTAAATGGCAATTGGTTGATGCTTGCTTTAATTAAATCATAAGCTGCATACTGATGATTATAATTCGATTGGTTAATAAAATTCAACTTATAACCACCTGTATAATTCGGAGACAGTAAATCTTCCCTCAGCGGATATTTAATATTCGTTTTAGAATTGATAATCTCATATGGATTCTCTTGAATACTTAACTCTGAAGAGTCTGTAAAATCGAAATTCGAGTTTGCACATCCTGATAACAGAAGGGCAGCCAGCATGATAACTATTGAATTTTTCATCATATTATGTTTATTAGAATCGACGTATTTCATTTGACTTCGTATTTGCTTGATGTCTTTTTTGTTTATAATTAAATGAATAAGAAACCAAAAGGAAAACATTTTTGTTATCCCTATTGCTGTATGAAGCATCATTTATCCAATCACATCGTGTCGTGCTAGTACGTGAGCGAGGGCACAAAACGTTATTGACTGATAATTCGAAAAACCAGCTTTTTATATTTTTTGAAAGAGAGAGTTGAGTGTTCCATTGTTCCGTAACCTCCCTAAAGAGAGAATAGTTCTTGCCATAGTAGTCTACAAACAGCGTGATACTAAAGTCATTTTTCAACTCGAAAGTATTATGCACTTTGAAATTCACATATGGATGATTGAAATGATAAGGAGTATCCATATAGGTATATGAGAAAGTTTGCCCACCTAATCCAATCTCAAGGTACGGCGTATAGATACCAAAATGTTGCCACCAGTTTACTCCAACATTCCATCGTTTATAATTTGAAATATTTGTTGCTTGAGACAATACGATATCTTTTGATTCTCCCAATAAACTTCTCTTCATGGCGATATCATCATTAACGAAATCTAATGAACCTATCAAGCGTAAGTTCTTGTACGATGCTAACATATTAATAGAATTCGTATAAGAATAATCTAACTTGGAATTTCCTTGGACATAGTAGTAGCGGCTTTGATATTCTATGTTATCATTCAGTTCACCATAGTTAGGTCTTCTGACGGTTTGTCTATAGCCCAAAGAAATATTAGAGACATCATTTGGATGATAGGATATATTCAATGATGGGAACAAATCATTATAATCACGACTTTGAGATTTCTGCTTCATATTTCCGACAAAATACTGCCAGCTAGCATATTCATAACGCAATCCTGCATTCATGGAGAATTTCCCTATCTGGGTATTTAGATTCGCATAAGCAGCTCCAAGAATTTGTTCATTTTTATTCTCCGCATTTTTCATTTCTGTTTCGATATTATTTTCATTGAAATCGAAAGTTTGTTTATAGCGTGAATAGGTGAATTCTCCGCCATAATTAAGAGAGACTTTGGTTGTTATCGGAGTATTGATGTCTGCAACAAAGGAGTTCATCAAATAATGAGACTTATTTTTCGTTGAGACCTCTACATCATTTTGTTCCCCGTAGAATAGTTTTCTACTCTGCGTTCCGACTAAGATATCATCCGTAAAGTCAAGTCTTGTCTTGCCAAGAGAAAGAGTGTAAAATGTATTCGTAAGCCATTGAATCGGGACATTTTTTGATTTATTTACTCCATCTGTATGAAAATCATTAACCCCATCCGTGTAATGATTAATTATAGCATCATCAATAGTATGGTTATGCTCATATTTTGTAATCCTTGTATTGAAGCCAATGGTTTGCCGCGCTGAAGGTTGATAGGTAATGCCTAAGTTACCATCAAGAAAAGTCATGTCATAGTCTAATGTCGTATTATTGGTATACAATAGATTAGGCTCGCTAATAACAGAAGTTCTATCCTCGGTGTATTCCTGAGTTTTATAGTTGGCATGACCTATTCCTCCTGTGAGTTGCCACTTACCGGAATTATACACTACAGAGGCACCCTCATTGTTGGAGAATTTTCTACCTTTAGTAATACTTGTATATGCATTTCCTCCCAATCCATCTGGGTTGTCAACTGTAAATATCTTGATAACCGCCTTCACATCTGAAGAATACCGAGATCCGGGATTTGTAATCACCTGCACTTTTTTTATCCGGTCAGAGTTGATGGTCTTAAGGATATTTGCATCGTAAACTTTACTATTGTTTAAATAAACAACAGCCCCACCACGACCAAATATATTGTACTCGCCGCCACCACCTGAGACAAATGGTATTTGATTCATTAAATTATCCAGCGAGCCAGCTTTAGCTAAAATCGTGTTTTGAACATTTGCAGTAATGATATCATTTTCATTTTTAAAAAGACTGCGCTTTCCTTTCACGACAACTTCTCCTATCTCGGTTGATTTATTTTTCAAAATAATATGTAGAGGCTGTTGAAATGTTTTCGCTAAACTGATGGTGTCAGACGACATACCTACATAAGAAGTTATAAGATAACCTGTGTTTTTCTTTCTTTGAATGGGTAAAGAAAAAGTTCCTTTTGGGGACGTTGTTGTTCCTGTAACAAAATGCATACAAGAATCGACTTGCACTACATTCGCAAATTCAACGACATTTCCGTTGTCATCGTAAACAATTCCCTCAATCTTTTGTTCCTGAGCAGACAGAGTTACAGGCGATATGACCAAAAGGGAAATAATTAAATTTGAGGTTTTCATAACTGATTTCAGAGATGCAATTTGGTGTTTTTTTTATATTTAATTATTGTCGGTTAATTTGTATTTATCGGCAAAAAACGTTCCTCAAAAGGGACATGCTAAAGTAAATATTAATTATCGAAATAAAAAAAACTTCATATATTTTAACTATTCTTTTAACTCTTGTTTATAATTAGTTGTGCTATTCATGTGCTAGTGTTTTTATGTTTAGATGTGCCGGTTATCAAATATATCTAATATCATCGATGACATTGTCAGTGATATTATCGGTAATCATAAATACACTTAAAGGAGACTAGCATCACTGCTAATCTCCTTTTCAAGTAGAGTAGATTAAATTTCCATAATTAAGAAATTTAATTTTTTTCGATGGAAAATAATCTCATGTTATTTACTCTTTACGAGTTTATCGAAATAATCATTGAATTCAGGGGAAGACGGTCTCATCGCATCGGATGTGATGAAACGGCCTTGCCTGTCGACGATGATAAAACGTGGAATACCTATCACGTGATAGGTGCTATCGAGCACTTCATCGCCCTCGGGCGTAACCAGATATTGATGCCATGAAGTGGGATGTTTGGCAAGGAAAGCCGTCCAACGCTCGCGTTTCTTATCACATGCAATACTCATGATATGTACGTCGCTGCAATGGTTGTAACGCTGCTGGAGTTTTTCTATGAAAGGTATTTCCTCAATGCAGGGCACGCACCATGTTCCCCAGATGTCTATAAACAGCAATTTGCCACGGAAATCAGTCAGTTTAAGTATGTTTCCTTTTTCATCAGTAAATGTGAAGTCGGGAGCTGGTTTGCCAGAATAGAGGGCACTATTCTGGCGGACACTTTCTTCATAGGCATTCCGCACCTTCTGACGGATAGAGTCTGTGGAACTGGCAGCTAGATACATATCAAGGATAGGCTTGGGATCCTCGGTGGTCGTCATCTGTATCAGGTCGGTAGCGATAAAGCCTTTGATGCGCTCACGCCACTCTACATTTTCCAACTTTTGGTCAGCTACTTTCAGCATTTCCCTGAAATAGTCATTGCCATTCACAAAGTCTGTTTCAGGCAACTGAGCTATCATATATTCCATCAGAGCCTGAGCATCATAGGTATTAGGAATCGTAAAACGCTCACTCTGATTCTTCTGTGCACTGGTTGTAAGAGAGAGAGTTGCCAGTAGCACAAACATTGAAATATAGTAGAATCTATTCATCATAATTCCAATCTTCTTCATTTCTTTCATCATCTTCGTCTTTATTGATTTCAACTTTCTCCTTTAGGATATCGCCGGCGGTGTAGTTGTTCTGCACCAACTGATTACCACTACGGGTGATTTCGAGGTTGGTGAGGGGAATAGCGTAGCGCTTCGACTTAACAGGTAGGGTGTATTTGTAAACCATGCTATAGTCAATAACATTGTTGGATGCTGCGTAGAAAGTGCGCTCTACCGTCACATCGTCAGCAGTGGTTTCGTTAAAAGCCAGGCGGCGGATATCGAACCAGCGCATCACAAAGGGCATCTCACGATGGCGCTCTTCAAGAATCAGACTGATGGCCTCATCCTGACTGTCAGCAGACAAGTCTACCAGCTCAGCCCCCTGACGAATACGGGCACGACGCAACTTATTCAAGTACTGCATGGCCTCTGAGACCTTATTCTGTCGGGCCAGTGCCTCAGCGGCTGTCAGTAGCATTTCAGGAACGGTGGGACCCGATTGTACCTCATCGCCACTGATATAGTGTTTAAACTTACAATAAAGGATATCGTCTCCGAAACCACTCAATCCCGTATCCCATAGTCCATATCTCACAAAGAACTGCTTGAATCTCAGGTCGTTCTCCTGATCATAGAGAGCAATGAGACTCTCTGAGGGAATCAGATAGTTGCCGCTGTTGACAGCGAAATACTGTGAATAGTAGTTCTCCTGGTAGTCAGCCATCTGGTTGGGGGCATACTGATACAGTTCGGAATAATAAACCTTATTTTCCTTTCCACTGGAAGGATTCCAGAGATTGTTTTCAACGAGTTTCAGGGAGTTGTAGTCTTGCAGAGTTGCCTTTGTACTTTTTAGAGCCTCCTGGGCATACTGCGCAGCCTGAGCATAATCCTGTGTGAAGAGATAGTAGCGTGCCAGCATGGCCTGCACGGCAGGTTTGCTGACTCGCCATCGTAGATCAACATCACTGACAGGTGTCTCAAGGGCTGCCTGAAGATCGGCTAAAATAAAGGCGTATGTATCCTGGATGGATGAGCGTATCATGGACTCTTCATAGTCCGTTGACTGTTTCAGCGGCAGACCAAGTTCGTTAAGGTTCTCCTGAGCATAAGGCACACAGTAAGTCTGCACCAAGTTCCAGTTGGCCATAGCCCGCATGAATCGGGCCTCAGCGATGTAAGCCTGCCGTGACTGGTCGTTCAGATCCTCTACATTGTCGAGGTCATTTAGGATAAGGTTGGCCGTAAAGACCTTCTTGAAACCGTCCTCCCAAACTTCATCACCCCACTGATTGTTGGCAATATCGTCAACAGAGAAAACCAGTCCTCCTAAATAACTTTCCGAGAGCCAGCCAATCTGATCTAACATGTCAATTGTCAGACCGATGTCGTCTGAGGATGAAACAACAACAGATGTTTTGGCATTAAAGATGCTGCTATTATTGAGAAGGGCTTCAATCTGCTCAGAACGGTTGATTACCTCATTATCCCCTTTGCTCGGCACCGTGTCGAGATAGTCGTTACAAGCGACAAATATCATTGAGACAACTATGGAATATATAATTTTCTTCATATCTGATACTGTTTAAAATTTGATACTTGCGCCGATTGTACATGTCAGTTCCGGACGGTAACTGCCAGGCAGATAGTCTGGATGATAGTTCTTGGAGTTGGCCGCCCAAATGAGCCCGACATTTTCCAGTTTTCCAAATACGGACACATCTTTCAGCCAGAGTCCAGTGAGCCATTTGTGAGGCAACTGATAATTCAGGTCTATCTCACTCAGGTAGATATAGGAGGCATCCTCCACAGCCATGTTGAGTGAACGTGGGTACATGCTCCACCCCGAGTAGCTCATCAGGCTGATGGGGTTCCCATCGTCATCGACGGTGGGCAGTGGCATCATGTTCGTCGGAGTGGTAATCACACTGCCCGAAGAGTCCATCAGATCACCAACCTGAGCAAGTACATTGCTTTTTTCACCCCAACTGGTGATATAATTATAGTTGAACTGCGGCATTGTCATCTTACCACCAAAGCGACCATTCATATAGGCACTCAGCGAGATGGTTTTCCATTGTACGGTAAAATTCAATCCTGCCGTATGAGGAGCAATCGTCGTACCCTGATAGTGAAGCAAACTTTTCCAGGGCAGATAGAACAGCGACTCATCATTGATGCTATACTTATTGCCTTCTGTATCAAGCACACAAGGTACTCCATTATTCAAACCGCCGTACTCAAAGGTAAAAATCGGGCTCATGGCATAGCCTGGAATATAGTTGGAATTGAGGAAATCGCTCACATTATTTATTTCCGTATACAGTTTCGTAACTTCATTTTTATTATAACTATACGTCAGGTTGCCGCTCAACGTAAAATCGCCAATAGCCCCTTGAGCACCCAACGAGAGTTCGATACCCTTATTGGTCAGTTCTGCATTATTGAAGGAAGCCGACGACGTACCGTTGACAGCAGCGATATTCACAGAACCTAACACGTCAGTACTCTTTTTGTTATAGACATCAACAGAACCGAACAAATGGTTATTCAACAAAGCAAAGTCCAGGCCAATATTCGTGATAGCGGTCTTCTCCCAGCGCAGGGTAGGATTACCGTAGTCGTAGATACTGCCAGGGTACTGTCCTGTCCACTCGTCAACGCTTGATGAGGAGATACTGACCGTTGTATGCGCAGAAGATGCCGTGGCAGCATTTCCGTTTTGGCCATAGGTGAGACGTAGCGTCAGGCGATTTACCAGATCAGTTTTACTCAGCCACGACTCATTGGCCAAGTTCCAAATCGCGCCCACTGACCAGAGGGGGCTCCAGCGATATTTTGGTTTCGAAGTTATTAGGTTTGAGGCATCGCTACGAGCAGAGAACGACACACCATAACGGTCGTCAAACATATAGGCGATATTACCATAGAACGATACGAAACGGTTGTGATTCCATGAGTCATAGACATGCTCCTTACCATTTTGAGGCACACCCATGATGCTGCTCTGAGAGCCATCCATCGTATCAACATAGCCTTCTTGACCAACAGTGCCACCATTGGTTGCCGTCACACCCCAAAGATAGGGATTCGTCCAAGACTCGTAGTAATAGTTACTAATCTCATTACCAATCACGGCATTGATGGCATGCTTTTCTCCCAGAACTTTATCAAAGGTGAGGTCGTTGCGGAAAAGGTTACTGTGATTCTTACCTTTGTCATTGATGACGAGATCACCCGCCGGTACAGCAGAGATGCCCAGGGCATTGCCATCCATGTCACCGGGAGTGTAGTAATTCACATAGTAACGTGTATAGAAACTCTCCTCATCGTTTGTACGCTTCTGCGTATAACGACTTGACTCAAACTGGAATTTGGAATTAAAGCGCAGTCCGTCGATAATATTCACTTGTAAACCAGCCTGCAAGCGGAACTGGGTGTTGTTCACTCGCTGCCGACGACTTCGAGCCTCCTGAAGCAGGTTGTAGTTCATGTTGTGATAAGTGAATCCACTCCAGTCGAACATATTGAGCACATCACTGTTATAACTGCCGTGGAAGTGACAGGCGTAAGAACCATCAGAGTTCAGTAGCATTTCATAGGGAGACAGGATACTCAGATTGCTGATTCCTATTTGTGAAGAGTGACGATTGTCATTCACCAGATTCAGCCCCAGATTCAGACTGACATATTTATTAATCTGGTATTCGTTCTGCCAGTCCATTTTCCACTGGTTGTTGCGACTACCCAGAAAATCCCCTTTCTCATGGATAAACTCTACCGAGAACCGCGTTCCCCACTGGCCGATGCCACCGCTGAGAGCTACGTTGGTCATACTCTGAAGGGGGCGTTGCAACAGATTGTCCCTGATTTGTTTCGTATTGTCGAGTGAAGCCAAATCTGCCAATTGACGATTCATCTCAGCCATATCCATTGTTCCCCAGTTGTATCCTTGATATAGAAGTAACTGAGACTTGGTAAGTCCTGAATAGAGGTTAGTGATATTACGAGAATATGGCGAACTGATCATACTCTTCTCAAAGAGCCATTTCTCATAGTTAATCGTCTGTGAAGCAGAAGCAAGATTAGTCAGCTGATGTACATTCTGTTTCTTAGCAATCGTTAACTGTGTAGAGCCTTCCACCGTCCACTGTCCATCTTTCTGACCTTTCTTTGTTGTGATTACAATAACGCCATTGGCAGAACGCGCTCCCCAGATACTGGCGGCAGCGGCGTCTTTTAGGAAAGTGATACTCTCGATATCCTTTGGGTTGATACGCTCCAACGCATTCAAATTAGGGTTGGTCGATGCTCCACTACTGGGATTATCCATCACAGGGAAGCCATCGATGACCACTAGAGGGGTATAGTCAGCATTCATCGTTGAGGTGCCGCGGATTGTGAAGGTTTTACCACCGCGCCCATCAACCACACTCTGCATACCGGCTACAAGTCCATCAAGGGCTAAAGAAAGGTTTCCAGTATGGCGTTTCTCGATATCATTATGCTTCAGAATAGTAAATGAGCCCGTTGCCCGTTCTTTCGAAATGGTCTGATAACCTGTTACAACTACCTCATTCAGGCGGTTGTCTGATATCATCCTGATATTCTGTTTTATGTCAACCGTTCCCTGTGCGAAATCTGACGTGTGAGTCTGCATGCCCAAATAAGCATACTCCAACTGACAGACTGTCGTGGGGGCATTGATGACGTAATGACCGGTATTATCCGTTACCGTCTGTATACCCTTGTCTTTCACTCTGACAACAGCACCTGGCAGTGGTTCACCCTGATCATCACGTACCACGCCCTCAATATGGCGGGTACGCCCTTTCTGGTCGCGATGGGTGATGGTGACGATACTGCCATTGATGGTGTATTTGCACCCTAGCTGTTTGAGTACATCGCCCAACACACGTTCTGCAGACACATCCTTCACGCTGATTGTCACCAACGGCAGTTGCCTGATAAGTTCTGAGCTACAGACGAAGTCGAGCCCCGTCTGTTTCTTCATCTCCGCCAAGAATTCCTTCACTCCAACTTTAGTCAGGGTGAAGGTCACGGGCTTGTTTTTGAGCGTCTGAGCCGTAGCGGGCAGCAAAGTCGCCGTACCCGCCAACAGAATCAAGACCAATACAAGCCGTCTCATAGTTGTCTTAACTTGCATCTTTTATTTATTTAATGGTTATCACATTTCCTTCAGTACGAATATCAACCTCAGCCACAGTGGCAATAGCCTCTAACGAGGCATTTATTTCATTGTAGCGACTCAGAATTCCAGTAAACAAAATCTCACGACTCGGCTCACTAAGGAACTGTACCTTCATGCCATACCAACGGGAAAGTACATCCATCAATCGCCAAAGTTGACAGTCCTCAAAAACAAAATGTCCAGTGTTCCAAGCAACGTACGGCTCTACATCGATATTTTCCATTAGACATTGATTATCGTTTATTGAACATTTCTGCTTGGGGCGCATGAGTTGTTCTGAACTACCTGAAGGGGTTACACCTACAGAGCCGTTTACGAGAACGATTTCCGTGCTATTCTTGCCTCGCGTAGAGACGTTGAACTCTGTGCCATAAGCAGTTGCCATACCATGTGGAGTGTGGACTCTAAAGGGATGAAGACGATCTTTGGCTACCATGAAGTAGGCCTCGCCGTCAAGTAACACGTCACGAGTATTACCTACAAATTTTTCGGGATATATAATGTGCGTATTATAATTAAGATGTACTAACGAGCCATCCGGAAGTGTCAGCCAAAATTCTTTATTACTACGCGTGGTTACTTGCTTGGCAGTAAGCAATTGCTCCACCACTTCATCCTCTTGGATATGGTAGGTTGAGCGTAGATTCTCACTTACTGTCTGTGTACCCAAATTTTGTACAAAAGGGGTTACAGAAGCCTCTTGTCGACCACTTTTCTGACTCATTGCTATGGCGTGCTGTACTTCCTCAGACACCGTTGGTGGGATAACTTTAGTGTATTGACACCACCAAAATAGGCCACATACCAAAAACGCAGCAACAGCGGCAGCCATGGCATATCGGTAGCGTCTGCATAATTCCAGACGGGGACTTCTGGTCATGGTTCCCGTTCTCATCAGCATCTGCTTCAGCGCCTTCTCTGCATCTGTCGCGGCATAGTCATCGTAGCGTCTGACGAGATCCTCGTCTTCCCCACAATGTTCTTGAATATCATGGAGCAAGTTATCTAGCGTTTCTTTGTTCATATAAACCCTTTTTTATCTCTATACGCATGAACACTCAAAAAGGGTACAAGTTTGTGCAAAAAAAATCAAGCAAATATAATCATCATCAGTGCTGCTGCCTCGGGAGAGAGCGACTTGCGCATTTTCTCAATTCCCCTCAGACGAATCTTTTTCACAGTATTGACACTTATCTGCATCGCCTCTGCAATCTCGTGATTCTTTTTTCCTTCCATGATATGTAGAAAAACTTCGCGATGTTTTTCTGGCATTTCATCAAGTGCCATGAATAACTGGCGATACAGTTCCTCTTTGTGCTGAACCAAATCACCGTTATCATCTGTCTGCATCTCCCGATAGATCTGTTCCACATGGATTGCATGCTTCTGCGTAACCTGTTGACGTCTCAGATAAGTGATACTCTCATTTCTCACAGCATTAAATAGATAGGCCTTCAACATACCTATCGTTTTGAATGTATTTTTATTTTTCCATGATCCATAGAAAGTTTCCTGAACGATATCTTCAGCAATATTCCTACCACCCACCATCTGCATGGCATAAGCAACCATAGCCTTATAGAAATGCCTATAAAGCATGGTTAGCGCTGCATTGTCCCATCGATGGATAACGTCAAGACTCAGTGGTTTTATGTAATTTCCCTCTTGCATTTTGATTTCAAAATTACTGAAAAGATTTCATATTGAAATGCTTTTCTGTTATTTTTTATCTGTTATGTAAAAATATACCATGTTTACGGTATATCTTATTAAGCGAGGATTATAGGTGATATTATCGGTAATCATAAATACACTTAAAGGAGACTGGCATCACTGCCAATCTCCTTTTTAAGTAGAGTAGATTAAATTTCCATAATTAAGAAATTTAATTTTTTCGTATTTATAATTTTTTGATAATCATCTCATGCCTTTCAACGTTATCAATAGAATTGATGTGTTGAGTATTTTGATTACTTATTAGCAGGGTGATCATATGTAGAAGTACGTACATCCCAGTACATCTTGCTGTAGTAATTATTGGTACCATCCTGGAGCTTTGCAACAGCAGCTTTCCAGTTAGCACCGTTCAATGTACTTTCGTTGGTAGGATACTTCACACGAGAAATGATATCCCCTTTAGTTTCGCTCAATGGAGAGAATTTATACTTGGTAGTGCCTAGTATTGCAGAATACTCATTAGGGCGAACAATCTGTTCTGGATAACCTGTACGGCGAATCTCAGTCCATGCTTCAGTACCATTGCAGAAGAGATCAAGATACTTCTGGATAGCTACGGTCTCAGCATCAACTCTGCCAGAAACGGCTGATACATAAGTATCTATATCTTCGGCAGAGATAACGCCACCTGCTAAGTTAGACCAGTATTCGATAGATGCACGTACACCTTCTTCGTAATCACTCTTGTTATAACCATTGTACTCTGCTTCGATAAACTTCTGTTCTGCATAAGTCATCAATGGTACTGCAAAGTTTTTGGTCAGACACAATGGTGGGTTAGAGTACCAGCTGGTAACTTTATCCTGAGAATAAAGTTTAGCCTGGATACCAGTCTGAGTAGCTACAGCCATACCGTTATAGTCACCATTTGCGTTAGGAGAAGAGTAAATCTGCAAACGTGGATCTACTACACCTTCCCATGGATGTGATTTCTGGTTCAAAGTATCAGGTTGACCTTTTAGCAAGTCAGCAAGAGTCTTGTTCAAGCTGAAGTCGTTACGTCTGTCAACGAAGTAACCCTCGTATAACTTACAATAGTCGGTACCAGAACTTACATACTTAAAATTAGCAGCATCATCATTGCTTGTCATCACACCACTGGCAAGAGCCTCCTTGATATATGTTTTCCAGTTAGAATCAACCTTAGAGAGGTGGATGGCCAAACGGCATTTCAGCGAGTTACCAAACTTTTTCCACTTTGATGCATCACCGTTATAGATAATATCGCCCGATGTAAAAGCTACTTCGTTCTCATCGATCATATTTACAGCCTCAGTCAATTCATTGATCATATTCGTGTAAATATCTTTCTGATCATCGTAAGCAGCATAGAGTATACCTTCGTCTTCCAGTTTCGCCACTTCAGAGTATGGTACGTTGCCCCATGTATCAGTGATGACATCCATCAACCACACCTTCATAATCTTGGCAGCAGCAATCTGGTTGGCATTAGCACCATATGCAGAGTTTGTAGCAGCGTGATTATTCTGATTCTCCTTGATTACCTTATCAAAGTTAGCAATACCCTGATACAGATAATTAAAGTAACTGTTGTTTACAGATTCACGAATCTGGTAACGGTCTTCCTCTGTATAGTTAATCTGGCTCCACTGCTGTGCATAAGCCAAACACTGTCGGCCACTAAACCATACATCGTAGATATTATCCATAGTCCATTTTTGAGCACCTTCCATCAACATATTAGATGGAACAGCCGATGCATTGTTAGGACTCACATTCATTTGCTCCAAGTCGCTGCACGCAGTGGCAGAAAGAGCGATGCATCCTGCATATATATACTTTAAAAACTTATTCATTGTCATTTCTCCCTATCAATTAAAATTTGAGATTTACAGTAAAACCATAGCTGGCTACCATTGGAGTAGCACCACCCTCGATACCCTGAACGTTACCAGATGAGGTGACAATCATTTCTGGGTCAAAGTGCTTGGTATCAGGACCCCATACGGCCAAGTTGCGACCATAAGCAGAGAGGCGAAGATACTTTACAAAATAGTTTGGATTCAACTTGAAAGTGTAACCCAGGTTGATTTCGCGGAGTTTGATGTAGTCAGAACGTAATACATTCTGTGCACCAGGACCAGTATAATAGTTCTCAAAGTAATCACGTGCATCTACAGTCTTGGTATTTACACCAGTACTCTTGTATGTACCATCAGCATTCTTGATGAGGTTACCGCTTTCATCTACAGCAGCAACATATCCCTGTGCTACGATACCATTCTCACGAACACCATTAGCTGCAGTTTCTTCGAACATACCGCAATATGTACCCCACATCTGTGTGGTAGAGAAGAAGTGACCACCCTTAGAGAAGTCAAACTGTATGCTTGCATCGAAGTTCTTATAGCGGAATGTGTTGTTCCATCCACCTGTAAAGTCAGGGAAGATGTTAGCAACACTTACGTAAGAATCGGTAGCCAAATACTGACCTGTTTCTGGATCAACCAATTTGTGACCCTCTGAATCATAGAGGAAGTCTTTCGTACGGATGACACCATATTCTTCACCAACAACAGCACCGATTTCAGCTGCGAATGGAGCGCTGGCGATACGATAGTAATCTACACCATCGGTAAGACTCTTCACCTTGTTCTTGTTAGAAGAGAGGGTGAGGTTGGTGTTCCACTCAAAGTCTCTATTCTTGATAGGTGTAGCATGGAGTGCGAACTCAATACCGCTGTTAGAGATTTCACCAGAGTTGATCATCTTATACAGATAACCGGTTGTACCTGATACAGACAAAGGAAGAATTTCGTCCTTAGTATTGGTATGATAGTAGGTGAAGTCGAAACCTAAACGATTATTCAAGAACGATGCCTCGAGACCGATTTCGAATGAAGTGGTAGACTCTGGTTTCAAGTCGGCATTATTTAATGTGTTAGGTAAGCGATAACCTGGAGTATTACTGTCGATATTGGTATACTGTGTATAGGTAGAATAGATCTGATAAGGATCGGTATCGTTACCTACTTGAGAGAAACCAGCACGAATCTTACCGTATGACAACCAAGGTGCTTTTTCCTTCAAAACCTCAGAGAACAACCAACTGGCTGATACAGAAGGGTATACGTAGGTGTTATTGCTAGAAGGAAGAGCAGAAGACTTATCACCACGAAGAGTAGCCTCCAAATAAAGTTGGTCTTTATAGCCCACTGTTACATCAGCAAAGAGAGAGTTAGTACCCTTTTCACGCTTTAAGTTATCTGATGTTGGTGTAGATATAGAGTTGGCTAGATTATAGAAGTCAGCGATAGCAAGACCGCCCTTTGTCGTACCATAAAGATACTCATAGTGGCGCTTCATGATATTGGCACCGACATTGGCACTCAAACTGAAATCCTTAAATTTCTGAGCATATTGCAACATAAACTCGTGGTTGATTTCATACTGTTGACGACTATACTCTGAATATTTAGACTCCTCTTGTGAACCGACAGCATTACGCTCATACTGCTTGTCTACATAAAAGTCAAGATTAGCCTTATACTGGAATTTCAACTCAGGAAGAATCTGATAGCTGAAACCTAGATTACCATAAATACGGTTACGAACATCATTTTCATAAGTCTTATAGCGGCTCCAGTATACATTGTTGTGGTAAGCTGGAGTAGGATCATCTACGCTATTACGGTTCCAGGTAGCCTGTGTTCCGTCTGGATACATATAGTATTCTTCCAGCTCGTTCATATTTAGCTGACGCTGACCCCACTGTGTGAACTTAACCATGATGTTATTATCACCATAACCTGTATCCTGACGACCCTTGGTACGGTTATTAAAGTAGTTCACATTCGTGAAGATATTCAGTTTCTTATCCTTGCTGGTTACGTTACCTGTAACATTCAGTGTATTTTTATACTGACTACTGTTTGGTAAATAGCCCTTCAGATCAGTATTGGTATAAGATACACGGAAAGAACCATTGTCTAGAGCCTGAGATACGGCAATATTATTGGTGAAAGAAACACCGGTATTAAAGAAGTCACGATAGTCAGAAGAAGCAGGACTCCAAGCCGATGTCGTAGGATCGCCTACTTTACCATTTGCTTCCCATTTCGCAAGATCATACCATGAAAGTACCTGTCGGCCATCGAGTTTTGGACCCCAGCTTTCATCCATACCGTAATCTACAGTAGTATATTCTTTACCATTGATAATAGCTGTGCCGAAATCATCTTCGCCATAACCACCACCATATTCGCTCTGCAGTTTAGGCAATTTAGTAACAGACTCAAAACCGACAGTTGAAGTAAAGTCTACCTGTAAGTCTTTACCCTTGGCATGCTTTGTAGTAATCATGATAACACCGTTAGCAGCACGGCTACCATAAAGAGCTGTAGCAGCAGCACCCTTCAATACAGAGATATTTTCGATATCATCAGGGTTGATATCCTGTACCAAGTTACCGTAGTCGTAACCACCAGCACCGCGAGCGGTACTTGTGCTGTTGTAATCAGTACCCTCGATAGGCACACCGTCTACAACGAAAAGAGGCTGGTTATTACCAGAAAGTGAGTTGTTACCACGAATCAAAATCTTAGACGAGCCACCCATGCTACCAGCACCAGATGAGATACTCAAACCTGCTACTTTACCCTGAAGTGCATTAACAGGGTTGCTCAAACCACCACGGCTTTTCAGCAAATCAGAACCAGCTACCTCACTGACCGCATAACCCAGTGCTTTCTTTTCACGAGAAACGCCTAAGGCTGTAACTACAACCTCGTTCAATAATTTGTTATCTGGATCTAGGCTTATTCGCAAGTTACCAGAGGCATTTACTGTTTTTTGCTGCATTCCCAAATACGAAATAACGAGTTTTGCACCACTTGGTACTGATAACGAGAACTTACCATCAACATCGGTAAGTGTTCCCGTTTTAGTTCCAGCGACGATGACAGAAGCACCAACTACTGGTAAGCCATCTTCGCTAGAAATTACGGTACCCTGGACTTGTGTTTGTGCCATTGCTATTCCGCAACTGAGGAATGAGCACGCCAAAATTGTCGTAAGTCTTTTTTCCATAAAATCTCTCTTTAAACTAAATGTTCTAGTTATAAGTATTATTCACATTTTCTCTCTCAAATCATCTTGCAGAAGTAGTAATAAAGGTAGACAAAATCGGCAAGATTCTTACGATTTGATCCTTAACAGTTGCAAATATAAATCAAATTTATTAAACATACAAATATTTTTCTTCTTTTTTGTTAGAAAATAGCTTTTTTATGTTACATTCTAATACCAAAAGTATGGTATATGATTATAAATAGAAATTTTATGTATGTTTTGCTTCGCAATCTGTTAAGTAAGCCTAGCTTCTTCCACTCTTCCGATGGTTAAACGAATAGTCTATTTTATTCTTTTTAATTTTATTTGCTGTTTACCTTTCATAGTGCAAGGTGTTAGCGCTGTTTATGTGTTCTTTTGTTATGTTATGTATGCAAAAGTAATCAATATGTTATTTATTTACGTTGTTAATTGGCAATAATTTATTAAATATCTTGTAGTAGTTACAAAATGATAGCTTTGTCTTTTATTTGGCTATTGAAATGAAAGTAATACGGTTATAATTGTTTCTATTTAATAGATGTTTGATAATTTTTGAAGAGCGATAGGGGGATATGTAGATATTGATTGGCTGGAATATACGAAGTAGTATATATTTCGAGTGCAAAAACTAAGGATTATAGCATTTCTTGTATTTGGCTGAGTTTATCAGTCGTCAGCAGAATATGCGAATCCATATCTTTTTGCACATTCCATCGGTTGAACCAGATGGCATCGAGCCCATAGCCAAGTGCACCAAGAATATCCGTATTATAATTATCGCCAATCATGAGTGTGGAGTCCTTGTCAGCTCCCGTAATATGAAGTGCATAATCAAAGAAACCCTTGCCAGGCTTGTTTTCTCCTGCATCTTCACTGAGTATAATATGGTCGAAATACTGGAGCATATCCGAAGCTTGCAGCTTCTTATATTGTACTTCATGAAAGCCATTACTACAGATAGACAGATGATAGCCCTCGTTACGAAGATACTGCATTAAATGGTGTGCTCCCTCCACGGTACCCGGTTTGCAAGAGCAGAGATTGAGATATTGGTCACTCACCTCACGGCAGAAATCGTCAGTTAGCCAACTTGTATCTGTGCCAGGCAGGCAACATTCAAGGATAGGGCGTCTGAATCGTTCTACGATGAGCACATCACGTGTCATCTCTTTGCGGGTATACCGTGCCCACACATCCTCGTTAGTTGTCCAGTATGCAGTAACGAATGCATCGAAATCAGGAATCATGTTAGACCAAGAACGGAGCTCGTAAAGTTCGCGTAGAGCGATTGAATTATTACCACGAGTATCATAGAGTGTATCATCGAAGTCGATGAACAGGTGAGTATATTTCGGATTTTTCATGTGTGCAAAGGTACGAAAAAAAAATATTGTTATCAATTATGTGTCGTTTTATGTTGACTTGGACATGCCTAATAGCTTACTTATAATGGAAATAGAATATTTGTTCAACTCGCTCATGCATGATAAGTTATAAACTAGGCATATACTTTTGAAAGTTTAGCTACAATCCTTTCTCTTTCTCCACTTTCTCTAGTGGAAAGTCGAAGTATTGGGATATTGTAAGAAGCTAAAATGCGGTCCTTAATGTCATCGCGTTCTTTTTGTTTAGTACCTTCGTGATGATAAGTGTAGCCATCTGTTTCAACAACGAGTACTGTTTGGTGGCTAATCTTATCATAAATAAGAAAATCAAGATGAGTAGTATCATGCATTACAAAATCGTGTTCTTTTTGAGGTAATGAGCTTATGTCGCCAATGAGCATATAAAGAGGGTAATGACATAATAGCCATAAGTACATCTTTTTCGCCTCGGTCTTTTGTCATGATGATAAGTTTTCCATCATAAAATTCTTGATTACAAAAGTTGATTATTTTGGGATGACAACGATAATGTTCTCTGAGAATGGTCTGTGGTACATCAGGAATAGTAGATATGATGGAGTCAAGGAAACTTGTATTACAACAATTATAACTATCAGGGAGATGATATGCAGACCAAATCTTTTTTTAATTCTTGAATTTGATGCTCATAAATCAACACTTGAATACTTTAAACGCTGATAATCAGCAATTTAAATCTTAAACAGTAGAAAAGTGGTTCTGTGTGTTTTTTACCTTGGCTTGTGAGGGCAGATTTAACGTATTTAACTTTCATAAACGTGTAGATAGGGGGCATTATGACAGACTGATGAGGCATAAGTACCTCAAAATGCGTCCTTTTAAGAAGATTTTCTTCCGTATCGGAGCATAATTACAATATTTTTTGTATATTGCACCGAAGATTGCTTTTTGCCCATACATATTTGTGATCACCACTGCTGATAATGATAATAATAATAATAATAACAATAATAAATCTAATATCCGCAGTTAATAATTAGATTCAAATTGCAAGTGCCTGAATATAAGTGACTTCGAGAAATCACAGATTCCATGTTATGAGCCTGTAGAGTACTTGTCATAGACAGAATATATTGTTGAACCCTAAAACCAAAATATATGAGTATGCCACCATAGCAAGACACAATAGGACATAAAGACTGGACGTCCACTTTTGATTCTTTTATTCTGATAATTGGGGAATTGGAGGTTTGCAATTTTTATAACATTCAAAAAACAGATAGCACAATGAAGAAAGCGTACACGAAACCGGCGATGAGGGTGGTAGCCCTCCAGCAGCGGCATCATCTGCTCGGCATGAGTGGAGAGATTTCTGGGTATCAGAAGTCGAGTAGCGGATTCAGTCAGGACGAGAGCGACAGCAGCAACGCCCCACAGAGCCGCGGCATCTGGGACAATGACTGAAGCAAGTAAAAAAAAAACGAAAACGTTAATCCATTATGAGAACGAAAGAACAATTTCTGATGCTTTGGATGCTCGGCGGCATGATGCTGGCCGGGCTGGCGGCCTGTTCGGGCGACGACGACACGGCCACAGACGGCAGCGCGCCGCAGACGGCCGACGACGGCGTCAAGGTACGACACATTACCATTACGGAGACCGAGGAGGAGGCGGCACGGCAGATAATGACTCGCGCCTCGCTTGCTGAGGGTGACGGCATCCTCACCGCCTTGTGGACGGCGGACGACGGGCTGACGTACTGCAATTTGAGCAGAGTGGATCGTGGTAATAGCGATGCGCCCTACAGCGGCCTGCTGATAGCCAACTCCACTGCTGCCACCTCGCAGTTTACAGGCGACGTGTATTGCCTTGCTGGTGACTACCTGGCGGTGGTCTATCCAGCCACGACTTTCGAGACGAACGATAGCTATACCATCTCGCTCACGGGACAGAACGGCACGCTCAGCAAGCTCGCCACCAACTACCACTACGTCTTTGGCAAGGCAACCGTGACAGAGGTGACCGAAATGACGGCCAACGCCACGATAGGGAAGATGAAGAGCCTGCTGACGGTGTGCAAGTTCTCGTTTAAGGATAAGAATACGGGCGATGCCATCCCCATCAAGTCACTCAGCATTAGTTATAGCACTGGTGACTCAAACAACGGAAAATATCCGCAGTCGGCTACGGTGGCCATCGGTGTCAATACGGCGCAGAATGATGTCCATGCAACGGGTGCAGATATCACAGCGCCCCTCACGATTACTGCCTCTGGTCAGACGGAGGTCTATGTCGCCCTGCTGCCCACCGCCGCGCAGAGCACCTTCAACTTCACCGTCAGTGATGGCAACGGCAATACCTATAGCGGCACGGCCAATGCCACGCTCGTTGAAGGAGAATACGTGGATGCCACGGGGCTGAAACTTACAAAACAATAACAGGAAAAAGATAAAGACTATGAATAAGAATAGACTTTGGCTGATGGCCACCATCCTCGTCTGTGGCTTGGGACTATTCACCTCATGCTCGTCGGAAGACGATCCTCTGGTGATACCCGAACAGGGGAAGGCGTTTCGCGCTATGCTGAAAACGCTCGACTGGGGAGCAGACACGACATTCGTGTATGGTCACAAAACGCCTGACGTGGATGCCGTCTGTTCGTCGTTGGGTTATGCCAAGCTGATGAATGCGCTGGGCTACAACTGCAAGGCAAAGGTGTCGAGTGCGACCAACCGCGAGACAGCCTATATCTCTGGCGTGTTCGGCTTTGAACTGCCCGAATTGAAGAGCAGTGTGGTGCCGCAGACACGGCTCATACTGACCGACCACACCGACTATGCCCAGTGTGTGGACGGTGCCAGGGAGGCTATCATCCTACAGAAGATAGACCACCACGTAGAGGGCGACATTCAGGACAGCGGCATTCCCTACGTTCGCAGAGAGATGATTGGCTCCACCTGCACCATCATCTACGAGATGTACAGGGAGACAGGTGTCGACATCGACGATGAGACTGCCCGCATTCTGCTTGCCGGATTGCTGTCGGACACACGTAATCTCACCAAGACTACCACTCAGCATGAGGACTCCGTGGCATGGACGGCGCTGGTCGCCCAGTTGCAGTTGGAGGACAAAGTGGCAGAGATTAACCGCCAGATGGCCGATGCCGCCAATAATTACGATGGCATGAGCGATGGCGAGATCTTTCTCTCGGACTATAAGGAGTATGAGATAGGTGGCAAGGCTATCGGTTTCGGTTCGCTTAATTGCAAGGCAAGCGAGATGGATGACTTTATCAGCCGTATGTTGGGCGTGATGCCCCAGGTGATGTGCGACAACAGGCGCGACATGCTGTTTGCCAAGATCGATAATCTTGTACCCAATCCCGACGAGAGCGATCCTGACACGCCTTTCGTGGAAGACGGCACCTATTTCATCTATTACGGTGAAGGGACTCAGGCTGTGGCCGAGGCCATCTTCGGACCGTCGCTCCGTGAAGGTGTAACCTACTCCAAGGAAGAACTATCACGTAAACAGATTGTGCCGAGAATAACAGAAATACTGCAATGAAATAAACCAAAAAGATAAAGACCATGAAGACAAAAGAACAACAAGGATTCAGGCGGTTGGGACGCAGGGCGTTCGGGCTGCAAGTGCTGATGCTCTTGCTCGTGATGCTCATCGGGGGAAGCCCGACGACGTGGGCCAACGATGACCCCGGTGGAGGAACCTACACCTTCTGGACCAACGCTGAGGGGGTAAAAGATATAAAAGAATATTTCAAGACCACCGAGACCTTTAGCTTTGCTGACGACCGCTATTACTGGGAGTTTCAGTTCAAGGCCATGCAGCACGCCTATTTTGAGAATCACGGAAAGATATACCTGCAGACGAGCGACAACAAGTGGCACACGGTGG
The DNA here is from genome assembly GCF_022024215.1 of Segatella bryantii. Lineage (NCBI taxonomy): Bacteria > Pseudomonadati > Bacteroidota > Bacteroidia > Bacteroidales > Prevotellaceae > Segatella > Segatella bryantii. Next base: position 831,875 of record NZ_CP091797.1, on the reverse strand, counting down.
CCGAATGGTACAAAAGTTCCAACAGCAACAATGTCAGTTTCAGTGTCAAGGATGAGTCTTGGGGTAACATCGTCATGGTAAGCGGCTACGACTTGGCCAGTACCGGCGGCAACATGACCCTCCAGTTCAAGCCCATACAAAGGTGTTTCGACGATGGTGTGAAGCGCATCAGGATGGAATACGACATATGGGAGTGGATAAACTATATCCATGAGAATGTACCTCAGGGTGACATCCGATATGAGAAGGACCTCAACATGGCGTTTGCCGACAACGAACCCATACCCGACCTGGAGGTGGACTGGAGCGATGACTACTGCATCAGTCTCAAGGCCAGGAACGTATATGACAAGCGCAACCAGAACAACAATGTCAAGCAGTATTACACAACATACAGGGAAGTTAGTGGCGACAAAGTCAATGACGGCAGATACATCAACGAAACAATGAATGTATCTGACTTCACTGTGACTGGCGAACACGGAGGGATGATAGATGTTGAAAGAAACGCTGTTGCAAGGTGGCACCACCTGATATGTGGCGCATACTTCCATCCGATGGGCATTCGCTTTACCCCCACCATCGAATATGCACCGTATGGGAATACCAACAACCTGAGCAACACGCCTGTCACACTCACCCGGCCGACGAAAGAGATTATCATTGACCCTTTCACCTGCGCAAAGAGCCTCAATGTGGACTTTGACAAATGGACCAGGAAGAACACCATTCGCTGGACACGCTACGAGGAGCAAAGCGGCAGGGGCGTGAAATGCATGGTGACACGCCCTTGCCGCACGGACGGCAAGTGGTACGTCATCCGCTATGAGGATGGTCAGGCAGCAGACACCTACACCCTCATTGCCGAGATGAACGGCGATGCCACCGACCTCAAGGTGGAGGACAGCGACATCGACTACGATAAACGCTACAACTATCGCGTCATCTTCCTGCCCGTCGTGCTGGCAGACAAATACGACAAGGACCATCTGACCAGTGGCGTGCTGGCAAACCCCGAAAGGCTACTGACGAACTTCTGGATAGAGCAGCAGGTGAGCACACAGCTTGAGATGCCCATCAAGCTGACACAGGACCGCAGTTACGACGGAGCCGTGCGCCTGAAGTGGGAATACTGCGCTGCCCCCACGGGCGAGAACTGGACGATTGAATACCGTCCGGCAGAGACAGGCAGTGCCTGGCGCGTGCTCGACAGCAGCATGATGGTCGATACGGAGGCATCGGAGGCCAGCTTCGATGCCGAAGGGTCGGTGTGCGACATGATGGACTATCGTGTAAAAACCACCTATATGAACCGCGACTTCTACTCTAACGTCTATACTGGCAACCTGCCTGCTGGCAGCTACATCAGCGAGGTGAAGGCATCGACAGGCACGGAGGAGAAGACCGTCATCGTGAAGTGGAAGGTGGCGCGGGCCGATGTTACAAACGATATCTACTTCCGTGTGCTGCGCCGCGTCATTGGCGATACAGACTGGACGCTGCTCACCGACGAGATTCATGGCACGGCCACGGAATACACCTATACCGATGACCGTCCGCTGGCCGGCTCGTACTATGAATACTCCGTGCAGGCCTACGGCGCGAAGTGCGACGAGCAGATCGTGAAGACCGACGAGGTCATCGCCCCTGGTTTCTCGCAAGCCCGAGGCACCATCACTGGTCACATCTCCTACGGCTCGGGAACAGCCGTCGATGGCGTGAAGGTGAACCTCGTCAAGGCCAGTGCCGACGAGCAGACCGACCAGCCGCAGTTCCTCTCGCGCTACATCGAGGGTGCAGGCAAGGGCTTGCAGTGGACGACTGCTAACAAGGAGAAGTACGCCAACGTGCTCAGCGGTGACGGCACCTTCACCATACAGTTCTGGGCACGGCCAAAGAGCGTGGATGCCGGAGGAGCCGCCAACCAAACCATTCTGCGATTAGGCAACGGACTGGAGCTGGGCGTGAGGAGCGACGACGGCACACATTTCTATCTGAACAGAGTCATCCACTATGACAATAGGCTGAACTCGCATCACTTCAATAAGAGCCTGCCGTTCAGCACCACCGACTTTACCCACGTCACCGCCGTCTATGACCACGGCATGTTGACTTGTTATGTGGGCACCGACTCGCTGCTGTCGTACACACTCGATTGCACTCAGTATAAGGACTGGAACATTGGCAGCGATCCCACCCTCGCTGTGGGCGGCATCGAAAGCATGTACGCAGGTATGGGCCAGTTCTTCAACGGCTATATTGACGACATCCGCCTATGGAACAGAGCCCTGAGCAAAGAAGAGGTGGAAGCCAACTACACCCGTATCCTCGGCGGTACGGAGGGCGGTTTGGTGCTCTACTGGCCGCTCGACGAGGGACTCGGTGTGAAGGACTATGCCTTCGACGTGGCCCGTCAGGACGGCATCTACCAGCTGAACCATCCTGAGGTTGGACTTAATGCCACGCCGTCGGCCACCGTGCCGCAGCAGTTGGGTCTCTACGGTGTGACCGACAAGAATGGCAACTATATCATACGCGGTATTCCGTTCCAGCAAGGCGGCACCAACTACGAGATTGCCCCGCTGTACGGCGTGCATCAGTTCAATCCCGTCACACGCTCGATGTTCGTCAGCCCCACCTCGCTGACGGCTAACAACATCGACTTCGAGGATGTGTCGTCGTTCCCCATGGAGGGATACGTTTACTATGCCGGCACGAACATTCCTGCCGAGGGCATACAGTTCTATGTGGATGGTCAGCTGCTGACCACCGATGGCGAAGTTCAGCAGAGCGATGCACAAGGCCGCTACAGAATCTCCGTTCCTATAGGCGAGCATTTTGTCGAAGCCAAGCTGGGCAATCACAAGATGGTCAATCAGGGCCGCTTCCCTATCAAAGGTAAGCGTAACTTCAATGCCCCTGTGACCTATAATTTTTCCGATTCCACACTCGTGAACTTTGTAGGGCGCGTCAGTGGCGGCGAACGTAACGACACACTGGCCGTGGGCTTCGGAGCGTCGAAGAACAACATTGGCACGGCCACCATCACGTTGAAACTGAACAACGAATCGTTATCGTTCAACCGCGTGGAGGGCAAGCCCCAAACATCGGCTACCCAGATTCGCACGTGGGAGAGCGACACTGTGAGCATCAACAGCACGGCATGGACAGGCTTCGAAGGCGGCGACGCACGCTACATATTCATCAATACCGACCCCGCGACGGGCGAGTTCTCGGCCAAGTTGCCACCGCTGAAGTACATCGTGAAGAACATCGAGATACCTAAGAACCCCGACATAGAGTTCAATATCCTGCCAGAGATAGACTTGAGCAACGTGCTGAAGGAGCAGATCGACTCGTTGTGGCAGGTGGATGAACGGGGCGACTCCGTGCTAAACAAGTATAAGTACCACACCAAACTTGTGCAAACCTACTTTGCCACACCTCAGGTGGACATCAGCCAGCCCAAGAGTGGCAAGGACGTCTTCGGCATACAGGAATACAAGGGTGAGGACGAACTGGGCAAGTTTACCGTCAGCGACCTGTGGACACGCACGGATGAAGGTGCCGTCAGCTACAAGTACGGTTATCCTATCTATAAGATGGGCGATGAATATCACACAGAACTCTACGGCTATGAGGTCTATACGAACTACGACAACGGAGAGGCTGCCAACGACACCATCCCCCTCGCCGGCCAGGTTATTACTGTGGCCAACGAGATGTCGAGCGACCAGACCATCGTGGCCGTGCTTCCGCCCGGTGAAACCGAATACCGGTTGGGCCAGGTGTACGACCTGAAGAAGAACCAATTGATGCTTGACTCACTGGGACGCTACGCCTTCAAGTGGAATGCCGGAGCACCCAACGTCGTCAGTCCGTACACCCGTCATCTGGGCATCACGCTGGAGCGCAAAGGACGTACCTACGCCCCCAATGGCATAAATGCCATCGTCGTGGGCAGTCTTCCTATCGGCAACAACTTCGTCACCAATGGCCCCGACCAGGTGCTGATGGTGCTGCGCGACCCGCCAGGCGCTAAGTCGAAGACCGTGTGGAAGACTGGCTCGACCAAGACGAAGGTGAGAAGTTCCACCAGCGGAGGCTATGGCAGCGAGAAGATAATGTATGAGGCAAACTTAGGTGCGAAGGTGAGATTCATGTCGGGCTTCGGACTCTACTACGAGACCACAGACCTTGACAATACCTCTGATATAGGCGGTGGCATTCACTATACGTGGAACAAGAACTCATCGACCGAAAAGACGTGGACGCTGACCGCTACCGAGCAGGTATCCACCGGTGCCACTAAGGACTATTGCGGATCGAATGGCGATGTCTTCATAGGCTACAGCACCAACCTGCTCATGGGCAAATGCCGCAAGGTGGGATTCTTCCGCGACAACGAGACGGCGCCCTTCGAACTGAAAGACGATGTGGCTACCAGCCTGGGCGACAGCGTGACAACAAAGTTCATGTACTCCACCTACGAGATTGAAGAGGTGATGATTCCGAAGTGGCGGGAGACACGCAATGGCTACCTCACGCAGCACTTCGATACTGAGGCCGAAGCCCGCGCTTTCGTGAATAACACGAGCGAGGTGCTCTATGCCACATGGGTCAAGGAGGATGATACAAGCTACGGACAGGAGGGCACCTACGTGCAGGTGACACCCGCCGCATGGGAGAGCCTCACAGATTTTGTGGCCGAAGACAAGGTGGCCTGGTGCAACAATCAGATAGAAAGCTGGCAAAAGGTCCTCTACAACAACGAATACGACAAGGTGACGGCTATTGAGAATCGCGACAAATACTGGCAGCGCAACATCTCGTTCGATGGTGGATCGGGCTACTCCTACACAGCCCGCAATGATACGACCAAAGTGGTGAAACACAACTATTCGCACAATCTGGGAGGTATCGTAAAGGGTGGTTTCTCAACGAAAAACACGGCCGCTTCCATACAGTTCAAGACGAAGATGTCAGTCGACACAGAGAACGGTTGGGCTTACTCCACCACTGAGAGCGACTACGACGAGAATACGAAGGACTATGCCGAGTTCGACTACACCTTTGATGACGGCAACAAGGGCACCGACTTCTCAGTGGATATCTACAAGTCGCCTACGGGCTGGAGCGACATCTTCAGTATCTTCGGCGGACAAAGCTACAATCCCTATCAGAAGGAAGAGAAGACCCAGTACTACGAGCCGGGACAGCACATTCTCTCCAACGGAACGGAACAGATGGAGAATCCCGACATACAAATCAGCACTGACGGCGGCATCGCTGTCAAGAGTGCCGTACTGACCGACATACCCGCCGGACAGACAGGGCAGTTTACCCTGCATCTGTCGAACATCAGTACCACCACACAGGGCTTCGACTTTACCTATAATCTGTCGGTTGCGGAAGGCACCAACCAGCATGGACTGGAGATACTGATGGACGGTGTGCCTGCCAATGGACGAGGCATATTCATCCCCGCCGGCGAGACGGTGAAGAAGGTAATCACCGTTCGACAGACTGACCAGAGCGTGCTCGACTATGAGAACATCGAACTGTGGTTCTCGTCAGCATATCAGGCCATCAAGATTCACGATATCGCTAAGTTGAGCGTACATTTCAAGCCCTCGTCATCGCCCGTGGAACTGGCAATCACCGAGCCGGTGGTGAATTGCCAGACGGACAGTGCCCGTCTGGAGATGAAGGTGAAGGGCTTCAACCGCCAGTTCAAGAACCTGAAGAACGTGGGCGTGCAGTACCGTTTCCAGGGCAACACGCAGTGGACGGCCCTGCATACGTGGGTGACCAACAAGGCCGACTCGCTCAATGCCAACTACAACCTGCTGCCTGCCACGGGCGACCTGCCGCTGGAACTTAAAATGATTAGCGACCAGAGCTACCCCGAGGGCAACTACGAGTTCCGCGCCTTCACCACCACACCCTACGGCAACGAACAGGTGCAGGTCTATAGCGACGTCATCAACGTCGTCAAGGACATCACCCGACCCATCAACATCTTCACACCTACACCTGCTAACGGCATCTTGGGCTACGGCGACCAGCTGGTCATCGAGTTCAACGAGGACATCGTGCCGGGCTACGTGAGCGACAACAATGTCATCGTCACCGCCAAGCTCAACGACACGCAGGTGGACCATGAGGTGGCACTGCAGCTGATGCCTTTCGGCGAAGCACCGCGCACGGTGAACCCCGTGTTCCTGCAGGGCGACTTCTCCATCGACTTCTGGCTCTACCGCCGTGACAGCGGCACGCTCTTGTCCTTAGGCAAGACAAATTCGAGATTTGCACTCAACGTCCGCGACGACGGCTACGTGGTGGCTACCGTGGGCGGGACACAGCATGTGAGCGACCGCCCCATGCCCAAGGACGAGTGGACCTTCGTGGCACTGAGTTACAAGGCCAGTACCATGACCTTCGACATGGAGGCGTCGGCAGACCAGGCCGGTAACGTGATGCTGTTCGAGGACCGCCCCGTGGAGCTGAAGGACCTGGAGGCCTTCAGCTATACCGATGACTATCACCTCTACCTCGGCGGCATCGACGCCGACATCCACTCGCTGAGCCTCTACAATATCTATCGCGACGTTCACAAGGCCACCGCCACCAAGGATCAAGCCAAGGACAGCTACGTCTATGGACTGGCCAACTACTGGCCATTTGACGAGGGCCACGGCTTCACGGCCGCCGACAAGCGCCACACCCACGACTTCTCCGTTCCCGACCGCTGGCTCTTGGAGAACGTGAACTACGGCCTGCGCATGGACGACAACGAGGGTGCGAAGATCGACATCACACAAATCACCACCAGGCCCGGCGACAGCTATGCCATAGAGTTGTGGCATCGAATCAGCGACTATGACGGCAAGGATGTGGTATTCGAGACGACCACGCCCAACCAAGGCAAAGACCAGCAGCAGCACAACAAACTGAAGCTGCACTACGACGGGAAGAAGAACCTGATTCTCAACTACGACAAGGATTCCATCATGGTGGCCAGTGCCGAGGACTTCCCCGAAGTCATGGACTGGCGTCATCTGGCACTCAACGTGGTGCGCGGCCAGGCAGCCAGCTTCTATCTCAACGGCCAGCGCACAGCCGTCATCGCCGAGACCGATGTGCCGCCATTGGAAGGCTCCGTGCTCGTCGTGGGCAAGGATGCCAAGGATTCCTGGGTCGATGAACTGCGCATCTGGCACGCCTCGCTCAGCGAGAGCCGTCTGCAGCAGAACATGTACAACACCATCGACACCGCCGACATCTACAGTCGCGGCCTTGTGGCCTACTATCCCTTCGAGAAGACGGGCAAAGACAATGGTGTCTCCACGAAGGTGCAGACCTTGGAGAACATGGCTCATCCCAGTGCGCTCAGCGGTTTACCCGCCGTGATAGACACCACCCTCGCCACCTTCTCGCGCTTCGCACCGCCCCTGAAGAACGCTCCCGACGAAACACCCATTAACACCACACCCGTCGCCTCGGAGCGCAAGCTCATCATCAACCTCACTGGAGAGAATAGCCGGCTGCGCCGTATCGAGGGCACCACGCTCAACATCACCGTGGACCAGATCCGCGACCTGCACGGCAACACCTCGCTGCCCATCCGCTGGACGGCCTACGTGCAGCAGAACACGCTGACGTGGATGAAGGACTCGGTGAACATCATCAAGAAGTACGGCGACGACTATACCTTCGACGTGGACATCGAGAACAAGAGTGGCAGCACCGAGCTATATACCTTATATAATATGCCGCAGTGGCTCTCGCTCGTCGACAGCGAACGCACGGACGACGTGAGTCCGCTGAAGACGAAGACGCTGCGCTTCGAGGTGAACCCGCTGGTGCCCGTGGGCAACTACGACGTGGTCATCGGTCTGTTGGGCAACAACGGCATTCTGGAACCGCTGCGCATCGTGATGAAGGTACGCGGCGAGAAACCGCAGTGGGCCGTTGACCCGACGAAGTACGACCACAACATGTCGATTATCGGACAGGTGTATATCGGTGGCATCCTGATGGAGAACCCGGAGAGCATGGTGGCCGCCTTCATCGGCAATGAGTGCCGAGGCGTGGCATCGCCCGAGAAGGTGCGCGGCGCGGCCTACGTGACGATGAACGTCTATGGCACCGACAACAAGCGGTACGACATGGGCAAGGAAGTGAGCTTCCGCATCTGGGATGCATCGAAGGGCGTGGCCTACACCGACGCCAATATCGCCGTGACGGTGAAGACCGCTGCCATGAAGGACTCCACCGTGACCACCGTCATCTTCGGCCAGGATAAGATACTGGGTGACTTCGACACGCCCGCCATCTGGACGAAGAGCGAGAACGTGGAGCAGCTCATCCCCATCCACCAGAACTGGAACTGGATAGCTTTCGGCGTGGAGCCGCAGAGCACCTACCTCGACCATGTGTTCGGCGCATACGCGGAGTGGAGCATGCTGCTCAAGAGCCGTGATAATTGGAACGACTACAACGGTGCCCAGTGGGGCGGCGGCACGCTCAAGAGTGCGAAGGCCAACGAGATGTACAAGCTGAAGATAGACCGCCTGCCAACCACGAAGCAGGATGAGCCTAACAGCCTGCTCGCCGTGTCGGGCCGACAGCTGAAGGAGGACAAGGAGAGGGCCGTCACGCTGGCGAAGGGCTGGAACTGGATAGCCTACACACCGCTGACGACGATGACCGTGGATGAAGCGCTGGCTGCCGCCAATCCGCAGAAGGGCGACATCGTGAAGTCGCAGACGGGCGTGGCCATCTACAGCGAATACGGCTGGGAAGGCAGTCTGAAGGCCTTGGAGAGTGGACGCGGCTACCTGTACTACAGCAACGCCAACGACACAAAGTCGTTCCTCTATCCGACGGAAACGGCAGCATCGGCTGCAAGGGTAAATACCCGCATGGCAGCATCACGGGGTGCAACCGAAGACCTGCGCATCTTCAATCCCGTGCCCCTGGGCCTCTATCCGAGCAACATGACGATGGCCATTCAGCTGCGTGACGGAGACGCTGTGGTTGACACCGCCGAGGTGGCCGCCTTCATCGGTGACGAGTGCCGCGGTGCAACACGCGCCAGCGACAACGCCCTCTACTACCTTGTCATCAGTGGCGACGGAGCCGGACAGTCCATGGTGCTGCGCACCTGCATCGACGGCAAGATCATCGACATCGACAACACGCAGACATACGTCAGCGATGCTAACATCGGCACATCGTGGGAGCCTTACGTCCTAGACCTGAGCAGTGCGCTGTCTGGCATCAGTTCGATTGTCACAGACGACAATGACGACTCCGACTGGTGGACCCTCCAAGGCTTTAAGATAGGTCGCAAGCCCACGCAGCCTGGCGTGTATATACATCACGGACAAAAGATAACTATCAAGTAATAACTATCACGACGAGGAGACGGGGTACATCCCCGTTTCCTTTCATAAAAATGAAGAACTGGATAACATCGTAAACATTATGATTAGAGTAATGACGGAAAAAGGACTGAGCGGCAACGCACTGAAGGTCATCGCCATCGTCGCCATGACGATCGACCACCTGGCTTGGGTGGGCATTGAGACCTACGAGCAGGCAGAGACGCCGACGCAGATATTCCTGCACTGCATCGGACGGCTGACGGCACCGATGATGATATTCTTCGTGGCCGAGGGCTATCACCACACGCACGACTTCCGCCGCTACCTACGCCGTCTGCTCATGCTGGCCGTGGTGAGCCACTTCGCCTTCTGCTATTTCAACATGTCGGGCTTCAACCCGCTCGGCAACCTGCTCTTCAATGCCACGAGCATCGCCTGGCCGCTGCTCTGGGGGCTGATACTGCTGAAAGTATGGGACATGGAGCGACTTGCCCGATGGCAGAAGGTCGGTGTTACGTTGGTGGCCTGCCTGCTCACCTGCACCTCCGACTGGAGTTGTGCCGCCCCGCTGGCCATACTCATGATAGGCCGGAACCGGGGCTGCTTCCACAAGCAGATGCTCTGGATGATGGCCATCATCTCGCTCTACGCCGTCGCCTTCTTCATATTCCACAGTCCCACCTACGGCATGGTCCACCTGGCCTGCTGGCTGGCAGTACCGCTGCTGGCGATGTACAACGGCCAGCGAGGACGGCTGAAGTGGCTCGGCAAGTTCTTCTACTATTACTATCCCGCCCACATGGCGGTAATAGGCCTGCTGGCCCGTTGCTTCCAATAACCGTGAGGTACCAGAATTAATCCAATCTTTGATTTTAGGTGGATAGGCTTTTTCTTTTTTTTGATATTCTTCTTGAAAAAACATCTTTCGATACCTTTTTCTTTGATATCATTATAATAATTTAATAGAATATTGTTATTTTCCAAATTATCTTCTGCTTCTTGGTCTTCATCATTAGTTATCTTAGAAAGACCAAGATGGTTGCAAGATGCTATTTCCATTAAATATGTAAAAACCTCACGACTATGCTTATCTTTTAAGCATTGTTTTACAGTTTCTAATCCACACATCGGTAAAATTTTCCCGTTGTTGAATTTAACATGAAAATACTTTTTCCCGTTAACAAGAAAGAATGAAATGTACTCAATATTTTGAAGTAATTTACCTTTGTAAATGACCTTATGTTTTTCACCCTCGAATATTTTAGCTTGTTTTATCCATTTTACTCTATGCCATTCATAATGGTAGAATGTGGGGTTGCCATGATATCGAACAGAATAAACCTTGGTTTTTGTATTATAATTGAAGAAATCTATGGACATGGTTTTATCTTGTCCATCTACCAATATTAAATTGTTTTGAGGTTCAAAAATGAGTTAATAACTAAAAATTGGATACGAAGGTACAAAAAACTATTGATAAATTATCTTTTGCCTATTTTTAAATCAACTTTTGGGGTGATTGTTTGTTTCCAAAGAAGCCGTGTATCAACGTAAAAAGGACTATTGATACACAACTTGTTTTCATGTTATTGATGTTTTGTCGCAAAAACAAAGATAACAAAAAGGTCGGAATCCAAGCGAGGATACCGACCTTAATTTTTATGTGGATTAAAAAGTTTTAGCGGACAGCAATAATTTCTTATTAAAATCTGCTGATTTTGTTCAATTCCTTAATTTAGAATTATAAGTCTAGATGAGTTTTTTTATCTGCTCATTATAGTAAAAAAGGCAGGAAATCAAATTCCTGCCTTTGATAAAAAGCTTTACTTTCTAATTGAATAGTTCGAAACTTTCTACATGCATTGCAAATGGTAAAATTCCTAGATGCTGTAACCTTCCTACAATGATAGCAGGGTGGGTATTGAATGTTGCCGCATAATGCTTTAGGGCTGTTGATTCAAAATCGTTGCTTGCAATAATGAGATTGGTTTCCTTTTCTGTCAATAAGACATTTGATGAGAACTCATTGGCCTGTTTTTCCTTTTTCAATTGTTCTTCATTATAATCGATGTCTTCAAGAAATATGTCTTTCTTTCCATGTAGGAGAATATGTCCTATTTCATGGAAGAAAGAGAACCAAAATGTATCATATCTTTTGCTTCTTCCTGAAAGTTGAATGCATGGGATATTGTTAATCCATCTTGTTGAGCCGCTGATTGGGGCTTTTCTCAGGCACGGAGTGTAGATGAGCTTTATTCCACATTCTGCACATAAGGATTGTAGTTGCTTTGGAAAGTTATTAGGCTCCTTTCGCATAAGTTCTTTCATAGCTGATAGTTTACTTCGTAGCAAATTTTCGGAGTATTTAACTTTTATGTTGATCTCCGATGCTTGAAGTTCACCTTTTCTTAACCATGCAGAAATGGCATACGGTTCTTTTGTTGTAGCCAGGGAAATGCGAAAAGCAACTTTTAATTGCTGATTCATATAGTAATTCTCCCAAGCACTGGGTGAACTTACTCCGAAGAAGTCAAGAATGACTGCAGTTTTCTCATCTTGAACAGTTTTCTTTTCAATCCAGCCTTGATTGACCATGTCTGTATATGGAAATTTTTTAGCCCATTCCGCAAAAGATGCAATTTGCTCTCGACGCTTTGATCGAGCAAGGCATTCGTCATATATGCGTTGCCTATTCATCCAGAAATTAGCAGGAATTTTTGTGACGCTTTCGAAAGTTACAGCCATTTCTGGGGTAATAGAACTGATGCCTTTAATAATGGCAATTATAGTCTTCTCTGGTTTAGAAGTGCGCACTGCGAACTCCTTAACAGACATACCCATTTCTTTCATTTTCTCATTTAAGGTAGTTCCTGGGTGAGAAACATTTTCTGGGATATATAAGTTCTTTGTTGCCATATTCTTTTTGTTTTAAATGTTATTTGCCGTGGTAGTTGTCTATTTCTTCTATTTCAATACTATCAATCTCTATCCAAATATACTTGCCGTTAGAATCCGTTGGAATAGGATGTGCCGTTGGAGTGAAAATTAGTCTGTAAGGCTGATCCAGGTCGCATGCCCATTGGCCTTTTTTATTGCCAACTAGTTCGTGGTAGTGACCTGGCAAGTATCTGACCTCTTCCAAAGTGCTGGCTGTGTAGAGATCATCTAGTCTCTGCTTATACAAACGAGCTCTTAATGGGCCGAGTTTCTTGATACGTTTTTTTTCGTCCGAGGCATAGTCTTCAAGCTTTTTTGTACCAAATGATATTTTCACTCTTCTCAAATTTTTTGCAAAGGTACAAATATTTTTTTTTGATTTACATAATCTGTAAATCAAAAAAATACTATATAACTATTTTTATAAAATTTAACGCTAGCTATTGTTGTGGAAATGCCAAAAGCTGCTTCTGATCTTGACGTTTTCGATAGCTGTAGATCTTTCTATTTTACATTAATCCCCTTACCTGTGTAAGTAACGGTCTTTTCTATTCCACCAATCACCTTCACGCGGAAAGTGCGTGTCTGTAGCATGCCTGGGAAGGTTCCTTTGCGCTTGCCGATGGTGAGCGTCTTCGTTTTGTCGTTCCAAGTGAGTGGTATGGTAGAGTAGATACCCTTCTCGTAGTTGTAGTTGTCGCCCTCGTCTTCATAAAGAGTGAAAGAGGCATCAGCACCAGGATAAACCACGATGTCAAGATTGTCATAGTGGTTCTCGTTGGCATACTGCACGTCGGGACCAAGTGGAAGGATTGAACCGGCCTTAATATAAAGTGGTGAATGACTGATAGGTGCATTGGCAGTGAGAGTCTGTCCACCATTGTAGCGTCTACCGGTCCAATAATCGTACCACATGGCGCCTGCGGGTAGATAGACGCTGAAGGTTTTGTTCGCTTTCCAGTCTACTGCAGCGTAAGTCTCGCGTTTTCCGTCTTTGCGGTCCCATCCACCCAACGGGTCGGTGCGTACAATCTTCTCTGTGGTGTAGAGTGGGTTAACGACAGGGCAGACGAGTACGTTATGGCCGAAGAGATACTGGCGGTTGTTGTTCCATGTCTGTTTGTCATCTTTGAAATCCATGAAAAGAGCTCGCATGAAAGAATCGTTGTATTTCGTTACCTGCCATGACTGACTGTAGATGTAAGGAAGAAAGCGATAGCGAAGTTTCACGGCATCTACTAAAGCATCGTAAATAGGTTCGCCAGATTTACCGAAATAGTAGAGTTCGCGATAGACGTCTGTGCCATGGCTACGCATCATCGGAGTGAAAGCGCCAAACTGCATCCAGCGAACGTAAAGTTCTTGATATTGTGGGTTGCGAGTGGCTGAGTTGAAGCCTTGCGTATTATATGAACCGGCGAAGAACCCACCGATATCGGTGTTCACGTTAGGGTTGGCGGTGAGGGTATAGTTGAGGCAGATAGGTACTTGTTTACGAAAACTCTCCCATGAAGAGCTGATATCGCCGCTCCAGGTGTTGGCACCATAACGCTGCTGACCGGCAAAGTAAGAGCGGGTGAGGATGAATACTCGCTTATCACGGGTTGTGGCGCGTTGGTGGTCGTAAACTCCGCCCACCGTCATGAGTGGGTACGCATTGCGGACACTGCGATAAGAGCCCATGGATGTAGGCTGATCTAAGTCGCTCTCTTTGTAGCTGAGATGGTCGGGGTCGGTGGAGTCCATCCACCAAGCATCAATACCCATATTGTAAAGATTACTGAGATATTTCCAGTAGATATCACGTGCCTCACTGCTGTAGGCATCGTAACAACGTACACCACTTGGGTAGTCCATGCGTGGAGGCCATTGTGTCAGACCGCTCTGAGGCCATGTCTCGAAGTCGAGCAGGAGTCCCTTTTTCTTCATATCTCGGTAAGCCTTAGTCTCGGGTCCGAAAGAAGCCCATATAGAGATGCTCATGTGAGCTTTCTGTTTGTGTACCTCGTCAATCATCTGTTGGGCGCGATCGAAGTCTGGGTTGATAAACTCCATAGCATTCCAAGTGTAGTTGCTGCCCCAGTATTGCCAGTCTTGAATTATACCATCGAAAGGCACTTTGAGGTCGCGATACTTGTGTACTACATCCAGCAGCTCCTGTTGGGTCTTGTAGCGTTCTCTACTCTGATGGAAACCGTATGTCCACAGAGGGAGCATAGGTACTTCTCCAGAAAGGTGTCGCATCTCAGCAATTACTCCATCGGCATTGCCACCATAGATAAAGTAATAGTCGGCGAGTTTGCCCACTTCTGATTCCAAAACGACATGACCTGCTTCTCCTTCGGCTGGGGTAATCAACTGGGTAGGTGAATAATTATCCCAAAAGATACCATAGCCTTTGATGCTCTGATAAAAATGGGCAAAGTCTTCCAAGTTGCTTTGTATCATGCGTCGATTCTCGCCGCGCTGACTCATCTTGCCGTTTTGTAAAAGGCCAACTCCGTAAATACTTTCGTCTGCATCGACAGCGAAAGTTTGTTTTACCTTAAACGAACCGCGGTCGAGGTTCGTGGTTATAGGGGTGAATGTGGTTTCTCCTTCGCTGGTGAGAATATTGCCTTTGTTGTCGGCAAAGGTTACCTTGCCATCTTGCACTGTAACTTTGAGAGCTGATGATTGATACACGGTGGCGGTTCCTTTCTTGGTTTGGGTTACTTTCACCGGTTTAGGTTGTGCGATGACTACGAGTGATTTCTTTTCCTCTTTTACACCATTGTCCTTGATGATGCGGACAGTGTTAGGGGTGTAAAATACGACTTTCTGTGCCCAGCTAGCGGTGGCCAGCAAAGGGTAGAGAACTAAGAGTAATGTCTTTTTCTTCATATGGTTATATTCTTGTTAAGGTTGAATGATTCAGTTTAATTCCATTCCTGTATAAATTCTCACTTATAACCTTGCAAAGGTACTTATTTTTATCAAAAGTAAAGTATTTATTTGATATTTCGTGCATAATAGGTTAAGCATTTTATGAACTCTTTCCTTTACTAAACTTGATAAGTAATCGAAAATAACTAATTTTAGACACATATTATTCGTTGTGCCAACCTTGCTATCCTGCAGATTGAAAAGAAAAAATCAAAAAAAAGGCCTCTTCTCAACCTACTCATCTAGAAGAAAAAATGGAGCTTTTATAGAAGAGAATCTTTACAGATGTATCCCTTTTTTTTAGTCGTGCTCTAAAACCCAAGCTCCTAACCTCCATTAGCTATGGGTTTACCTCGTTAACTCTATGGTCTTATCGAATAAACTCTTAGGTTTTGACCCCTAGAACCTTGGGTTTTGGAGCATTAAGAATGTAAAGAAAATACAAGTCACTGATTGATAGGTGTTTATAAAGGCAGTCATAATTCCCGTATTTCACTCCCTACTTACGATTCGTGGATAATATGCGAATCTCACGTCACCTTTTGTAAAATAAAATTAAACCTAATTTTGAGGAAGGTTGATGGTGTGGCAGAAATACGGATAGCCATCGTCGATATCGAGAGCCTGTTCTATGATACAGTTAGGGTCTTCCTGCCAATATTTTTTGAGTGTTTTTCCGGGTCACCTGCATAACCGCGTGGATTCCTTTACCATATATCAATACGCTATTATCAGCGTATGGTAGTGTACCTCGAAGCAAACCGTTGTTCCAGTGCTGATACTAAAACTGTTCTGGTACCCAACTTCTAGGTACATTTACATTGCCAAATGCCTTGCGATGGTTCAGTATGATGCCTGATATACAAAATAGAAGTATGAATAGGCATACAACTATGCCTATCCATTTATGTTGTTTTCGGAAAAATATTTTTGCTTTCATATGTATTTAAATATTTATTTATAAATATAATACATCCTATTCTATTGTACTGAGGTGAGTTTAGTTTGTTGCAATCTGCAACAATGTCGATGAAGTTGGAAGTCCTATCTCAATATCCAGTCACGAAGGATGATAGCGTGGTTGCATGTCTTGGAACGTGCGCCATAAACTAGAGTTATATCTGTATTGTGTAATAGCTCAATACACCGATAGGCAAAAGCCTTGACTGTAGGATTGTTTGCCAGTTCTTCTTCATATCGAGTTTTAAACTCTTCGAAATTTTCTTCCTTATGCCCAAACCATATTCTAAGTGTTGGAGTAGGGGCAACCTCTTTAGCCCACTCGTCTAAATGAGCAGTATTCTTACTGATACCACGAGGCCACAAACGGTCTATCAGTATTCGATAGCCGTCTGTCTTTTCTACCTGCTCATAGATTCGTTTTATCTTCAGTTCATGCATTTATTCATTCTATTGTTGTTATTCCCTCTGCAGCAATGGCACGAGGAAAAAGTATTTCGTCTTCCAGTTTAATGTGTTCTCCAAGCCATGCTACAAAAGCTGTCAATTTGTTGGTAAGCATTATGCATGGCTCTGATGATGCAAACGGTTCTAGTTGCTGGTTCATAATGCCTAGTATACGATCATAACGCTCCAGTTCTCCACTGTGTTCCGTCATCATTACGCGGATGGGATATTGTACTGATCCGCAATGAAATGCCTGTGGTTCACTTCCGCTGTCTATAGTTGTCTGGAGTTTACAAATGTATGGAAAAAGTATGCTCTCTTCCTTCTGGAAATGGTTTGATAGGTCGTTGAAACTCTCACTCAAAAGAGTTACCACATGCTGCATATCTACGGTACCATCTAAATTTTTCAACATATCTGCTTCACGTCGCATTGCATCTACATACATCACGCATCCCTCGTGGTAATTGTTTATAATGTAGTTTACCAACTTGTTCATAGGCCATTCTTGAGCTTCATTGATTACTTGTTTAAATTCTGTCATCTTTTTTCCTATTTAACTTTTTAAGATGGCGCAAAAGTAATTTTTATGTATTTATTGGATGGTAACATATGTTACGTTTTGAACGATTTAACACTTTTTATATTTTTAATTTGCATCTCGATGCTCGATGGGGCTGCCACAACAGTCAGCGTTATGGAGGCATCTTCAGCATGTATCGTAACCACTGGTCTAATACGCTCTCTACCAATTTCAGTGATATGGATAACTACAAGGTGAACAGCAATGCGAATCCTGTTACTAAAGTTTCCCACTTCCCATTTTATGGGCTTTTCCCAATGACGTAATCTCGTTAATTGCAGATAATCAATGATTTAACATTTTGCAAACATAAGTTAACGTGAGTTCGATGAATTATAAGTGCTTATAAATTTGGTGATTAGCGAAATTTGTTGTAACTTTATAGTGTTGAAATACAAAGAAATACAGACAAACCACAAAAAATTACTGTAGGAGACGATAATAACAGAAAAGTTTACCTCTATCACTGGAATAATGTTTACCTTTGCCACAGAAACCAAACCCGTTGAGACATGATAGATATACGTCTAAAAGTATTCCTAAGCGCGGCGATGAACCTTAGCTTCACTAAGGCCTCACAGGAGCTCTTCATCAGTCAGCCCGCCATCAGTAAGCATATCCAGGAGCTGGAGCGGGAGTATAACTGCCGGCTCTTCGACCGACTGGGTAACCGCATACAGCTCACCCATGCCGGTCAGCTACTCCTTGATCACGCAAGAAAAATACAGCAGGACTATCAGCAGATGGACTACGACATGAACTCCCTACAAGAGAAGGTAGCCGGCGAACTGCGCGTTGGGGCCAGCACCACGATATCGCAGTATGTCTTGCCGGGCATCATCGCCGACTTCCACAAGCGTTTTCCCGATATTCGCATCACAATGCTCAGCGGCAACAGTCGGGAGGTGGAGACTGCCCTACGCGAGGGGCGCATCGACTTAGGCATGGTTGAGGGTATTGTCAGACGGCCTGAGCTGAAATACCATCCGTTTATGGACGACGAGCTTGTGCCCATTGTCAGGACTGGCGGACGTTTGGCTAAGTACGACACCATCACAATGGAGCGACTTAGGACAGTACCGCTCGTACTGCGCGAGTTCGGTTCGGGCTCCCTAGATGTGTTACAGAAAGCACTTGAGACAAAGCACATTGCACTCACCGATCTGAATATAGAAATGAACCTTGGTACTACCGAGGGCATCAAGCACTACGTGGAGCATACCGATGCGATGGGCATTGTCAGCATACAGGCGGTGCGCGACCAGATATATGCCAACATTTTCAAGATTGTGGACATTGAACATCTGAAATTTGAACGCCAGTTCTGCTTCGTTGAGAAACAGGGAGCCTCACCAAAGTTGCAGTCGAAATTCAAGCACTTCATAACTTCAAGTTATAAGTCATAGTTATTCTGTATAATTGTCAGCGGCTTTTTCTTCTTACCTTTGCAGGCGGAAAATTCATAAAGTAAGAAGAAAAATGAGATTATCAGAACAACGTAGCAGTATGCTTCACGGCGTGCTGCTGATGGCACTCTTCTCGTGTGCCGCTTTCTATGTTGGCGACATGAACTGGGTCAAGGCTCTGTCGCTGAGTCCAATGGTCGTGGGTATTGTCTTGGGCATGCTCTATGCCAACAGTCTGCGCAACAACCTGCCTGACACGTGGGTACCGGGTATCAGCTTTTGTAGTAAGCGTATACTGCGATTAGGTATCATCCTCTACGGTTTCAAGCTTAGCTTTCAGGATGTCATGCAGGTGGGAATCCCTGCCATCGTCATTGATGCCATCGTCGTTGGGGTAACCATCGGCCTCGGTATCATCATCGGCAAACTGCTGAAGATGGACCGTAGCATCGCCCTGCTCACATCGTGTGGCAGTGCCATCTGTGGTGCTGCGGCGGTGATGGGTGTCGACGGCGCCATACGTCCGAAACCGTATAAGACCGCTGTTGCTGTGGCCACTGTTGTCATCTTCGGAACGCTCTCGATGTTTCTCTATCCTATATTGTACCGTTGTGGCATCTTCAATCTCTCACCCGATGAGATGGGCATCTTCACCGGCAGCACCATTCATGAGGTAGCCCACGTGGTGGGTGCGGGCAATGCCATGGGTACGGCGGTGAGCAACACGGCCATCATCGTGAAGATGATCCGCGTTATGATGCTCGTGCCCGTTCTGCTTGTCGTGGCCTTCTTCGTGGCTCGTGGCGTGCGCAGCCGTGGTGGTGGCGCGCAGAAGAGCACTATCACCATACCATGGTTTGCGCTGCTGTTTCTTGTTGTCATAGGGTTCAACTCGCTCTCCCTGCTACCCTCCAATGCTGTGTCGCTCATCAACACCTTCGACACTTTCCTGCTCACCATGGCCATGACGGCTCTCGGTGCTGAAACGAGTATCGACAAGTTCAAGAAAGCCGGATTCAAACCGTTTGTTTTAGCCGCAGTCCTCTATGGTTGGCTGATTGTCGGCGGTTATCTCATGGCCAAATATCTTTCTCCTATATTGCAATGAGGTGCTATCGTCTTCAGTTCATAAAAGTATTCATACTTAATTGATGAGGAGTTGTTCTTATCGGTAGTGGTACCGATGCCGATGCTTCAGGTAGTTCAAATCGCTTTGATGGTTGTAGGCCTCTTTTTCGAAACGGATGTTGAAGTAGGCCTTGATGCCATTGCGAAATTTGACAAGGAGGAAGAGCCACTCGACAACATACCAAAGATAGAATCCGACAAAGAACAGTTCCCGTTGGTGGGCGGTATGAATGCGCTCATGGTTAAGCTCCACGGCACTGAGCTCCTGTATGGTGAAGATAATACTGAAGAGGTTGATGGCATAGAAACCACCCTTGACGGGAAAGCGCCTGATATGTACGATCTTTGTCATAGGCAATAATGGTACTAAAGTTTCCCACTTGCATATAAATCGTACTTAAGGCCTTAAAACACAAGGAAAAAAGAAGGAATGTCCAAAAGTTTTTGTATCTTTGTAGTGCAAATAAATCATTGATACATAAACAATTAAACATTCCTTATATGTTTGCAAAATTAAACAAAATCGGTGAGTTGACCAAGATATTGAGTGTTAAAAGTGAGACTAGTGACGCAATAATGCACTTCATGAGGTGTTTTGGCATAGGCAGAATCCTCTCCAAACACTCTTTGGACAAAATGCGCGGGCGAGATATGGCAGAGCAGATTCTGGCCATGATGGTTTTCCGTATTCTTGGTGAGACAATAGGCTCCTTGTCACTAACAAAGTTCCATGGTGTTCTTGAGGTCGGCAAAAATTGCTTCTACCGTCTGTTGGCTCGTTCGGAAATGAACTGGCAGATTCTGCAGCTATCTATGGCACGGCGTTTTCAAAGCATAGTACGCAAAGAAAATGCAGAGGAGACCGAAGCGCCGAAATGCTATATTGTTGATGACACAACTGTGACCAAAACCGGGCTACACTTCGAGGGGCTTAGTCGAGTGTTTGACCATGTCCTTGGCAAGTGTGTACTCGGTTACAAGCTGCTCCTGCTCGCATTCTTCGATGGACGCAGTACATATACAGTAGACTTATCTATGCATCGGGAAGCAGGAAAGAAAGAAGACTTCAGCCTCTCAAAGAAAGAACGTTCCATGCAGTTCCACAAAGAGCGTAGCGAAAGCAATCCTGACTATGAGCGTTTTAAGGAACTGGATGCCAAGAAGAATGACAACGTAGCCAAAATGATAGAGAGGGCTTATAAGTTTGGCATTTGTGCTGCTTATGCACTGATGGACACGTGGTTTGTGAAGCCTCAATTGGTTTGCGCTATAAGGAAGATAGCAGGTGGAGCGATACATGTCGTAGGCCGTCTTGCCATGGGAAAGGACAAGTATGCAGTCGGCTCACGCAGATACAATGTTCATGAGCTTATATCCTTGCACGAGCGTGAGGCTGTTGTGTGCCGCAAGTATAAGTGCATGTATTTCGAGCAACGGGTGATGATGGGGGATACATGTGTGAAGATATTCTTCATCAGAGTCGGACGGAATAAGAATTGGGACGCTATTGTCACGACGGACACCCACATGAAGTTTGTGGAAGCCTTTGAGATATACCAAATACGCTGGAATATAGAAGTGCTGATAAAGGAGTGCCGGCAATATCTTGGACTTGGCTCATACCAGGGTACAGATTTCGACGAGCAAATTGCCGACTGCACGCTCTGTCTTATGACGCACATGGTGCTGACATTGGGCCAGCGGTTCAACCAGTATGAAGCACTTGGAGAGTTGTTCCGTGAGACAAGACGAGAATTGTTTGAGCTCACTCAATGGCGCCGTACACTGGAGATCATCAAGAATCTGCTTAACGTGTTGGCAGTAAAACTCTGCATCAATGTGGCTGATACCATGGAGAATTTGATGGAAGGTACACAGACTGTTGATGAGCTTGAAGCAATCCTACTTGCTTTGTCACCATTAGATGCTGTAGCAGACTATTGATATAGAGCATTAACTTACGTTTGCAAAATGTTAATGAATTGTTTATCTGTAAATTACAAGATACAATCATTTGAAAAAGCCTATAAAATGGCAAGTGGGAAACTTTAGTCCTGTTACACGTGTGTTCAGTGAGATCTATAGCAATCGTGTGGTCAGTGTAAAAGACAAGTTTACGCTTCGTTCTACAGATGGGCTAAAAGTTTCGGCACATGCAAGTTACTATTTTCGTCAAGTTCCGCGAGTAACCAATGAACCTGAGAGATATCGCGATTTCTCGGCTGGCATAAAGGGCGAATGGACCATTACTGATAATGACTATGTTGAGTTGGCATATGCTTTCGATCAGTACGATAAGTCGACACTGCAACGTTCACAGAATCTCGATATACGTTCATACAGTAATGTTCAGAATAGTGTTCGCGCACTTTACAATCATACGATGGGTAGGGGGGATATCTTGACCGTGGGTGGTTGTCATGCTTTTTTACGTATTCTGCACTAAGACGGGATGCGACTTTATCAACTGGTTGCAGAATCATTGTTTGCCAAGAAATCGCAGATTTAGCAACCTGCAAGGTGGTATCCGTGTAGGCATTTTCTATATTGATGCTGAAGAAAGAATTGCATATTGCAGCCTGGGGGCGCAATATACGTTATGCATTGGCAACCGTTATCGTGTTCTGGACATTTGTGGAGATTATGGCCCGTAATGGCTTTTTCAATGAGATATGGGTTGAACCTTTAAATCATATCCGCGAAATGACTTTCATTCTCACGATATTTATCATCGTTGTAGCTCTTACCATATTCTGTTCCAAGTATATCAAGACAGAAGATTAGGTTAAAATAGCAGCGTCTGTTTACATACGGTTCAGTTTTTTTTACTACTTTTGTGTTCTGATAATATATAATGAGTATGACAGAGAAAGAAAAGATGCTGGCTGGTGAGATTTATTCTGCCGTTGACCCTCAGCTGATAAATGAATTGACTGAAGTAAAGGAGATTATTCATGACTATAACTTATTACGACCCTCGGAGAAACAGAAGGCAAGAGAGATACTGAGAGGACTCTTGGGATACATCGCTGATGACGATTTTCTGATTATCCAGCCTTTCTACTGCGACTATGGCAAGCAGATAAGGATAGGCAAGCGGTTTTTTGCTAATTTCAATTTTACAGTGCTCGACGAAGCTCCAGTAACAATTGGCGATGATTGCTTTATAGGACCAAATGTCAGCATCTATACGGCTTGTCATAGTACCAACCCTGTGGAACGTAATAGTCGCCGTGAATGGTCTAAGTCTGTTCGCATCGGTGACAATGTGTGGATTGGTGGAAGTGTTACCATTCTACCTGGGGTTACTATTGGAGACAATGTTACCATAGGTGCTGGAAGCGTAGTGGTGAAAGATATACCTTCGAACTCTATTGCAGTAGGTAACCCATGTAAGGTAATTAAGTCTATATAAAACAAATCATTACTGACAATGGACTTGAATTTGCTTCACACGAGAAGATAATCAAGAGTATCAAATCTCTTGTCTATTCTTAATTTTGAGGAAGGTTGATGGTGTGGCAGAAATACGGATAGCCATCGTCGATATCGAGAGCTTGTTCTACGATACAGTTAGGATCTGCCTGCCAATATTTTTTGAGTGTTTTTCCTCCGAGCACGTCTAAAGCGCGAGTATCGTTCGGATTAAGAATAATCTTTAGCGATTGGGCATATTGCATCATCTCTAAATCGCCACGGCTATTGCCTGCAGCCAACAGTGGCTTTACACCTATATACTTCTTGATAGCATTCACCTTGCCAGCTTCGAGCGAAAGTGGACGTTCACATTCGTCCATGAGTTTGCCATCAGCACCTTCTTTGATGCGTATGCCGATAATATGGTCTTCAGGAATACCAAAGGCTTCGGCACATACCTGCTGATAAAGGAGTTCTAGAGAACCTGTGACCACCCAAATTTCAAAATTGTGGCGCTTCAGATTGGTGATAAGTGTCTGCATATCGGTGAAGACTTTAGAAGTGTAGCACCGGTTATAGGTACGGATACCGATTTGGCGAGCCTCTTCTCGTGTCATGCCACTCAGCATGCGGGCATAATATTGATAATACTCGTCATCAGTAAGCGTTTCTTTTTCGCTGCAGAATTTTTCGAAGAGTGCATATTTCTGTTTGGAAAAATCGTCAGTTTTACCTCGGTAGGCGGCCATATAAGAGAATAAGGCCTCATCGTTGAGATAATACGGACGTTGTCCGATAAGTGTGCCATCACAATCGAATACTGCTACTTTACGACTTTTCATCGTGTCTGTTGTTTGTAGGAAGTGGGCTACCTGAGCATTGCTGTGTCTGCTCCATCCCGTTATCTGCTGATAAGGTATGGAAGTATGGTTAACCGTACGGCAAGAGGTTACGAGGAAAAAGGTTACTAGCAGAGCGATAGTTAAGACCTTGTCAGTGTATTGTGGCATCATGATTCATATTTACTAAAAAACGATACAAAGTTACAAAAATATTTTTTTACACGATGATGTTTCATCGGTTGATTCATGATTTTTGCAACGAAGAAAGAAAACGTCATAACTAGTTTGTGGTATTTTATTTTACCAAATTATAGCGATATAATTTACCATGTCAACGGGATTGTGTGGGCAAACAGACAGCCGTACCTTTGCACCACCGAAAAAAGCATTTATAAACTGCTTGCGAATAACTTTATAAATCTAAGTGTTAGCGTATGGAATTTAAAGTAAAAAAACTACAACAACTACAACAACTTAAGAGGGACCTTATTTTGCTGACTGGTCTGTTGGTACAACTATCAGCCTGGGCGCAAGATATTATAGGTACTGTTCGTGATGCTCATACCGGTGAGCCTATTATCGGCGCAGTGGTGAGTGTAAAAGGTAAAAGTGCGAATAAGCTGACATCGGTTACAGATATCGATGGTAAGTTTCGTCTGAAGGTGGATAATACACCAACTGTTCTTCTTATTTCGTATACAGGATATAATCCAGAGGAGGTAGATGTGTACGAACTGACCAATGAGGGTATCGACGTAAATCTATCTGAAAATCTAAATCACTTGCAAGAAGTGGTGGTCGTGGGTTACGGTCAGCAGAAGAAGAGTGACCTGACGGGTGCTTTGACACAGATCAACAGCGAAACGCTGACAGAACGCCCGGTGCAAAATGTATTGCAGGCACTGCAAGGTAAGGCGCCTGGTGTACAGGTAAGTTCAAATAATCGTCCTGGTGAACTGGGAAGTGTACTTATACGTGGTAGTCGTTCTTTGTTGGCTGATAATGCACCATTATACGTTGTAGACGGTATACCGTTTACAGCTGGTTCGCTATCGGATATCGCGCCAAGTGATATCGAGAGTATCGAGATACTTAAAGATGCTTCTGCCACTGCTATTTATGGTTCGCGTGGTGCGAATGGTGTCATTCTCGTGAATACGAAGAAGGGGGCTAAAGGTAAGGTTACGATCAATTACGATGGTACTTTCAGCTGGAGTACACTGCACTCGCTGACCGACTGGATGAGTGCGGGTGAACTGCTTGACTATAAGCGACAGGCTGCTATTACAGGTGGAACCTATAATGGTTCGTATGGTACAGCTCCTGATCCTGATCGTGATAAAGTGCTCTTTATCGGTACAGAGGAGTGGTGCGACCGTGTCATCAAGTCTGGTTATCAGTATGATGCTAATGGTAATGTGGTGCTTCGTGATGCAACAGAAGCAGAAAAAGCTGCAGGCTATGCAGACCAGGTACCTGTATACGATTCATCGAAACTGTTGAATACCGACTGGGCTGATTTGGCTACTCGTACAGCTTTCTCACAGAATCATCAAGTATCTTTGTCGGCTGGTAGTGACAAGAGTAAACTGTATATCTCGTTAGGCTATCTTGACCAGCAAGTGCCGATGAAAGACCAAGACTATACCCGTGTAACGGCCAATGTGAATGGTAGTATACAAGCTACCCAGTGGCTCAATGTCGGTTTGAATCTGAATGCTGCTTATTCGCTGAAAAATTATGGTATCGTGCAAAACTCATCGAATGCCGTAGCTAAAGATTCATATGGATTGGCTCTGAATACACTTCCATGGGTACCTGCTTATAATGAAGACGGAAGTTATCTTATCGGAAGTACTAGCGGTAGTGCAGGACATAACATCCTCTCGGATATCGATGAGTCGGAAAACGAATATCGCTATTATGCGACCAACCTTAGTTCTTATGCTGAGCTTGATTTCGGTCATATCTATGCTCCTTTACAGGGTCTGAAGTGGCGTACCAACTTTGGTGCCCAGTTCCGTAGTTCACGCTATGGAAGTTACTATGGTGAAAATTGGAGTAATCCTTATGAAATAGTACATACCGCAGCGGGTGTAGCTTATAATCAGCATAGTGAATCTCTGTCATGGACACTTGAAAATCTGATTTTCTATGAAAAAGACATTACTCCAGACCACCACATCGGACTCACCCTGTTGCAGAGTGCAGAACGTTATCGTACAGAGTCGCTCAATGTGCGTGCTTATGGTACCGTTTATCCAACTGCAAAATGGTATGATGTAGGCGATAGTGACGATCAGCAGACGACCTATGGTAGTGGTTACACCAACTGGACCCGTGCTTCTTATATGGCCCGTCTGAACTATGCTTTTAAGAATCGCTATCTGCTTACTTTGACGGGCAGAAAGGATGGTGCAAGTGTGCTGGCAGAAGGTAATAAGTGGGATTTCTTCCCATCGGCAGCTTTCGCATGGAAGGCTAGTGAGGAGAGTTTCCTTAGGGATGTAAAATGGCTCGATCAGTTGAAACTTCGTGCTGGATATGGTGTTACGGGTAACTCGTCTGTGAGTGCTTATTCTACTTCTGGTTCTGTAACTTCTGAATTCGCCAGTATCCCATTTGGTATTGGTGGTAATGTATCGAATACTACAGGTGCCAAACCAGACGTGATGCCAAATTATGACTTGAAATGGGAGCGTACTTCTTCATTTAATCTGGGTGTAGACTTCAGTGTATTCAGAGGACGCCTCAATGGTTCGATAGATTTCTATACCTCTCGTACAAGCGATGTCATTATGAACCGAAGCATACCGGTGATTACGGGATATGCACAGATACGTTCGAATGTCGGTGAAACACAAAATAGAGGTTTGGAACTTGCATTATCAAGCACGAATATCCAGACACGCAACTTCACCTGGCAGACAGATTTGAGTTTCTCTACTAATCATGAGGAAATCGTAAGTCTTGTAAATGGTAAAGAAGATATGGCAGCCAATAACTGGTTTATCGGAGAAGCGTTAAACGTGTATTATGACTATAAATACGACCGAATCTGGCAAAATACAGAAGAGGATGCTTTGCTCAGAGCAGCTTATTCTGCTAACGGTTTAACCTTCTTGGCAGGACAGTATAAGATTAAGGATCAGCCGCTAATTCTTGTTGATGAGAACACTGCAGGAGCTAAATCTTTCACTTATAATGGTACTACTTATTATTATGAGAATAATGGTTTTGGTACCTTTGATGAAGATGATAAAGTGGTATACAATAAATCGCCAAAGTGGGAAGCTGGTTTGACAAATACTTTTAAATATAAGAATTGGACCCTGAGTACCTATATCTATGGTCGATTTGGTGGATGGTATTATGGTTTGACACAGACCATAGGTCGTAGAGTAGAAAACGATACTTGGAGTGAAACGAACACTGATGCAGCCTTTGCTCAACCTACAACAGCTACACGTACCACTGATTACGACTATGTACGCAACTATTCACGTAGCGACATGGTACTGGTGAAGAATATCGGTTTGTCGTATACCTTTAAGCGCAGACAGTTACGTTCGCTCGGACTCGGCAGTGCTGAAGTTTATGCGCAGGTGCTCAATCCGTTTATCTTTGGTGGAGAACTGGTTAAGGCTGGTATCAACCCTGATGATGTAACCGGATGGACAAGTAGTAATCATATCGGTGGACAGACGAACAATACAGCCATCACCAAGAGTTTTGTATTAGGAGTAAAATTAGGTTTTTAATGGGAGATTAGTACATGAATAAAATCGTAAAAAATATCATATATTTTACAGCGCTGGGGGCTACATTGACCAGCTGCTCAGATAGTTTCCTGAAAGAAGAGATGGTAAGTACCATCACTCAGGATTATTTTGAAACTCAGCAGGGTTTAGATCAGCTCATAGTAAGTACTTATAATGCTGTTCGTCTGCGTCATCCTTATCAGGAAGGTGGATACATGTTTGAAACCGGTACAGATGTTGGTATCTGCAGTGGGTCTACAGCAGTGAATAATTTTTCTTCGTCAGCCTGGTCTTCTTCTGGTACCATCGCTACCCAGGGTAATACCTTCCTGGGTACGCAGAGCAAACAGCAGTCGGGCTATATCATCAATGCCTATCCTGTAGTGGCAGCTTGTAACCGAGCCATAACCGCTATCCGTTCGGGTAATGCTGTGGGCGACTATGCCACGGATGCAAATTATGCCGCACGAAGACTGTCAGAAGCCCTCTTTAATAGAGCTTATGTATTGTTCAGTCTGAACACACTTTTTGGTGATATCTATATTCCTACAACGAGTGTAACGACTATGCCAGACAATTTCGACTATAAGCGCCAGCCTGCAGAAGAACTGTATCGCCTTCTGATAGGTGACTTGCGTTATGCTTACGAGCATCTGCCAGCCAGCTATAGTGACTCAGAGTTTGGCCGAATAACCAAGTATGCAGCTGCTCACTTCCTGGCCAAACTATACCTTTATCGTGCACAGGGTGCTGCGTATGGTACGAGCGAATATGGTAGAAATGCTGATGGAACTATCGATAACACTCATGCGAAATCGTATTTGGGACAGTTATATAAGGGTAATGTCAGTACCGATCTTGATTCGGTTATTTACTATGCGAATGCCGTGATAGGGAGTGGACAATATCAACTGGAGAGTAACTATGGTAATATTTTCAAGTGTGGCATCGGTGACTGGAGTAATGAAGGAAGTAAAGAACTTATTTTATCCGCAGTTTATGGTAACGGAACCGATAACTATCGCTACGGTAATCGAGTAGTGGCGCTCTTTGCGGGTAAATATGTGGATGCAAAATGGGGTATACCAAATTATACCTGGGAAAATGAGACCCAACCTAAGGCAGGATACTATCATAACAATGACTGGGGATTTGATGTCTATACAGATAAAATCAATGATAGTAGATATCAGAATTCATTCCATCTGGAATACACTACAGCTTTGAATGGTGGAACTTCTAGCAGTGCTGCTGCTGACGAGAAATATTATGCCTATAACGATGCTAGCAATGGTACATATACTTGGACTGAAGCTCAGGCGGAATACTTCAATACGCATATTCAACCTACCTATAAGCGTGCGTCTTGGGGTGGTAGAAAGGCTGTGGCAGGTGAACATAAAATGGGAACAGGCGATTTGGCCTTTGCCTATCTGGAAAATACAAAAGAAACGGCTATTGATGTAGAAGAGGCTGATGCACAACCATTTGTACTCTTTGCTCGTTGGATGAAAAAGGATGGCAAGTATTATTATCGTCCACAGATTGTACCTAAAGGTACTCAATATTCTTTTGTCAACGATCTCGGTTCTGGAGCTTCGACCAACCATTATGGTCTTGAGAATCAAGTTTTGACCGGTGAGCCAGGTACGACAAAATATAATGATCCAAACCGTAGTGGTGTGAATGCTCACTTTGGAACTCGTGACGTGCCTGTATTCCGCCTTGCTGAAACTTATCTGCTTCGTGCGGAAGCATACGGTCGAAAGGGTGATTATAGCAGCGCTATTGCTGATATCAACCAGTTGCGCTATCGTGCAGCTTTCAAAGCGGGTGAAACTCGTAACGAGGTGTTGGCCAGATTGTATCCTGGACATGAGTTGTTGAATGCAGACGAGCAGGTGTATCCTTATACCGTAAGCAATGACGCTTATGCACAGATTAAGGTTGATGCCAGCTATTGGGATGGAATTTCTGCAAAATCATTACAAGAGAATTATCCTCCTACCGCAGATACAGACGCGAAGCGTTTTATAGAGTTTATCTATAATGAGTATGCCCGTGAGTTTAATGAAGAAGAAATATATTATGAAGGACTTCATCATTCGGGACTCCAGGCTGAGCGCATACAGTGGCATAATCAGATGGGTGCTAATGAAAATAATACGACCTATGCTGTAGGAAGCTGGGATAGTTCAGACAATACCACGACGTCTACCGGACAGACGGGTAAGCCAAAAGGAAATTTCCAGAATTATATGACGATTAAGCCATTCCATGTGAATTTCCTCAATACACTGACAGATGAGGCTGGCCATGCATTGAGCGATGAAGCCAAACAACTCTATCAGAATTATGGATATTAATAAACAAGGAATAGTTAACAGCGAAATCGGGCACGTGCGTAAGGCAAGTGCCCGATTTTTATAGGTAATAATCTACGGGAATCGTATAGATAGCTCCGATAAGCGTTAAGCTATTTATAGATATTCTCCTAACATATTCTTAATTCTGGTACTGATATTAGCATTATGCTGCGTATAGCGAATCATGCGACCATGGAATTTTACTTTAAGAATAGCTGCATGGTATAAGAGACAATGCTCCAAGTTAGGATCATTAGCTCGGATATGACCGTATGCCAAAATCTGCTTGCGATAAGTCTTGGCAACATCTTTTACAGAGTGTGTCATCAGATAACGCATGCTGATACCCTTTTTCTTTAATATGCTTTCATTCTGTATCATCTCCTCATCCATTCTGATTTTATCCTCAGGAATGAGAGTCGTAATGCATTCGCTTATCATCAGTTTGTCGTCTGTATGCTGGTCAAAAACCTTATGATTAGGATACATCTCTGTATAGAGATATTCACAAGGTATAATTATGGTTTTGCCTTCAGGAGTGAAGACAGTAACATTGTAATTTAGCGTACAAATATTTTGATCAATAAATCCCAACTTGATGTCTTTGAGGATATCCTTGGTAGAGGGATTGATATGAAATTCATGCCACGCAGGGTCATCTGGGTTTTCATGTAAATATTGTAATCGGCCTTTAGCCGATGCTTCGATATTGTTGTTACAACAATAATATATAGTAACAACAATTGCTATAACTATAAGTACTACTATTTTTTTCATTTTGATGCTAATGTTTGGTTTTGAATGATATTATAAAATTATGAAATGCGAATAATCTATGTGATAGAAATATACTTTAAAGGTTGTTCAAGACAAATATACATATTAATAGTGATATGTATTCGTATTTCAACCTATATCTTTTGTTTTATTGATAATCATTAACGTTTTCGCTCTTTTCCCGTATATTGAAAGCTGAAAGCTAGCTGATACTTAATGTACAGTACCAGCTAGTTTTTCACTACATTCACGATTAATCTGTGCAATCTCTTTCTTACCTTCGATATAGTCAAGATAGATATCGTCGACCACGCTTTCGTCATAGTCTTCACATCCACCGGCATCCATGCCGAGGGCTTCTAAAACGATTTTGAGGCGTTCTTCTTTTGTCGTGTCTTTAATTAATATACTCATTGTTTTTATGATTTTATGTTTAAATAATGATTTCGTTTTGTTGATTTATAGCAATCCTTTTTTCTTCATATAATCTGTAGGCAGATCACCAAATTCAGCTTTAAAACTCTTTCTGAAATAGGCGATACTGTTGATACCCACCATAAATGAAATATCGTTAAGACTATATTTATTCTCCATCATCAGTTGTTCAGCATAATGCATCCTGTATTTTCGGATGTATTCGTTGGTAGAGAGTCCGGTAAGGGCTTTCATCTTACGATAGAGTGAACTTCCACTCATGGCTACATGATCGGCTATCATATTGACATCGAGGTCGTTCCTAATATTATCCTGGATGTATTGGTTTACCTTATCCAGGAATTTCTTGTCCGTAGTATTCAGTCTAACGGTTTCATTTGCCGTAGTTATAGCTGTGTATTGTGGATTTTCATCTGTTTTCAAAAAATCTATAGAATCCGAATTTACAGAAGTTTTTCCATCTTTTTTGGCAGCTGTGAGTGCAGATAACAGCATAAAGGCCTGTCCCACGGTTTCAGATTTAAAAGTTTTAGGTGGAGTAGTCCTTCTGTTCCCATATTTTAAGACCGTCTCTGTCTGTGATTCGAGAATGACACTGGCCAAACGTTTACGTTGTTGCAGCAGATTGTTAACACGGCTCTCTAGTATAGCATGCGTAAACGGTTTGGTAATATAACTATCGGCACCAGCCTCATAACCTTCCACTTTAGCATCATTAGAATCCTTAGCTGTCAATAATATAATAGGTATATGACAAGTACGCATATCCTCTTTCAGAGTACGGCACATCATGTTACCATCCATTTTCGGCATCATGATATCTGAGATAATGATGTCTGGAATGGTTTCGAGTGCGATAGCCAAACCCTCTTGGCCATTTTGTGCCTGTTTGACCGTGAAATGTTGTGCAAATGATGCTGTCACATATTCGAGAATATCGTGGTTGTCTTCCACGACGAGCATAATCGGCTTTTCGTCTGCAGCTTGGTTATTTTCTGTAGACAGTTCTTTCGTGTTTGCAGCGATAGGAGTATGCTGGTTACTTCGTTTAGCTTTAGGATATACATTCTCCTCATCGAGCGATACAACGAAACTGGTACCCTGCTCAAGACTACTCTTCAACTGAATAGTACCCTGATGGAGTTCGACCAACTGCTTAACCAAAGCCAGACCGATACCTGTGCCAGAGGCCTGGTGCTTACCTCTCTCTTGGTAGAAGCGTTCGTAAATATGCTCTTGAGCCTTTTGAGAGATACCATGTCCAGTATCACTTATAGTGATATCTACCAAATGCTTATTTAATAGTCTTCGTCGTTCTACGCTGATATCTATCGACCCTCTTTCGGTATATTTAATAGAATTAGTTACCAGATTATCGACAATCATGCCAATAGCATCCTTGTCAAAATACATTTCGATATGAGGTTCTTGGGCAAAGAATCGAATCTCTACCTCCTTCTTACGATTGAGTTCTTGATATTTTATAATGCACTCGTGGATATAATCAACAATATTATCATGTGATATCAACAATTCTCGAGTTTTGCTCACAGATTTTCTGAATTCAAGGATAGAGGTAATTAAATTGTTGAGATGCTGTGCATTCTGATGAATAAGAGACAACTGATGGTTGACCGAATCAGGTAAATCGGTGCGCTTAGAAATGTCTTCTAATGGACTCAAAATGAGAGTAAGAGGAGTACGAAGTTCGTGCGTGATATTCGTATAGAAGCGTATACGCTCTTCGCTCAAAGCCTGTTCGTTAGCCAGATTCATCTTCTCTGATTCTAACAAATATTTTAATTGGATATGACGAATAATTGTACGGACTATCACAAAAATGATACCGATAAATACAAAGATATAGAGCATCTTCATCCACCAAGTGAAATACCATGGGGCAACTATAATCAGTTTGAACGCTGTATACTTTTTAGGCCAAGGCTGATTACGTAAGTGACACTTTACTAACAGGTTATGTGTACCATAAGGTACCTCATGGAGAATGGCTCTGTTTTTAGATGTATAGTACCAATCCTTATTGACACCTTCCAGTTTGTAACAATATTCCACACAGTGTCTATATTCATATTCTTGAATATTCAAGTCTATATCCAGTGTATTCTGGTCTGATTCCACTCTTAATTCCTTTTTGCCAATCAGATTGACGACACTATCTTCTATTTCATTACCATTATTATGGTAGAGATGAAGGCCAGTGATATACGCTTTAAGTTCTTTGCGACGCGAGAAGATATCCTTTGGATTAAAATAGTTGATGCCAGCTTCAGTAGTACCGAAATAAATGTTATTATTAAGGCCTTGAGCTACACCGCCAGCCACGAAATCGCCAACTAAGACATTATCGTAATAACCAAAGTTAATAAATTTTCCCTTTCTAAGGCAGCTCAATCCCTTCGCCGTACTTACCCAGATATCTCCATCACGATTTTGTATGACAGCTCGAATGAAATTACTCTTCAATCCATCTTTTGTCGTATATAGTTTATATTTGCCCTTAACAAACTGGTTGTCGAATCGTACTAATCCTTCATCCGTGGCAGCCCAGATATATCCATCTCGATCTTGCATCAGATGTGCAGCGGTATTCGTAGGGAAACCGGTACGTGAGCTAAATCTCTTGATGAGTTTTTCGTTAGGACTATATACATAGATACCGTCTCCCAATACGTTTTCCCACGCATTACCCTTTTTGTCGAAAACAATAGAGGTAACCATAAACCCCTCTCTCTTTATAGAGCGAATTACTTTTAGCGTATTCTTGTCGACTATAATGACACCGGTGGCTGTACCTATTCTTATTCTTCCTAAAGGATCTTCCTGAAAGCATCTGACGTCTTCTTTATTAAGAATATGAGTCATCTGAGAACCTTTGCGTACATAAGCACCATTGAGATAGGAACCAAACCATAGATTGCCGCTTTTATCCTTATAAGCAGCCCGTATAACACTGTTATTCATCGAATATTCGGCTATGCGATGTAAATCTGGTGAAAATTCAGCCACACCGTAGCCACCTGTACCGACAAAAAGATGATTTTGGTTATCCACCACAAGACTTAATACAGAACGTGCAGATAAAAACTCATCAGAGTTAGCACCGTATATAATTTTGCGGATAGGTGGTAGAGAATTTGTGATAAAGTTTACCCCTGAACCGTAATGGCCTATCCATAGATTGTGATGGGAATCTTCGTAGAATGTGCGTACAAAATTACTCACCAGACTATGTTGGGTGTCGCCAGCCGTAATCTGATTAAAATGGAAAACCTCTTTTTGTGAAAGTTCTTGAGGTGAATGGAGTAGAATGATACCATTTTGTTCGACACTCACCATGATGCGGTAATTCTCAGATATGCCGATGGTGAAAATGCGGTGGCCATCTATCTGTGGGTGATGGATAGGAGTAATCTTGTCTGTAGCGTAATCATACAGGCAGAGCCCCTTACTCGTGCCTACCCAAATATTACCGACAGGGTCTTGATAAAGACTATTCACTTCATCGCTCATAAGCGATGATGGTTGGATAGAATTAGCACGGTAGTTTTTAGCTTTTCGTGTATGGGTATTAATTAAGGTAAGACCATGATGCCTGTGGCCTACTAATATCAGTCCATCGCGCAAATCAAGGGCACACCAAAGATCATCGTCGGGTAACCCTTTCACATTCTTACTATTATAGTGAGTAAACTTCCCTGTTTTATAGTTAAAGTGATCCAAACCATTACAATAGGTAGTAATCCACATATTGCCATCGTAAGCACGTGTAAGATAGGTTATCTCGTTGGCTATCAGACTATATCTGTCTTGATTGTTATGACGATAATTTTTAAAGGTATTCGTGGCATAATTAAATGCATTCAGGCCACGGTCTCGTGTACCAATCCAAAGTATCGGTCGTTTGGGATCGTCGAGTAGACTTCTAATATTATTATCCGTCAGCTGACCTGGTGATTTATAATAACTGATAAAGCGGGAACCGTCGAAACGATTAAGCCCTTGTTCTGTGGCAAACCACATGAATCCCCATTTATCCTGTTTTATGTCAAGAATATAGTTGCTGGAAAGTCCTTCTCGGAGTCCCAGCTTTTTTACATCAAAGTCAGTCCTGCTTTGCGCAGCATATATACTTAAACTTAGTAAATAATAAAAAGCAAATAAAAGCCAATGTTTCATTATGAATACTCTCGTATGTACTTGTTTTCTTACACATGTATGGATGCAAAGATACATTTTTTTTGATTTGTGTGCTTCTTTATTGGTCATAAAAACTATCTTTTGGGACAAAAATCATATAAAAAGCAGTTTTTTGGGGGCTTTGTGTGTCAATTTTTAGTATATTTGCGTATCTAAAAACCTTCATATATGTTAAAATCCATACTGTTGTCTGGTTTCCTGCTTATGAAGTTTTGGGCTCCTTCATGGGCACAAATGCAACTTCTCTATCATGAGCCTGCTCACTATTTCGAGGAATCTTTACCGATTGGTAATGGTAAGCTTGGCGGATTGGTCTATGGTAATCCGAAACACGATACGATTTATCTAAACGATATCACTTTGTGGACTGGTAAGCCTGTAGACCTAGATGAGGGAAAGGGAGCTTCTTTATGGCTACCAGAAATACGAAAAGCACTCTTTGCAGAAAACTATCGTAAGGCCGATTCTCTACAATTGCATCTGCAAGGAAAAAATTCAGCGTTTTATCAGCCTTTAGGTACACTTCAACTTACTAGTTTAACAGACGAGCGTTATTCTGATTATCAGCGTCAACTCGATCTGGATAGTTCACTGGTTAAAATCAGTTATCGACAAGGTGGAGTACTGTATCAGCGTGAATATTTTGCTGATAATCCCGACAATATGCTGGCCATTCGTATTAGTGGCGACAAAAAGGGAAGTGTTTCGATGGATATTTCTATCGGTTCGCTGTTGCCAGTACAAGTGAAGGCTTCGCTTACCAGAAGTTTGCAGGCTAATACCGCTCAAGGTCAACTTACGATGTTGGGACATGCTCAAGGAGTTAGCAGCGAATCTACTCATTTTTGCACCATGCTTCAGGCTCGTGCTCAAGGTGGGACAGTTCAGGTAATTCATGGAAAATTGAGAGTGGAACATGCTGATACCCTTATTATATATATAGTGAACGAAACCAGTTTTGCTGGTGCTGATAAACATCCGGTGCGAGAAGGTGCACCTTACCTCGCTCAGGTAACTGATGATTTATGGCATTTGCAAAATTATAGCTATGACGAATTGCGTAGTCGTCATGTAGCTGATTATCAGAAGTTTTATAATCGAGTCAAACTTCGTCTCGGTTCTGTCGATCATGCTCCACAAACCGTGGATACTTGGTCACTCCTAAAAAACTATGGTAAGAACCATCAAGCGTATCTTGATCGCTATTTAGAAACCCTCTATTTCCAATATGGGCGCTATCTACTGATCAGTTGTTCTCGTACATCAGGTGTTCCCGCCAATCTACAAGGGCTTTGGAATCACTATCTGGAAGCTCCATGGCGTGGTAATTATACCGTAAATATCAATCTGGAAGAAAATTATTGGCCAGCAGAAGTTGCCAATCTGAGTGAGATGGAAGAACCCATTCAAGATTTTATGGCATCTTTAGCTCAAAATGGACATTTCACGGCGCACCATTTTTATGGGATAGACCGAGGTTGGTGCTCTTCACATAATAGTGATATATGGGCCAAAACCGCACCGGTAGGCGAGGGCAGGGAAAGTCCGGAGTGGAGTAACTGGAATATGGGAGGAGCATGGTTGTCATCTACACTTTGGGAACATTATCTCTATACACAAGATCTTGATTTTCTGCGTCGTACTGCTTATCCTATTCTGAATGGCGCTAGTCAGTTTGTTTTACGTTGGCTTGTGGATAATCCCCAAAAATCGGGTGAGTTGATTACCGCCCCAAGTACCAGTCCTGAGAACGAATATGTGACCGATAAAGGATATCATGGTACAACTTGTTATGGTGGTACAGCAGATTTGGCCATTATCCGCGAATTATTGCTGAATACCCTTCATGCACGACAAGTGCTCGGACTGAAAGAGAAAAAAGAAGACCAAAAAGGTTACCCTACTGTCAGTGAGGCTTTAGCCCGATTACATCCTTATACGGTAGGCAAGGATGGTGATCTCAATGAATGGTATTACGACTGGAAGGATTACGATATTCATCATCGACATCAGTCACATCTTATCGGACTCTATCCTGGGCACCATATCACGATAGATCAGCAGCCACAGTTGGCTGCTGCTGCAGAGAAAACGCTGCTGCAGAAGGGTGAAGAGACCACCGGCTGGAGTACAGGGTGGCGTATAAACCTTTGGGCTCGCCTGCATCGGGCGGATATGGCCTATCGCACTTTTCAGCGTTTATTGCAATATGTAACCCCAGATCAGTATCAGGGTAAAGACCGTATGCATCGAGGTGGAACCTATCCGAATCTCTTTGATGCCCATCCGCCTTTCCAAATCGATGGAAATTTCGGTGGTACAGCAGGTGTTTGTGAAATGTTACTGCAGAGTGAGGTCGATTATAGTAAACGTAAACCTCAGTATCATGTCTATCTTTTGCCTGCTTTACCAGAGGAGTGGAAAGACGGCGAAGTAAGTGGACTTTGTGCCCGTGGGGGTATCATCGTGAACATGAAGTGGAGAAACGGAAAGGTGGTAGACTATCAGTTGACTTCGAAGACAGGTAAGCCTGTTAAGGCCATTGTGCATGTAAATGGACAAATTATACGAGGATAATTCTGAATAGAATGCTAAAAAAAGAAGTCATGTGAGAAAAAAATCGTACTTTTGCACCATTAATAGAAGAGAATTATAAAATGGTGTTGGAAAAGAAAGTGCGAGAACAGATTATTGCTCTCGTGAATAGAGAAGTTGTGCCTGCTGTGGGGTGTACAGAACCTATGGCCGTGGCTTTGTGTACAGCGAAGGCAGCTGAAAATTTAGGTAATCGACGGCCGGAGAAGATAACTGCACGTCTGAGTGCAAATATATTAAAGAATGCTATGGGTGTCGGTATACCCGGTACGGGTATGATCGGACTTCCTATCGCTATCGCCTTGGGTGCTATGATTGGTAAATCTTCTTATCAGTTAGAGGTGATTAAAGATCTTACCCCCGAAACCTTAGAAGCAGGTAAATGTTATCTGCAAGAGCAGACTATTGATATACAACTCAAGAAGGATATCACAGAAAAACTCTACATTGAAATCGTATGCGAAGCAGATGGACATACTTCCACAGCCATTATCGCTGGCGGTCATACCCATTTTGTCTATGAAAGTGTTGACAGCGAAATACGTTTAGACCAGCTCAACGCTCTGCATAGTGAAGGTGAGGAGGAAGAAATCGCACTCAATATGCGATTGGTGTATGATTTTGCTATGACTGCTCCTGTCGATGAAATGCGATTTATTCTGAAAACTCAGGAATATAATCTTCGTGCAGCTAAAGAAAGTATTAAAGGAAACTATGGACATTGTTTAGGAAAAACCATGGATAGACCTTTAAGTCATGGTATTTTTGGCAATACAATCTTCTCGAACATCATATCCAAGACGGCTTCTGCGTGTGATGCTCGTATGGGTGGAGCCATGATTCCTGTTATGAGTAATTCAGGAAGCGGTAATCAAGGTATTTGTGCGACTAATCCTGTGGCTGTCTTTGCGCAGGAAAATGAAAATACCGAGGAAGAAACAATTCGTGGATTGATGTTGAGTCATCTCACGGCTATCTATATTAAGCAGAGTTTAGGAAAACTCTCAGCCCTCTGTGGATGTGTGGTAGCGAGTATCGGTAGTAGTTGTGGTATTACCTACTTAATGGGCGGTGATTATTCGCGTATCTGCCATACTGTTCAGAATATGATAGCCAATCTTACTGGTATGATCTGTGATGGCGCTAAGCCAAGTTGTTCGTTGAAAATCTGTAGTGGTGTAAGTACGGCGATCCTTTCAGCTATGCTGAGTATAGAAGGTAAATGGGTTACTTCTGCTGAAGGTATTATTGACGAGGATGTAGACCGAAGTATTCGTAACTTGACAAGTATAGGTAAAGATGCAATGAATGCCACTGATGATATGGTACTTGAAATTATGACTCATAAAAACAATTGCTAAATTCGTAATCGAAAATTAGAAATGTAATTATATGAAAAATAAAAGAGGTGTACTATAAAGTACACCTCTTTTCTATTCGCATTAATTACACATTTGGGTTTCTTTATCCACAACATAAATTATATTCGCATCAAACATCTATTATTAAATATCTTGTTTATCCATTTCTTGATTTACTTGAAAGGATTTGGATCTCCGCTACGTTCTCAATTTTTATATATGCAAAGTTAAATAATAAGTGTTTTCATGGATATAACTTTTTGCCAAGAAAACATGAAAAATTATCATGTATAGGTTTAAATGTGCAGAAATAAGGGTATAATTAGCTTTTTAGCCTATTTTTTTTTTGAGTAATAATGATATGGGAGTGAAATCTTGAAAACAGTCAAATCAACTGTTTTCAAGATTTTGATGTATATAGTATTCTCAAGATAAAGCCAATATGGTGAGTTACTTTTTCTTATACCATACATTAATATAACAAGCGTCACGTAGCCAAGGGAAAATCGTATGAAGTAATTTGTACCAAGTTTGTCCGCCATTCAACTTTATTAACTTTTCTTTACGAAGATCTTCAGGCGTATTGTCTATAATATTAAGAATCTGATTTTTCTCTGCCATTTTACTCTTAGCTACAGCATCTCGCAATCCCATCCAGTCTTCTCCTTCTGCAGAAATGGTAATGATATCGGCATCTACACTGGTGAAGTTAAGAATGTATTCCTTAAGAGCTTGAGCACGCTCTTTAGATAATTGTCGGTTATATTCTTCGTTTCCTTCAGGAGAAGCAAAACCGGTAATGCTGATACTGTTTAAATCTGCGTATTGGTCTACACTGATATCTTGAACAGCCTGCAGAATATCGCGAAGCGAACTTGCATTGCCCATGTATTCTCCTTTGATAACCGCATTATTCACAGGGAACCGAACCGTGAGACGACGGTCGCGACGGGCCTCGCTACCCACTTCTCTGACGAAAGGATATTTTTCGGCAATAGCCTCAATATTCTTATATTTCTCAGCAGGAGTAAGTTTTTTGTGAGGTCTTGGTGTATAGACCGCAGGAAGCACCTTAATTTTTTCTTCTTTTTTACCAAGAGTATATACTAAGTTTACTGCAACCTTCGTTGGTCCGAAAAAGCCCTTTTTGTTTTCATCTAGTTTGGCACCGCAAGTTTCGCAATTATAGCGGTCGTACAGTGCGTAATAATACCCTAGTCCAATTTCAGCTTCTATATCCCAATGTCCGTCAATATTCCACCTTCTGCCATAGCCCACACCAATATTATAGAATGTACCTTGATATCGATAATCTTTTTTAAACGGAAAAAAGAGAGTCTTTACCTTATTTATATTAAAAGAGCCAGCAGAAGCATGAATACCCCAAAAACCTTTTTGAAAAACTTCATGAGTCCAATAGCGTAATTCGCCAGTGATATGCATGAATCGATATTTCTTATTATTAGGTCTATTCCACGCATTGATACCCAAATCAATATCTGCAGAAATGTGTTTGTTAAGGCCATATTCTGCAGCTACATTTGGAGCGAAAACACTCCATTCCACAGCATTTGTCTTGAGCGACAAAGGTATGGAATCTTTTCTCTCATCTGCGTGAATTGTACTAGAAAAGAGAAATAAAAGGTTTATAAGAATGATAATTTTAGTCGATGCTGATATAAACCGATTCATAGCTATTTTCATTTGAAGTTCAAATTTAACTGCTTTTCTTTGAAAAAACAAGTGTTTGTTTATTTTTTTATTTTTTTATGCCGATTTTGGTCTACTTTTTTCTATCTTTGCTACACTAAAAAGAAAATAATGTTTAAAAGATCGCTATTCTTTGCTTTAGTTCTCATCATGTACGCTTTGGTTATTTCTTCTTGTTCGAGTGAAGAGGAAGAGATGATTCGTAATCCTAGAGCTTCATATCTTATGACTACAGAATTTGACTTTTATTGTGTTGATCATTTTATTTTGGAAGATTCTAATCGGATGACAGTAAGCAGCATGGCTAATCGTATTAGCGCATGTGTTGATTCTTTTAAGAAATCTTATCCTTATGATTTGCCTTATGAGAATTATATGGATTCTTTATCTCGTTGTGATACTACGATATTGAAACTTTTTAAGGAGCGCTCCCTAGGCTTTCAAGCTGATATTCAACATTTTGATGAGCTTTTTAAACAGGATAGTGTGGGGCATGGCATCTATACGATGACGATTGTGCCAAAATTGATTAGATATACTTCCATGAATGTGAGTAGTATGATAGTATACGGTGATACGATAGTGATTAATTATTCGAAGTAGGATAGTTATGAAAAGATTTTTTTCTGTCAGTATTATAGTATTCATGTTTTTATTGGTTAGCCTTAGTGGTTTTGCCGCTGAAGGTACCAATGAAGGCATACAGGTTGACTCTTGTAACATCGTTACCCCAACATCTTTTTCGAGTGTGTTGTTACCGCAGGATATTCAGAAGGATTCTGTTCAATTACCTGTTAAGAAAAAAGGCTTTTTACCTGCTTTAGGTCGTGTCGTTGATGGTTTGATTAATTGGTTTACTAGTGATACAGCGTGGGTAGAGCCTTGTCACTATTTCTGTTGGGCACAGTTGCAGTCGCAGCTTACGTATGACTTGATGACTCCTCATTTTCATAAAGCTAATGATTTTGAGTTAATTAATCGTGCCGTTATCGGCACACGACCTACTATTATGGCAGGGTTTAATGTCGGAATCAGTCTTCTGTCTTATTCCCTTATGTTTCAAATAGGGCGATATAAGAACCAGCATGGTGATACTCGTAGCAATACCGAATTACAGTTGCAAACCTCACGATTTGTGATTGATTTATTCCGTATGGAAACGGGCAACCAGTTTAAACTTTATGATGTAAAACTGAATCGACCAGATTTGTTTATTAATGCAGAAGGACAGTATATCAATTTTATATCTAACAAACTAGAGGGTTTTGACTTTTACTATATTTTTAATTGGAAACATTTCTCCAGTCCTGCAGCTTATTCGATGTCGACCGTTCAAAAGCGTAGTGCAGGAACATGGATGGGTGGATTTGGTTATAATTCAAGTTCCACCTCTTTCAATGTGAGTGAGTACTTAAAATTCTCAGCTCAGAATATAATTCCAGGTAAAGAACAGGAAGTTGCCGACTTGATAGAGGGTTATACTAATATCTCCATGACTTCACCCGAAATGCTCACCTATTTGTTGCCCGATATTTCTTATAAGAGTTATTATTTGATGGGAGGTTATGCCTATAATTGGGTACCTGCTCCGCGTTGGTTAGTAGGAGGTTTGGCGATGATGGAATTGAGTTATAAGCGTCATTTGTCAGAGAACTATTACTATCGTTATACCGGTCATTATTTTATTCCTGATGCCATGTTCAGACTTGCTGCCATATATAATACTGGTGATTGGTATGCGGGAATGGAATCTCAGGCTTTCAGTAATTTCTATCATGATCGTAGATACTGTTCCATCAATATGCATGCTCGGGTGCGTTTCTTTGTAGGTTTTTATTTCTTAAAAAATAAGGCTTATAAGAAGAA
Source organism: Segatella bryantii (assembly GCF_022024215.1). NCBI lineage: Bacteria > Pseudomonadati > Bacteroidota > Bacteroidia > Bacteroidales > Prevotellaceae > Segatella > Segatella bryantii. The sequence goes on along the minus strand of NZ_CP091797.1, from coordinate 788,749 downwards.
AAAGATTGTTCTATAGAGTGTAGATGATAGATTTTGCATGATTCTCTCTATATTGTCTTATTTCTTTTTAGCATAATAAGAGTTTTTATGTGTCGTAAAAGAATATGAATAATTATTATATGCTTTCATAAATTGTACATTGATCAATGAATAGGGAGAAAATATGCAAAAACAGTACCTTGAATCACCTTAAATATACGTAAAATGTGAGCTAAACTTGTATATTTGTGCATAAAATGGTAGCGATATAGAATAATATACTTTGCAAGTTTATGAAGAAAATAGTATGTAATATGCACTTTTTTAAAGGTATTTTTAGGAATTATGCTATTAAAGGATAAAAAATACTATCAATTTTTGCGATAATGGATGGTAATTACCTTTTTTTTCCCTATCTTTGCATTCGCAAAAAAATAGAATAATACAGTTTAATATATATATCCGTTTTTTGGGAGGCTGTGGGAGTGATCTTATAGTTCTCTATGTTGACCCTAAGAGGTCTTTTTAAACTTATAAGAGTAATATTTACTCTTTGGGGAGTTTTGGGAGTGATCTTAGAGCTCTCTAATCATGAGTTTAATTGAAATGAAAGGAGGCACAGTTTTCGATGTAAGACTGTGCCTCTGAAGTTTTACATAAAAACCGTTGATTGATTCTATTCTTGCTTTAAGCAGCTTTTTCTAATTTCTTGTTTTTCTTGTATAGTTTGAAGGTAATAAAGCTAATAATACATAAGAAAACAAACATCACAGCAACAGCAATTTCTGCGATGACAATATGTTTATGCTGCTCTTTTATCGCTCTTTGAGCCATTTTCTGTTGATCTTTCTGAAGCATAATCAACATAATGCGACATTCCTCGAGAATATGAGTACGTTTTTGATATTCGGTGTTCATGAACTCTTCATGAGCTAATTTCTCATATTCGTAAGCTTTTTGATAATTTTTCATGCCAGCATAAACCTTCGCATATTCTAGATTAATATCTTTTTTAGTGATGTAAATAGCATTATTTTTAGCATAAGCGTATGCGCTATCGAGCGCTGTTAAAGCTTTCGTATATTCTCCCTGGTAGAAATATGTTTCTGCTATGGAACGAAAAGCCAATGGTATTCTTGATACACTTACGCGTTTGGCACTTGCCAAGGCCTTATCCGCATATTTAATCGCTTCTTTAAACTGTTTCCTTTTTGCCAGTAGTTCAGCCTTGTATGCTAATGTAATAGGTGTTGTTGTATTTTCCTTAATATTGATTGCTAGGGCCTTATCTATCCATTCTTCTGCTGATTTATATTTCTTTTGGAAAAATTCGCTTACAGCTTTATGAGTAGCACCGTTATACATCATGAACTTGATGTTTCGCTTTACCCCCATTTGATAGCATTCTTCTGCAAACCTTATTCCACTTGTGTCTCGAAGCTGTATGGACAATTCGGAAAGATTGGCCAGAATGATGCCGAATTGTTCATAGCAGTGGGCACGACGTGCTCTGCTAAGTCCTTCACGATAATACCAACGAGCTAAATAGTTACTACCAGCTTTATTTTCGTATATGCCTATAGCATTAAATATGTGTGAAGCCAAGGTGTCGTTTTTCACGACATCAGCGCAGTGTTTGGCTTTCCATAAATAACGTAGCCCCTTTTCGCGATTACCGCTAAACAAATCTGCAATTCCCAAAAAGAAGTTTGCATAGCCTTCTCCAGTTTCATTTTTCTGGTCTTTAGAAGCTATTATAAGTCTTCGTGCGACAGCTTTCAAATGTAAATCATCATATTCCCTATTGTACTTATTGCATATTTCAATTAAATCATGGATGCTCTTGTTAGCAAACTCTTTGTCTCCTGGTATATATGTCTTATTTTGTGCCTTAATCGTAGTTAGGGTACACAACATGATTATCATTATGTATATAATACGTAAAGTTTGCTTCATCATATTTGACTTAATTATGGTTTAACTTACTCTTATAACAATGCGATGATATACTATTATCTATTTTTATTACTATTATTGCAAAGATAATGAAAATCAATATTCGAACAAAGTAATTTCTTTGGAATAATTTGATTTGGCTTGTATTTTTTTGTTTTAATTGAGCTATTTGCCCTTTTATATGTACAATAATACAAGCCATGAAAAACCGAATTCGTACACTCTTCAGTTTACGATATCAACTTTCAAGTGTGCGAATGTTTAAAGTTTTATTTTTTTAGGTGACGCAGTTTACAGGGTAACCTTATCCGATGCCGAGTAATTCTACTTCAAAAATAAGGGTACTACCTCCAGGAATACCTGGTTGAGAATATTTTCCATATCCTTTTTCTGCTGGGATATACAGTTCCCACTGGTCTCCTACATGCATTTCCTGCATCGCGATAATCCATCCGTCGATTAGTTCATTCAGTCTGATGGCGAAAGGAGCACCACCGCGACTGCTATCAAACTTTTTACCGTTGATAGTCCAGCCTGTATAATGAGCTGTTACGATACTTCGTTTACTAGGTTTTGGTCCATTTGCATCACCGCTCTTTAACACCTTATAATATATACCTTGAGGTAGTGCCATGACCCCCTCTTCTTTAGCTTTTTCTTCAAGCCATTTTTTGTTGGCTGCGGCGTATTCTCTTTTAACCATAGTCTTTATTGTTTTATTAATATATTCTCTTTACGATTGTCGTGTAGTGAGCGATATCATATAGCTTGAATCATATCAGACTATTTGTTTTATCGTTTCATTTTACTCTAGAAGAGTCTTTGCTAGATTTTCTTACTCTTGTCGTGTCCTTGTTTGCATTTCTTATTTTAGAAGAATCTTTACTACCATTGTTTTTCATCAGGCTATCCTTACTATTAGACGTTTTATTGTCAGTAGCTTTTTCGTTGGCCTTTTTCTCATAAAGAGCAGTTTCTATTTTAGTTTTCAGAATATCTGATGCATTATAATAGTGTGCATAGTTCTTATAAGGCTCCGTGATAACTTGCTTGCTGCTACAGGTATAGATGTTACCATAGCGATCGTAGGCTTTCACGATAATCTCTGTATTCTTATTTTTGGGCACATAATAATACAGATGGTTCATAATCAAGAACCCATTATTCTTACTGACAAACCAGTAACTTACGCTTTGTGCATATTTGTGATGATAACCAGCGGCAAAAGCATCTTGTCCCAATCCGCTGAGTCGTGTCATCGGATATTCTTGTCCATCTTCAATAGCCACAATACGCCATTTAGAATCTGCATTAAAAACATTAGCGATGAGTACGCTACTATCTTGTGGCATAGTCCAATCATTCTGATATTTCTCACCATTAAAGTCGGTGTCACTCCTGAATAGTGTCATCTGAATATTGGCATCCATGAATGTACTCTTATAATAACAATTTAAGATGTCGGTACTTGAGAAATTATATACATAGTAACCGTTAGGCTCTCCCAGAATGTTCACATTCGACTGCCATATATTACCACAAGCTGCAGCATGACAATGTTCCAATATATTAAGACCATGATAGTTGATCTCGTGATTTACAGCAAAGTGTGTATGTCCGCAGAATAATTCGTATCCTCCTCTGAAAGGTGCGAGTAGATGAAGAATCTCTATGAGTTTTGATGAATAATAATGACCCTTTTCTGTTGGGATATTCAGCGGTGTACGTTTGTCCTTCGGACGATTACCGAATGTAAACGGTATGTGATAATTCAAGATTACCTTTTTGTTCTTAGGAACCAACTTGAGGTCTTGTCTCAGCCAATTCATCTGTGACAGAGATAGTTCGCCCGGCTGATAATAACTGCCTTTTACAAAGTGTACATTATTAAAACAGACATAATGAACGTCACCACGGTCGAACGAGTAGTCAGTTGGTCCCCAACTTTCTTCCCATTTGTTTTTATATAGCTCTTTTCCATCTTGGTCATGATTTCCAATCACAGAGAACACTTTCATGCGCGAACTGCCGAGCGCTTCTCTGATTTGACGTTCCAATTTACTATTATACCCGCCATAATACTGCACATCATCTCCCATACTGATGCCGTATACAGGTGTACCTTCAGGCAATTTGCTAATCGTATTTTTGATATCCACCATGGTTTCTTCGGTGAAGCGCTGTACATCGCTCTTTTGTATCGGATTATCACTAGCGTCGGTATAATAGGGACTATAAGCATTTGTTACCTGTGGATCACCGATAACAATCATGCGATAATTCGTTTCCTTACCTCCGGGAAGGCGTTTTAATACAAAGTTGTATACCCGTTTTTGGGTACTTGTACGCTGATAGAAATAAGCCGTGTTATCAGTTGCGGAATGAGTCGGGACCTCACAGTCTGCAGGTACAGTATAGTAGATAAATTTTGCGTTTTTATGCCGTTTAAATGCATATTCTCCTTTTTGATTAGTCTTAACGCAAGAGTAACCATCGCTGACTACCACTCCAGGCATTGCCATGCCTGCAGTATCTTTCACACTACCTTTTATATAATAGGTAGAGTCTACATGAGGTTTTACGGAGTCGTGTCTTAGAGTATCTTTTGCAATGTGTTGCTGAAGTGGTGTAGGAATAGAGTCAGTTATGAGGCGTGTTCCATCCAGATGCTTACTACCCAGATATTTCATACCTAGGCTAGTAAGTGCTATAGCAAGGATGATACCGATAAATGTATATATTGCTTTTTTCTTATTTTCCATCATATTGCAAAGTTACTGCTTTTCTTGTAATCTTGTATCAAGTTTCAGCTTTTGTTCTTCAAATAAATGAAAGAAGCACAAGTTTTACGTCGTATAATTTATGATATATATTGTCGCTTATTATATATATATAATGTGGAGTTCTTGGTTGACGATAAAATCAGCCTCACCTCGTTCATCAGGAATGTATATCATGCGTAAACCTTGATAATCTTTTGGAACTCGCAAGTCTGTGCCATCGTATTGCAGATAATTCCATTTAGGTTCACCAAAATCATAGGAATGGCCAGTTAGTATCAGTCGCATACCTACAGGATCGATTTCCCAATATCCACCACCGATACATTGATCACCTGGTTGGAGTAAGTCTTTGTGTTGGTCGACAAAACCGATTCGAAAGTTCCCGTTGCTACAAATAATAAATTTTGGTGCCATATGATACCTATTTAAGTATATCGGTTATATATTAGTATGCATTAATGCCCACCATAGTAAACCAGCCCATGTCAAATAGAGGGTATAGTTGATGGCCTTTGGACAAATATCAGTAGTATAAAGTCCTAATTTATTTTTCAGAAGTTTGTAGCCATAATATGCGAGGATGAAACCGATAACAGCTCCACAGAGAATATCTCCAGGATAGTGTACACCAAGGTATATGCGTGAATAACACATCAAAACCGCAAACAGTATGACAGAAATACGAGTTCGTTTATCCCTAAATGTACAACAAAGGAAAGTAACGATAGCTACCATATTAGCAGCATGACTTGATACAAATCCATATTGTCCTCCTTTATAGTCATTGACATAATGGAGAAAGTGCTCTATCTCAGGACAATGAGAGGGGCGTAATCGAGCCACCCATGGTTTGATGAGTCCAGATGAAATCTGATCGCAAGCGGTAATAAGCAGTGCTATAAAGACGATCATTAAAACTTTATCTTTCGTTTTTCCTGGGTGATAATAGATCATGCTCATGACTAAAACTATCATTAAGAGAATCCAAGCTGGCATTCTACTATATTGATACCAGAACAAGTCCATGCAGGGTGAGCCATCAAAGTTGAGAAAAAGCATGAGGCTTTTGTCCACACGATCTAAATAGGATAACATTGCAGAATGTATAATAGCAATAAGTGTATAATACATGAAGCTATAAATTGGTTTTTAAAAATGATACTGCAAAGTTACTATAAATAAATGAATAATGTGAATGATCTAAAAGATAATACAGGCTTCGAATAGATTAATTAGGGGAAAATGCAAAAAATCCCCGCCTTCTTGCAAAGTCAGGGATTTTTCATAAGCGTATTTTTCTAGGTATTATTGTAAAGTAAAAATATTCCTCTCTTGTCTCACGACAAGATTGGAAATTTACATAAAGAAAAATTTTTATTTTTTACTAGTTGAAGTATATATCTTTATAATTCTTGTTTGTCGCTTATCACACGTCTCATTAGTCTCTCCGTTCTTATTCTATATACAAAGAACGTATTTCTGTCAATTCTATATACAAAGAACGTATTTCTGTCAATTCTATATACAAAGAACGTATTTCTGTCAATTGTGATGCAAAAGTAGTATTTTTTTTGTTATTTCCAAAAAAAAATATTATCGAATTTATCTTAATTACAAAAAAATATGTAATTTTGCACCTTGAAAGGGGTCAAATGAAGAGTTTTTTATAAAAATCTACCCATAGAAGGACTCAAATCAATCAAGAAAATAACCTCTTTGGAAGGATATATATATTGTGTTGTGTTAAACTTATGAAAGAATTTAAACTCAAGGAATTTATTACCGAATTTATAGATTCTCGTACCAATAATATGGAGGAACGACATCGGCTTATCGTTTTTATGATGACAATGTTTGTCGTGTTTATTGGTTTCCCATGTCATATTTTCGGACTTGTTGGTACCCCAAGTACCATCATGCGTTTGTTAAGTGCTATTTCTATATTTTCTTCAGCTACCTTAGTAATACTATATGTAAAGAGAAAGATAGAATTAGTTCCTGTTTTTACGATTTTTGGAATTATTGGACAAGGAGTTCAGACTTTGAAGATTTTATTGCTCACTTTTTATGTGGGTGGTGATAGGTTCTATCTCATACCGTTAAATCATACTATTTCTATGGTTTATACCATGCTGTTTGTCATGGCCTATAGCAAAATTATGCCAACTATTATTACAGGTGTAAGTTTGACTACCTATATAATAAGTATGGCATACCTCAATGATGAAAAGTTATTTGCTTTTTTTGTTGTATTTTTCTTTGTTCAGTTTTTTATTTGTTTTGCTGGTTCTTTTACGCGACAGAGTTTTTATTCATTGCAGCAGCAAAATCAAAATTATCACATCAGCGAAAAAAGGTTAAATAGTTTGCTACGTCTGAAAAGAGATCAGATAGAAGCTTATTTGAATCTTTGCCAGAATGACCATGCTTCAGATAAAGACATAGATCGTCTGTTTGCTATTCTTGATGATCGTTCTCAGCGTAATATTGTTAATGCAGTGAAAAAGAAAATGGCAGAATTGAAAGCTGAGAAATCTTCTTTGGTAGAGACTTTTACAGATTTTACTCCAACGGAAATAGAGGTATCTCGACTTATACTTTTAGATAAAAAGTTGAAAGAAATTTGTATTACGATGGGGAAGTCTGAGACGAATATCAACTCTGTGCGTTCACATATTCGAAAGAAACTGGGACTCAGTGCTAATGAAGTTTTAAAAGATGCTTTGGAAAGTAGAATAAAAACAAAAAATGTATTCTAAATTAATAAAATGCGCCAAATTGGTGCATTTTATTGGGTTTATACCTTCTATTTCACGTAACTTATCTCTTTTTTTACTTCTTTTGAAACAACTTATTGAAAAAAAGATTATATTTGAGCCATTAAAAACCTTAAAGTATTAAATCTATTCCAAACTGTTTACTATGAATACAACCGTTATCATTTTTTTAGTTGTGGTCGTGTTCGTTGCACTGGCCTATTTTAATTACTGGCATAGTCATCATTTCAAAATAAAAGAGGAATCGATTAAGCCTACTGTGGAGAAAATTTTTGCCGAACAAGGAAAAACGATACTTCGGAAAAAAGATTTTATCCGGTTGGTTGCCCGTTCTTATAGCTGTGGCAGTAAGGAAGCCTTGTATATTTTAGGTTTGGCTCGTAGTATGTCTGTGGTAGAGGAAGATGGTAATAAGGTAAAACTTGTTGCTGCTTAAAAACTATTCAATCGACTAAGACCAAATCAAAAGTAGCAATATTTCAAATTTAAGGATTTTGAATAAAAAAAGGCGTTCAGCAATTTGCTGTAACGCCTTTTGATTAATATCTCTTGTTAGAGATGTTTCATAGTGGAAATAAAGCTTCATAAGAGTTTAAAACTTTTATTGATTTAAAGCGAACTGTATCTGGAAATCACTTCTAAATAACAGTTAAAACGAATAAATAAAATATATATAAAAACTTCAACTAAATTTCGTTTGATGATGCAAAGGTAAAATATAATTTTTTTAAATCCAAATCTTTTTTAGGCTTTTTTTGATTTATACTTAAAAATGGCTGATTTGACTATTATTTAGTTCGATTTTGACTAATTTATTATTTATTTCTATGTTTTTAATGGTGCTTCATGGTAAATTGTTAATTTGTCTTGTCTTCATCAAGGTAAATCAAGGGGGTGTTTTTATTAGGTATTATTAGTATTTTCGATAGAGAAGGTTTTGTGTTCTTTTGCTTTAAATGAGTTTGGGGCATCTTATAGTCTAAGTGTCAATTCTTAATTATTCTCATTATTTTGATGACGATTTAATTTGTTTTTGCTACTATTATTATCATTTTACTATTTTTTCTTCATTTTTTTGGAAAAATATTTGGTTAATTCGAATCTTCTTGGTAATTTTGCAGTATTATAGTAAAGAAATTCCTATTTGACCTATTTTAGTAGGTTAAAATTAAACAGAACTAATTTTTTTCTCGTACATAATGTTGAAACCGAGTTCTTTGACTGTGAAGTCCGAGAGCTCTTTTTTTGTATTAAAAGTTTGGAAGTTGATTAATTATTTTCTATCTTTGAATAGTCAACTAACTATTATTATATTGTACATGAAGAAAATTGCATTTTTCGACGCTCATAGTTATGATATGGTTTCATTTAATACATGGAACGAGTCATTTGGTTTTGATATCCATTATTATAAAGAGCGATTGACGCTTGATACAGTAGAACTTGCTAAAGGCAAAGATGCTGTTTGTGTGTTTGTCAACGATGAGTTGACCTCTGATGTTATCGATAAACTCGTAGAAAATGGTGTTAAGCTTATTGCTTTGCGTTGTGCAGGTTTTAATAATGTAGATTTAAAGGCTGCAAGAGATAAAATACGTGTTGTCCGTGTTCCAGCGTATTCACCACATGCTGTGGCTGAATATGCGGTTACCCTTATGCTAGCCCTTAATCGTAAGATCTATCGTTCTACTCAACGTACACGAGAGGGTAATTTCAGATTATCAGGACTTTTGGGTTTTGATATGTTTGGTAAAACAGCTGGAATTATTGGTATGGGGCGCATTGCCAAAGAGTTGATTAAAATCTTACGTGGTTTCGGCATGAATGTTTTGGCTTATGATAAATATCCTGATGTAAAGTTTGCAGAGGAAAATGGGGTAAAGATGGTTGAATTGCCAGAATTGTATGAAAATAGTGACATTATTTCTCTGCATTGTCCTTTAACATTAGAAACGAAGCACATGATAGATCGTGATGCTATTGAAATGATGAAACCTGGTGTTATGATTATCAATACCGGTAGAGGTAAGTTAATTCGTACAGAAGATTTAGTAGAAGGCTTGCGTAGTCGGAAAGTAGGTAGTGCAGGACTTGATGTTTATGAGGAGGAAGCCAAATTCTTCTATGAAGATCATTCCGACCGTATGATTAACGATGATTCATTGGCTTTGCTACTTATGATGCCCAATGTAATCATTACCTCTCATCAAGCTTTTTTTACAGAAGAGGCTCTTAAGAATATCGCCAATACAACACTTCAAAACATAAAAGACTGTTTTGAAGGTAAAGAATTGGTTAATGAAGTCAAACAGGAATAGTTTTTTAGCAGGGATAATTGTAAAATACAATTATCCCTGCTGAATTACCATCACGAATCCACCATAGGGCCATTCATGGAAAGTGCGTGGTATCTTCTTATATTTACTGATTTTCCACTCTTTGCTGTTATCTTCGAATACGGTTACTTCTTGGATAGATGAGAGCTTTATCTTTTGATTGAGACAACATTTTACGATACAGTTTTGGTCGGTTCCATTTATACCTGCGACAAACCAAGTTTTGCCTTTTCTTCGTGCGATGATAACATTTTTCCCAATATCACCCTTTATCAATTTCGTTTCATCCCAGGTTGAAGGAAGTTGGGATAAGAAACTTTGTACTTCTTGTGGTTGAGTCAGGTAACTTTCTGGTTTATCTGCCAAATGCTGTAAACCACTCTCAAAGAGTACTGTGAGTGCCAACTCATGTGCATTAGTAGTAATGTGAGGATGCTGTGAATTGCTGAAGGCACACGGAGTGTAATCCATAGATCCAATGACATTTCGGGTAAATGGAAGGGTAGCGTTGTGGCAGGCAGCTTCGTGAGTAAAGGTAGGTACGTTATTATACCATTCCGCTCCATATACCGCCTCTGTACTCATCAAGTTAGGGTAGGTGCGTTGCCACCCGCGCGGAATCGTTGCTCCATGAAAGTTAACCAGGAGATGATGTCTAGCCGCACATTCAAGCAAGTCGATGCAGTATTCCATATTCATTTGGTTGTCACCCGAAAAGAAATCAATTTTGACACCTGCAATACCCAGCTTTTCGCACCATGCAAATTCCTTTTCTCTATCTTCAGGTTTGTTGAGTCGAAATAGTGGAGTAGGAGCACCATAAGTCCAACCGACACTAGAATTGTACCAAATCATCGGTTTAACGCCTTTTTCGTGGGCATAGCGTATAGCATCTTCTATGGTTTTTCCATTTTTCATCTGATCCCATTCTGCATCGATGAGTACATAGGGTAGTTGTAGTGCTTTTGCCATGTCTACGTACTTTTGGATAATGGCATAATCATTACTGCCATGGTTATATGCCCAGTATATCCATGATACGACACCAGGTTTAATCCAACTCGTATCCTTTATTTTAGAAGGTTCAGATAAATCTGTAATTAAGGTAGATTCAACGATTTTTTCTTTTTTACCTATCATCAGCACTCGCCATGGAGTATGCCAGTTCCCATGTATTTTTACATCGTTTTCAGCAGGAGTAACTTTAAACTGTTCTCCCTCGTTGTATAGGCAAGAAGCACTCTGGTTACGTTCGATATTTGCCTCAGATATAAGAACATAGCAATCTTTTTGTGGTTCGAGCAAAGCTGGATAGCCCCATCGTTTTACATCACCATCGGTAGTGAGTTCGATACCCTGAAACAAACGTTTCGGTTTCATTTTATGCGAAGTCATTTCAGGGTATAGACTTTCATAAGCGTCAGTCCACTCCATCATCCAGCGTTTCATCCCTTCAGGTATACGATAACTGGTATATTCTTTTGGTACTTTCTCATTTTGCAAGCCATTGATGACATATCTGAATGCAAGACCATCGTTAAAGAGTCGTAGTTGCAGATTGCCCAACTGATATTCCGTACCCTGATTGGTGCAATGACTCTTTTTGCCGGTAAGCATCTTATAATCCTCTACAATTGGTTTTGTTGCAACAAATGACGGGGTAAATTCAGCTTTATCCATACCTATTTGGATATCCATCATGTGTCGTTTGCAGTAGCTTACTTTCAGAGAATGACCTTCTACCGAGACCTTGATTTTACCATCTGGTGATATCGCCTGATTCGTGATTTGAGAAACCTGCGTGACATGATTTGTATGGTTTGTCTTTGCATTTATACCGAACGAAAGAACGGACATTAAAGCGATACCTAAATATTTAATCATTGTTGTCTTAAATTCCATTTTGAGTTATCTGATTTAAAATTATATTCTGCCAAAGTTGGTGTACTATCGCCTGCAGAATACAAGCAATATTTTTTATTTTCGCCTTCGATTCCAGGTATGGCTTTCGGCATAATTCTGAAAGTGCCATCAGTGAGCTGCTCTATACGCCACAACTGTTCATCAGCTCCAGTATAAACTGTGCTAGCGATGAGTTCGCCATGAGCAGTAGCTGTGAGCATACGAGATGTTCCAGCAATTCCTATAGTATAATATGGTCCACCGAGATAGCCACCTTTTCCCTCTGCCGGTTTAATTTCCCAGCGTTGATTAGGTCTGAACATATAATCATTACAGCGAATCCCGATTTCTCCTTTAGGCCATGTCTTTTCCACCTCTTCGAGACGCTGGCTATCTATCGGTTTGGCTTCAGTCGTATCCTTCTGCCCCCAGAAATGTATCTCCTGAGGTATTCTGACGAAATCAGTAGCAAGCTCTAGTGCATATCCTCGGCGTTCAGATTCTATTTCGTAGATGCCAGCCTTAAAGCGGTCGCCAGCTTTAGGCCATCCATTTTTCCAGAGTAATGGTCTGATACCCAGTACACTTCTTCCACCCTGATCGAAGTCTGCCTCGTAGTGGAGTGAAATAATCTCAACCCCTTCATCGATGCATACTCGTCCGAAATGTCCTGTACCCACTACTCTGTCGCCGCCAGCAACAACCATTTTTCCTCCACCGGCTAGCATATCTCTGCCGACGTTATCCACAAAGGGGCCATTTGGACTTTTAGAGCGACCACATATTATATTATAAGTAGAATTGACCCCATCGCAACAGGTACCGTGCGTACCCAGAAGATAATACCAGCCATCATGCTCTATCATATCTGTAGCCTCACAGTCGATAGCGATATCTTTTTCAATATTACCCTCAACGCGTCTACCCGTTTTAGGGTCTAATTCTATTTGTCGGATATTGCCCCAATAGGTACCATAAGTTACCCATAGTTTTCCGGTCTTGGGATCAATAAACAAACTTGGGTCTATGGCATCACAGTCTTCGAGACCATCAGAATTAGCTACCTCTACGGGTGCTGTGTATTTGAAATCAGGTGATAGAGGATCGAGCGTCTTATTCCACATGGTCAGAATACGCCCATTATGTCCACCCATCAGTCCGCCACCCGTGGCACCATATATAACTAAGTATCGGTCTCCGATTTTCATCACATCGGGAGCGGCACCTCTTCCGGGTCTGACAGCTCCATCGTGCCATGTCCAGCCATCTTCAGAGATGAGTCCACCTTCACCCGTGCCAAAGGTGTAGTATTTTCCATCACAGGCCACGATTGTCGAGGGGTCGTGAATATAGGGTTCACCGATTTGAGCAGACACTTGTTGTGTCAGTGCCAACATATATATATAGGATATTTTACGCCAGTTCATGATGTTATATTTTAGGTTATTATTTGGTTTTGATAGTAATATTGGTAACCGGTTTGCCCGATTCGTGCACAAATCGCATACACATATCGCTCATTCCGGGACCATTGATGACAGCCACACGAACGATATTCTTACCTTTATGTAATGTAAGGCGTTGAGACATGCCATCATCCTTTACCATGCGTCGGTCACTTTCCAGGGTAAGTACTGGAGCATTGTTAACCCACCATTGTGAAGCTCCGTTAGAACCGGCAGCCAATCGCACATTTGGGATATCCTCTTGACATTCCACAATGGTAGTTGCCCAGAAGAGAACACCATACATAGACTTATTCAGACCAGAGGCAAATCGGAATAGTTTGGTATTAAATTGTTTGCTGTCTAGTGCATGCCATTTCAGTTTTTGATTGGTCTCTTTCCAATGGACAGTTTGTCCATCTTTAGGCATATTCTTAAAGAGCGTTTGATAGTCCTTGCGGGCAAACTCTTGTTGCATGAAAGCATACGAGAAGATTAAATTACTGCGATTCGGTTTATTGATTGGTTCAAGTAATAACCATCGGTGAATAAATCCATCCTCATCGGGTGTCGAAAATGGATCTCGAAGTAGAGTCTGTGATGACGAACTCTTACCATCTGTTTTCATAAAATAGTCCTCCAGCTTAGGTGCTTGCGGTACTTCTTCATCAAGAGCTAGGAATCGGAGCCAGTCGATTTGAACATTACCCGTATTGCAGACGATTTCGATATTACCGATGCATTTATTAGGTGCAGTAGTATTTGAGAGATTTTCTATTTCTTTGATGAAATGATCAGTTTTCAGATATTCTTCTGTCCATCGTGGTGCATCGACATCAAAAGTGGCAATCTTCTTACCGTTGACGAGAATAGAAGCATTTCCTTTACCCATAGCACGTATCACAATATTTTGTTTGGCGAGGGCAAAGTTTACGTGCTCATAACTTACCGAAGCCCCCTTTTTCAGATCTACCATCCATCCCATTTGTGGCATACGCTCAAAGATATAATCTATTTTTGCATTTCCTTTCAGAGAACTATACCGGTCTATCTGTATGGGTTGATTAGCATTACTGATACCCACACCTCTGAACGTCGGTTTTACCTCTTGTATGGTTCCGTCAGCATTAAAAGTTAGTTTATCGATACATACCGAGCGGTTTTTGTCGAAATGAGGGGATAAGTCGTTGTGGTGGTAAAACAAATACCATTGTCCCTGATAATTAACGATGCTATGATGATTAGTCCAGCATCCGTTAGCGTGTTCGCTCATGATGATACCTTTAAAATCCCATGGACCTAGAGGGTTATCGCTCATCGCATAAGCAAGTGTTTCGGTGCCTTTTTCCTTTCTTACCCATGGAAAGGTGAGGTAATATTTACCTTTATGCTTAAAGGCAAATGGACCTTCTTTGAAACCTTCTGGTAAACCTTTCATCTCAAACGGAGCCATCATTTGTTCCATGTCTTGTGGAGAAGGAGTATTTCCGGAAGGCATGTTGGCTTCAGGATGATATCCGACAATTTCTGTCATGTTATCTTGTAATTGGGCGCCACGTATACCCATTTCGGCCCAGTAAATATATGCTTTGCCATCGTCATCGAGAAGTACACAGGGATCTATGCCCATAACGCCAGCTATAGGTTGAGGCAGACAGGTAAACGGACCTTCTGGATGGTTTGCTGTCGCCACACCGACTGCAAAGCCTTTGCCTTCTTGGGGTGCATCGGGAAAATAAAGATAATATTTGCCATTCTTATACACACAGTCGGGTGCCCACATCGAATAGCCATCTTTCTTACCCCAAGGCACATCCTGCTGTGATAAGATTACCCCATGATCTGTCCAGTCTGTAAGATTATCAGTAGAATATACATGATAGTCTGCCATACAAAACCAGTCTTGTCGTTGACCTTGTGGGGCTACAATATCATGCGAAGGATAAAGATACACCTTATTATTAAATACACGAGCTGTCGGGTCAGCAGTAAACTGTTCACTGATGATCGGATTTTGTGCTCGGCTAAGTTGGGGCAATAAGCAGAGTGCGGATACGATAATGCCTGCTTTGTGCCAGTTATTACGGTTTTTCATTATTATAGGTTTGTACGTTCGAATTAAAGATATAAGTTTTTATACTTGCAAATATACCATTTCTTTTCATAAATACCATGGAGTAAGGACGAGAATATCATTCAGGTTATGAAATTTCTAGCATGTGAAATAATACACAAAATATATGGTATATTTCGCAAAGTTTTTCTTTGAAATCTCGGTATCTTTGCAGGAAAAATATTGAAAAACCTATATTTTGTAAAATGCAACGTTTTAATTTAACTATTTTATCACTATTCATGGTACTCACGTCTATGGGTCAGGAACGTTTGCCGGGATGGCAGCAAGAACTGACCCAAGTAGACCGTAATGCGATTCGTGTACGTTATTATCCGAAGGTTAACTCTTCAGATAGTAAAAAATTACCCACTTTACCCGATTGGCTTTATGAAGGAAGAGCCGATAAAACCTATCAAGTTCAGGGAAATTCGCGTAAAAATCGTGACAAAGGAAAAGAGAAGATAAAGGTATCTTTCGATCAGGCTAAAAATGAGATACAATTTATGAACCAAAAAGGAGAAGTCGTTTTCCGTGATATCAATCGCCGCTTGGAAAATGGAAGAGCTTCGCTCACCTTTGCTACAGATTCTGATGAGTATCTTTTTGGACTGGGACAATTTCAGGATGGATATAGTAATGTACGAGGGTTGTCGAGACGACTTACTCAGGTGAATACTCAGATATCTATTCCGATGTTGATCTCAAGTAAGGGCTATGGTATCCTCTGGAATAATTATGGTATGACAGAATATAATCCATGTTCATACCATATTGATTTAGTAAAGCGCGGGGGTAAAGGTGTACAGGACGTTGTAGAGGTAACTTCTACAGAAGGAGGAAAAAAGGAAGTGCGTGAAAGACATATCTTTGAAGCCGATCTGACCATAACAAAGGCTGGTGATTATTCTCTACTGCTTGATGTAGGACAGAAAATGGCTCGCAGACATCATCTGTTAATCGATGGAAAAACTGTAATTGATATGCAAAATATCTGGCTACCCCCAACCGCTTCGAGTATCGTGCATCTCGAAGCGGGTGTGCACCATTTACAGGCAGAGTTGACGAAAGACGATCGCCCTGTGCTTTATTATGATATGGTGAAGAATAGCACCACCTTTTCTTCACCTGTGGCCGATGCTGTAGATTATACCGTATTTGTTGGCACTCCGGATGAAATTATCGCTTCTTATCGCAGACTTACAGGTGAATGCCCTGTTATGCCATCATGGGCTTTGGGATATATACATTGTCGTGAACGCTTCCACTCGTCAGACGAAATATTACAGACGGCTAACCGATTTCTACAGGAACAAATGCCACTTCGTATGATTGTGCAAGACTGGCAGTATTGGGGCAAATATGGTTGGAATTCGATGAAGTTTGATGAACAATATTACCCTAATCCGAAAGCGTTAACCGATAGTTTGCATCGTTTGGGTGTAAAACTGATGGTATCTGTTTGGTCTAAAATTGACCGAAATTCTGAAGTCGGCAAGCAAATGGCAGCTGACAACTATTATATCAAAAATACAGACTGGATAGATTTCTTTAACCCTAAAGCTGCAGAAGCCTATTGGAAAAATTTTAATGAGCGCTTGGTTCCGCTAGGAATAGATGCCTGGTGGCAGGATGCTACCGAACCCGAAAATGATGATTTGGCGGGTCGTATGGTCAACCAAGAGCAATGGTCGGGTGAGCAAGTGCGCAATGTCTATCCGCTTCTTGTCAACAAGACGGTATATGAAGGATTAATGAAGGCAGGAAAAACACCGATGATACTTACTCGATGCGGTTTCCCTGGTATTCAGCGATATGGAAGTGCCCTCTGGAGTGGCGATGTCGGCAACGATTGGGAGACTTTCCGCCGACAGATAACCGCAGGGTTGGGATTGCAGGCTGCAGGTATACCTTGGTGGACTTATGATGCCGGTGGATTCTTCAGACCGGGAAATCAGTATACTGATCCAAACTATATCGAACGTATGTTGCGATGGATTCAGACGAGTGTTTATCTTCCTCTTATGCGTGTTCATGGGTATATGAGTAATACAGAACCATGGAATTATGGTGAAAAGGCTCAACAGATCATAGCTGCTTGTATACATGAGCGTGAACAACTTCGCCCATACATCGAGCACTGTGCTAAGCGTATATCTTCTGAAGGGTATACGATTATGCGTCCACTTGTTTTCGATTTTGCCAATGATCAAGAGGCTCTTCGACAAAAATATGAATATATGTTTGGTGATAAATATCTTGTAAGTCCGATAACAGAACCTAAGGTTACGACATGGACCACTTATCTGCCGAAAAATAAAAAGGGATGGCGCGACCATCGTACAGGTAAGTGGTATGCTGGAGGACAATATGTTACAACTCGGGTAGACTTAACCGCAATACCTATATTTGAACGTCAATAAAGATGAAAAAGTGAAAAAAGCTGGCATTTGCCGGCTTTTTTGTATCTTTGCAGACATGAAAAAGATATTTCTGTCGATATTGACTATATTCCTACTGTTGGTTGTCCTTACGATAGCTGGCAGTTTCTATATGTTGAGTTACTCCCTTACTCCTGAGAACAATAAGGGACGTAACATCACCAAGATGTATGCTCGACTTTACCAAGATCATCCTGATATGAAACCCTGGGTTGATTCGTTGCAGCAAGCACATGCTTTTCATGATACCATAATCATGGCCCAGGATGGTGATCGCCATGCAGCTACGTGGATTCCTTCATCGTCGGGTTCTCATCGTGTAGCATTTCTTATCCATGGCTATACAGATAGTTATGTGCGCATGTTACCTATCGCTCGCATCTATTATCAGATGGGATATAATGTCTTCTTGCCTGATTTTCATGGTAATGGTCGCAGTGAAGGAGAAGCGCAGCAGATGGGGTGGAAAGACCGACTTGATGTAGAAGAGTGGATACCTATTGCCAATACTCTCTTTGCGGATAGTACGGGAACAACCCAAATGGTTCTTCATGGTGTTTCTATGGGAGCGGCTACAACGATGTGCATCAGTGGAGATCAAACACCTTCGTATGTAAAATGTTTTGTAGAAGACTGTGGGTATACTAGTGTGTGGGATGAATTTAGTGAACAATTGCATGAGCAGTTCTCTCTTCCTGATTTTCCTCTGTTATATACAACTTCGATACTTTGTGATATACGTTATGGATGGAATTTTACAGAGGCTTCGCCTATAGAACAAGTTAAGAAGAGTACTAAACCAATGCTTTTTATTCATGGTAGTAATGATTCTTTTGTGCCTACTCGCATGGTTTACCCTTTATATAAGGCCAAGTCTGGTATAAAAGAATTGTGGGTCGCACCAGGTTCTAAGCATGCTCGGAGTCAGTCTGATCATCCTGAAGAGTATGCAAGAAAAGTTGAGGGCTTTGTCTCTCGATTTGTCCATTGATTATACGTAGTCTGTAATCATGCAAGAAAGGCACTACCTTTATTGGTAAGTGCCTTTCCAATCCGCTAAAAAATGCAATTCTTAATGATCTAGAATACACAAATTTTTGATTTTCATGTCCCCTGTCCTAAAATCACTTCCAAGGCAGATTACCTTCTAATGCCATTAACTCTCAAATATTTATAGTGCTAATATATGTTTTTTAGCAATAATAAGCAACCAAAAATCGGTCAAGACTGATTTCTGTGCTATAATTGAAAAAAATATATCCTTTTTTGACAATTTTCTGTCTTCTTGTTGAAGGCTAATAGTGATGTTACTTCTTCGTAACGATACGCTTATCGCCTCATGTAGTATCACCAGATTTTATCGGTTTATATTGAGTAAAAATATTTCGTATATTCTTTTGTGTTTTTCATAATTTTTGCCTAAATTTGCATTTGGTAATTAGAAGAGAAAAAGTATCAGATTTATAATTTGATATCGTATTTAATGAGAAGTTTAAAATTAAAATGAAGAAAAAAATTTGGATGTTGCTTGTTGCACTGGTGTTAGTGCTTTCTGTTCAAGCTCAGATGCTGAATCCTGTTAAATTTACTACTCAGTTGAAAATAGGTAATTCGGCTCAAGCTGAAATTATCTTTACGGGTAAGATTAATCCTGGATGGCATGTATATTCTACTAATTTAGGTAATGATGGCCCTATCTCGGCCACTTTTAATGTGAATAAGTTGGATGGTGTTCAACTTGTTGGCAAGCTTATGGCAAGAGGCCACGAAATTAGTAATTATGATAAGTTGTTTGGTATGACACTTCGCTATTTTGAGGGGAGTGTTACTTTTGTGCAAAAAGTTAAGTTTACCAAACCGAATTATTCCATAGATGCTTATTTGGAGTATGGAGCATGCAATGATCAAAACTGCTTGCCTCCAACTTCTGTGGATATCAACAAAAGTGGTAAGAGTCCTGCTGTAGATGGTGATGCCAAGGCTCAAGAAGCTCAGGCTTTATCAGCAGAGATACCTGCTGCAGGTGGACAAATGGATGTAGCAGACCAAGCTGCTTTATCCAAAATGAAGGCCGACTCGTTAGCACAAGTTAAGGCTGATAGTGCTGCAGAAACAGCTGTCGCTAAAATGTCAAAAGCAGAAAAGGATATTCTGTGGCAACCCGTAATAAAGCAGTTGCAAGCTTTTGGTGGTACAAGTGATATAGCTAATCACTCCTTAATATATATATTCTTCATGGGATTTTTAGGTGGTCTTCTTGCATTGGTGATGCCATGTATTTGGCCTATTATCCCAATGACAGTAAGTTTCTTCTTGAAGCGTGCAAAGGACGATCGTCAGAAGGGTATACGGGATGCGATTACATATGGTGTTTCTATTGTTGTTATTTATTTGGCATTGGGTATTTTAGTAACCGCAATCTTCGGCCCAAGTACACTTAATTCTTTAGCAACAAATGCCATCTTCAATATATTCTTGTTTGCTTTGCTGGTTATTTTTGCATTGAGCTTCTTCGGATGGTTTGAAATAAAACTTCCTGATAGTTGGGCGAATAGGGTAGACAGTAAGGCCACTGCAGCCACAGGTGTGCTGTCTATCTTCTTGATGGCTTTCACTCTTGTATTAGTCAGTTTCTCATGTACAGCACCTATCGTAGGTTTACTGCTTGTAGAGACCGTTACTTCTGGTAATTGGTTAGGTCCAGCCTTGGGTATGTTTGGTTTTGCCTTGGCGCTTGCTGTACCATTTACCCTCTTTGCTCTATTCCCATCACTGATGAAAAAGAGTCCAAAGAGTGGTGCCTGGATGGAACAGATTAAGATCGTGTTAGGATTTATTGAATTAGCTTTTGCCTTGAAGTTCTTTAGTGTAGCCGATCTAGCTTACGGTTGGCATTTGCTTGATCGTGAAGTGTTCTTGAGTCTTTGGATAGCGATATTCCTTTTCATGGGATTGTATCTTATCGGTGTGCTCAAGTTTAGAGTGGACGAAATCGGCGGTGAATTAAATCGTCCAATGCCAGTGCCAAGTATCATGTTGGGTTTATGTGCATTTGCCTTCTCTATCTATTTGGTACCAGGACTTTGGGGAGCTCCATGTAAGGCGGTAAGTGCTTTCGCACCTCCAATGAATACGCAAGATTTTAATCTGAATACCAAGACTGTTGAGGCTCATTATACCAATTATGAAGAGGGTATGGCTGCCGCTAAGGCACAAGGCAAGCCTGTGCTGATAGACTTTACGGGTTTTGGTTGTGTTAACTGTCGTAAGATGGAGGCAGCTGTATGGACAGATCCTCAAGTTGCAGAAAAGTTAGAGAAGGATTATGTCTTGATCAGTCTCTTTGTTGACGATAAGACTCCATTAGCAGAGCCGATTAAGGTGAATGAAAACGGTGTAGAGCGTACTCTTCGTACCATTGGTGATAAGTGGAGTTATTTGCAGAGCCACAAGTTTGGTGCTAATGCTCAACCATTCTATGTCGCTGTCGATAATGCAGGTAATCCATTGAACTCAGCTTATGGCTACAAAGAAGATGTACCAGCTTATCTCGATTTTCTTGATAAGGGCTTAGCTACTTATCAGAAGAAATAAGTTTTTCTATATATTCGTATAACCACTATATTTATATATATTCCACAAAGTCACTTGTGCTGTTGAAGTACGGGTGGCTTTTTTAATGTTTTATTTTTGTCATCACTTATTTGAAAAAATGTTGTGTACGTACACAATTTTCTTGATTTAAAACAAGAAAAGGCCTAAAATCGATGATTTTTCTATTTTTTTATGTTGTAAAACACAAAAAAGTTGTACTTTTGCAGTGTCATAAGAAAAATAGTTTTAGGTTAAAGATTGTTTAGGTTTAGTATTAGGTTATAAAGGTTATATAAAGATTGTCAGTGGACATAAGATCTTAGGTATTATGTTTTAGGTAATAAAGATTATTTTAGGTTTAATAATGATGTTTAAGAGGATTCGGCCGTGAGGCTGGACCTCATGCCAAAGGCGGGGAGTTTCTCTTCGCTATTTTTTTTATATATATACTCTATACTTCTTTCGGTTTACATTTAGGCTTTTTTATTTTAGATTAGAATTTATCCATTTCAAGGAATTAATTGTTTCCTTAGAAGTATCAGTGAGACAGTATATTTATACTTCATGTAATCTAAAAATTCCTTTGTTTTCTTAGTCATTGTATTATCTAAACAAGCAATTTTGTTAGCAATAAGCACAATTTTGATAAAAAATCATAGTCTAATGAACAAATTTAGCCCCTTTTAAGTACGCGTTTATCGTAACTTTGCATTCAAAATAGATTGAAAGAAAGTAATTTACCAAAACAAATCGTTTTACTTTAATAAATGAACAAATTAATAATAGGAATCATTAGTCTGTTGATGATAGGCAATGTTCAATATTTAAGCGCTTTTGAAATTCCTCATGTAGAGCAACCTACTTTTGCTAACTATGAGGTTAGTATTATTGACTTTGGCGCACAATGCGGGCCTGATCATGTTAATACCATGGCGATTAACCAAGCAATAAAAGCTGTAAGTCAGCATGGAGGTGGTAAAGTAATTATTCCAGCAGGTTATTGGATGACAGGTGCTATAGAAATGCAGAGTAATGTGAACCTTTATTTGGATTATAACGCATTTGTTTCTTTCACTACCAATATTTCAGATTATCGATTAGTAGATACCGATTTTGAGGGTAGTCCGTCAAAGCGTTGTATTGCTCCTATTTCAGGTACGCATCTTCAGAATATTGCTATTACGGGTCATGGTGTTTTTGATGGTTCCGGTGAACGTTGGCGTCCAGTAAAGCGTAGTAAACTGACAAGCGCGCAGTGGAAGAATTTTACCTCTCGTCCAGGTTCTGTCAATAAGAAAGGTGATGTTTGGGAGCCAGATAGCAATGCTGCTAATATTCGTCCGGTACTGCTTAATTTCACATCTTGTAAAAATGTGAAACTCGAAGGAGTAACCTTTAAGAATTCACCAGCGTGGTGTGTGCATCCTTTGTTATGCGAAAATGTGACGATTGATAATATTAAGGTAAATAATCCTTGGTATGCTCAGAATGGTGATGCCCTGGATGTTGAGTCTTGCAAAAATGTAGTGATTATCAATAGCCTTTTTGATGCAGGTGACGATGCTATCTGTATCAAGTCGGGCAAAAACGAGGCTGGTCGTCGCCGTGGTGTACCATGTGAGAATGTATATATCAAGAATAATACTGTACTTCATGGTCATGGTGGCTTTGTTATCGGAAGTGAAATGTCTGGTGGCGTAAAGAATATCTATATATCAGACTGTACTTTTATTGGTACAGATGTAGGTTTGCGATTCAAGAGTGCCCGTGGTCGTGGTGGTGTCGTAGAAAATATATATATCGACCGTATCAATATGAAGAATATTGTAAACGAGGCGATAACTATGAACCTATATTATTCTTCAAATGGTAAACCTGCAGAACGTACTGATGTAAATGAAGGTACACCTGTCTTTAGAAATATCGAAATGAAAAATCTGTTAGTAGAAGGCGCAGGTAAATCATTCTATCTCTATGGTCTGCCAGAAATGCCACTCGAAAATATTAGCATTCAAAATATGCGTGTTTCAAAGATTGCAGAAACGAGTAGTATTAACTATGCTAAAAATATCAAGATAGAAGGTTATCAGGCTAGTGATGCCAAGCATATTGTTGTATCCAATAGTTCTGCTGTAAAAATCAAGTAACACAGCAGTAACTATCAATACAAATTTAAGCTCTGTCGAGCAGAATAGTCATTCTATAATATAGCGATATCGGTTTTGCCTATAGCCGGTATCGCTACAATTCATAATGTTCTGTAGGTAGCTATCGCTAATTTCCATAACTTTGCAATCGTAAACTTAAATGAGTTATGGAAATTGTAGAGAATCTTTTCAAGGGCTTCCCTGAATTATGGGGTGGTGGTGTAGCCCACTCAGTGATGATACTGTCACTGGTCATTACGTTGGGTTTGTGTTTAGGTAAGTTAAAGGTAAAAGGCGTTTCTTTAGGACTAGCCTGGATTTTGTTTACAGGTCTGGTTTTCGGGCATTTTAGTCTTAATCTTGACGAACATTTGCTCCATTTTCTTAAAGAATTCGGTTTAATACTTTTTGTTTATTCAATCGGTTTGGAAGTAGGTCCTGGTTTTTTCTCCTCATTCAGACGAGGTGGTAAAGCACTAAATGGTCTTGTTGCTATTGTGATAGCGATAAGTTTAGTTACGGCCATCGCTATTTTCTATATCTCTGGTTCGCCAATTACAACTATTGCTGGTATTCTTTCAGGTGCAGTAACTAATACACCAGGTTTAGGAGCTGCTCAACAGGCCTATAGCGATTTGCGTCATATCGATGCACCGACGATTGCTAGTGGCTATGCTGTAACTTATCCTATGGGTGTACTTGGAGTTATTATCTCATTTATTATCCTTCGTTTTGTGCTACGCATTCGTCGTGAAGAAGAAGAGAAAGACGCAGAACGAGGCATGGGCCATCTTGAAGATATTACCCTGAATACATTTTCAATAGAAATATGTAATCCTGCTGTTGATGGTGCTACTGTAAAACATGTACACGATTTGCTGAAACGAGATTTTATGATTTCTCGTATTATGCGACAAAACCAGAATATCAAGCATGAAGTGGTTAATGGTCATACCGAACTGCATGTTGGTGATACCTTATTAATAGTAGCTCGTCCAGCCGACCAAGATCCTATCTGTGCATTGATGGGTAAAATATCAGATATCGATTGGAATGAACAGAATAGTGAATTGATTTCACGTCGTATCTTGATTACGCGTTCTTCTATAAATGGTAAAACAATAGGTCAGTTGAAAATACGCTCACAGTTTGGTGCCAATATTACCCGTGTTAATCGTTCAGGGGTAGACTTGGTTGCAACCTCACATCTCAAACTTCAGATGGGCGATCGTGTCACCGTAGTGGGCGACGAACTATCCATTAGTCATGTAGAAAACATGATGGGTAACTCTTTGAAGCGACTCAATGATCCTAATCTGATTCCTATTTTCCTTGGAATAGTCCTCGGTTGTTTCTTGGCAAATGTTCCATTCTTCATTCCTGGCATACCAGAGCGCTTACGTCTTGGATTGACAGGTGGTCCACTGATTATTGCAATTTTGATGGGCTATTTTGGTCCTAAATATAATCTTGTCACCTATAACACCATTAGTGCAAACTTAATGTTACGTCGTTTTGGACTTTGTATTTTCCTTGCAGGAGTGGGCTTAGGAACAGGTCATGATTTTGTACAGACTGTAGTATCAGAGAGTGGACTTATCTGGATACTATATGGTTTGGCTATTACAATGATACCTATTTTACTTGGCGGCATCATAGGCCGTTATGTTTTTCATATTAATTATTTCACACTGATGGGCGTACTCGCAGGTGCCAATACTAATCCTCCTGCTTTAGCTTATGCCAATGAGATGACACCTAGCGATACGCCTTCAGTGGGATATAGTACGGTATATCCATTTGCAATGTTCTTACGCATTGTCACTATTCAGATATTAATCTTTGTTTTTGGATAACATTATAAAATAGATTCATTATAGACCTTATGAAATCAACTCTTATTACAACGCCTGATGCATGTTTGCTGCATCGTAAGTTAGATTTATTATTGCGCACAGGTAGTCTGCTCATGGATTCTTCAGCAGATACAGCTCGTATTATGCGTAATTTAAATCGTACGATGAAATATTTGGATTTAGATGATAATCATCTTCACATGAACATCGATTATAGCATATTGATGGTCAACTATTCAGATGAGACACATTCTTTTACAAAGTTCCGTCGTTGTGATACCCATAAAATCGATATGACTGTCATTACAGCTGTAAGTCATTTAACTTGGGAGGCTATACGTAATAATTATTCTTTGGATGAGTACGAGAAAAAACTAGATGAGATAGAACATGGTCCACGTTATTATACACCGTGGCAGATAGCTGTAGCAGCAGGTTTTGCCTGTGGAGGATTCTGTGTACAGTTTGGTTGTGACTGGCCTGCATTTTTTTATGCATCAATAGCAGCTATATTGGGCTTTCGTCTTCGTATGTTCTTAGGTGCTAAGCACATGAATGCCTATATCTGTATAGGTATATCTGCTTTTGTTGCCACGATTCTGGCTTGGCTATCCTCTTACATTTCGTTATCGCCAACTTTGCAGCGTGTCGTTCCGGCATTTATGCATTCTGATACCCCTTGGCATCCTTTGATGGCATGTACATTGTTTATCGTACCTGGAGTACCTTTGATAAATTTTGTCAGTGATATGCTCTGTGGACATATTCAGACGGGTTTTGTAAGAGCGCTTAATACCTTACTTATCGTTATCGCTATGGCTTTTGGTATCGGTTTTGCCATTCAGATATTTGGTATTAATAACTTTGTTACTAATTTGTCGATGACCCCTCATCATACTTACGTAGAGTTTGCTATTGCAGCAGCAATTTCCGCTATGGGTTTCTCCACGATTTTCAATACGCCTTATAAGATGTTGCCAATCGTAGCCATGGGTGGAATTATCGCGGTTTGTACACGTAATTTTGTAAATCTTGGTCCAAGTAATGGTAATTTTGGTCTTGATCAGGGCTTAATTATGGGTTCTTTGGCTGGTAGTGTACTTGTAAGTTTAATTATTGTGTTCATATCACATCGTGTACATATTCCTCATCAGTGTATTTCCATTCCTAGTGTTATACCTATGGTACCAGGAGTGCTTATGTATCGTGCATTGTTTGCTTTTATAGAGATGAAGGGTGTAGTTGGTGAAGTTACTAACGGTATGCATAACCTCATGATGGCAAGTATGGCCATTCTGGTGATAGCGATAGGTACATCCCTACCAAATATCTTTAAGCATCATTTACTAGAGAGTAAACGAAAGATAAGATATTACGATTTATTGCTAGAACGTAGAAAAGAAAATCAAAATCATGTGGGGTAGGCAATAAAATTGTATCTTTGCAGCGTTATATTTAGGATAATATGGAAATAAGACAACTCAAATATTTTTTAAAGGTAGCCGAAACGCTTAACTTCTCAGAAGCGAGTCGGCGCCTATTTATCACTCAGAGTACTCTTTCACAGCAAATTAGTCATTTGGAAGCTGAGATTGAACTTCCGCTTTTCGAGCGTAGTGGGCGAGGGGTATTCCTTACGGAAGCAGGAAAAGAACTTATTCCTTATGCACTTAAGGCAGTGTCTGCTACCGAGTCGTGTATGGATCATATTAATGATCTTAAGAAAATGCTTACGGGTGAACTCAATATCGGTGTAACTTATTCATTTCGTACGATTATGATGGATACGATGATTGACTTCTTGAAGGCTTATCCAGGAGTTAAACTGAATATTATATATCGTTCGATGGAGGAGTTGATGTTGATGCTGAAGAGCAGACAACTTGATTTTGTTCTTGCTTTCAGTCCGCTAAAATTTGATTCTGAAATAGATAGTAGAGTTATTTTTAGTAATCGAGTGGCTGCAGTTGTTAAAGATGGACATCCACTTTCTCAGCAGCAGAGTGCACGATTGGAAGATTTGGAACGATACGATCTTGTACTTCCTGCTAGAGG
Organism: Segatella bryantii; assembly: GCF_022024215.1. NCBI lineage: Bacteria > Pseudomonadati > Bacteroidota > Bacteroidia > Bacteroidales > Prevotellaceae > Segatella > Segatella bryantii. The sequence goes on along the minus strand of NZ_CP091797.1, from coordinate 761,365 downwards.
ACTGCAGGCTCGTAATGCATTTGATAAGCTGGTAGATCGGAAAGACTTGCATCTTCGAGTGAAGGTTGAGGTTAATAATGTAGATATTATTTTCAAACTATTGCATCGAAGTAATTATGTGGCAGTGTTGTCAGAATCTACGGTATTACATGAAGATGGGTGTGTTTCTATTCCTATTGATGTTCCTGATAATCGCATGGAGGGATGTATTCATGTGCTTAAAGATGCTTATATAAAGAATTCTGCTCAGGAGTTTATTAGGATGTTATGTCAGTCCACTTCTATTCTTATGAATTTTGCATTGAAGGATATTTTATAAAAAAAGAAAACAAGCAGGCTATCACAGCTTGCTTGTTTTCTTTTTTCCTAAATGTGTAAAGTGCATAGTCAGCTATTGATTACGAGAGGCTGACATACGACTTTCATAGAATACATGTACATACCATTGATATGAGTTTATACTAATATTATATTCCTCTAAAAAAGGACACGACATCCCGTCGTATCCTTTCTGTAACATCTTTTATCATAGGATGTTATGATCTATTTATATGTACAAAGGTACATGATTTATAGTATATGTGCAATGACTTTCTATGGGTTATATAGATTGTGGTTATCGGTAAATTCGATATGCTACTGATTCAATAAAGATTTTCGGTTTTATATACAAGGGGTTTCAGATATAATACTTATCTTTGCCATGATATAATGTTCAGCATGTTGATTATTATAAATCTCGATTAACTTTAAAAATGGGGTGTCCTTCTTTGCAAGGTCACCCTTTTTAAAATGTTATTTTAGAGAGATAATAAAAAAAGGATGTATACGCCATGAAGTGTATACATCCTTTTAATGATATGATTTATATCTTGTTTCTTATTTATCAAAGTTATCTTCGATATTGTTATCGCTATTATAATTTGCAGTGTTATTATTATAGCCACCATTGTTATAGCTATTATAACCGCCAATGTGGTTATTAGAATTGTATCCACCACGGTTGGTGTTGTAGCCGCCACCACGGTTGGCACCATAACCACCACCTCGAGAATTATATCCACCACGATTGGTATTATATCCACCATTGCGATTAGCGTTATAGCTGCCACCACGATTGGCACCATAGCCGCCACCTCGAGAATTATATCCACCACGGTTGGTATTGCCATAAGATGGGCGACGGTTATTATTATATGATGGACGAGAAGGTCTTCTGCTTTGCTGTTCATTCTGTTTTTCATCTTCAGCTTCGCTATTTTCGTCATCATCATTTTTTATTTCGAAGAGCCAACCTTTAGCAGGAGAAAAACGTTCTCCTGGATCTACATGATATTTCTGTTTACCCATCTGAAAGAGTTTTAAATCCTCTTCCCAGCTATTTTCGGTTATTGCTTCTTTTTCTATTGTAATGTAATAGATGAGTGACTTTTGTTCTCCTTCTTCTGCCCATGGTGCACGATTAGGATTGAGTACGATTATTCGTGCTCTACCATCTTTTAAATAACGAGTACAAATTAAGTCAGCATTTTCTGAATCACGGGGAATTACGAGATATGCGTATTTTCTATATGCCATTTTTGAGATCCTTCCTTACTTTCAGATTTTAGTTGTTTTGATTTTTAAAATCGTTCTAGTTGTTTTATTGTTATCTTGTTTATATTCTTTTTATATCTTAGCAATTTATTGTCTTTATTTCGCATTTCACTTCTCTATTTTAAATTATACAAAGAGTATTCAGAGATGTTACATAATGCATGATAGTCTTTGCCGATATTTGTGGATACAAAAATATAAAAAAAAACTAGAGTTTGCAAATATTTATCTTAACTTTGAGCTAAAAAATATTAATTTTGTTAGATTGTAAGGGGTTGCTTGTAAATTTATTAATAAAAATAGGGTTCAGTGGTTAATAAACTGAACCCTATCGTCATGATTGTAATATAAATGTATATTGATTATGAATAATTTTTTTGGAGTTAGATGTCTAATTCTTGCAAAACAATCTTTCCTTCTTGAAGTGATTTCTTGACATTTATGATACGCTGGTTGCTTGATCCTCTAAATACAAGGTCTTCGTCTCTCAATGCCTTGACGAAAGGACCGTCGACAAGTACATCGACTAATTCAAGTAGTTTCCGTTGCCTCTTGTCTTTTATTAAGTGCTCATAGGTGAATCCACTGAAGCACCAAATGGTTTTGTTGGTTTCTTTTCGTATCGCTTCAGCCAATTCGGCAAAACCCTCAGGCTGGAACATAGGGTCACCTCCAGAGAAAGTAACATTAGCATAAGGGTCAGCCTTAATAATTTTCATGATGTCCTCTGTAGACATTTCATGTCCGGCAGTGATATCCCATGACTGTGGATTGTGACATCCCGAACAGGCATTAGGACATCCCGCACAGTAGATGGTGGTTCGAAAACCTGGTCCATCTACCATCGTATCTTCTATGATGTCAAGTACCGAAATCATTAATCTTGTTTACCAATATGAGTTACGCGATCATTTAATTCGGCTAATTTGGCTCCATTCCAACGGTCGGTTGTACCTACCAGATAGCCTGTGATACGCTGAAGTTTATCGATATGTTTGCTTCCACACTTTGGGCAAACCTCCATGTTAGCGTCTGCATTCTCGTAGCCACAATCCATACATCTGTTACGATTATGATTTACACTACCATAGCCCATGTTCAGTTTGTCCATCATGTCTACCACACTCATAATAACTTGTGGGTTGTGTGTTGCATCACCATCTATCTCTACATAGAAGATGTGTCCGCCACGAGTTAAGTTATGGTAAGGCGCTTCTACTTCAGCTTTATGACGTGCAGAGCACTTGTAGTATACTGGTACGTGATTTGAGTTCGTATAATATTCACGATCGGTAACACCTTCTATTATACCATACTGCTTACGATCATACTTGGTAAATCTTCCGCTCAAACCTTCTGCTGGTGTAGCGAGGATACTATAATTATGTTGATATTTCTCAGAGTAGTCGTTAGCTCTGTCGCGCATATAAGTAACAATCTTCAAGCCCAACTCTTGTGCTTTTTCGCTTTCGCCATGATGAACACCGATAAGTGCTTTCAGACATTCAGCTAATCCGATGAAGCCGATACCCAGGGTTCCTTGATTAATGACACTCTCTATAGTATCATTAGGGCCTAGATTCTCACATCCGTTCCATAATTTAGTCATCAAAAGAGGGAACTGTTTTGCGTAAGCTGTCTTTTGGAATTGGAAACGCTCATCAAGCTGTTTCGCAGTTACATCGAGCAAATGATCGAGTTTTGCAAAGAAGCAATCGATACGTTCCTGCTCATTTTTTATGCTCATACACTCGATAGCGAGGCGAACGATATTAATGGTAGAGAAACTTAAGTTACCGCGACCAACAGAAGTCTTTTCGCCGAAACGATTTTCAAATACGCGTGTACGACATCCCATGGTAGCAACTTCCCACTTATAGCGCTCTGGATCGTTAGCATTCCATTTTTCATTCTGATTGTATGTTGCGTCGAGATTTAGGAAATTTGGGAAAAATCTACGTGCAGTTACTTTGCATGCGAATTTATATAAGTCGTAGTTACGATCTTCGGGTAAGAAGTTTACACCTCTCTTCTTTTTCCAAATTTGAATAGGGAAGATTGCGGTCTCGCCATTACCAACTCCTTCATAGGTAGACTGAAGCAATTCGCGCATGATGCAACGACCTTCAGCCGAAGTATCCGTACCATAATTAATAGAAGAGAATACAACCTGATTACCACCACGAGAGTGAATGGTATTCATATTATGTATAAATGCTTCCATAGACTGATGAACGCGATTCACCGTTTTATTAATGGCATGCTGTTTCAAGCGATCATCACCCTCAAGACCATCGAGATCTTGAATGAGATAGTCATCGATAGGAGCATCCAGGAGGTGCTTTAAGTCTTGGCCTGTTAGTTTTTCTAGATTTACGATTTCTTCCTGATAACTAGAACGTACATAAGGTGCAAGATAGAAGTCAAAAGCAGGTATAGCCTGACCTCCGTGCATTTCGTTCTGACAGGTTTCAAGTGAGATACATGCTAAAACAGCAGCAGTCTCAATGCGCTTAGCTGGACGAGAACTACCATGACCCGCAACAAAGCCATTTTTGAGAATATTATCAAGTGGATGCTGTACGCATGTGAGTGACTTCGTAGGATAGTAATCTTTGTCGTGAATGTGCAAATAGTTTTTCTTTACGGCATCACGAACATCTTCAGACAATAAAAAGTCGTCTACGAAGGGTTTAGTGCTTTCAGACGCGAATTTCATCATCATGCCGGCAGGGGTGTCGGCATTCATATTAGCGTTTTCTCTGGTAACATCGTTTTTCTGGATATTTACGATTTCCATGAAAACATCACGTGTTTTTGCTTTTCTGGCAATTGATCTCTGGTTGCGATAGGCGATGTACTTCTGAGCTACGTCCTTGCGCGCACTTTTCATCAGTTCAACTTCAACCGCGTCTTGGATAGCTTCGACAGACATCTGAGATTTACCCTTTGTAGCAATATGGTCTGTAATCTTTTGGATTAAAACATCGTCTTCACCCTTATCAGTAACAAGCATAGCTTTGCGGATAGCTGACTTGATTTTGACATCGTTAAATCCCACGATGCGACCATCTCTTTTTACTACTGTCTGTATCATTATTAATTAGAAATTTAAGTTGTAAATAGCATTTGAAAATCTATTTGCAAAAGTAACTAATATTTCAATAGGGTGTACCTTTTGGATAACTTTTTTAGTGTTAAAATATGTCAAGTGTCTGATTATCAGGCATCTACAAAATAAAGTGGAAAACTTTTTGTTTATTTTTACAAAATGTGTTTTCCAAAAATGTTTTTTTTGATGTTTCACGCAGCATTAAAATTTTGGGCATAGTTTGTAAAGCGCAACAGCTATGTAAGATAAGTGTTTGACTTTAAGCACTTAACTCGTTTGGATTAAATAAATAGTGATTTCAATGTTTCACAGAAAGCCTTATTTTTCTTCTTGTGAAATTGTTCTATATTCTGTTGGTGACATACCATATCGCTCTTTGAAAAGACGTGTAAAAGTACCTCTGCTTCTGTATCCACAGAGTTCTGCAATCATTGAAATATTATATTTATCTTCAGATAATAGTTGGGCAGCATAACGTAGTCGATAATTATCAATAAATTCTTTTGTACTCTTTCCGCTACACTGTTTTATAGCATCATCGATATAGCAGTGATTGGTGCCGATAAGTTTGGCTAATTTTGTACGATTGAGCTCTGTTTCAGAGAAGATTTTGTCTTCTTCCATGAGTTCACATAATTTGCGATATATGTTTTCAGAAGGTGATAAAATAGCTTTAGATTGGCATAAAACTTCTTTTTCTTCTAGTTTTTCAACCCTTTCTTCTATTTTTATTTTCTTAAAAAGTTTTCTATTTTTGTCCTTCAAAATTTTATGATAGCATATAGTTATTCGAGACAAAATAAAGAGAAGTATCAGCAGAATACTGATAATGATTATTGTAGTTTGTTGTGAGTGTAATATTGATTTTTGTTTATCTATCGTAAATTGTCTTTCGTTATTTTGTTCCCGTATCAGTAATGCTTGTGTTTGAGCATTTTTATCTATAAGACTGTCGTTGATCAGTAATATATGTTCATATAGTTGTATAGCTTCTTTATATCTTCCGGTGTTGGCCAAAGAGTATGCTTTGTTTCTTAATAAATGAGTATAGTTGATGCTGATGGTATCTTTTTTGCTATATTCAGGTAAGATTGCTGCAATCATCTTCAGCGCTTTTTCCGGTTGATTAGATTCTGTATAATAATCTATAATGTTTTTTTTGACTTGTGAGGCTTTGGCATAAGCTGTATTTTCAATCAACCTATATATATAGGTGTCATCAGATATGTCTACTGGTTCATTTATACAGCTTGTCATAACTATGAAGTTTATTGCCATAAAGGCTAAAGCAATTATTTTCTTTTCCATTATTATTCGCTTGATTACAAGTGCCGCAAATATACATATTTTTGATGAAACATAGTCTATGTAACAGGTAAATTGATAGAATCATATTTTATTTTGTCTAAATAGTATAATAAAAAAGATGCATCAGATATTATTCTGGTGCATCTTCTAATTCTTAATCATATTGATAAATATTAAAATTCTAACAATCAAGGTCTTTTTCTTTCGCTTTAGTTGAAGTTTCATCTTATATAATTTATCATTCGCTTATGACAATGCTTTATTTTTTACTGTTGCAAAAATAGTAAATATGAATGTTTTTTGTTTCTCAAAAAGTATTTATTAGTAATAATTTGTATTTTTAGAGCAAAATTAAATCCTTTAAATACCATGAAAGCTTGATATCCACCATTCATTCCACTTTCGAATATTCTTTAGGAGATACTCCAAATTCCTTTTTGAAGCATTTAGAGAAATATTTTGGTGTATTGAATCCTACCATGAGCGCCAAGTCAACAACATGAATTCGTGGTTGTTGAGTTAGAATTTCTGACGCTTTCAGCATACGTATATGTGTGATATATTCCACAATGCTTTTTCCGGTGAGGGCTTTAATTCGATTGTATAGGGTACTGGAACTGATGTTAAGATCCTCTGCTAATTGCTCTCTACCATATTCTGCATCTTCGATATGGTCATGAATAAGTCGATTAACATGGTTGATGAAGATTTGGTCGGGATTACTAATATGCTTATTGGTATGTAGGTTGAGTTTGAAGTCCTCTGTTTCTTGAATGAGTCGTTGTATATTTTTACGATTATCCAGCAGATTAGCTATTCTCATTTTCAGTTCCTCCATGCTGAATGGTTTGTTCATGAAATCATCAGCGCCAGCTTCCAATCCCTTATTTTTATCTTCTGTGGTGGTTTTTGCTGTCAATAAGACAACCGGTATGAGCTGATAATCATGATTTGTTTTGATTAGTCTTGTTAGTTCCAGACCGTCCATGATAGGCATCATGATGTCTGAAATGACCAAGTCAAGACTCTCTTTTTGTATGATATTCCATGCCTGACTGCCATTTTTGGCTGTTATGATGTGATATAGGTTGCCGAGTATTTTTTGCATGAGTTGCAATAATTCCAGATTATCCTCGACTATCAGGATAGTATAATTTGTCTTTCTTTTAGGTTTGGGTGGTATGACGATTGCCATTTTTTCAGTTTGTTTTTTTTCGTCTCCGTTATGGTTGATGCATCCTTCTTTTTTAGCGACGATACCGGTTTGATCGATTTCATCTGCAGTATAATCACTTTTACGGATGGGGAGTGTTACTCGAAATATGGTACCTACGTTTTGCTTACTTTCATAGGTAATCGTGCCATGATGCAGTCTTACCAGTTGGTTCGTGATGGCTAATCCGAGACCTGTTCCCTCAGTTTTTACTTTGCGATAATCACCATCGAGAAATCTGCTATATAGATTTTTTTGTTTGTTTTTTGCTATTCCTATACCTTGATCTTCTACTTCCAGTATAATGTTAGCAGCTTGTAACTTGAGTCTTACTTTTACTTCTCCTCCAGGTCGATTGTATTTGAAGGCATTTGAAAGCAGATTATATATAATTTTATCTAGTTTGTCAGGGTCAAACCAGGCGAGTGTGTAGCTATTGGGTATTTGTGTTTTTAATATATTATTTCTGTCTACTCCCATCGGACCAATGTTTTCGCATTCTTGACGAACGAAGGCTGCAATATCCCCTTTACTTACCTGAAGCCTTAATTTACCAGCTTGACTTTTTCTCATTTCTAGTATCTGTCTGAATAGTCTACTTAATCGTTTTACATTATTCTGAATAATAGCATAGTCGTCATCTAGTTGTGGCACTTTGTCTTTCATTTGGTCTATTGCCGCAGAGATTACAGTTAGAGGGGTTAGCAGTTCGTGGGTAATGTTGGTAAGAAAGGCATTCATGTTAGCTTTATTACGATCCTGAATACGTCTTTGATACATTTTTTGTATGATATATATGATTCCTAATAGAAGGAGCAGATATATAGCTTTTGCACCTGTCGAAGCATACCATGCCGGTAATACGTTCACTTTCAGTTCATAGCCCATATCATGCCATATACCCGTATTATCCATAGCTCTTACATGTAGTTTGTAGTTACCTGAAGGTAGGTTTTGGAATATTGCTCGGTGTTTGTTGTTGGTCAGATATTGCCAGTGTTCATCATATCCTTCCAGTTTGTAGGCATATTTATTGTGCTCTACGTCGGTATAGTTGAGCAAAGAGAAGTTGAAACTTATTTTTCTGATTGTTGAAGGGATAGTTATTTCTCGACAGTATTGTGCTGTTAGAGTTGTTATTTCTTCTCGTTTAGTCGAGTCTAACTCTTCGAGCGATGCGTCATCTATCAATATATCTGATAGGATAAGATGAGCTTGTTGCTCTGGGGTTCGATCTATTTTTTCTGGAGTAAGTGAGAGTATCGTGTTATGCTGCCCCCAAAATAGTTCATTTTGATATTTGTAGGTGCTGCCGGCAGGAAAAAAAGTCTCGCCTATACCATCTGCTTCTGTATACGTCGTTACGATAGGAGAGGCGTTATGGCTGAAATCCAGTTTAACCAGACCGTAGTTGGTCGTTAGCCAAATATGATGTTTGTTGTCTTCGTTAATGGCATATATACATTCTCCATCGATGTGATATTTACGATTGAGTGATATAAACCGATCTTGTTCTGCCTGATAGAGAAAGAGTCCACTACTTGCTGATATGGCCCATAACCTGTGGTAACTATCTTCAAAACAGGCCGTTGCGTCGTTAATGGCGAAATTCCCATTTTGTTGGCAGTATTGATGAAATTGCAGTTGATTACCTTTCTGTTTGTTTTTTCTGATGCGTATAATACCTTCATTGTCTGTAGATACCCACATGTCGCCATGATGGTCTTCTATGATGTTTCTTACATCTACGAAACTGAAATCTTTTCCTTTTTCCTGAATTTTCAGAATGGTACCTTTGCCGTTTGGATAAACGATGCTTAATGCAGAGCGCTGGCCTATCCACATCGTGTGATCGCGACTTTGGTATAGTGTATTCACAAAGTTGTCAGCAATATATGGGGTAGTGGGAGCACTCAACACTCGAGCAGGTTTGTTGTCATATCTGATAATTACACCAAAACTGCCGTTGGCCAACCAAATTTCGCCATTATCTCGTTTGATAATAGATGATATTTTAGTACTTAACACGTTTTGAGGTACATTTTCTAAACCTGTTATATCTTGATTATATAGAGTGGTATTGGTTTGCCGATTATATAATGCCAAACCGTAAGGATTTAGTCCTAGCCACATGGTGTTACCGTCGGCTGTGTAGATACAGTTGATAGCATTGATTAAAAAAGGAGCGCGATTGAGATCGATTTGTGCACGACTGAATGGAGTGGGATTCGTGTTTACCGGTATGATGCCATAATTCATGGTGCCCACCCATATATTATGGTTTTGATCGGTGAGCAGGCAGTAGCAGAAATCCAGTCGGGTATGACCGAGCGAAGTATATTTTTGCCATTTTTCCTGAGGTTTATTCATATCAAGCAGTGCGATGCCCTCTCGGCTACAAGCCCATATCATATTTTGTTTTGTATCCTCTAGTATATGATAATAAGTATCAAAATCATGAGTCTTATAGGGATAGCTTATGATATCAGGTTGTTGTATTCGTTCAGGGTGATTTAGTCTTTGCATACCTTCTCCCCAACTGCCCACCCATAATCGCTTTTTGTGGTCGAAGACTAAGGAATAGACCGAATTTTTGTTATTGATAGGTGGATAGGCATAGAAAATATTTGAATTTGGTTTCATGCGATACAGGCCATTGCTCCAGGTTCCCAAATAGAGTACACCATCGTTGTCTTCTGTAAATGTCTTCACGCTACCTATAAATTGGCGTATCTTTTTACCTGATGGCGTAATGACCCAGGAATTTTGTGTTGTGTAATTATGAAAACTGTCATTTTGGGCATCGTAATAAGTTACACCATTATCTGTACCTATCCACAAGCGTCCCTTGCGGTCTATATATAAGGTATAAATCACACGCTGATTTTCTTTCGGTAAGAAATAGGTTTTAAATTTTCCTGTTTTTTTATCCATTCTCACTAGACCACCACGAGTACCTATCCACAGATGATCATTATGGTCTTCTTCTATACACAGTATATTATTATTAGGTAGAATTTTGGGTGTAAAGGCATTACTGACATATGATTTTACGGTATAACCATCATACGATTTCAGACCAACATTAGTACCCATCCACATCATACCTTGTTGATCCATAAAGAGGCAGTGAAGTTCTTCTGAGGGCATTGTTCTCAGTATGGGCATTAGACGATAAGGAAAAGATTCTGCCATAACAATCATGGTAATAAAGAGTAGCAGAATGATGGATATGTATTTTTTCATGTATTGAGTAAAAATGAAGTTTTGAGTGCAAATTTAGATTAAATTTTTAAGAAATTATCAAAATATTCACGAATTGTTCCCTATAATTCACGAATTGTTCCCTGTTTTTTAAGAAAATAAGACCATTTTTGCGATACAAACCTAATTTATACAATAATCTAAATATCTATTGTTATGAGAAGTAGTAACCAATATTTCCACACAAGAAAGTTTGTCTTTCTGATGGCGATGATTGCAGGACTTCCTTCACTGCCACTTACGACTAAGGCAGCTGAAACGGTTCAGTTGACGAATCAGGCCGAAAAAATATCCGGCCAAGTGTTAGACCAAAATGGAGATCCTGTTATCGGTGCGACTATTAAAGTTAAAGGAACCACTACTGGTACAGTGACTGATTTAGATGGTAACTTTACCATTAATGCTCATTCAGGTAGTACGCTCGAAGTTTCTTACATTGGTTATAAGACGATGCAGGTTAAAGCTGCTAATCATGCGGTTATTAAAATGCAAGAAGATAGTAAAAATCTGAATGAGGTGGTCGTTGTCGGTTATGGTACGATGCGTAAAAAGGATCTCACCGGTTCTGTTGTTCAGATTGATCCTAATAAGATAGCCGATCAAAATCCGGGAAGTGTACAGGATATTCTTCGTGGCACTCCAGGTCTTCAGATAGGTTTCGATTCTTCTGCTAAGGGTGCAGGGGCTTCTATCCAGTTACGTGGTCAGAATTCTCTTTATACAGATGGCTCTCACAACTCACCATTGATTATTCTCGATGGTATGCAGTTTAATGGTGAACTTTCTGAAATTAATCCTGATGACATCGCTCAGATTGATGTTTTAAAAGATGCTTCTTCAGCAGCTATTTATGGTGCTAAAGCTGCTAGTGGTGTATTGATTATTACGACAAAGAAGGGTAAAGTAGGTAAACCGGTTATTAATGTCAGCATGAATCTTGCTGCAAATACCAAGGCTCATTACCGTAAGGTATTTAGTGCTAGCGATTATATGAGATATCGTGAGGACTGGTTTAAAGCTCAGACGTATGGTTATGACGAAAATGGCAACTGGGGGTATTATGGTAAGGATAGTGGTGTACCTGCTGGTTATTATGATAATGTAAATAATATCAGTCAGTATGGTCTGACAGAGGAACAATGGGCTACTATGGGTGCTAAGACGCTGCAGAGTGGTGAATCTATCCAGTCGCTTTATGCTCGCAGAATGGGTCTTGACGCTGATGCCGCTCTTGTTATGCAAAATTATCTTGCTGGTAAGAGTTATAATTGGGAGGATGCAACTTTCCGTACAGGTTTTAATCAAGACTATGATGCTAGTGTTTCTGGCGCTTCCGATCGGGTAAATTATTATCTCAGTTTCGGATATCTGAAGAATCAGGGTGCTATTCAAGGTGATAACTATAGTGCTTATCGTGCCAATATGAAGATCTCTGCAGATATTACGAATTGGTTGCAGATTGGTGCAAATGTTAATTTCCAGGATCGTACGGATACTTCTTCACCAGTTCCGCTGGGTACTAATTATTGGGATAATAACCAGTTGAGAGAGTCTCCTTATGCTCAGCGTTATAATGAGGATGGTACAGAGAATCAGTATCCTCGTAGTGGTAATCCTACCAATGGAGGTTACAATTATCATTTTGATCAACAGTTTATCAAGCTTAATAAGGGTTATACGACATTAAATACCATTTTCAATGCAAAGGTAACTCTGCCGTTCGGGTTCACATACCAATTTAATATTGCTCCACGCCTGCAGTGGTTCTATGACCGCTATCACATGTCTGCAGAGCTGCCAAACAGTGACCCTGCAACACGAGGAGTAAACCGTAATTCATCTAAGACATACGATTACAGCCTCAATAATACTTTGACATGGGATAGAGTATTCAATAAAGATCATCATGTTACGGTGACTTTGGTACAAGAGGCTGAGGAAAATAAGTACTGGAGCGATAATATTTCAGCTCGTAATATTACTCCTACTGATGTCTTGGGCTATCATTATATCTCTGGTGCCAACAAGGCACAAAGTAGTTTTTCTACGAATGATACCCATTCTACTGCAGCAGCTTATTTAGGGCGATTGTTCTATGGTTATAAAGATCGGTATATGTTTACGGGTACTGTCCGTCGAGACGGTTATTCGGCTTTCGGTCAGAACAATCCATGGGCTACATTCTGGTCGATGGGTGGTAGCTGGGTCTTCTCTGAAGAAGATTTTGTCAAGAAGAGTATGCCATGGTTAGATTATGGTAAGCTGAGAGTATCTTATGGTACTAATGGTAACCGTTCTCTCTCTAATACTTATCTGGCACTTTCAGACTTGGCTAATGGTGGTCTTTATGCTTATTATAAATATGGATCTACTTCGCAAGAAGTTATTAATGCTTTGAGTATTAGTCGTCTGGGTAATCCTAACTTGGAGTGGGAAAAGACTTCTTCATGGAATATTGGACTCGACTTTTCTGTGCTCGATCAGCGACTTACGGGTAGTATCGATTGGTACACGAAACGTACTCATGATATGATTATGGGTCAGCGTCTGCCTAACTTCACCGGTTTTAGCAGTATTACTACTAACTTGGGTGAGGTTACCAATAGTGGTATTGAACTCACCCTCAATTCTCGTAATATCGATACTGAGAATTTTAAATGGAATACCTCGGTAGGCTTCTCTTACAATAAAAACAAGATTAAGCATCTGTATTACGAGTATGACGAAGAGGGTAAGGAAATAGATGATACCAGCAATGGTTGGTTTATCGGTAAGCCTATTGGAGAAATTTGGTATTGGAAAACTGATGGTATCTGGCAAGTTAATGAAGCGGAAGAGGCAGCCAAGGTAAATCAGAAGCCTGGAGACCCAAAGGTTGTTAATAGCTATACTGAAGACGATAAAATCAATGCTGATGGCACCCGTACACCGGTTTATAATGATAACGACCGTGAATATCTAGGTACCACCCAACCTCCTGTATACTGGAATATGCGCAATGATTTCACCTTCTTCAAAGACTTTACCTTCTCTTTCTCTATGTATTCTTATATGGGGCATAAGAGTTTGTCTGGTGAATGGCTGAATAATGATAACTCCGGTTCTATGTTTACAAATACTTGTAATGTATACGATAAGGAATACTGGACTCCTGACAATCCAACCAATGATTATGCTCGATTGAATGCCGTTGGCCCTTCTGGCGTAACTGGAATCCAGAAGCTATATAACCGGTCATTTGTACGTCTTGACAATATCACTTTTGGCTACACACTGCCTAAGGCATTGACCATGAAATGGGGTATACAGCGTGTACACGTAAGTGCTGGTATCAACAATGTCTTTACTATCAGCAGTTGGAAGTATGGTGATCCTGAAACAGGCGGATTTTCTAATCGTCAGTTCCAGTTCGGTCTTAATGTAACATTATAAAAAGGAGCAAAAACATGAAAATCAATTCAAAAAATATATTCCGCACAAGTGCTGTGTTAGCCTTTGCAGGAACCATGGTGGGCTGTACGAGTGACTTCCTAAAACAGGACCCATTGTCATTTTATGAACCAAGTACTACCTACACTACAGAAGCCGGACTTCAGTCAGCGTTGGCTCAATGCGACAAACAGTTGAAAACATATCGTATCGATGGTAACTGGAATAATGTAGGTATCTTTACTAACTATCTCATGTCTGATGTTGGTATGTATGCCAAGACCGATATGGGTGGCGGTTTCCAAGATAACTTTGATGCCAAACTTACGCCAACCTCTGGTATGGCTTCTGGTGGTGATGCTAATTATATGCAGCGTTTTTGGGATCAGGGATATAGTATGGTGAAGTATGCCAACTCTATTTTGAGCTATGTAGATCAGGTAGATGGGCTTTCTAATGAACTGCGTGACGCTTATAAGGGACGTGCTTATTTCCATCGTGCGTATGCTTATTATAATCTCTGTCTTCAGTTTGGTGATATCCCTTTGGTAACCAAGTTGATCGCTTCGCCTAAGCGTAACTATCGTTCTACCAGTAAGGAAGCTGTTTTTCAGATGTTAGTACACGATTTGGAATTTGCTGTTGCGCATGTTCCTTCTCAGAGTAAGATGAGCTATGTAGGTCAGGTGAATCAAGAAGCTTGTATGCAGTTGCTTATCAAGTGCTATCTTGTTACAGGTGAATATGCTAAAGCCGAGCAGACTGCTACCGATCTGATTAATAATCATGGTTTAAAACTGATGACTGAGAGCTTTGGTACCTGGCAACCTTCTGGTAACGAGAATACCTGGAAGGTGGAACGCAATGTTGTATGGGATTTACATCGTACCCCTAATATTGCTGACCCAGCCAACAAGGAAACCATCATGATGATTGTCAATTCTAATGATGAAGACTTCACTACCTATAATGTGATGCGTGCTTGTTTTGCACACTGGAGTAATAGTGTTATCCGTGATCCTCATGGTATGGCTACTCCTGGTAATAACATCGCCCGCAACAATAGCAATTATAATGATACACTCGACTGGGTGCGTGCTGCTGGTCGTGGTATTGCCGTTAATCGTACCTCTTTTTATTATAATAAGACCATTTGGAGCTATGATGGCGAGACAGATTGGCAAGATCTTCGTCATAATCGTAAGGTTGGTAACTGGATGGAGATGGAAGATTTCAAATATAACAATCCGAAGTCTGAGTGCTATGGTCAGCATTATCAGCTTTATGCCGATAAAGACTATGCTGATGGCAATGGTAAAGTGCTTGTACATAAGGGTGATTTGCTCTGTTCTGATACTATTCGTAGCTGGTATCCTACACCTTTATATCAGTTGTATATCTTAGATACTCCTAACGAGAATAATATGGGAGCTAATCAGTTCCAGGGTGCTTCTGGTAAGGGTGCCAATGGTGATATGTATCTTTTCCGTCTGGCAGAAACCTATCTGCTCCGTGCTGAGGCTCGTCTCTATCAGAAGAATCCTGCAGGGGCAGCAGAAGATGTTAATGCTATCCGTAAGCGTGCTAATGCTAAAAAGATGTATACTACTGTAAATATTGGTGATATCATGGCTGAACGTGCTCGTGAACTTTATCTCGAAGAGTTCCGTCAGGCTGAAATGGTTCGTGTATCATGGTGTTTGGCTAAGAGTGGTATTGCTGATGAATGGGGTAACACTTACGATCTTAATACTTGGGATAAGCAGGAAGGTACTGATCTCTCGGGTGGTAGCTATTGGTATCGTCGTTGTACTACTTATAATGTGTTTAATCACGATTATGGTAAAGGTCAGCAAGGTAACCAAACTTTTGAATATAAGATTAACAAGCATAATCTGTTCTGGCCTATTCCTAATTCTGCTATTACAGCGAATAACCAAGGTCAACTTCGACAGAATTATGGCTATGATGGTTACAGCGATGCTATCCCAATGTGGACTAATTGGGAAGATGCTGTGGCAGACGAGCAGTAGATCTTTAGTTCATAACATATAGATATGTCCTCCGTCATGTGTCTTGGTCCCTGTGTTGGGGCCTCCGGGCATATTGCGGAGGCTTATCGTGTCGATTCTAAATGCTTCAATAGTATATATGTTTATTATAAGAGATAAGAACCTAGACTATGATGAGGAAAATTTACATGGTATTTGCCTTGCTTTCTTGTATGATGATGTCTGTTCAGGCTAAAACAGACGGTCAGATTCATCCTGGAGCTATTTGGCAAGACAATCGGGGAATTCATATTAATGCGCATGGTGGCGGCGTTATGCAGTATAATGGAACCTATTATTGGTTTGGTGAGCATAAAGCTGAAAACACAAGTAGTGCTTTAGTTGGGGTGACCTGTTATACGAGTAAAGATCTGGTGCATTGGAACTATCAGGGGGTAGCTCTGTCGGTTAGTGATCAGCCAGGTAGTGATATTGAAAAGGGATGTATCTTGGAACGCCCTAAAGTGGTATATAACGAAGCTACTGGTAAGTTTGTGATGTGGTTTCATCTCGAACTGAAAGGGCGTGGTTATGCTGCAGCACGTTATGGTGTGGCTGTCAGCGATAATCCTGCTGGTCCTTATCGCTTCCTGCGTTCCGAACGTTCATGTGCCGGACTTTATCCGCAAAATTTAGCGCATCGTATGTCTGTATCCGATTATCGTAAAGGTCTGAAGATGGGATGGTGGACACCTGCTTGGCAGAATCTTGTAAAACATGGTCTCTATATTGAGCGTGATTTCGATAATGGACAGATGTCACGTGATCAGACTATTTTTGTCGATGATGACGGTAAGGCTTACCATGTCTTTTCTTCAGAAGAAAATCTTACCCTCCATATCGCCGAACTTAATAAGGATTATACGGCAGAGACTGGCCGCTACTGGACGATGGCTGAAGGGGGACAGAATGAAGCACCGGCTGTCTTCAAGCATGGCGATACGTATTGGATGATTACGAGTGGATGTACGGGCTGGGCTCCTAATAAAGCTCGTATGTTTTGGGCTAAGTCTATTACAGGACCTTGGCATCAGGTTGATAATCCATGCCGTGGACCAAAGTCAGATATTACTTTCGGTGGGCAGAGTACATTTGTGCTTCCGGTTCTTACCCAAAAAGGTACAGAGTATATCTTTATGGCCGATATATGGCGCCCTCAGCATCCTAATGATGCTCGTTATATTTGGTTGCCTATCGATTTTGATTCAGCTGGTACTCCGGTGATTCATTGGCAGGATGCCTGGACTCCATCTAAACCTGTTCTCAAAAGGGCTGTTAAGAATGATGCTCTTACGGTTAGGAAGCAAGAGGTGTTAAGTTATATTCAGCTTGTTAATGACTATTGGCAGGCTAATAATAAGCCAGAAGTTCGTAGCTTCTGGGATCATGCCGCTTACCACACAGGTAATATAGCTGCTTATCAGCTTACTGGTAACCGTTCCTGGTTGAATTATTCTTCTACTTGGGGTGAGTATAATAAGTGGATGGGTGCTCGAGAGTCAAATCCGGCTAAGTGGAAATATCTCAAATATGGAGAAGGACAGGATTATGTTCTTTTTGGCGATTGGCAGATTTGTTTTCAGACGTATCTTGATCTTGTGGCTATTGAACAGGGTGGTTATAGTCGTAAGATGATGGAAGACCCACGTGTGGCTCGTGCCATTGAAGTTATGGGATATGAAGCTGACAGTAAAGTTCACGATTATTGGTGGTGGGCTGATGCGCTTTATATGGTTATGCCGGTGATGACGAAAATGTATAAGATGACTGGCGATGAGAAATATCTTGATAAACTTTATGAGAACATCTGTTATAGCGATAGTATTATGCTTGATGAGGAGACAGGACTTTATTTCCGCGATGGCCGTTATGTTTACCCTAAACATAAGACAAATAGTGGCAAGAAAGATTTCTGGGCAAGAGGTGATGGTTGGGTGTTGGCCGGTTTAGCTAAGGTATTACAAGATATGCCTTCCGATTATCGTCATTATCGATTCTTCT
This sequence comes from Segatella bryantii, assembly GCF_022024215.1. Classification (NCBI taxonomy): domain Bacteria; kingdom Pseudomonadati; phylum Bacteroidota; class Bacteroidia; order Bacteroidales; family Prevotellaceae; genus Segatella; species Segatella bryantii. The sequence goes on along the minus strand of NZ_CP091797.1, from coordinate 743,391 downwards.
TGGAGAAGTATAAGAAATTAGCCAAGTCGGTTGCCGCTTTACAGCAAAAAGAAGGCTATTGGACTCGTAGTATGATGGATGCAGAACAGGCACCTGGCCCTGAGACTAGTGGTACTGCCTTTTTTACTTATGGCTTGTTATGGGGAATCAATCACCAGATTTTGTCGGCTAAGGAATATATGCCTGTAATCAATCGTTCATGGCATTATCTCACGAAAACTGCTATTCAAGGTAATGGCAAATTAGGTTATGTTCAACCTATTGGTGACAGGGCTATACCTGGTCAGGTTATTAATGCTGATAGTCAAGCTAATTTTGGAGTAGGGGCATTCCTTCTTGCTGCTACTGAGTATTATTACTATTTAAGTAAATAGTTCTAAAAATAGGTAGGTGTTTTTAAGTAAATAGATGTTTATTTGCTTAAAAACACCCTCTATTTATTTTTTTCTATCGTATCCTTCTATTATTCTCACTATTTGCTATCAATTTGACACTTTGCTATTTTATACTTTACAATTATTCTTTTTTGACCTATTTCCATGCTTGTTAAGCGCATTTTTTCTGTCTTTACTTTCTTCAAATTGAAAGTTTGTGCCCTTTAAATCCCTTTAAACCCTTGCTATTTTAAATTTCAAGGTGTTTTAAGGTTTGACTCTTAATTACGACTCATTTCAATCTGTTTTTTCGTAAACAGTTCATTTATAGGCGTTTTAACAAAAAAATGTTTGGCACTTTAAAAAATAGTTATAATTTTGCAGCGTTTTCAAGAAATGATCTATTTATAGGCATGTATGAAAGTATGTATTTAAGTTGATAGTATACAAAATTAAGCGAATGACTATGTTGAAGTTTCTTGCTACTTTGGGTTTCCTATCTCTAGTAGTAACTCCCATTACTGGACAAAACAAATCAAATTTTAGACAACCAGCAGAGTTTCCTTTCGTGTTGGTTTCAGATTCAGGTGCAGTGGCTCCTGTGATTTCTGATTCATTATTTGATCAGGCATCTCGAGGTATTCGTTTTCGTGTCAATAAGACATACTTGATAAAAAATCAGCCTTTTATTTCCCTTTATAACGATAGTTTGCTGTCTTGGGCGCATGATAACAATTTGCGTTTAAGTAAGGTTTATATTCGTGGTGCTGCTTCTCCAGAAGGACCTTATGACAATAATAAGTATTTAGGTAAGGCTCGTGCTGCTCGTTTAGTGGAGTTCCTCGACCGTGATGGCAGTCTAAAAAAGGCTAACGAAGTTCTTTCTTCTGGTATCAATGAAGATTATGCTTACCTGATTACTTTAATGAAAGAAGCTAATGATCCCGGATATCCGGAAGTGGAGGCTATGTGGAATGCATGTGGTCATAGTGAACCTAAGATGAAGATGAGATTGATGCAGGCTTATAAGGGTAAACTGTGGAAACGTCTTCTTGATCAGTATTTCCCAATACTTCGTCAGGCTCGTGTTATGTTATGGTATACCACTCGCTATAATCTTCATATTGGTAATCTCGGACAGTTATATCCTCATATGATGCTGGCTGATTTGCCTGATTTGCAAGTGCCACGTTCTGATCGTTCGCCTAAATATGCACGTCGACATCTTATAGCCCTTCGTACCAATTTGCTTCATGATTTCTTCTATATGCCTAATTTCGGAAAGGCTTTTGGTATGAATGTTCAGTTGGAATACTATCCTCTTACGGGGCATTATACCTATAATGCGGGATTTACTTATACTAATCATCGTCATTGGGAGGATTATCAGTTTTTTCAGATTCGTGATCTTCGCTTAGAACTTCGTCGCTATTTTGTTGGTGGTGGAGAATTTATAGGTCCTTTTCTCAGTGCTTATGCTAATGGTACTTTCTATGGTATTGGTTTAAGCCAGACTAAAGGTTGGGAAGGTGAAGGTGGTGGTGCCGGTATCGGTATCGGATACACGTGCAAGTTGAATCGTAAGGGGTCCCTTCGTCTTGAGTTTAATGCCGAATTCGGTGGTTTTTATACTGAGTATGATCCTTATATATATGGTAATCCGATTACGGGTACCAAAGATGGTCTTTACTATTATGACTATTATGGTAAAGCCAGCGATTTTAAGGAGCGTCAGCATAGTCGACTTTGGTTAGGTCCTACCAATGCAGGTATCCACCTTACTTATGATATCATTTACCGAAAGAAGAAGCAAATCAGATGAAAAGGAAAATTTCTTATATAGTAATAATCATTTTAACGGCGCTTACCTCGCTTACATCTTGTATCGAACCGCCTTTGTATTTGCCGGGTGAAGAACTGCAAATTGTTATGCCTGAGGTATATACTGATATTGATGTCGCCTGGGATGTAGAAACTGATATTCAGGTAAAATGGCATTATGGATGGGATAAAGAAGATACTGAGCTTTTTGATTCTCTAGGTTATCCGATGCCTACAGTCCTGGAAGTTCGTCGTCTTTATAATGGTCAGTATGCTGATGGTAATGTTATAAGTACTGATGCTTTTACTACGACCAAGAGTACCTTTAGAAAATATTTTGAATTCGGCTATTATGATATGCTCTTTTGGTCGGATGTTGATAAAGATAATGATGTAGCTCCAAATCTTCAAATTAATGAACAGGATGTTCAGGCTGTTCAAGCCTATACTAAGGGTAATCATGGTATGTATGGTTTGGATATTGACTCTATTGATACCACTAAGGTTATAGGTCTTCATGATCAGCCTGAGATGTTTTATGGTGCCTTTCCACAGGATATTTACATCTCTACCGATTTACGCGATTATGAGTACGATTCTATAAATAATGTGTACATAAAGCATATCGAAGCCAAACTGAAGCCTTTAGTTTATGTTTATCTCTTTCAGATAGTGCTTCATAATAATCATGGTATCGTACAGGCTGTAGATGGTAATGCGGCTATCTCTTCTCTTGCTGGAAGTGTCAATGTAAACACTGGTCATACTGGTGAGGAGCCTAGTATGGTTTATATGAACACCCGTATGAAGCAAAATATCGATGTCGATGGTGAAAACTGTGATATTATTGGTGGCCGTCTGAATACTTTTGGTCTTTGTGATATGGATCGTTATGATGCGGAGCGTGGTACTACTTATCAGGGTGGACAGCCTAATTTCCATAATTATATTTATTTTGATATGACCTTAGCTGATGGCTCTGTGAAAACGTATCGTTATGATGTAACCGATCAGATGCAGGCTAATGCTTATGGAGGTATTATCACTCTTCATGTCGACTGTGAGAGTCTTGAACCGATTTATAATGATGCTAATAAGATGAGTGGTCTTTTCATACCAACTATTGAAGATTACGAAGAAGTTATCTGGCATGTCGAAATATAAGAAAATAATCGTTAAGAATATATCCGAATCATAGTAATGTATAATTTTAAAAAGTCTAAACTAGGCGTAATGGCAACGATGGTACTTGCTGGTGCTTTGGGCTTGTCAAGCTGTACCTCGGGTAGTGATGCTGATGAGGAGTATACAGGTAATTTAGACCCTGTAGGCTTCAGTCAGGTCGCTATCCAGTCGTTAAAGAGCAATGCCACCGAAGCTACAAGTAATTCCCCTCTGACACAGGGGTTTATGGTGAGTCTTTGGAAGGGGTTTGCTACCAGTAGCCAACAAACGCTCATGGATATGTACGAAGTGAAATACCTTACGGACAATTGGACAGGTTCTTATTCTTGGTCGTATGTGGGTACTACTGCTGATGGCTTCAGTAAAGAGCAGCGACAGACTTATTGGGATACGAACAAGATGCCATACCGTTTTTATGCACTTACACCTTATCCAACAGATGTTACCGGTTTTGTTTTATCCGACACTCAGTTAACTTTGCCGTTGTCTGCTCAGTTCACGTATCAGACAAGTACTAATGGAAATATTTCTGAAGGTCGCGAAGATTATCTTCCAGCTCAAGTAGAGCGACAGGCTAGTGGTAAAGATTACGATGTGATGATCGACAACGGAACCAAGCAGATTAATACGGGTAGCACTACGCTCAATCGTTCGGTGGCTTTACCTTTTCATCATTTTACCTCAAAGGTGCGGTTTGGCATTTATACCGAGTCGATCGTATCTACAGAAGAAGCGCTACCGGTTACGGATATTGTCATCAAGGTTGTTTCGGATAATTTTGCTACATCGGCGATGGGCTATCAAGCCAACCTCAGTACGGGCGATATGCTTTCTGGCAGTTTTACACAATTGACACGTCAAAATGGTGTTGTACTGCTTACCACAGATTCAAGTAATGCGAATGACAACAATATCCTTCAAGCGAATAAAGATACCAAAGCCTATATGATGCGATGCCCAGAGGGGCTGCTACAGATACCTCAGAGTGGCGTAATGCTCACAATTAGTTTTAAGGTGGGCTCGAAAGAATTTACAGACATACCATTGACGGTAACCGAAGGCGATGAAACGATGACCTCATTTACATGGAATCCTAATACGCTCTACACCTACCTGATTAAGGTAAAAGACCTGGTTAAGGCGGATATCGAATGTACTGCAACGATAGAAGATTGGGATTACATTTATGCGACAATTAACACTGATCTTGAAAAGTAACATAATTAATAAATATTGCGATATAATCTAAAAGAATAAGTATACGTAAAATAAAATGAAGAAGCTTAATTACCTCATGTTTGCGGCTGCGACCGCCATGTTTGCTACTAGTTGTAGTACCGATAGTTTGGAAGCTTTGATTCCAGACAGTGAAAAAACCGCTATTGAGTTTGGTGGTAGTTCTGCACAGGTTACTCGTGCAGGATTGAGTAAAGCCAGTGAAACGAATGTTGTGATGCAGATCAAAAGTCAGAAAAAGGGTAGTACCGGTGATAATGATGTCCGTGTAACTCGTACTATGGCTACAGCTTCTGCTGATAACACTTATGATGACACATCATTATCTACATTATCTTTTTTAAGTGCTTATCAGCGTTATTGGGATGATGCGTATGGTCGTGATGCTGAACTTTCTGTTTATGCGATAGCTGTTCCTGGTAAAACGACTAATTCTATGGCTGCAGAAACTAAACTTACTGCAAGTACTTCTACTTGGTCTTCTGAAGAGTTATCACACAATGTAGATTGGACTGTTTCTACAGCTCAGACTAATACAACTCTTGCTGATGAGGATCTTATCTTCAGTAATAATATCAGTGGTGACAACAAGATGAAATTCACGCTTACTGATTCTAATGACGAGGATGGTGCTGGTAAGTTTGATTCTGGTAACTTGAATTTTACTCACGCTTTATCTCGTATTACGATTAATTTGAAGAGAGGTGCAGGTTTCTCTGGTGAAAATACATTCCAGTTTGCTACTGGTACTAATGTTTCTCTTAACGCTATGCCTGTAGGGGGTACACTTGATTTGGCTTCAGGTGAGTGGACAACTGCTTCTACTGCTACTGTAACTTCTATGTACGAGGCTAGTGCTATTACAGGTTCTGCTGCTAACGAGTATACAGATTATAAACTGATGGCTCAGGTATTACCAGGCAAGATTTATACTGATGGTGATGTGAATAAGGAACTCAGCTTTACTATTGATGGTAACCAGTATACCATTTCATCTGATATGATGTTTGATGCTTTGAACGTTGCAGATGTAAAGGCTTCAGTAACTAAACTTACTGATACGAATATCACATTAGAGAAGGGATTGAATTATACATTCAATATTACTGTAAACAAGACTGGTGTAAACGTTACTGCTAGCATTCAGGATTGGACTCCAATTACAGCAGAAAATTTAGATTTGACTAACGATAATATCAAGGTTTCTGTTTATGATACAGAGAATAGTCATATTAGTAATTTCGAACTTTATCGTTCTGTTGTAGATAATGAGGGTAATTCAGATGGAACTTATGCTCCTAGAGGTAATGCTACTTGGTACTATCAGGATAACCAAACTTATTATAATTTCCGTTCTACCTCTAATGTAAAGAGTTTGAATTCTGAAAAGAAGAGTTTTGCGATGACAGCAGGTTCAACAGACTATCAGTGGGGTGCACCATTGAAGGCTGATGCGATTACTGCTGGTAAAACTCCTAAGTACGATACAGAAAATGGTTACAATGACTTAATCTATGGTCAGATTGGTGCTACTTCTAGTACTATTAATATGACTCAGTTCCACATGATGAGCAAGGTAACCGTAAAGCTCACTTCTGAACCAAAAGATGATAAAGATGATAACCAGAAAGTAGACTTAACTGGTAGCAAGGTATATATTACTCGCATTAATAAAGATGGTGAAGTTCTCATGGCTACAGGTAAGATTACATCATCTAATCTGCAGGCTGACTTGGAGATGACTCCAGCAACTAACACAACATCTTATATTTATAATATGAGTGTTGTACCTCAGACATTGGTTCGTGGTACTTCTGATGCAGATTATATCGGTATCCGTATTGAGACTGCTTCAGGTAAGTCTATTTACTACTACGAGAAGCTTAGCGATGTGAAAGCTTCTGATGCAACTACTAGTCAGAATAATACAAAGGGTGAGTCTATTTCTTACTGGTATCCAGGTCATCACTACACGTATGTATTTAATATCCTCAAGACTGGTGTTAATGGTGTTACCGCTTCTTTGGTAGATTGGACTACGGTAACCGGTGCAACACAGAATATCTCTCTCGAGGACTAATACGAAATCATCTTAAATTCAAAAATTAATTTCAACAATTAATTAATGAAATTAAATACAACATACATATCTCTCATTTCACTGCTCACGCTGACTGCGTGTAGCAGTGACTTGTCGGATATTCTCAACGGTAATTCGGGTAAAGAGGAAGTGACCTTTACGACAACGAATTTGGAATCTTCTGTCGTTACTCGTGCTGGTTTCGCAGATGGTAATACTGCCATTTTTGCGAAGATGAAAAGCGAAGCGAATAACAAAACTACTCAATGGACTGCTACAACTTTGTTGGCAAGCAAAGATACAACGAATAGTGAGACATCAACAAGTAGTGTATCATATAATACGGTGTCTGATACTCGTTTTTGGGATGATACCCATGGACGAGAAGCGAATATTTCTGTATATGCTGTTGCTATAGCAAATAATAGTGAAACGACCAATACGGCAAGCTCTCTTTTATTAGCTCCTAATCAGTGGACAGATTCTACAGATACGAATTCTGGTCTGTCCTTTGATTATACCGTTTCTACTGCTCAGAATGTAGCTACAACTTCTTTTGATCAGTATGATCTTGTTTATAGTAACAATATTACGAATGGTACAACGGACGCTCGTTTGAAGTTTACTCCTTCTTCTTCTGATAATAATGGTCATACGGGGTCTTTTGACAAAGGTAGTCTTCTGTTTAATCATGCGCTTACTAAGATTACGGTTAATCTTCTTAAGGGTAATGGTTTTGAGGGTGACTTCGCCTCAGCCAAGACTTCTGTGATGATTGGCTCTTCTGCTAATCAGCCTACATTAAAAGGTAATTTTGATGTGTCATCAGGCGAATGGGCGTTAGATGAGACTACGAAAGGTGAAGTTTCTGCTACAGTAGGTACTTTATTGAATTCTTATGATGTAGATAATGCTACTTATGATGTTATTCCGACGAATGCTATCGTCATGCCGGGTTATACTTTGCGTCAGTCGAATACCAATACTGCGCTTACGATTAATGTATCCGATAACTTATATTATGTGAGCGAAGCTAATTTGTATGCGGCTCTTCAAGATGTGTTGTCGCTTTCGGAGAGTTCTTATGCAATGGCTCAAGGTTATCATTATATTTTCAATATTGAGTTGAATAAAACGGGAATTAAGGTTACTGCTTCTTTGGCAGACTGGAATTCTGTTGTTGGTGAAACGCAGAATCCATCTAATGCTCGTATTTCTGTCGAATTCCTCAATGTTGATGGTAGTTCAGCTCAGAGTAATGTTAATTTGTATCGTCTCCTGGATGAGGCTTCTGAGATTTCTGATGATTATGTCGGCATGAACTGGAATGGTAATTATGGTTCGGCTGCTACGGTAGAAACAAACGGTATTACAAACTGGTATTTTGATAGTAATAAGAGTTATTATCATTTCAGAACGACGAATGTGACTCCTACTGCGGTTTCAGCAATGACTGCAACCAATAATGATGGTGGGGATTATGTGTCGATTTCTAATGGTAAAAGAGATGCAAGCGATCCTATTTGGGGCGCTCCTATGAAGGGTAATACTATTAGCTATTCGTCTACTAGTGGTTTTACGGATTGTTTGATATCTGCCATTGGTCCTACTTTGAATACGATTCATCTTACCCAACTTCACATGTTGTCTCGGTTGGATATTCAGTTGAAGACCACGACAGGTACTGATGCTGTAACTCTTGAAGGTTCTACGGTGGTTATTACTGGTATGAATCCTAAAGGACAGGTGTTAATGGGGTCAGGTAAGATTAATGCTACAGGTACTGTGACAGATGTTACCATGACTGCTCCTTCTGAAGGAACTGTGGCTACAAAACCTTTTACTTGGGATGTCGTTCCGCAGACTCTTTCTCATATAGGGTTGATTATTACGACAGGTGATCTTAATAAGTATGTCATTTCTGATTTGAGCACTATCGTAGAGACGGGTACTACATCCACGATTTCTGAGTGGATTCCCGGAACACATTATACATATACCTTCGATTTGAGGAAGACTGACGTTAAGGCTTCTGTAAGTCTCGCTGATTGGACAACCAAGTCAGCAAGTGCTCCCGTTTGGTTCTAAAAACAATACAAGATTATAAATGAAGACATTAAAATATTCCATAGTTTCGTTATCTGCATTGATGCTTCTGGCAAGTTGTTCATCAGACGACTTAACAAACGAAAACGCTTCAGATCGTCTGGCTTTGAGTTTCGATGCCTCTTTGAGTTCTGCTCAGGTTACACGTGCCACAGCTAATTCTTTTGACACAGGTGAAACCTTGTATACTTTTGTTCAGCATGTTGATGCTGATGATCAATTGGTTAGTATCGATGACCGTTCACCACGAATGGTAACTTTGACTGTTGGCAGTGATAAGACTAGCGTTACTTCTACAGAAGATCTCTATTGGGATGATTTCAGCCTTGGTGGCGGCGATGATGATACGAATCTTCGTAAGTCTGGTCATGGCTTACGTAGTTACTATGGATATGGTTATAATGGTGGTACACCGAGTACGGCGCTTGTAGATAGTACAGGCGTGTTGGGTTGGACTGCTCCTACTACTCAGAATTCTGCTGAGATTGTTCAGCATGCTGATTTGCTTTGGTCGTCTACTCAGCCTAAGGTGGCTTATAACCGTGGTGCTTCTTCTGCCGAAAGTGGAACCGGCACATTGTCTGTTCCTTATACTCATGCGATGAGTGAATTTACTATCGAATTGGTTGCAGGTGATGGTTTTACATCGAATACTACTTTTGCAAATACTACCGTTACATTGCATCAGATGAATACGGTTGGTTCCTTTACAGCTCCTTCTGCAACGGTTTCTGGTAGTACAGAAGCAGACATCACGATGTATAAAAGTTCTATGACTACAGGTCGTAGTACTTTCGTAGCGATGACTGTTCCTGGTACTGATTTGGCTAAAGATGAGTCCTTTATTACCATTACTGATGCCGATGGCAATAACTATCATCTGAATGTTACGCAGGCTATGTTGTCTACAGGTGAATCAAATTGGGGGAGCGGTCTTGCTACTGTTACAACTGAAAGTGCTACAACTTATGCCACTCAGCCTGGTTATAATTATCACCTTACGGTAACACTCGCCAAACAGGGTATTACTGCTGAAGCTTCTTTAGCAGATTGGCAAACGGTTACGGCTACTGGTGATGGTGTTATTGATTTTTCAGCTGATGTAACCACTCAGAACGCCACAGAAGGCTTAACTTCTGGCGATACTTTTGATTTGTGGATGGTACAGGATGCAACTGATTATACCTATGGAGAAAAGTCTTCTTTGGTTTCTTACGATGGTACTGGCTTGTCTTTAGCAACCCCTCTTTATTGGCCTAACGGAACAGATAAGTTCTTCTTCCGCGCGCAAGCGAATAGAAGTGTAGAGGGTGCTCTCTCTGGAAATATTTCAGAACCAACTACGGTTTCTCAGGGTGAAGATCGTATGTGGGCTACCACAAAGGCTGCGGATGGTTACGATGAAGGTGCTTCTTTGAGTCCTCGTACGGGTAATGTACCTTTGTTGTTCAGCCATATCATGAGTAAAATCAGTGTTGTCCTTAAAACGCCTGTGGCTGCATCTGGTGCTGCCGATGCGAATACGAAGCATGTTAACTTGGAGGGTGCTACGATCTCTATCAGTAATGTATATCCTTCAGGTACAGTTGATATCCATGATGGTAGTATTACACCAAGTGGCACAAAGGCTGCCATTACAACTACCGAGGGTATTGCTGCAGATGCTGTCAAGACTGAAGAAAGCTATAACACGGCAGCAGCCTTGACCGATTATATCGTTGTTCCACAGTCTACTTCAGCTATGGTTTTGACGATAACACTGGGCGATGGTACAGTCTATAAAATCAATCTGAATAGTGATGCGATCACCTTAGCTGGTTCTACTGATCTTGATAAATGGGTTAGAGGCAAAGCGTATGTGTATACTATTACGCTTGAGAAGGAAGCTGTTACTGTAGCCGGTTTGGTTAAAAATTGGGAGGAAGTTACAGGTAGTGGTAAGGCGATCTTGGAGTGGGATTAATCAGTTCCCGCTCTACACTTGTAAATGAAGATAGAATTATGGATAAAATGATGAGATGTCGGTCTTTATATATAGGGTTATCATTGCTGTTGACAGCATGCTCTGCTTCTGATTTCGACGGGGGCTCTACTCCAGAGACATCCACAGATGAAGTGGTAGGGCAGACGGTATCTTTCACTGTTAATGAGGCTGTAAGTCGTGCTACCTCTACGATTGCTATGGATAACGATGGTCGTTTTGTATGTAGCATGTATTATCACTCTAAGAATGGGGATACCAATGATAGTGCCTATGATATGGCTGCAAGTTCTACAGCTTGGCTAAAGATAAATGCCAGTGGTACGCCTGTTTATTGGAATAAGGATTATACGACAGAGAATGTTACTACCAACGAGGATGGTGACGATACGAGTGCTGGAAAGTTTTATTGGCAAAACCGTTTGAGTCATGTCTTTCTGGCTCTTGCTGACTATAATCAGCTCACGACTAATACCTATAATTCGGGTGCTCAGGGTGCCCTGAAGATGTATCCTGATGGCGATAATAAGGATGATAAGACCCTGATGGTCAATGGTAACACATTAGCGAATGATAGTTCGATAAATGTTTACGATTTGACGAGAGGGGATAAGACGAGTATGGCCGAACAGCCTGATCCTATTGTTGCCCTTACCGCTCAGGTGCCTGCTAATTATATCAGCAATACAGTTGCGTTGACCTTTAAGCATCAGTTTGCTCAAGTACAGGTTAATGTTTTTAATGACCGTTCTGCCGACCAGTCTGTTAGTCTTACATCTGAACTGATTACGAAAGTAGAACTGATAGATGTTTCTACTGAGGGATATGTGTATAATCGAATCAATGAAGATGGTACTGTGAATGCCACTGTGAGCAATACGATAATCCCGAATGAAGATGATACGCCAGTAACCACATTCGAGATGTTTTCGATGAGTACTCCTGCATCGGGAGCTGTCAAGTCTTATCAGGCGATAGCTTTTGGCTCCCTTCGTAAGATACGTATTACTTGGAAGGAAAGTACAGATGATGATGCCATTGAGCACGTTACTACTTATACCCTGGATACGGGTAAAAACACGTTGGCAAGTGGTAAGAAGTATACCTATAATATCTACCTCATTCGTAGTTCGCTGGTATCGCTCAAACCAACCATTACCGACTGGACTTTAGATAAAACGTATTCGTCTGAAGCTACTATTTCAGACGATACAGAGGATTAACGCACAGTATAAATTATTATAGTAAGTATACATTATCATGAGCATACAAATGATGCAACATACGAAACTTATTGGTTCATGGCTTATCAGCCTTCTGGCGATGTTCCTGCTGACAGGTTGTGGTGAAGATATCACTGCCGAAGGTACAGATGATATTCTGGCAGGCGATGCTGTACAGTTTACTACCTATGTGCAGACTCCGGTAACCCGTGCTACTTCTCAGGACGAATTAACGGCTGAGATGAATTCCAACTATAAGATTATTGAGAGTGGTTATAAACTGTCGGTGTCTATGCTTCAGAAACTCACCGGTGTTTCTGAGGGTGAAGTAGATACATCGATTGTGGCTACGGGTACCTATACATCTACGAATAATGCCAATGGTATCTTGAGTGGTTCATCTTTATATTGGCCAGATACACAGAATCGTTATGGTTTTAAGGCTGAAGCGGGAAGTGATGTGATAGAAGCCGATCAGTCGCAGTATACAGAAGGGTATTTGCAGCAAGATAAACTCTTGGGGTTTGGTTATTTGCCTTTGTATTATTCAGATCCTAGCCAGATGGATCAGGTAGATGCTGCTAATTACCATACTGCCAAAGATTGGAAAGCAGGCATCAAGAGCTATAATAATATTACGGATAATAGTGATGCTACTAAGCGTATACCTTTATATATGAAGCATCAGCGTGCCAAGATTACCGTTATTCTGAAGGCAGCAGACGATTTTCCTGTAGAAGATTTACAGTATAATCAGTATCCTTCTGCTTTGTCTGCTACCATTTACTCGTATACAGAAGGTAAGGATGAAGCTGATGTCGAAATTTCTCCTTATACTTATGAATATACTTGGCCAGAAGGGCTTGAACATGCTGGTGATAAGACGACAGCATTTACTGCCGTAGTTAATCCTTACGATTATGCGACTCATTCTTCTAAGGTTATCATTCGTATTGTCATAGCCAACCAGAAGTTTACTTTTATGGCAGCCAATGAGGCTAATACAGAAAATAGTAGTGCCTATAATCTTACTGCTGGCAAGCATCTTATCATTACCGCTACACTCTCGCGCGATCAGCGTAAAGTGGCATTCACTGCCAATGTGCAGGATTGGGAGTCTGAACCGGCTGTCGAGGCGAATACCGATGAGTTTGGAGGTAATGGTAATACAATTCAAATTGTGGATAAGGCTACTCTGATAGAATTCCTTACTTCTACTACTGAGTATAATACTGCTGGTGGAGTTGGTGTCGTTGCTGCTGAATCTATTGATTTAGATGAGGATGAAGATTGGGATGGGACAAAATATCGACTCAACGGTACGTTGAATCTTGCTGGTGCAACGATTTTGACAAAGCATCAGATGCTCGATACGATTGCTTCTACGGGTAAATTGGTGAATGGTACTATTTCTGTTTCTGTGAAGGCTGGTTATTCTTTACCTTCTGCAGTGGCAAGTATTAATTCGGGTACTATTGATAAGTTGGATGTTGTAGCGGATAAGACCTCAAAGATTGCTCAAGCTACAGTTGCTGGTCTTGTAGAAAAGAATGATCAGGGTACGATTTCTAATTGTACATCCGATCTTCCGGTTTATGGTGAAGCTTCTGAGGCTTATGTCGGTGGTATTGCTGGTACATCTCTCAGTGCTACTGTAGATGGTATTACTACCCGTGCCATCATTGATAATTGTACGGTAAATGCCCGTATTGATGGAGCTAAGGGTGTCAAGGGTGGTGGTATCGTTGGTTCTGCCGATGGTAAAGTTACAAATTGTACCAATGATTATGGTATTACCTTACTGCAGAATGCTGATAACTTTAAGAATATCGTGCAGCATGCTGCTACTGAGAATACAGAATTTACGGGAAACGCATGGCCTACTATAGCAGATAATAATTTGAGTAGCGTGAATGTCGATAATGCTGTGGCTGAGTCTGATCGTTATACTGCAGTTATTGATCGTCAGGCTGAGTTGAGAGAATCGTTTACTTCATTTTATAATGCTGCGAATAATAAATATCGATTGGCTGACAGTTTCGAATTGAAGGACTGGAATCATTATAATAGCACGAATGGTTATGAGTCTACTGCGGATTCAATACATACCAAGTATAATGATTATAGTGCCAACTATCTGCTTGAAGGTAATCATAAGACGATTACGACCGATGGTATGATCTTTAATACTATCAGCAATGCGATAAGCAATCTTCAGGTGAAGTTGTCTGCTAACTTGATTGCAACTCCTCATACCACTTCTGGTATTCAGGATGGTCTTGATGGTTATGCTCCGGTGGCTTTTGCAGTAGCTGGTAGCAATGCTGTGCTGAGTAATGTTAACGTTACCTCAGATTACTATGTTCAGTCGGCTAACCCATCTGGAGTTGTGGTGTGGGCTTACGATGGAGCTACGATACAAAACTGCAAGAGTAATGTGCCTGTACAGGTATGGTTGGCGTCTACTGTAGACAAAGATGCTGACCATTTTGCAGGAGGCATCGTTGCGTCTGCTTATGATGCTTCTATTATGAGTTGTAGTTATTCTCGTGCTGATAATACGCTTTTCGTCAATACTTCTGCCGATTATACATCTACTTCTACCACAGGCGCTTCTACCGGTGTGGCTTATTATGGTGGTATTCTTGGTGGACCAAGTGCAAAGGGTTCTTCTGCTACAGGGACAATTCTTATTCAAGATTGTGCCAGCAATTTCAGTACTCCAACTACCACTAATGCGTATAAGGGTTCTATCTTAGGTACAGGTGTTTATAGTAGTAATACTTATATCAGTGCTGATTGTAGGGGTAACTGGTGGCCTGCTTTGTCTTATCCTGTAGGTACTGGAGGCGCATCCCTTGTTGGAACGAAGAATGCTGTTACACCTTCTTTTGAATAATTCGATTTTATGGATATGAATAAGAAATATAGTTATCTTTTGGTATTTGTTGCACTCCTCTTGATGGGGTGCTCAGACCATCTTGCTGATGATGCAGGAACGTCAGATACTGCCTTTGATGCGTCTGATATTCAGGTAGGTTCTGTCCAATTGACTACCGATGCTGATGAGGTTACGGCTACTACGCGTGCTACGGCAGCGGTCGATGTGGATTATTTGAAGGCATATCTTGAACGCGGACTTCCTATTCGCTATAGTCAGGAACTTACTCCTACTGCATTTCAGTTTGCTAATCTCC
Source organism: Segatella bryantii (assembly GCF_022024215.1). Lineage (NCBI taxonomy): Bacteria > Pseudomonadati > Bacteroidota > Bacteroidia > Bacteroidales > Prevotellaceae > Segatella > Segatella bryantii. The sequence continues at coordinate 728,188 of NZ_CP091797.1, read as the reverse complement.
AATTGACGGGAGATGATTATACCATCACTGATTGGAAAACTGAAACGCCTGCGAAATGGCTCTATAATGGTAAGCACTATTTTCAGAGTACTGCTTGGCCTACAGCTATTATCGGTGCAACTGGAGAGGGTACTACCTTTGATGCGGCTGATCAGAGTGGTGATAACTATACAGCTCTGAGCGAAGCTTTAGCCATTTCACCTTCTTTTCAAGTGAGTGCTACAGTGGGTAAGATTACGATACCTTATTCACATCGCATGGCGCGTGTTATCGCTTATATTCTTATCGATCCTTCGATGAATACGACACTGAAGAATTATAAGGTCTCTTCATCGGGCGAAACGACTGATGCTGATGATCCTACGAATACGGGTATCCGTTTTAAGGGGGTTAAGGTGCTCAATTATCTTGACTCGCTTTCTACGAATCTGTCTCATGGGGTAAACGTATATTTTCCTCGATGGACTTCAGTAAAGAGTGTCATTCCACATTATGTGGGTGAGTTTGCGAGCTATGATCATGCTGGCCAGACGAATCTCGATGATGAGCGTTTTGTCTATTATTATGATAGCGAGAACAAAACGTATATTTTCCCGAGTGATGCCGAGGCTTGGAATAAAGCGAAGGCTTCTGTGGATAAACAAGAGTCTCAATATGAGGTCTTTGATTTAGGGGGTAAGGTTCCTGTTTACGATATTCTGGTTCGCCCTACTTACACGGCTAAGGATAGTGTGATGTATGATGAGCGCGAGGATACGGCTTCTGTTGCTGCTTTAACGAATAGTGTAGAGTTTGAACTTGAGTTGGAGAATGGCTTGAAATATACTAAGACGGTGAACATTGATCTTGATATGAATAAGGAAACTGTAATCTACTTGCGTATCGGTAAAGAGGCTGTTGATTATCAGGCGACTGGTCAGCTTAAATGGGAAGAGACTGTGGGTTCACAGGCTTATTATGGTCTTGATAATACTGCCGAATTTACGCTTTCGCAGGCGGGTAGCAGTTGGCAGCGTGCTTATACGAATACGTCTAACAGTGTTACCACGGTTGCCGATGCTCAAACTTACGATAAGCAGTATCTGAGTGATACTGACTGGGTAAGTTATTTCTTGAAAGCGACAAAAGAGAGAGAACATCACGGTGATTACTTTATCTTAAATAGTGATATCACCATCGATGTTAGTGAACTCCCTGCTGATTTCGTTTTTACGGGGCATTTGGATGCTCAGGGACATACGATTACGTTGACAGATTCTGAGAATACAGGTAGAACTTATATCTTTGATGGTATTAATGGTGAATATACTACTGTGCAAGAGAGCGATGAAACTCAGGAGTGGGTGGCTAATGTTCACAAAGAAACATATAATGGCGGTACTACCTATATTTGGGTGCCAACCAAAGGGTGGCGTGCCGAAGTTCTCAACACTGCCATTAGCGGTGGTCGTCTGTATAAAAGTAATGCTATCGTAACGGGTAATGTGAATAACTGTAGCGACGCATCGGGTGATGTGATTAATCATACCCCTACAACGTTGCCTACTTATTAAAGTATGATGAAGATGAAAAGATCAACGATATTTTTGCTATTGGCTACATTCCTGATGGTGAGTTGTAGCGAGAGCGATTTGGGAGGAAGTGAGCAGAATAGTCTTTTGGGCAAGGCTGTTAATTTCGATGCCTCTATCTCTGATGCCTTTGTTACGCGTGCCACATATTATCATGATGGTTCGTTTAATGAGGGTGATCATCTCACTATTTTCCGTCAGGAGGCTGTCAGTGGTAGTACTACTCAGTTTAGTTCTGATACCGAGATTTCTCGTGTTTATTCGCTTCAGGGTGAATATGCCAGTACGGTTAATCTGGGTACGAGTTGGAAAGTGTTGACGGGGGCTACGGGTACGTATGCTGACAAGAGGTCTTTTGTTCAAACGGCTGCCGACTCATTGGTATGGGAAAATGGCTCAACGGTTCGCTTCCGTGCTTGGGGACGTAGTAATCTGGCTAATGTCCTGAATAACTCGAAGACTAATAAGGCTTCTTTTTATCCTGACTATACCTTGTCGGATTGGATTACGGTATCTGGACCTACTGAGACGATCCCGATGAAATTACTCCATTTGGCTTGTCGTATCGGTTTTGCACCAAAGTCGGGTAACGAACTTGCTGGTATCGAACTCTGTACGAAGGCTTCTGATTATGTTGATGATACCGAGGAAGGGGGGCTTACGGCTGTAGAAAAGGCGAAAGCTGTCGAAGATGCTTATCACACGATGTGTATGCCGGCAGGTGTCAATATGACTAATGGTACGCTCTATAGTCTTACGCAAAATCATTATACCAATACTTCTGATTTCTCTACCATCGAGTCTTCTTCTGTTATATCTTCTGCTGCAGAAGACGGTCTTGTGCCTTTTGGCTTGTTGTCTGCTGATGAGATAGTTAATTTGGTGGAGCATCCACAATTTATGGCTGTTGATGGTCGACGCTATATGATCTCTATTCCGTATCTTATGGATAACGGTACCGATCAGGGTAGTTATATCCACCTTCCGGCTTATACTCGTTTCCGTGTCAGACTGAAAGATGTGAATAATGGTGACCAGGCGGCTACGACGAATACGGAGGGTTCTTATCATATTCTTACTATCGGTGAAGTGGAAAACAATGGTACCAAGGTTTTTGCTGATGGTATCGATTTGATGCCAGGGTATAGTTATCTTTTTACGGTTGGTTATAAGTATGGCAAGTTTACCATGTCGGTTAATGAAAGTCTTTCATGGACCGAGCAGGATGCGGTTGCCGCTGAAACGGCTTCTGCTGATGGTAGTATTGCGACAGCGAAGTATGATTGGTGGAAACGGGCTCTTTTTTATGCTTATACGAATCTTAAGAATGGTGTGACAAGCAGTTATTTGCCTGAATTTAAAATAGGTAGTGCTGAAGAATTCCTCGAGTTTATTCATCTCGTTAATGGTACGGCTGCTACCTATACCAGTGGACTTACCCTGAATGGTGAACCTGAAGAAATTTTGGAACCGAATGCTACTTGGACGAAAGATGATGAAACCGATGAAGAGGGTAATGCTGTAACCGTTACCGAGAACGATGCTCCAGGATATGTGTTCTATTGGCATTATCAACCTGCCAGCAGTACTACTGCGGCTAAGTTTTACCGCTCTTATCTCACAGGTCCGTATTCGTTCTATGAGAAGAATTTGAATACCAAACCTCATTTTAAGATTACGCTTACTGCCGATATCGATTTGCAGGATGTGGAGATACCTGCTATCGGTAATAGTGCGGATCATCCTTTCGAAGGTGTCTTTGATGGTGCCGGGCATACGCTCAAAAATGTTTATGTCAATGGTGGTTGTCTCTTTGGTTATGTGAAGGGGGCTGCTATCTCTAATCTGAAGATAGAGAGCAACCATACTACTTCACTTCTCAACACTGCTACAGCCGATAAGGAACATGCGGTGTATATTGCAGGTGTATCTGTGAATGCTCCTACTACTCATGCGATTGCACATACAGTGACAGGTTTGGGGTATGTCGTAGGGTGTGTTCATGAGGGAACTGCTTCTGGTGCTTTGGTGGGTACAGCTAGTAATCTGTATATGTATGGTTGTATGGAGACGGGTAGTGGACTTACTTCTGGTACGGGTGCTCTTCTGGGCGGTTATGCTTCGGGCAGTACTGCTTTCTTTGCTCCGTTGTCATCATTGACTTGGGGGCGGTTCATGTGTAATTATTATGATACGCAGCGCTCTACTGGTGTGAATGCTGTAGGTACATCTTCTGTAACTTATTTGCCACAACAGTATATCCGTGGTGCACATTCTCATGTGCTGAAGGCTAAGGTTGATAATCTGCTTAGTGGTGATGTTAATTATAATTCGCTCACAAGTCGACAAAAAGAGGAAATGTACGGCTTGGCACCATGGAAGGCGATGAACTATGCTATTTATAAGTATAATACATCGGTTATCGGACAGTCTTATCCTTGTAATATGCAGTATAATGCCGGTGCCAGTCTTATTTACGACAACCGTTATCCGCAGTTATCATCAGGTGCGCCAAACAGTGCCACTTATTCTGCTTCTTCTTATAATGTCTTGCTCCAAAATAATTAAGTCAATGAAGAAATTAGCATATATTCTTATGTCAGCTCTTGTCTTGGTATCCTGTTCGCAGAATGAGGATTTGCAGACTGTATCGTCTGAAAAGGGCTTAACTCTCACCACTTCTGTTTCTGCTTTCGATGGTGAGGAAACAACTCGTGCCACGGTAGATAGTACAACTTTCTTTGCGGGTGAACGTATGAAACTGAAGGTTATTTGCCCGTTTGTTTCTACTACTGAGATCGGGGAGACGACCTGGGGGCATAGTAGTGACGGATTCTGGCTTATGAAGTGGGATGATAGTGATAGTTCATGGATTAATCTTACGACCATCGATGATGTTGATGTCGAAGGGAAGTATACCGTATCTACTCCTTGGAGTATTTTTGACCAGTATGAGGCACAGCAGACTCCTTATGTCTATACTGCTTCTACTTGGTCTGAGAATGTGGAGTTTCTTGCTCCATCGGGCAGTCTTATCAATCAGTATAGTTATGTGTTCTATGCCGATCAAAGTCTGCTGGCTAATTATCAGAAGTCTGATTTGCTTTGGGCGCAGACGATTATGCAGACGGGATCATATCGTGTTCACCTCGATTTTCAGCATGTACTGAGTTGTGTGCAGGTCACTGTAGCTGATGCAAATCATGTATTGGATAATACTACCCCGGTTGTGACATTAGAGGGAATGCCTGATATCGATCAGCAAGAGATTGTGGTGGGCGATTACTATGCAGATCGTAGTAAGGATAATGCTACCAGCTATAATTATAAGCAGAAGTCTACTTGTTCGCAGCAGGATAATGGTAAAGTATTAGGTATTGCTGTGAATGGTGATTCTCAGGCTTCTGTTGTCGCTTTTACAGATGCAAGTATCAGTCAGCAGGCGGTATATACCGCTTATCAGGTCGCTACTAATACATATCGCATTCTTGTGCCGCCATGTACCTTAGCTACTTCGCCTGTACTTTGGCTTCGTGCTGGCAGCAAGCGCTATAAGCTCACGTTGAATACGGTTGCTGCTCTGGGAGGTGAGGGCAAAACTTCGGCTGCTTCTTGTGTTTTTGAGCAGGGTAAGTTATATAAGATTGAGATGACTATAACCGAGTAAAAGATGAAAATCAGATTATCATATATTGCTTTATTGACAACTGTCATGTTACAGGCTTGTAGCACTGACGGTGATTTGTTGGGTACTGGTGATAGTGACCCTCAGGAGTTGAAAGGTATCACAGTGAGTATCATGGGCAGTAGTCTTTCTTCTACTCGTGCCACGGCCACCACGCCTGTTATTGGTGTAGAACTGGGTCGCAATAGTTTTGTTGCCGATGATCAGCTCATGCTTACCACTTTTAAGCGTACCAGTAATGCTATTGATCAATTCTCTTATACTGATAAGGAATATGTCTATTCAGGGACAGCCTGGAGCATGGCAACCAAAGAAAAACTATATTGGACGGATGCTGTCAGTATGCATACGATAGCAGGTTATAGCTTGCCTTCATCCGATTATTTCTGGGCAACGGGTATTTTAAGTGATACGGAAACCAAGTGTTATTATGGTGCTCTGGGTGGTTCCTACATCAATGGAAATTTGGTCTTGCCGGATACGGTAGATTATTCAGCCGGCAATACTGCTGTTCAGGCACAGGATCTCTTGTTGCTTCATAATGCAGCTTTATCACCTGAAGAAAACCAAACTGCTGCTGCGCTCGAAATGAAACATGCCTTGAGTAGTGTTCGTGTCAATGTCAACGTCGATGATTATTCTTCAGGTTCTTCTTCTGTTGATTATAATGAGGTAACCATTTCTGATGTCATCATCAAGAATCAACCTGTTTTCTATCGCTGGAATCAGGTTGGTGATAGTGTTATTTCTTCTACCTCTCAGGATGATATTAGTACGATTGCTGAGGCTGACTATTCTTCAGATACGAAGCGTATGATTAAGTTATGGCAGGCTTCTAGTACTGATGATGCTAAAACGGGTACCAAAAGTGAATCTTTCTATGGTCTTGTTGTGCCTCAGACTAAAGAGTATTATAATTATTATGCTAAAGAGGGTGTCGTGACGGTTCAACCGGTGCAGATCTCTTTCACGGTAAGTTATCCAAATGCGAAGACGGGTGAAGTAGAGAGCCATACCTATACGACTTCGGTGTATGGTAGCAATTCGAGTCAGGTGTATTTCAATCCTGGTAAATGTACTACGATTGATATCAATATGAATCATAAGAACGAGAAGTTAACAACGACCGTAACGTTCCAGGATTGGCAGTTTGTTGCTACCCCAGACCAGGGTGAACTGGTGAAGGTTACCAATTATCTTTCATCGGCAGATTTCACCAAAGTCTATACGCCTGCGGATGTTAAAGCAAATGCTTCGCTCGATGCTACTTGGCTTCATTCTAGTGGAAATTCGTATGCTGATGAGGCTGGCAATGATGGTTCGGTAACTCATCCATATCTCATTAATACGCCCGATCAGTTGCTTACTTTGGCCAAGATGGTCAACACGGATGGTGTTACCTTTGAGGGTAAATATATTGTTCTTAATGCGGATATCATTATGCAAGCGTCTTCTGATTCAACGAAGGTTGAAAGTAGTAAGAGCAGTAAGTCAGCTGTCGTATGGCCTGGTATCGGAACGGAAGAACATACTTTCCAGGGTACGTTCTGGGGAGCTAATCGTTATATTCATCGTTTGTATGGTAATCCTCTCTTCACCGCCATTGGTGCTTCGGGTAATGTATCGCGAGTGCAGTTGCATAGTATCAGCGTAGCGGGTGATGGTGTTTTGGCGAATACGAATGCCGGTATGATAGCTGGTTGTCGAATACTTGGAGATGCCACACTTACCGGTACGGGTTCAGCTCAAGGTGCAGCCGTTGGTACGAATTCTGGTGATATCGTAGCTTGCTATCATGTAGGTAATACTCAGGGAGTTGCGACTCATGTGGGTGGTTTGGTAGGAAGCAATACGGGTAGTCTGACAGGTTGTTACCATACGGGTACTGTCACGGGAGGCTCTGTGCTTGGTGGTATTGTTGCCGTCAGCTCTTTAGCATCAGACAAGTTTATTTATGGTTGTTATTACAATAGTACACTCTTTACCACAGGGGCTTCAATAGAAGGGGTAACGGGTTATCCGAGAAATACGATGGTAAGCAGTGGTTTTGTTACAACGCTTAATACTGCTCTGAGTGAGAAAGGCTACACGGATTTGGATTTCGAATTCCGTCCGGCTAATTATCCGAGTTTGATAGATACCTATTAATAGAAACTGCGCTCATCATAGCTCTTATAGAGCATGATCTCGATTTTTGCATCTCAATAGGTAACCGTAGTTACCCTTATTGATCCATACCAATAAATCCCATTTACATCGAAGTAAATGGGATTTATATTTGTATTTATTTATATAAATATTTGCTATATCTGTTATTTAAGCCATCTTGGGTCTCCTACTTGAGATGGCATAGATACGGTTAAGCCTTCTGCTGTGCTTGTAATTGTAGCTGTGCCTTCTACGCTGTTCTTAACCGGCTCATTTGGATCACCTGTTGTTTCATTCTCTCCTGTATTGACACCATCAAAGTTGAATAAGTTTCCAGAAATATTCCATGTAGGGTTAGTACCCTGAGCACCACCATTCAAACCTTTAATAACTTGGCCATTCTTACCGCAGTCGACAAATACGCTGTTTTCTACATTGTATACTAACCATTTTTGGTTAGATTGGCGATGAGAGAAGAAGTTTTTCGATTTAGCGAGATTATAGAATGTAGAATTCTTGATATTGAACGTTTGGGTACCGTTTTCTTCTATTTCAGTAAGCTTTTGACCACTTTGAGAAGAATACATACTCTTAGTCGTAGGTACATTACCCCAAATCGTAGAGTTCTCAATAGTCAAAGTCTTAGCACAACTACCCTTGGTAAAATCAATGGTAGTAGCATCACCTGCCTGCTCAACGAGACTGTTGACGATATTAAAGTTGGTAATGAGATAATCCTTAGCGCTTGAATAGAAGAGCGCTTTCTTGAGTCCTGTTACGGATACATTCTCGAAGTCGATAGCTTCTATAGTAGTAACTTGCTCGTTTACAGTATTCAAACTGATCAGTGGGGTAGTGGAAGCTGTTGCATCAATTGTCACATTACTCAACTTGAAATTGTTGTTGACAATGAAACCTCCATTCTCGCCTAATACAAGATGAGCAGCAGTACTGTTGGCTGGTGTCAAAATCGTAATCTGTTTGCCTGAAAGATCGATCGTCTCATTAAGAGTCAGGTTGATACCTGGAGCCAACTTAATAACGGTAGCTTCAGCACCAGCATCTTGAATAGCCTTTACCAGATCATCAATTGTAGTAATATATGAACCTGTTGTTTCTTCTGTTCCAGGAGATACTGGGTTATCTGACTTACTACAAGAAACAAAACTTGCTGATCCAGAAATCAACAATGCAGCTACTAATGTTTTGGCTATTGAAAATCGTTTTTCCATAATATTATAAATGTGTTAGTTTAATAATGTATAGCTCAGAAGATCAGACAGCTTCATAAGCAATTGATATTAGATATTGCAAATATAATCTTTATTTTTCATTCTCCAAATATTTCGATTAAAAAAGTTTATTTTTTAATCGAAATATTTCGAAACAACATTTTATTGCATAACCTTCTTGATAGTGATGGTACCATCGCTATAGGTTGTGCGAATAATGTTAAGACCAGGCTGAAGATTATTACTCTTGATGCCGTTGGCATTGTAATATTCTACAGCGGTAGCTTTTGCATCGCCTTCTACAGAGTTGATTGCTGTGATGGTTGCGTTCAGCAGATTGCTCTTGGCATTGACTGAAATAGACAGGGTGGCACCTGCATAGGTACTTACCTGTGATTCAACCTTGCTGACATCGTAAGCACTATAACTATAATAGCTGGAAGGATTAAAGTAGCTATTGCTGCCCGAACGGCTCTGGGTATTGGTAGCACCGCTACATCCTGTTAACGTAATGTTATAGTCGGTATAACCACTAGAGGTAGCTTTGTTAGCCCATGGATTCTTCTGAGCCTTACTGCTGGTAAAGGCTGTATTCTCCACGTAGATATTGCTCTTGTAGGCTGCACCGATACAGTAAGATGCTACACTGCTGGAGTAAAGACAGTTGACGATGTGAATCTTGCCAAATCGTACGCGAGGCATGCGCTCGATACAACCTTCATCCCACCAACAGTTAGCGAATGTGGTATTGAGTTTACCTTCGTCTTTAGATGCATTCTTATCGCTACCTCCCCAAAGATTAGAGAAGCAGTGCTTGTCTGAACCGCCTGAACCTCCGGCCCATGGTGTGATAAGATAACGGAAACGGCACCAGGTAACAGCGATATTATTACTTCCATTATTGGCATCGAAGTTGCCGTCTACACCATCCTGAAAATCACAGTGGTCTACCCAGATATACTGACAGTTTTGTAGGGTAAGGTTGTCATTTCCATCGACATCATAGGCACCTGCCCCCTTGAATGTAAGGTTGCGAAGTATGATGTTAGAACAGTTTTTGAGGAAGAGAATACCGGTTTTGCTCACAGTAGAAGTATGAGTAGGGTTACTCAATGCACTGCCTGGAAGACCATATACGGTTTTGTTCTTGGCACCATTTACAGTAAGCTGGCCGGTAAAGGTAAGGGTGCCTTTCACATAGATTGTTGTTGCAGATGTGCCTGCTAAAGCCGAAACCAATTCGTCTGCTGTTGTAACGGTTACGGTATTCTTATCGCTTGAACCGGTCACGCTGCCGCCATAAGTGGCCCATCCTATAGGTGCATTCTGATCATAGCTGCTCATACCTGAGGTAGTGGTAGATGAACCGCTCGTAGAACTACTGCTGATGCTGGTAACCTTGACACTGGCTGCTGTACCGAATCCTCCCATCGGATTAGAAGCGCGTACGGAATAAGTACCGGTAGCTGAAATCGTATACGAGGTCGTGCCGCTGCCTACGATAGCTACATATTTGTCATCCTTGAAGATGGCATACGAACTGGCACCGCTGACGGCACTCCAGCTGATTTTGCTGCCACTCTGTGATACTTTGCTCACCGTAAGTTGTGCTGCATCCTCATTAGGAGTCCAATTGGTAAATACCTTGCTTAGGGCATAGCCTGCTGCTTTGCTATCAGAGAGTATCGTTTCCATCTTGTTGGTGGTAGACCCATAGGTAAAGCTGACGATATTAGAAGAAGGAGAAACGGTGGTACCGCTGGTATTCTTGGAGTTGTATTCTACAAACTTATTAGCTACCACATTCATACCTGCTGTTGTGAATCGGGTAGAGAGAATATTGGTAGGGTCTGTCAATACTGTGTTGATATAGGCGAGTTTAGGACTGCCTCCCCAGGCACGCCCCAGACTATAGCTGGCAGCAGCATTGCTGATGGTACAATTATTGAATACGTATCCCCATGAGGTAGAAGTGTAAGGAGCTGCGATAACACAACTACCGGAACCATTAGAGGTACGTTTGCGAACGCCAAGGGTACAATTATTGAAGAAGGCATCACCGCTACCGCAGATAAAGTCTACTGTACCGTAAATGGTACTGCCTTCGAAATAATACTGTCCGTTGGTGTTGTTAGAATAATAGGTATCTTGATAAGAATCGAGACATACATTCTTACAGATGGTACCTGTACCTTTATCTTGTAAGGCTACAGCTCTACCGGCACTGCCGGCATTATAGTAATCGAGTGCATTCTTGAGGGTAAGATCTTGGAAATAGTTGTTGTTACCTTTATTGAGAATGGTGGCAGTGGTGCTGATACCCTCATTGGCTACTGCGGGTGTATTCTTGATAATGGTACCTTCCATACTCTGGCCGATAATAGAGATGTTGCTACCGGTGATAGCGGTAAGGCAGGTGGTACCGAGATCGTAGGTGCCATTAGGCAGGAAGATATACTTACGTGATGATGAGGTGCTGCTGTTAGCCTTGCTCAGTGCTGACAGGAAACTGCTTGCGCTACCTGCTGTTACTACATAATATTCTTGACTTACTGCGGTGAAGTTGCCACTGGCTGTTGTCGTGTTGTCAGTTGATCCTGTGCTTGAACTGTTGTTAGAGCTGTTTGATGAAGTGGATGATGTTGCTGTACCCGAACCGGTATAGTTCTGCATGGCTACCTGAATGCTATATAGATAGCTGGTAGCTGAAGTATAGAGTACGACATAGCCTTGAGATACTTCTGTAGCGGTAGCAGTGTGAGTAACTTTATCGCTGCTTACTGCTGTTCCGCCAAGTGCATAGTTGTGATAGCCTGGGTAGCTTGTAACGGTAACGACATCGCTGGTGCTGGTAACTGGAATACGAAGGGTTGTCTTGGCATTAACCTGAGCATCGCTTGTGCGCTGGGCAAACTTTCCGTAGGCACCTATGCAGTAGATATTCACATCGCTCAAAGTAGATGGTATATGTCCGCTTGTTCCTTCGATGGTTAGTCCACTTAGTGCCGAAGGGTTTACATTTTGGAAATCCCATGTTGCTGTGGTGGTATTAGATACCGTCTGTACCAGTTTGATACTATACAAATAGGTGGTAGAAGTAGCTTGTACCTGCACATATCCCTGTGTTACTTCGCTGGCAGTCGCAGTATGGGTAGTTGTGTTAGCAGTAGCTGCTGTACCATTAATAGTATAGTTGTGATAACCTGGGTAACTTACGATAGTGATGACATCTTTGGTGCTCTGTACAGGTATGCGCAGATACGTGTTGGCATTCATCTGTACATCACTCGTGCGGACTGCAAACTTACCGCTTTTGGCGATAACAAACATGTTAATCGATGAATTAGAAGAAGCCACGTGGGTCTCTGTGCCCTCGATTTTAATCCCGGAGAGCGAGGATGGATTCATGTTCTGAAAATCCCAGAGCGCCGTGATAGTTGAGGCGTGTACCGTGTTAACAAACAGGCACAGCAAAAATAACACCAAGGTGTTGATTCGCGTAAAATGTTTCATAAAAAGTTAATTGTAGGTTAAATTATTATTGATTTGGTTTATTTACTTACTGAGGTTTTTTTATTTGCCTTGTTTAGGTCTTGTTTGCTTTATATGTTATTTTACATATTTTTTATGTGCCAAAAGTACTTAACATTTTTGGAAAAAGCAAAAAATGTTATGTTAAAAGATGTCGTAAACGTTTACGTTAATGGGAGTAAAATGAATAATTTCTCGTCAAGAACGTTTTGTTACCAAGTATTTAAGGTTTTCTTGGCATCTTAGTGTTCTTGGCGAGAAATTATAATATTTATCGAATTTATAGTTTGATATTGTCCAGATAATTATTGAGGAAGTTTGGCATTACCTCACAAGTGGCATATGCATAATAAGCCATATAGAGTGTTATCGCAAATACCGTTATGATGAATATCCAGTCGTATCTGCTCACAAAATCGTCTACCCATTCTTCAAAGTGGCGTACGTATACCATAACAATCATAGAAGTGATAAGGGTGCAGATCATCCATGTCACCATATAATCGCTCGTATTATGCAGATTAAACATGGTGCTTCCAATAGTGATAACACCCCATGATACACTATAGTACTTATTAATATGGCATGATGGAAATTGTAAATGCGTGATGACCTCTTCTGAAAGATGATGCTGTATATAGGTAGTTATCAAATAACTGATACCTATCAGCATCGGTATAAAGCTCATGATGAAAAGTGCTTCACCTAAATGAAGCCAGCAGTATCTGCTCAGATTATCTCCTAGTGCACCCAAATAGGTCTGCGACGTGTAAAGCTGCAGATAAAAATAGGCACTTATCGTAAGTATTCCTATAGGGATGGCAATGCTGAAAAATGCTTTCTTATTGTTGATATGCCGATATATTGATCCCATCCATTGGCCACCTGCTATAAAGATAAACCAGTTGAATAGCGGGTAATAACTTTCGGTGTGTGTAGGCCACAGCAACCCTAAAGCCTGATTAACCATATAGTTATTCGTCTCTACTCCTGTAAGGAAAGTACCCAGCAATGACATACCGATGGCAATAAGGAGGGTTAAAGCTGTGGATAACTTCAGTGCACGGGTTATCGCCATTACGATGAAAGCCAGTCCGGCTAACTGTAAGATGTCGCTCGAAAAATTAAGTACCTGTTGAGGATTATAGTAAGCAGGGTCAAGTTGAGCCCCCCAATAATAGGGTATGGCATATCTGAAAATATTAAGCGTTTGGCCAAACGTTAACAGTTTGATGGCACGCCAAAACATATCTCCAGCTGTATGATGTGTGGTGTACATCATGGTAAACCCCATACTAAACATAAAAATAGGTGCACCTAAAACACGTCCGAACACATAAGATTGTGTCCAAACAAGGCTATTATCAAAATCGAAGATAAACTCATCGCAAATATGTGCACCGATGAGACAACAGATGATAGTGAACGATTTAAGTAGATCGAGTTCTATCTGTCGGCCAGTATTAACTTCTTGTTGAGCAAAAAATGTTTTCATGTAAATGATATAATAAATAGATGCGTATGATGTTCTTCATGCAAATGTATAAAATATTTTGGCATTATCGATATTTTATGATTAAAATTATCGAGTAAGGCAAAAAAAAAAGTATTAGTCTGTATGGGCTAATACTTTCTTTAGGATGTATTCTGGCGATACTTATTTCAGATGATTTTTGATATAGACCATCTGTCCATATTCTGTAGCGTCACTTGTCCAATGCTCATTAATCGGAGTAATGAGTGAGTCTTTAGGTCCTTGAAGCAGATTCCATACCATGTAGTTCGTCGTAGGTGGACAGGTGTTGTCGTTAAATCCCCACGTCATGTAGACCGGACAGGTGATGCGGCGTGCAAAGTTGACAACATCATAATACGCCATCGTCTTGATCTTCTCTGGAGTCAGCATACCATTTTTCTTCACGAAATGAGGATAGCCACCAGTTCCTCCATTTGCGTAACCTGCCATTTCGCTCAAAGCCGGATGATTAACCACCGACAGCGTAACACGCTTATCGAGTGCAGCTGTAATCAGACTTAGTGCTCCTCCCTGACTACCTCCTTGTACGATTGTATTCTTGCCATCCCATTCATCGAGCGAGGTAAGGAAGTCTATCGCCCTTACGCAGGCTGTATATACATGACGCATGTAATAATTCTCACGATTATCAAGCCCCATATCAAGATACTCGCTGAAAGCCGAACGCACGTCCTTGAAGTCTTCTTCAGACAGTTCTGGATTGATACCATGAATCTCCATTTCCATACGAATCATGCCATTACGGGCATAGTAGCTATGACGCATAGGCTCCTTGATGGTTTTCACTCCTGCTCCCGGTGGACAGAGTACAACAGGGTATGAACCTTTCTTAGTCGGTTTGGTAAGATAGGCATATACACTATGAGTACGGTCCACTTTGAGTTTCACCAGATAACAGTCGATTTCTTGGTCAGAATAACGCTCCACCTTCTTCATGGTATATTCTAATGGTTGTTGTTTTCGGGCATCTTGAAGTGTCTTTTGCCAGAAAATATCAAAATCAGAAGGGTTCTTGGTAGTTGGGGTTAATTTTTCAGGCGAAAAGCCTACTTTGACATGGTGGGTATAAACTGTACCATCCACGTTGGCCTTTAATACGCAGTCGAGGAATCCCGGTTTGTTCATTGTTCCTACCTCAATTTTGGCTCGACCGTTTTTAAGATGTACCTTTCCATTTTTAAATGGTTTGAGCATATCTTGTGCAAGCTGAAATTCCACTTCACAATCGCGAGGAATACCATATTTAAGGAAGGTTACCTCAATGGTAGCCTTTTCTCCGGCCTTATAAAGCCAGTCGGCATGGTTGGGAATAGTGGTCCACAGTACATCACTACGATACGGATAATTTTCTGCCTGAACATGTACACTTTTCATGGTGAAAAGGAGAGATAGGCAGAACATCAATAATACTGAATATCGTTTCATAACTAGATTTGTTTTAAAAAAAATATGTTACATGTAGGTTTTTGCTGTTTTCAAATAGTTGATGCAAAAGTAAATAAAAAAATCAAGATAGTAAGCATAATGGTGTGAATTTGTACTTTTTTTTGACTAGGACCACTTTTTAGTGGACACTAGTGATCTAAATAACTGAATTCTTTTAAGTGAAAATAGAGCCGCATAGAAGTCATTATGCGGCATACTTCCGGGCGACTTGACGAGAATAGTATGATGAAACCACTAATTATATACCAATATCGTGGTATTTTTAGGATGAATCAGGTTCAAATAACTGTAATGCTTATATAGTATAGTTAAAATATTGTATTTTTGTAGCCAATTATTAGAGACACAATAACTAAGGTATTTAGTAATATTTTTAAAGTTTAAGAGAACAAAATTACTTTATGAGAGACTTTTGGTTGAACAGGCCAGGGACGTTATTGACGACCTGTCTATTAGTGTTGCCATCTGTATCAAGCATTGCAGGATATGCTGCAGAACATCATGCTTCTCTTCCGACAGTTGCACAGCAAAAAGAAGATCTGAAACATGTTACAGGAACGGTAACCGATGAGAATGGTGAGCCCTTGATAGGTGCTGCAGTTAATGTACCTGGTAGTCCGTATGGTACCATTGCCGATGCGGATGGTCACTATGAATTTTATGTTCCGAAAGAATGTAAAGAGGTGCAAGTGAGTTACGTGGGCATGAAGACGGCTATTATTCCGCTTCGCTCACATGAAAATGATAATCATTTTGTTTTGACAGAAGACAAGAGTATGCTTAACGAGGTGGTGGTAACTGGTTACCAGACCTTGAGTAAAGAGCGTACTACGGGTGCTTTTGCTAAAGTAACTAGCACAGACTTGCAAGATAAGCGGTTTAGTGATTTGTCATCTCTACTCCAAGGTGAAATAGCTGGTTATAATACCCAGAATAATCAGATTCGTGGTATCTCTACGATGAATGGTGTGGCTACACCTTTGTATGTAGTCGATGGTTTCCCTATCGAGAATACGAATTATTCGAGTACGGGAAGTATCACAGAGAGCATTCCTTCTCTTAATATCGATGATATCGAGAGTGTAACAGTTCTTAAGGATGCTTCTGCTGCCAGTATTTATGGTGCACGTGCTGCTAATGGCGTTATCGTCATTACGACCAAGAATGCGAGAAAGAACAAAAAGGTGGATGTGAACTTCTCCATGAATCTGGTCTGGAATCCTTATAGTTATGACTATGATCGACTTACGAATTCGAGTGATATCGTTAATCTGGAGAAGTTATGGGCTTCTGATAATCCCAACTTAAAGGGTGACGGAGCATCGGCTTATGCTCAAAATCTGCTCACGAATAATGTATATCAGAGTCAGGGTATTCGTAATATTCTGAAATATTATGCTGGTCAGATCTCTGAGAGTGAAATGAATTCGGCGCTTGCTCGGTTATCTGGTCTTGGCTATCGCTATTATAAGGATGTCGAAAAATATGCCAAGCGAGATGCTTTCTATCAACAGTATCATCTGAGTGTGGGTAAGGCTACTGATAGTAATAACTTCCGTGCTTCGCTGGCTTATCGTACAAATAAGCAGCATAACAAGTATGATAAAGACAATAGTTGGACTCTTGATATCAAAGACCGTCTGACGATTACTCCATGGTTGCATTTCACCGTAGGTAATTATGCTTTTATCGAGAGTACTCAGCGCCAGACATTCGATCCTTTATCTGCCAGCTATACCTATGAACCTTATGATGGTCTGAAGAATGAGGATGGTACGAACACGGTATATACACAGGAAGATCGCTTAACGAGCAGCCGTCTGGCTATTCTTAATAAGTATGGTCTCTACTCAATGGATATCACACCACTCGACGAGATAGGTCGTAATCTGGACCGTACGAAGACTTTCACTGACCGTGTGTATGGTAAACTGGATGTAGATTTGACAAGCTGGCTCAAGTATAATGTGATGTTCCAGTATGAGTATTCGATGAATCGCGAAAAACTGTTGTATGACAAGGAAAGTTATTATGTGCGTAATCTGGTTAATCAGTATGCTACAGACAATGGTAACGGTGTTGTTACCTATAATATTCCTTATGGCAATATCTATTATCGTGCTAATCAGAACAGACAATCGTATATCTTCCGTCATCAGTTGAATTTCGATAAGACCTTTGGTGGTAAGCATAATGTTGTCGCCTTGGCCGGTCATGAGGTTCGTCGCTCTATCATAGACTATGATAACAGCACTCTTTACAACTATGATGATGATATGTTAAGTTACTCTCTGATAGACCAGACTGCACTCAGCAGCATCGCCGGTCTGATGGGGGGCTATGGTCTGCAGGAAGGAAATTTCGCTTATATGCGTAACCTCGATAATCGATATATCTCGTTTTATGCGAATGCTGCTTATACTTACGACGACAAATATGTAGCGTCTGCCAGTGTGAGATGGGATCGTTCTAATCTTTGGGGTACTAACTCTGAGTATCAGAATAAGCCTATTTGGAGTATGGGTCTTGCCTGGAATATCGATAAGGAAGATTGGTTTCATGTCAGTTGGGTAGATCGATTGAAACTACGATTCTCTCATGGTATCGCTGGTAATATCGCTAAGGATGCTGCTCCATATATGACAGCGGGTTATTATAACAATAATAATGTGGGTGGTCAGTATGGCAGTATCAACAGTCGTCCTAATCCTGACTTACGCTGGGAGAAGACTACTACTACTGATATTGGTATCGACTTCGATTTGCTGAAAGGACGTCTCTATGGTAGCATCGAATACTACAACAAGAAGGGTAGTGACTTGCTGGCCAACACAATGGGTGTACCTACTGAGGGTTGGGGCTATTCTACCTATAAAATTAACAACGGAGAAATGCGCAACAGGGGTTTCGAAATGACACTCGGGGGCGATATCGTGCGTACCAAAGACTTCCGTTTGGATGGTAGCCTGACTTATAGCTATAATCAAAATAAGGTAACCTATGTCAATGTAACGGCTCCTGTATATTATTTACAGTTAGACTATCCTGAGGCTTATCCGGTAATCGGTAACTCTTATAATGGACTTTATGGCTATCACTTTGCCGGTCTGAGTGAAGAGGGTTTGCCACAGATATATGATGCTGAAGGCAAAGCTGTAACCTATAGTCCTGGTGATCTTGAATCTATCCACTATTTGGGAAGCAACACTCCAACTTCTTTGGCAAGTATCAAACTGGGTGCACATTATAAGGGCTTCTCATTGAGTGTACTGGCTACTTATATGGGTGGTTACAAAGCTCGTAATACAGATCTGCCGATGTTTAGTAATAACTATAATTCGGCAACGGGTAGCTATATTGCGTCTATCGCACCTGTTAATAGTAGCATTATGAATGCCTGGACTCCACAGAATACCAATACAGATGTGCCACGTGTGGTATATGGCGAAAGTCCTCTGTTCAATTATGACAGTCGTTCTATCTACTATTACAGCGATGCTAATGTATACGATATGAGTCATTGGGAATTGAGTAATATCTCACTGAGCTATACTTTGCCACGCCAGTGGGTACATCTGGCTCATTTGTCAAATGTACGTTTGCAGTTGGATGTGGAGAATGTGGCTACCATCGCCAAGAGTAAGACTGCACATTATATGCTCGCCGGTAATCAGGCACCAAACTATGTATTCGGACTCTATTTAGACTTATAAGCAATGATAAAAGATATAATTAAAATAGCCCTTTTCGGTCTGACCTTGTCAGGTACACTGGTGAGTTGTTCTGATTATCTAAACAATGTGCCAAAGGGCCAGAAGATACCAACATCGCTGAGCGACTTCACGACGCTCTTGGCTGATGAATATACCAATCATCGTGAGGATATTACACAGGCTTCTGTTCTTCTGAACGATCGCTATGTTACGATATCATACCAAAGTTATTATCCTCTATGGAAGGCGAATTATTTCTGGGATACGTCTATTGATCGTATCAAGGAGAATAATAGTGACGAGACAACTTACTACAATGGGTATGCTGCTGTTTCTACAGCTAACCTCATCTTGGAGAATGTCGATGCGACGACGGCGACAGATTCAGAAAAGGCTATCGCTAAGGCGCAGGCTAAATTCCTTCGTGCTAGTAGATATCTCACTTTGGTAAATTATTATAGTAAGCCTTATCAGGCAGCTACAGCTGCTACAGATGGGGGGGTACCGGTTATCACCAGTGCTAATGTCAGTGCACCTTACACACAGCTCAGTGTGCAGGGGGTATACGATTTTATTGTAAATGATTTGACCGAAGCGGTTGTTGATTTACCTGAAACTTCGCTCAACGTTCTCTATGCCAATAAGGCTGCAGGGTATGCTCTCTTAGCTCGTACTTATCTTACGATGGGTAACTATGCTCAGGCTCTGCAGGCTGCTGACGAAGCGTTAAGTCGTCATGATGATTTGTTCGACTGGACACAGTTTTATAGTGAGCATCAGTCTATTATTGAGCAGCCCGGGGTTTATCAGGCTAATTTATCACCTATGGGGCATGACTGGGTAGAAAATTACTATTTCTGTAATGGTTCTAACAGTTATAGTGGCTATGAATTCCAGGTGAGTGAGTGGCGTGGACAGCAGGTGGAGAAGGGTGACGTTCAGTTTGCTTCTCGTTTTAAACTTCGTACTGTCGGTAGTGAAACGTATTATGACCGTATCTTGAGCGGTTATTATAATAAAGGTGGCATTACTACTACTGAGGTTTGGCTCATCAAAGCCGAGTGTCTGGTTCGTACTGGCGACATCGCTGGTGGTTTGAAAATCTTAAACGATGTACGTGCTAAACGTATCCTTGCTTCGGAATATCACGATATTACCGCCTCATCAGAGACTGAAGCTGTGAAAGCGATTATCCGTACCAAGAGTGATGCTCTTATTCAGACGATTGTACCATTTATGGATCGCCGCCGTCTCAACCTCGATGCGGCAACAGCTGAAACTCTAACTCGTGAGGAGGGTGGAAAAACTTATAGTATTGCTCCTGATAGTTATATGTGGACTATGCCTTTCCCACAGGGTGCTTTAGAAAATAGTGGTAATGGTAGTTTCACACAAAATGTAGAAAAGTAATAAGATGAAAAAAATAGTTTTAAGCAGTTTGTTTGTAGCTGCAGTTCTGGGCATTCATGCCCAGAGCTCTGTAACGCTTCATGTAAATGATGTGGCTGATGGTACAGCTATTACCGCAGAAATCGGTTGTACCTTTCAAGATGAAAAGCCTATCGCTGAGGCTGTTCTTAAAAATGGACAGGCTGTTTTCAATTTGCCGGTTACTGAACCCCGCATGATTGATTTTCGTGTAAAGGGTAATGATGGCAGATTACTCCATCTGATGACAACGAAAGGGGAGAACGTGTCTGCTTATGTTACGGCTAAGCGTATTGTCAGTCAAGGTGTGGAGTATATCAATGGTAACGAGGAAAAACAGCAGGTATTCGATTCGCCTACGCATGCTGAATATATGATAAAGATAGGTGCCTTTAAGTCTTATCTTAATCTGTATAATAAGGCTTATCATGATGCTTTCAAGTCGGTTAACGATCAAATCAATAAGGCGTATGAAGCAAAGGATACTGCTACGGTCAAGGCTCTCCAGCAGTCTGCTGAATACCAACAGATGATCAAGTTTGATAGTGAATTCTTTAAACTGCTTCATGAGGAGTATCCTAAACGGTTTGCGGCTAACAGGGAGACGTTTTGGAGTCCACTCATGCAGTTGGATACCTATACCTATTTTACCCCAGAAAATCGTGCGGGTTATGATGAGTTATCTGATGCTGCCAAGAATTCGTTTTATGGTAAGTGTTTGAAGGAACAGGTTTATCCAAAGGGTTTCATGGGACAGGCTTACTCAGAATTCGACGTGCTCGATCAGAATGGCAAGAAGACTCCTTCACGTAAGTTGATTAAAGGTAAGAAATATATGCTTATCGATTTTTGGGCCAGCTGGTGTCGTCCTTGTAGAGCGGAGATTCCTAATCTGAAACAGGTATATGCTGATTATGCTGCCAAGGGTTTGCAGATTATCTCTGTATCGCTTGATAGAAGTGATGCTGCCTGGAAAAAGGCTCTGAAGGAAGAACAGCTGCCTTGGCCAAATGGTATCGACAAGAGTGGTATCGCCAATGCCTATAAGGTGAAGACGATTCCGGCAATGTTTCTTGTTGATGTGGCTACGGGCAAGATTGTTGGAGAGAATCTTCGTGGTGAGTCTCTTCGTAATAAGCTCGCTGAATTGTTGAAATAATCACAGATAGTCTGTAAAGTAAATACTTTTTTTATTCGATTTTTAGGAACCGTCGCTAATGCTAGTGACGGTTTTTTTGTTTTTATTCATTTGTCAACTTCGGAGAATATTTGTACTTTTGTGCAGTATTTCAAAAAAAATCTAAGATAACATGAAAAAATATGGGTTGATCCTCTTTTTCCTTTTGTTTACTTTTCATGCAAGAGCTGCTCAAAAAGTAAAAATTACGATTTCTAATCCAACTAACCGTCAACGCCAGGAGGTGGTGGAGATACCTGCAGAACTGCTGGTTGATGTGCAACCGCTGAAGGTAGGGCGGAATCAGCAGGTCTTCGTTCGGAATGTGTTAGGACAGCAGGTGGAAAGTCAGGTTACCCATGACGGTAAACTGCTTGTATATGCGATGGTTCGCCCCCATGGTAAGGCCCAGTTTACGGTGGAAAGAGGAACCCCGAATACGTATCGTGCATGGACTGCCGGTGCTCAATATCCACAAAGAGCAGACGACATGGCTTGGGAGAACGATAAGTGTGCCTATCGGATGTATGGTCCCGCTCTGCAACGGAGTGGTGAGCGATCATTCGGTACAGATGTTTGGGTTAAGAATACGCCAGAACTTGTAGTTGCACAACGATACTTTCAGCATAACGATGGATGGAAGAAAGCACAGGCTCTTCGTAAGCAAGGCAGAAAAGCTGAAGGCGATTCCATTTTTACGTCGCAATCGTTCCATGTAGACCACGGCTATGGGTTAGATGCCTATCGTGTAGGTGCGACATTAGGTTTAGGTGCACCAAGTATCCTCCTGGGTGATAGTTTGGTTATGCCTTATTGCTATCGTGATTATGAAATACTCGATGAGGGTCCGCTACGCTTTACGGTGCACCTTATTTATAATAAGTCAACCATTGGTGTCCATAAGAATGTTGAGGAGCATCGTCTGGTTAGTCTCGACAGAGGTTCAGATTTCAATAAGCTCACGGTATGGTATGAAGGCATGAAGGGTGATTATCACTTGGCAACCGGTTTCCCGATACACGAAGAAGACGTAACATCGTACGAAAAGAGTAAAGATATGCTCCTTTATGCTGACCCCACAGATGCTATGAAGGTGAATAATTCACAAGTATATGTCGGCATACTTTTTCCTGAAGGAGTAGAAAAGACCCAACTGCAGACTTTCAGTCAGAAGCATGATGGTGCCATAGGACATCTTATTGGTATACATCATCAGCAGAATAACCAACCTTATACTTATTATTTCGGAGCCGGTTGGAGTGGTAGTGGAATAATCAGTCTGGAAGACTGGAAATTACATGCTAAGTATGCGATGCAGAATATTCGAGAGCCTTTAGCGGTTACCCATACTCTCTAACCAAGCCTTGATTGTTTTATAGTTTATTTGTGATTATTGATGTAATCTACTATTATAAGTAACTGATCTTACGCAGCAACTGGAGATTCATAGCTTTCATAAATTGAAATTTACCTAAAAGAGTTATTCAAACGTTCCATTCTCGTATTCTTGCTGGAATTGTGTACACGTCTTGCCTGTGGCTTTCTTGAAGAACCGCATCAGATGTGAAGGCTCTGAGAAGTGGAAGTCGTAGGCAATCTCGCTGACCGTCTTGTGGCTGAACAACAGTCCGTTCTTGATTTCGGCCAGCAGGCGTTGCTTCAGCAGGACGGTGGCTGGAACACCATATTGCGCCATGACGCTCTGGTTAAGCGTCACCCGGCTGACGTGCATCAGGTTGGCATATTCCTGCACACGCTGCAGGTCGCGGATGTGCTGCTCCATCAGTTCCACAAACAGGAAAGCGTAGTGGTTCTTCGGCAGTTCAAAGGGCAGACTATATGTCTCGGTATAGCGTCGGTTCAAGACGGCCAGTAGATAGTAGAGCACGCTGACGATGATATGGTAGCTGTCGGCTACAGGCTGGCGCAGTTCGCTGCGGATTTTCTTCAGCAGCCGTTCGTATTCCGTCAGTTCGTCGGCTGTTGCCATGAAGTATGGTGGCGTGTCGGTCTGCTGGCAGTACTGCAGGCGATAGACAAAGAACTTGTCGGCAATAAACGTACGCATGAAGTCGTTGCGGAAGATAAGGAAATCGTAGTTGAGGGCATCTTCGTCAATGTGCCATTCCTGCTGCTGGTGGGGCTTCAGGATGAGCACCATGCCATCGCGCAGTTCTATCTTCTGGTAGCCCAGCAACAGATAGCCATTGGCCTTACGGAAGAAGAACATCTCGAAAAAATCGGTCTTGAACACGGGGTATTCCGTCAGCACGCCCCTCCGCTCACTGCCATGGGCGGTGTTGATAAAGAAATCTACACCACATTCAGTCTTGCTGAAAGGCACCTCTACGAGCCTGTATGTTGTTTTTGCCATACCTCTTTATATGATTTCGGCTGTGAAGGTACGAAAAAAGCGTGATTTATCAAAATGGCATAACAACATGTTGTTCTGGTATAGACATCTTTAACATTTCGCCATACCTTTGCACCCAGAAATCAAAAAAACAGAAAAGAACATGAAGATTCAACAGATTAGAAACGCTACGATTAAGATTGAGTATGCCGGTAAGGTGATGCTGATAGACCCCATGCTGGGCGAAAAGGGCTGTATGCCTCCGTTCCCGTTCTCGCACCATCAGGAATTGCGCAACCCGATTCACGACCTGCCGATGACGGTGGACGAACTATTAAGGGATGTGGACTGCGTGTTGCTGACCCATCTGCACACTGACCACATAGACGATGCCGCTTATGAGCAGCTGCCGAAGGAAATGCTCATCGTCGTGCAGGACGAGCTGGACCGTGAGGTGGTCGTGTCGCATGGGTTCAAGCAGGTGAAAGTGATTGAGGGCGAGATGCAGCTGGGCGATGTTCGTCTGTCGAAGGCTGAGAGCCATCACGGCCACTGGTGGATGCTGCCGATGGCCGGCCACACCTGCGGCTATGTGTTCCAGCACCCTGCGGAGCCTACGACCTATCTGGCTGGCGACACCATCTGGTATAGTGGTGTGCGTCGCAACCTTGACCGCTGGCAGCCCGATGTGGTGATAGTCAATGCTGGCGGCAACAAGTTTCATGTGGGAGGGCATGTCATCATGCACATTCCCGATGTGCTGAAGACGATGGACTACGCACCGAAGGCCACCTTCGTGGCCACCCACCTGGAGGGCGTGAACCACAATCACGTCACCCGTGCCGCACTCCTTCAGGCTGCCAGGGAGCATGGAGTGGCTGGGCGCGTCCACATTCCCGAGGACGGTGAGAGCGTAAATGTCAGCAAGTAAACGAGAGACGATGAGTGTTTGTATCAAAGACCTGATTCAGAACATGAATCTTGTGATTGGCTGTAATATCGGCTGTAGTTATTGCTATGCCCGCAACAATTGTCGTCGCTACCACATTACAGACGATTTCTCTGTGCCGGAATTCTATCCTGGCAAGCTGCGGCTGATGGGCAATCCGAAGCCCCACAACTGGCTGTTGACAGGCATGAGTGACCTCGCGGGGTGGAAAGACGAATGGCGTGAACTGGTGTTCGACAAGATGCGCCAGAACGTGCAGCACCAATATCTGTTTCTCAGTAAACGGCCCGACCTGCTGCACATGTCAGTTACACCCGACAACGGATGGTTTGGAGTCACGGTGACCTCTTCGAAGGAAAAGCAGCGTATCGACCAGTTGCGGGAGAATGTAGGTTCAACTCACCTGCATGTCACCTTCGAGCCGATGTTCAACGATATTGGAGAGGTTGACTTGCACGGCATTAGCTGGATTGTGATAGGAACGGAAACGGGTAAGCGCAAGGGCAAGGCCGTGTCGGAAGTCAGTTGGGTGGAGAATTTGACAGAACAGGCACACCGGCTGAACATTCCCGTTTTCATGAAGGAAGACCTCGTTCCCATTATGGGGGAGGCAAATATGGTACAGGAGTTGCCACAGGAATTTAAGGATGTATTAAAACAACAGGGTTATGATTATAAATGACAAACAAGTGCAGTCGGTGATGACAAAGTCATCGTTGCCTGTGGGCGGTTATTCCGTCAATCCGTACGTGGGCTGTACCCATGCCTGCAAGTACTGTTACGCCTCTTTTATGAAGCGCTTCACAGGTCATACCGAGCCGTGGGGGACTTTCCTCGACGTGAAGTACTGGCCTGCCATAACCAATCCGCACAAGTACGACGGCGAGCGCATCGTCATCGGTTCGGTGACAGACGGCTACAACGAGCAGGAGGCTGAATACAAGCGTACCCGTGCACTGCTGGAACAGCTACAGGGTGCCGACTGCGAGATTATCGTCACCACGAAGAGCGACCTCGTGTTGCGTGACCTCGACCTGCTGAAAACGTTCAAACGCGTCACGGTATCGTGGTCTGTAAACACCCTCGACGAGCAGTTCAAGGAAGCGATGGACGATGCGCCCAGCATCGAGCGACGACTGGCTGCAATGAAGCAGGTCTATGAGTCGGGCATCCGCACCGTCTGCTTCGTGTCACCCATCTTCCCAGGCATTACCGATGTCTTTGCCATCATCGAGCGTGTTAAGGATTATTCTGACCTTGTATGGCTGGAGAACCTGAACCTTCGCGGACAGTTCAAGCCCACCATCATGCAGTACATCCGCGAAGAGCATCCCGACCTGCTACCGCTCTACGACGACATCTACAAGCGCAAGCGCCGTGACTACTGGCAGACGCTCGCCCTGCAGGTGGAAGCCTACACGAAGGAGCACCAGATGCCCTACGTCATCAACGACCTGCCCTATGGTCGCTCAGAGTATGGCCATCCCGTCGTGGTCAACTATTTCTACCACGAGGAAATCAGGCTGACGCGATAGCATGACTTCGATTTCAATTATATTGCCGCATACGTACAATACTGCCGTATGCGGTTTTATTTTGCAGCATTAACAAGCCGTTTCTCTAACTCGTATGCCCGCTCCAAATCCTTGGGGAATTGCGTGTCGCGCATCTCTTCCTTATGCCGGGCATCTATCATCTTAGCGTCGTAGCGGTTGTAGTCATTGAGGTGTTATGAATTCAGCAAGGCTTTGGCTTTCATTTCCAAATTCACCTCAGCATAGATGTTCGTTGTTTCATTGTAGGCTGTCCATACAAAAACACTTTCCGTGTTTTTGTATGGACGAGAAAATATTTATTTTTGGATCATAAATTTTTCTCCGTTTTCTAAAGAATATTGAAGCAATCCAAGTTTTTTATTCCATATTACTTCTTTTAAACCAATACTGGACTGTTCTCCATAATTGCGCTCCATTTGAGTAATATCTCTTCGAATACAATTTTTATAGTACTTCCGACCAATTTTAACACATACTAGATCCGTTTTTTTATATAACCAACTCCACTCACAGAAAATGCAACCATTAATGAGTTTGCCATTTCTATCATTTCGTTCTATTTCAAATCCTATGTGGAAAGTATCAGGAGAATGTTTTAACATCATATCAACATAAGCAAATCCATAATACTCATTATCACCTTCTATCCAGTTTTGACCTTCGGTATCAAGAATAAAAGTATTCCTTGGATTATTTATACCAACACGCTTAACAATTAACGTATCCCTATTGTTATGATTTGACTTATATAAGATTGTATCATTCTCATGATAATGATTTATCCACGACAAATCATCCTCCGTCAGTTGTACTTTATGACAATAAGGTAAACCACAAGAAGATAACAATAATGAAAGTATAATAAATTTTTTGGAGCCTTTGCTACCATTGAAATGAAATGCGCCCTCATACAATACATTAAATTTCATCCGTATTTTATTTATTCATGATTATTATTTAGTTTACAAAAACAGTAAATGAATTTTACGATAGTTATCTGGTTCAAAGGTACTACGTAAAGCAATATGTTGTACTTTTCGATTAGATATTTTCACCTGTATAACATAAATTATACTCTATTAATATATAATGACTGATTCATATATTTATTTTCGTACTGTAACTACTCAGCATAGTTAAAAGTGCATACCTCATTGCTATCCTATAATGCAAGGATGGAGAAATATGTTAAAGAAACTAATTATTTAAAACAAGATTTCTTGTCATAACATGGGACAGCGATATCGATTCTGTAACACTTGCGTACCCTATTATATTTGTTGATGGTGTTGAAATTGGTGATGAAGATATGGCTAAAATAGATACAGCTGATGTTGTTTCTATAAATATATTGAAAGATGGACCAATCTATGACTTAGTAGCACCTCGCACGGGAAAAATAGTTATGGTAAAAACGAAATCTAAAATTTTCCTAAAGCAGTGGCTACTGAGAAAGCAGTTCATAGATGATATGTATAAGAGAAAACAAGAGAAAACACATCAGAAGGGAATTGTTATAAGGTAAACCATCTGAAACGAGATTAGCTGATAGCTTACTATGTTTCTCAGATTATGTTGCTCATACCAAGATATGAATTAGAGTGATTAACTTTTTTGGTACCCGTAGATTAATATTCGCATTTTTTTGTATCTTTGCAAGATTTCTCAGCTTTTCTTTGTATAAAGGCAGTCTGGGGAATTGGAAGAAAACAGGGTTACGATTTGGTAACCGTACTCAATTCCACATTCTGCTATGAATTGCTTTCAATGAACACCCGACGCTGAGCCTCCAGCCGTTTTATGACTCATCATCGGGTGCAAAGTTACGAATAAGTGAGCAAAATACCAAATTTATTTGAGTATTTTCGAACGTGATTACCTTTGAGACATCGTCTCAAAGGTAATCATTTCTGTCGAACGAGCCAAATCTATTCACATCTTTTTTATCTGAGCTTGCTCAACACCATTGAATTGATTGCGGCATCTTTTGTGGCACATGGCATAAAGGTGCGTATTAGGCTACGTCCTTTTACTGATTTTTATGCGGATTATTCTTATGTTTCGATTTATTTTACTACCTTTACACACATAATTCATAACAGATAGATCACTTATGGCAAAGATTAATGTCCAAAATACTGAGATAACCGTCGTATCGCACAATGACGATGACTACATTTCGCTGACCGATATGGCTCGTAGTCAATTGCAAGAGCACATCATTTTCCGTTGGCTCAGTCTGAAAAGTACGATTGAGTACCTTGGTGAATGGGAAATGCTCTATAATCCCAATTTTAATTGTACCGAATTCGGTACAATTAGAAATATGGCGGGTAGCAATAACTTTGTTCTGTCAGTCAAGACATGGATAGAAAAGACTGGAGCCATTGGCATCTTCTCTAAGGCAGGACGATATGGTGGTACTTATGCCCATCGCGATATTGCCTACCACTTTGGCATGTGGATAAGCCCGAAATTTCAACTGCTACTGGTCAAAGAATACCAGCGTCTGAAAGCAGAAGAACAAAAGATGTTGGGCTGGACAGCAAAAAGAGAACTATCCAAGATTAACTACCATATTCATACAGATGCCATCAAAAGCCATTTGATTCCTAAAGAAATTACTCCAGCGCAGGCCAGTATCATCTATGCCGAAGAGGCTGATGTACTAAATGTAGCTATGTTTGGAATGACTGCTAAGCAATGGCGCGAGGCTAATCCCGAATTGAAAGGAAATATCCGCGACTATGCCACTATCAATGAATTGATATGCTTGTCAAATATGGAGAGTATCAATGCCGTACTCATCAATGAGGGTATTCCACAGGGTGAACGACTCGTAAAGCTAAATAAGATTGCCATTCAGCAGATTCGAATTTTAGAGGAAAATGGCAGTAAAAAACTACTTAAGTAATTACAAAAGATGAAACTAACACCATTTGCAATAAAGCAAATTTCAGAACTCGTCAAAGATATTATGACGGGAACAAAGTGGGTTGATTTCTTTAATAGCTTTGGAGCGCGTGACGTATATGACAATGCATTACCCGATATAGGGAAGCCAAATCACATTCGTCCTTCAAAAAAAGAATATATAGCAAAAAGACTGGCAGACATTAACGACACGATTTATCTTCAACAAGCAGTATTAAGGCTTGCAACACTTTGTGGAATAAGAAACGGGTAATGAACAAGCGGTGAGAGACGCGCATTCTGCTCTGATTTGCATTGTCAATTAACCTGCATCAGAACCCAATTTTGGGGTTACGATTTGGCAACCTAACTCCTTCAGCATTCCTCCCTAATTTGCTTTCTCCTTCAATTTGAAGTTCCTTGTTTTTCCCTTGATTGCCTTTATTTTAGGTCGAAATGCGTTAATCTTCCAAAATCGCTTCACTTTTACAAGTTTTTTTTTGTATCTTTGCAGACTGAAAAGTCGAATAGGTTAGCTATTTAAGAGAAAAAGATGCAAGAAGGTAATGTACAAGAGCAACGGGGTCGCAGTTTCCAAGTGTGCCCCGCCAAGTTGGATGAGTTATGTTCCCAAGTAAAGTATGAACTATTAGCTCAAGAGAAGTATAAAGAACCAGATTACTCTATTGACAAATTAGCTTACGATTTGGGTACATGCACCAGATATGTCTCAGCGGTTTTCGCAGAGCGCTTTAACTGTAGCTTCAGATCTTTTCTCAATCATTGTCGTGTTGAGGCCGCTACAAGTCTCATGGAAGACGAGAAATATCAAGATAGTAAAGTGGGAGATATCTATCAATTGGTCGGATTTGCGAACCGACAGTCTTTTTACAACTGGTTCACCAAATTTATGGGTTTGACTCCTCGTCAATATCACTTGAAATGTTGGGAGTAAAATGACAAAAAGGTATATCAGATACGTCTGATATACCTTTTTTAGTGTTCCATCTTACTATTTGCTAATTTAAATGTTAACAGAGGTTAATATATGCATATTTCTGTGTATTTTGGTTGTTTGGTATGTAAATAAAATATATATTTGTAAAAACACATCAATATATCGAAGAAACTTCGAATTTTCGCAATCAAACAATCTAAAGACATAATAAATGGTTACAACATTAGTATTGATACAATTAGTTTTAGTGCTCGTCTGTATTTTTATTGGGGCCAAAGTCGGGGGCATCGGCATGGGTATCTACGGAATGGTAGGAACGCTCATCTTAGTTTTCGGTTTTGGACTGGCTCCAGGAGCTTTGCCTATAGACGTCATGCTTATTATCGTATCAGTAATAGTGGCTTCTGCTGCCTTACAGTCTACAGGTGGATTAGATTATCTGGTAGGTCAGGCTGCTAAGTTCTTACGTCATCATCCGGATCATATTACTTTCTATGGACCACTTTGTTGTTGGCTCTTCTGTTTGGTAGCCGGTACAGCCCATACCTGTTATTCGCTATTGCCTATTATCTCTGAAATCGCTCAAGCTAAGAAAATCCGTCCTGAGCGACCTCTGAGTGTTAGTGTCATAGCGGCGTCGCTGGGTATTACAGGTAGTCCGGTGAGTGCTGCTACCGCTGCCATTATCAGTGCAGATATATTAGGTGGTAAGGGTATCGAGCTCGGTGATGTGATCCTGGTATGTGTGCCGGCATCTTTTATCGCCATTGTAGCAGCTGCCTTCGTTCAGAACCATATCGGTAAAGAACTTGCTCAAGATCCTGTATATTTGACTAAAGTGAAGTCGGGCGAAATAGATCCTGTTGCAGATGAACAAAATCTACATCAGGCAGAAACGCATCCGAACCCACAGGCGAAGTATGCTGTTTGGGCCTTTTTCTTGGGTGTAATAGCAGTCGTCTTCTTCGGATTCTTCCCAGAATTTCGTCCTCATTATGTTGATGCAAATGGACAGTTGACTGCGGTTTCTACGAATAATATGATAGAAATGATTATGATGAGCGATGCTGCTCTTATCTTGCTTGTAGGAAAAGGCAGCATTCAGAAAACTGTTTCTGGCAATGTGTTTGCTGCAGGTATGAATGCTATGGTCAGTATATTCGGTGTAGCCTGGATGGGAGATACCTTCTTTAAGAATAATCAGGATTTCTTCGTCAACCATTTTTCGGGTCTTATCCAGAGTGTTCCTTTCTTATTTGCAGTCGTACTGTTTGTCATGAGTATTATGCTTTTCTCTCAGGCTGCAACTGTTCGTACCATCTATCCTTTAGGCATTATGCTGGGTATCAGTCCTTTATATTTACTTGCTATGTTTACAGCGTGTAACGGATATTTTTTCCTGCCTAATTATCCGACTGAGGTAGCAGCTATTGGCTTCGACAGAACGGGCAGTACTCGTGTGGGACGATATGTGGTTAACCACTCTTTCCAGGTGGCTGGGTTCATCACTACGGTCGTTTCTATCAGTGTTGCCTTCGTGATCATCCATTTGCTCTAATGGCCTATTACAAGACAGTGTTATCTATAGTATAAAAACTTAAAAGTGCAAGATTATGAAACATTTACGTCTATCATTACTTATGGTATTTAGTTTTTTGGTGGTCATTGCTTTTGCCAAACCAAAAATTCATATTATTGCTACTGGCGGTACAATAGCTGGTGTTGCTACATCTGCTGCTTCTTCAGCTTATAGCGCAGGTCAGGTGGGTATACAGACATTGCTGAATGCTGTACCTGAAGTGAAAGAATTAGCAGATATCGATGGTGAGCAACTTAGTAATATTGGTAGTCAGGACATGAACGACCAGGTTTGGCTGAAATTAGCGAATCGCATTAACCAGCTGCTCAATCAAGAGGGATATGATGGTGTGCTCGTCACTCACGGTACTGATACGATGGAAGAAACCGCTTATTTCTTGAGCTTGACCGTTCACTCTGATAAACCTGTTATCCTGGTGGGTAGTATGCGACCTTCTAATGCCATCAGTGCAGACGGTCCGGCTAACCTTTATAATGGTGTTGCTGCCCTTTGTACACCAGCCTCTAATGGGCATGGGGTTATGGTATGTATGAACAATGAACTTTTCGCTGCTAAAGATGTAATCAAGATGCATACGACCGATTGCGCAACATTCAAGGGCGGAATTAATGGTGAAATTGGTTATGTATATAATGGAAAAGCTGTATATTTGCAGGGCGCTCCGCTTACCAAGTGCGGTACTCGTTCTGAGTTTGATGTTACTCATCTTACCAAACTGCCACAGGTAGGTATCGTTTATGGTTATGCTAATGCTTCACCACTGCCGATGCAGGCTTTTGTAGATGCGAAGTTTGATGGTATCGTTTTAGCTGGTGTAGGCGATGGAAACTTCTATAAAGATGTATTCGAGGTAGCGCTTAAGGCTCGCAAGGCCGGTATCAATGTCGTTCGTTCAAGTCGTGTAGCTACAGGTCCTACCAATAAGAATGCTGAGGTTGACGATGATAAATATGAGTTTGTCGCTTCATTGGGGGCTAACCCGCAGAAGGCACGTGTACTTCTGATGTTGGCTTTGACCAAAACCAGAGATTGGAAGAAGATTCAGACTTACTTTGATGAGTATTAATGGATTTTTTATTCGTATAGTATTGGTTCATCATCACATTCAAATTTGAAAATTATGAAAACGAGAAAATATTTTATGGTTGCCGCTTTACTAAGTTTAGCGATGACGGCTCATGCACAAGGTAATAATACTCGTAATGGTGGCCCTGATGGAGACTATGAAAGTTTGGCTGAACGAGTAGCTAAAATCGAGAAAAAAACGGATGCCTTCAATGTCTACTTTAACTATGCTGCCAGTGCACAGATCAATGATTTCTCGGGTGATACGGGCGACAAATGGGGAGCAACTTTTAAGAATAAACAGGCTCGATTAGAAATTAAAGGTAATATTACCGACAAACTCTCTTATCGTTTTCGTCATCGTCTCAATAAGAGCAATGCTGCTAAAGATGATAACTTTGCTAAAGCGACCGACATCTTGATGGTTGGCTATCAGTTTAATGATAAGATAGGTGTTCAGGCTGGTAAGATGTGTCAGATCTGGGGTGGCTTCGAATTTGATGAAAACCCGATGTACATCTATCAGTATTCTGATATGGTAGACTATATGGACAATTTCCAGGTAGGTGCTGTCGTTTCTTTCAAACCTGTACCAACACAGGAAATTGCGGTGGAAATATCTCGTACCGACAATGACCGTTTGGAAGATATCTATGGCGAAGGTGCTAAGACTTTAAGTACTAGGGGGTTACGCGATTTGAAACAGGCTAAGACTCCACTTACTTATATTGTCAACTGGAATGGTAGTTTCTTTGGAGATAAGTTCCAGACCCGTTGGGCATGGGGCTTGCAGACGCAGGCAGAAGGTCATTACAGTCGTATGCTCACGCTTGGTCAGAAGTTAAATCTTGACAAGATACAGTGGTATTTCGACTATATGGGCGAGTTTGATGATCTGGATCGTTTGGGCATCGCTACTTCGGAATTGGTGACAGCGCCAGGTGTTCATCTCGGTAAAGTACACTACAACAGTTTTATTACCAAGTTAAACTGGCAGTTTGCTCCACAATGGAATCTGATGCTCAAGGGATGTTATGAGACAACCACAGTAAAGGGTGGTAATTTCGATAAATATCGTAAATCATGGTTATATGCGGGAAGTGTAGAATACTATCCTGTGAAGAGTCAAGATTTCCGTGTATTCCTGGCCTATATCGGAAGAAGCTGCAAGTATACCGAACAGGCGAAGGCTCTTGCAGAACTGGATAACTACAATACCAATCGAATAGAACTCGGTTTCATGTATAGAATAAAAGTATTTTAAATTGTACGAATAGAATTAGAAACTTTCAACATTATTAATACAATAATCAATTGAATAAAGAAATGACAAAAGAAAAAAAGTATCGTGTAGAGTCTGATTTATTAGGTGAACTTAATGTTCCTATAGATGCTTATTATGGCGTACAAACTCAGCGGGGTATTAACAACTATCGCATCTCGTGTATGAAGATGTACGACTTCCCAGATTTCATCGTATCTTTTGCTTTCGTAAAGAAGGCTGCAGCGATGGCTAATGCTGAAGTCGGTGTTCTTGATCCTAAAATATCAGAGGCTATCTGTCAGGCCTGCGACGAAATCATCGGTGGTGCATTATGGAAGAATTTCCCTATCGACTTGATGCAGGGTGGCGCCGGTACTTCTGTGAATATGAATGCTAACGAAGTTATTGCCAACCGTGCCATCGAGATTTTGGGTCATGAGAAGGGTGAGTATCAGTATTGTATGCCTAATGATCATGTCAATTGTGGTCAGAGTACCAATGATGCTTATCCTACCGCTATCCGCTATGCCGTCATTCGCATGAATAAGAAGTTGGTGGTATCACTGGAGCGCCTCATTACGTCTTTCCGTAATAAGGCTGAGGAATTTAAAGATGCTATCAAGATGGGTAGAACACAGCTTCAGGATGCTGTGCCTATGACGTCAGGACAGGAATTTGCAGCTTTTGCTAATAATCTGGAAGAAGAGGTGCTCAATATTGCACGTAATGAAGTCTTGTTGCACGAGATCAATATGGGTGGTACAGCGATAGGAACAGGTCTGAATGCTGCTCCTGGATATGCTGATCTTTGTACAGCTCATTTGAGTGAGATTACGCATGAGAAGTTTGAAAAGGCTTCTGATATGATTGAGGCAACTCCTGATACCGGTGCTTATGTAAGCTATTCTGCCGCATTGAAGCGCTTGGCCGTCAAATTGTCTAAAATTTGTAACGACCTTCGACTCATGGCGTCTGGTCCTCGTTGTGGTCTGGCTGAAATCAATCTTCCGCCGATGGCTCCAGGTAGTTCTATTATGCCAGGTAAGGTGAATCCTGTTATTCCTGAGGTAACTAATCAGGTATGTTTTAAAGTTATCGGTAACGATACCACGATTAGTTTTGCTGCAGAAGCAGGTCAGTTACAGTTGAATGTCATGGAACCGGTTATTACAGAGTGCTTGTTTGAGAGCATTACTTGGTTGTCTCATGCCATGGATACTTTGCGTGAAAAGTGTGTAGACGGTATTACTATCAATGCCGAACATAATCTTGAGATGGTTCGCCATAGTATCGGTATTGTTACTGCCCTCAACCCATACATCGGTTATAAGAACAGTACCAAGATTGCGAAGGAAGCCCTTGCCACCGGTAAGAGTCTGGTTGATATTGTTCTCGAAAAAAAGTTGCTCTCGAAAGAGCAGTTAGATGAAATTCTTGATCCTAAAGCGATGCTTCAGGTACACAAGAAATTTAAATAAATTGTTTATAATGGTGATACCTTTGGATTAAAAAAAAGGATAGGGCAGCGGCTCTATCCTTTTCTTTATGATGAACGAGAAAAAATTACTTTTTATTGCGAAACTCGATAGGTGTACACCCTAAATGCTTTTTTACATATTTACCAAAGAAACTCGTATTAGGGAAACCTACCGCATTACTAATTTGTTTCATGCTCATTTCTGTATTTTGTAGGTAATGCGTAATATCAGCCAGTGTATACTCGGTAATCCACTGGTTAGGAGTTTTACCACTGTTCTTCTTACAGATTTGCGCCAGATATTTCGTAGAGATACAGAGTTCACTGGCATAATGCTCCACCGTCTGGTGCTTGATATCAGCATGTTCAAGAAGTTCAAGGAATAAGTTAAAATAAGACGCATGATGGTGAGGCTTATCCACCAGCACATTCGCCTGTTTGCGAATCGCATTACAGAGCGACAACAGACAAGCACGCATCATACTTTTGAATATTTCGCGACGATAGCCATTCTCTATTTCATCATCCGTTTTATTCAGACAGTGCTTGAATATGTTGTCAAAGCATTTACTGCTGTTTTCATCATATTTCTCAGCATTCACGATACGTATTTTCTGTACATACGTAAACTGGTTCCATACATTCATATAAGACCCCAGGAAGAATTTAAGCATATGGTTAGATATGCCCATAGAGAAATATCGAATGTCGGGCGAAACCATAATATTCCCCAGGGTAATACCAGTAGGAAGAATAAGTACCTGATTATCGTGAATAAATAAAGTTTCCCCATTCACTTCTGCCTGCATTTTTCCTTCGACAATAAAGCAGATCACATTTCCGTCGATACGTTTTGTGCCCGATTCTTCTAGAAATTTCACATTATTGATTAATACGAAGTCATCCTCGAAAAATTCTACACCGTCAATATCGGCTATTTTTTCCATAAAATCCGCTTTATCCTTAAATGTATATTCTCTTTTTACCATCTTCTAATTCCTTTTGGGTGCAAAAATACAAGTTTTTTTGCGATATTCTATTGCTCTTTTGCGAAATCTTTAGGTTGAAAAGGTATCAATGTATAAAATTGACCATATATTCACACAATTAGGACATGCTTAATTGCATTTAATATATTACTTTTGCAACCGAAAAGGATATTATTGCGATTATATCGCAAACGTCAAATTTAACAATTTCCAACTTATGCAAGTACATTTTCTGTAAAAAATATAATTGATAATAGGAAAATATTTGCTATTTTTGCAGCAGATAAAAGAGGTGTATATTATATTGATTTAAAATTAGGAAGAATCAAACGATTTTGTAGTAATAATTATGCTAAGTAAGAAGGTTGGTTTAGTAGTTTTGTTTTTGTTGACAATACTGCAGATGCAGGCGCAAATCACAGGACAAATTTTGGATGGTGAGGACGGTTACCCTATACCTTACGCTTCTGTTTCATATAAAGGTCATCATGTTAGTGTAGTTTGTGATGCTGAAGGTAAATTTACGATTGAAGCCCATAAGGGATGGGTGCTTACTTTCAGTTCTATTGGTTATAAGTCTCAGACGCATACTGTTAATTTGGCTCAGGAGGAAATTAATATCAAGCTCAATGCTCAGGGTGTACAGGTGTCAGAAGTTGTAGTTCGTAGTAAACGTAAGCGTTACAGTCGAAAAAATAATCCGGCTGTAGAGTTAATGCGCCGTGTTATAGAGAATAAGAAAAAGGCTAATCTTGAGAACCATGATCAGTATCAGTTTATGAAGTATCAGAAGCTCACTTTTGCTCAGAATGACATAGATAGTTCTAAACTTGATAAGTCTTGGTATAAGCAGCAGATAGAGCTTTCACCTTATAATAATAAGTATGTTTTGCCTCTTACTGTCGACGAAACGGTAACACAGCATTTGTATGATAAGTCGGATGCTCGTAATCGTGATATCGTTCTTGGTTTGTCGAGTAAGGGTCTTAATAAAGTGATGCAGACGGGTGATATCTTGAATAATGTATTGAAGGAAGTATTTCAGGATGTCGATATTTATCAGGATTACATTCGTTTGGTACAATATCCTTTCCCGAGTCCGTTGGGTAGAACAGCGATATCTTTCTATCGCTATTATATCGTCGATACCGTAAAAGTGGCTAACGATAGTTGCTATCATCTTCGTTTCTTCCCGAATAACCAGCAGGATTTTGGTTTTACGGGCGAACTTTATATTATTAAGGATAGTACACTGCAGTTGAAGCAGGCTGTGCTCAATATTCCTAAGAAGAGTACGGTTAACTTTGTACGTGGTATGCGTATCGAGCAGGAGTTTGATCAGCTTTCTGATGGTCAGTGGGCATTGTCACGTGATGATATGTGGGCTGAATTAGCGATTGTTTCTTCTCATCCGAAATGGCTTGTATCTCGATACACCCGATTAGGTGATTATGATTTTTCTCCTATCGACAAACACTTGTGGAGGGGTAAGGCTGATAAGGTAGAATCGCCTGATGCACGTATCAGAAATGAGAAGTTCTGGGATGAATATCGTCCAATACCATTGTCGTTCTCAGAGCAGAATATGGATAAGTTTGTGGCTAACATGACCAAGCGTAAGGGGTTTGGCGTGGTGATTACTGCTTTGCAGCTGGCCATGGAGAATTATATCCAGACTTCTAAAATAGGTAAGCCGAGCCTGTTTGATATCGGACCAGTAACCTCTATGCTCAGTAAGAACTATGTAGATGGTTATCGTTTCCGCCTGTCAGCCCGTACCACAGCCAACTTGCTGCCACATCTTTTCTGGGATGGTTATGTTGCTTATGGTAACCATAGTCATAATACCTATTATGGTACTACGATAACGTATGCGTTGAATGATAAGCAATACTCACACTTCGAGTTCCCTCGTCGTAATATCGTCTTTGATACCAGTCGTGATATTGCCAGTTTCGCCGATCGTTATCTTACTAATAATAGGGATAATATCTTCATGACGTTTAAGACGCATCAAACAGAAAATATGTATCTGTATAATCGTCAGAAGGTTTACTTTGAATACGAAACAGACTGGGGCTTTAATGCTCTCGCTGGTTTCAAGTTTGAGAGTAATCGTCCGGAGGGCTTAATGCACTTTATGCCGGTTGATGGAAGTCCGGAATTGTTCCGTCTTCGTACCACCGATCTGATGGTAGGGTTTAGTTTGGCTCCTGGTAAAACTTATGTCAATACCAAGCAGCGCCGTGTTCCTGTAAACCACGATGTGGCTGAGTTGGAGCTTACTCATGATATGGGTCTGAAGGGCTTTATGGGTGGCCAGTATGCCTCTAATCTTACCACATTCAAGGCTTATAAACGTGTATGGTTGGGTAGTTATGGCTATTTGCAGCTTTATCTCCGAGCTGGAGCACAGTGGAATAAAGTTCCATTCCCATTGCTGATCACTCCACCTACCAGTATGACGCTGTTCCAGGAGAATGTGAATTCCAACTTTAATTTGCTTCGCGATATGGAGTTCTTGAACGACCGTTATGTGATGTGGAATGCAGCATGGAATCTGAATGGTAAACTCTTCAACCGTATTCCGCTGATTAAAAAGTTGAAGTGGCGTGAGTATATCAGTGTAAAGGGTATGATCGGGCATCTTACCGATAAAAATAATCCATTTAAGAATCCTACAGATAGCCGATTGTGGCAATTCCCTTCGGGTAGCCGCATCATGGGTAATACACCATATTGGGAAATGATGGTTGGTGTTCATAACATCTTCAAGTTCTTTGGTGTTAACTATGTACGTCGTATCACGTATCGCGATTATAGTGGGGTAGACAAGAACGGTGTTCGTTTCTCCTTTATGATGTCTTTCTAAAATAAAAGTTCTCTCAACGAGATAAATTCTATTTATGATTTGATGGGTCATCGAGCGTAGATGACAGAAAAGCATGTGTCAAGTTAATTTTTGGCGCATGCTTTTCTCCTTTTTGACGCATTTTGAAGGAAAAACGACTTGACATGAGGCGTTATTTTATATATATTTGTGATTGAAAGATAGCAATATTTGTTTTTTAAAATAGACATATATTTTTGCATACAGACATATAAAATGGCTTAAAGCTATTCGCATCAGACTCTAAATTTCAAGAAGTAGTTAGTTGATTTAAGTGTTAAAAAGATTGTCAGGTAGAAAAGACAGTAGCTCGTAAGAGCTCTGTCTTTTTCTTGTTCATAGCAGTTGACCGTTTTCTTTTTCTTGGTTTTTAATCCCTTTTCGATAAGCCGTAGCCTTTTCTTTTCGATTACGTCGTCGAAATAAAGCTACGCCCTTCACCTTTCTTGCGAACTTCTATTTTCACTGGTATACGGTCGTAAAGCTCTTCACGGTGTGAGATAATACCGACACGGCGATGGTTTTGTCCTGCTATATCCTGTAGTTTTTCGAGCGTTTCCATAACACTGTCCAGACTCTTTTCGTCGAGCGTTCCAAAACCTTCATCGATAAATAGAATATTCACATTCATATCTGGTCGATTCAGACTAGATAGAGCTAGGGAGAGTGATAAAGAAATCATAAACCGTTCACCTCCCGACAAGACGGTAGCACTTCTTACCTGATTCTTGTTATACCGGTCGAGAACCAAAATACTCAGTTGCTCGTTTTCCTCGCTGCAGGTTAATTCATATCGGTCAGTAATTTGGCGCAGATATACATTCGCATTATTGAGCAATGGGCGAAGGATATATGACTGTACCAATGTACGGAATTTTGTTCCCCCGAAATATTTATTGATGATATCCCATTTTTTCAGTCGTTTTTCTGCCTGTTGCATTTCTTGCGTAATCAGAGCAAGTCTTTCCCGATTTTCCTGATTCTTCTGCAGCGCCGTCTGAATACCTCCCATCTGCTCTGCCCGTTTCTGAATAGACGCAGACAGATCATCACGCTGTTTTACAAGAGTAGACATATCCAGCCCTTGATATTCATTCTTCAGGATATCATTTACGGTGCGTACTCTTTCTGCATGCGATTTCACCAGAGCATAGAATTTTGTCCACACATTGATCATATCCTCAGTACCATACGATTTCGGTTCCAGGGCATCCGTATTCCAGTCAGCATACAGTATCGTTACGTCTTGTTGCGTTTTCTGTATTTGCTCCATGCAAAGCTGCAGTTGGTAAGATTTCGCGCGAGCGCGCTCCAAATTCCCTTTTTTGTCGCCATACTCCTTGGCATCAGCTTTCAGGCGAAGCGTCGTTTCGTCTATCTGTGTCTGCCAGTCAGCATACCAACGATCCAGATGCGTATGCAGTTGCGTATCGAGCACTTCTACATCGTGTGTTATCGTTTCGATCTGCTGTTTCATATTTTTCAGCATCTCCAGATGTCGTGTAAGAGCAGTGACACATTCCCCCTGTTGAGCAATCGCTTTCTGATAGCCAACATCGAGCGGTTTTTTGTCCTCCAGGATTTGATCAATCTGCTTTCTTAACGATTCTACCTGTTTTTGTTGTTGCTTCAGCTCTTCCATCTTTTGATCCATTGCCGTTATCACAGATGGAATTTCGTCAGCCAGCGATTTTCCTTCAAGTGCACAAGACCGTGCGAGAACTTTTATTTTTTCTTCCGTCGTTTTATTCGCCTGGTCAGCCTTATCGGCTGCAGTCTGCCATGTTTGCAATTCGCCATTTTGCCGGTCGTATACCCCCTTTTCCCGAAGATAGAGATCGTGCGCATGCGACAAAGCCTGTTGAGCTGCTGCCTGATGCTGTTGCAGTGGACTGAGTATTTCGCTAAAATCAGTATCCATGAGATGGTCTGTCAGCGGTTGACCGCACAGCGGACACGTATCCGCATGTTCATCGTGCAATCTTTTTCGCAGTTCCATGATTTTATCGTCCATACTCATTTTCATGGTTTGCAGCAGCGTCTGAGCTTTTTTGTTATTCTCATCCGCAAGTGTATAATCCGTGTACGCTTGCTTCAACTTCTCTTTTTGCTTATCTATCTGTAGCTGTGCCTCATGCATACGAAGTTTCAGCTGCTGTGCTTCGGCACGGTCTTCCTGTAATCTATGAAGTAAGGTCTGTAACTGCTGGAGTGCTTCTTTGCGTTGATGAAGCGCATCCATCTGCTGTACGATCTCTTCAGGATGAAGAGCAGAGAGTTTCCCTTTCAGCTG
Source organism: Segatella bryantii (assembly GCF_022024215.1). Taxonomy (NCBI): domain Bacteria; kingdom Pseudomonadati; phylum Bacteroidota; class Bacteroidia; order Bacteroidales; family Prevotellaceae; genus Segatella; species Segatella bryantii. Next base: position 686,413 of record NZ_CP091797.1, on the reverse strand, counting down.
ATCGATAAGCTCTAGTAGCGCTTCCACTTTCTGTTTTGACGTTTTTAAATCCGAATCAGCCACATTTTTGGTGTGTTCAAGAAGTGTCGTCTTTTTATTTTCAGCCTCCAGACCTTCTGCCAGTCGTCTGCCATCGTCTTTCTTTTTGCGCCATTGTTTTAGTCGTTCCGAGATCAGGTCTACCTGCGAATATACCCCTTCACGCTCTTCATGGTTTTTCAACCAGGTTTGAAGTTCTTGTATATATGAATCCGCTATTTGCAACTGTTGTTGGCGATACAGGATATCAGCAGAAAGTATTTTGAAATGGAGTCGGTATTCCGTCAACTGCTTATTCAGCTGCTCTTTTTCATCCTTTGCCGCCAGATAATTTTTCAGTACAGTAATCTGTCCTTCTAACTGTTGACGCTTTTCCGCCTCCGCTTTCTGCTGTTCAGTAAGTAGCGTCAGTTGATCGTTCAACTGTTTCACCTCATCCTCCGCCATGGTATGTTCTTTCTCGGCTTTCAGTTGCACCTCTACCGTTTTTTGGTTCACTTTAGCCTGGGCATAAAGATTCTTGATGGCTTCACCATATTCATAGAACTGTGCAGTATTCGTCAACTGTTCGAGGATCAACTCACGCTGATTCTTATTACCCGTGAGGAAAGCAGCAAACTGTCCTTGTGCCAGCATCGCCATCTGACCAAACTGTTTAAAGTTTAGACCGATAGCCGTCAGAATCGGTTCACCTGTCTTTTTATCGACATTCACCCAATCCTCAGAACCCATTTTCGCCTCCCATTTAGGCGTATTATGTTTCAGATGCCGTTGTCCATCGGCATCCGTTCTACCCAAATAAATGCCGAGTGTAAGGCGAGCGCGGCATTCCAGTCCATCATTACTCTCAAAGACCACCTCACTGTAACATTCATCTTTAGGCGAGATACCCAGACGCGTATACTGCTCAATACTATTCACGCTGATATTTTCGCCATCCGTATTCGTATAGTTATTCTTGCTTGGATTCTCTACCCCCGCCAATCTTGGTGTATTTTTATAAAGCGCCATCGCGATACCATCGAGAATAGCCGATTTTCCGGCACCGGTATTTCCGGCAATCAGAAATGTACGAGCTTGCTCGCCTGTGATAGGGTCTACCAGATCGTGTTCAAAATCAATATCCGCACGTTCGATAGATGCAATATTTCGTAAATGGAGTTGTTTAATTTTCATCTTTTCGTTTCATTTCCAATTTTACTTCTTCGAAAGCTTCACGCAGTTCTTCCAGGTCAAGGCCGGGATAGTTATCGATGGTTTGTGCGATAAAATGCATCGGATCTTTCATCTGTTGCAGTTCAGCGATTTCTATCTTAGGCCGGTTCGAATCACCCTCTTGCGCTGTAGGTTTGCCCATCCATATCAGTTTCGGATTATATCGTATCTCATCGTGATAGGCATCAATCACATCATATACCATTTGGTTAAAATTGGAAGGTAAAGCCACCTGATAATCCATTTTCAATCGAATATATCCCGACCGGTGGGTCTCAGCCCATTGCTTGATGTCGGCTATAGCGGCTTCTGCATCGGTGTAGCAGTCTTGGTCTTCGGGTAATATATAGAAGTGGCGAAGCTGGTCTATTCGTAATTGCTTGATATGTACCAGGCCACCGTGCTTATCGATATCTACCAGACTCACCGTATGCGGGTAAGATTCATCACAACTTACATGAAGTGCGCTGCCGCTATAGCGAACCACCGGGGCAGGGTAGGTAACCTCTTCCGTCATAGCATCCTCCTGATGCCCGATCGTTTGTGGCTTATGGATATGGCCCAAGGCCAGATAATCATAGCCTTCGCCCAACTGGTCTATTGACAGCGTTTTAAGCGTACCGATTTCAAAATCATGCCCTTTCAGATCCAGTCCAGCTACCGCAGTATGAGCCATCATCACCACCGGTAGATGCGCTATATTGTCAGTTTCAACGCAATGAAGCAAGTGTTGCCATTGCTCCTGTCTGTCACCAGCCATATATGGCAACGCCACCACATATCCAGCAGGCAGTTTTATGATATATTTCTGTTCCCACCCCTCTTGCGCATCGTAGGCAGGAGAAGTTCCGATTAATACCGTCTGAGCCATATCCCAGATTACGTGGTCAGCCTGAATGCGCGAAGCAGAATCATGATTACCAGCCGTCATGATAATTTTCATAGACGGACAGGAACGGTGTATTTCGGCGAAATACTGATTAAAGCAAGCTTTGGTTGCAGCAGAAGGCTGTTGAATATCAAATAGGTCGCCACTGACCACCAAAGCATCTGGCTGATATTGCAGACACCACTTTTTCAGCTGTTTGAAGTAATGATCGTGCTCATCTCTTCGTTCATAATTCTGATAGATAATTTGGCCCAAATGAATATCGGCCGTATGTAGTATTCTCATATGGATAATAGTCGTATCTTCCTTTAACGTCTGTTTTTAGTGCTGTTTTGGGCATCTTCAACAAAGGATACATATAAGCAGACAATCTGTAATAACCAATGTTGTCAAGGTATTGTATGGCTTTGTTTCTATCACAAATTTGTAAACCTCGAGATTCAAGCAAATTAATGAGATTTTCAGAAGATTCAAACCGTTTTGTAAAGGGAATAAGATTCGCCATGTTCAAATGTGTATAAACAAAAAACGCCTCGCACGATTTGAGCATTGTTAAGAGGCTTGGCGAGGACTGACGCTGTAAAGATACGAATAATCATTGATAACACAAACTTTTTAGCAGAAAAATCACGCAAAAGTAGAATTCTTTGACATATTTATATTTAATAATGTTAAATCGGACCTTGAAATCATACTTTACCAACCAAAGTGGTTTTCAAGGTAAAAGTATTATCGTTTGTAACGTCTATACCCATACCGAAAGCCCCGATGGTCAGAGGTTGGGCAGACATACATATGGTAGCTTTTTTGATTTTCCCAAAAATATGATGCTTATAAACAGTAATATGGTGCAATTCTTGTACAAATCGTAGAAATATAGTAACTTTGCAAACTGAGTAATGAATAGAAGGATTACACGTTAATATTTTAGTATATAATTTAAGTGAATGAACCTCATACTCCGTGAGGACTATCAGGTTCAGCAGCCGATTAATGATCAATGATTACCTTGAAATGACATCATAGACTCCTGCTTTTGCTGGGGTCTTTTTTCATAAATAGCTTATTTTTCCCGTATTTTGCTTACATTTTTATAAAATACAAACGGCAATAATTACATATTGTAAGTTATGTAATATTTCTTGTATCATTTTGCTTGTTTATGTTGCAATATCTTGGCAATTTGTTTAACTTTGCATTTGTAAAAAAGCAATTAGGCATGCTTTAGTAAATAGAACTAACACAAACACTTCTTTTATTTATATTTGACTTTCAACGAGAGAGAAAAAAAATTCTGAGTTACTTGATGGCGTAATGCCATAAGTACTCAGAATATTTATTACCATCCTTTTGGGCCTCCACCGGTATTACCGCCAAAACCACCCTGACCGTTACTGCTATAGTTGGAAAGGGATACGGTAGAACCGCCAGAAACCGATGCATCGAGTACTCCTACACCGCCAAATATTTCAGTACCGCCAGATACGGTTACACCCGACTTGAGGGTTGGGGTAGAGGAGGCCGATACAACCATCGTAGTACCACCACTAGAAGGAGTCTTAAAGGCGAAAGTCGTAGAACCATAAGTCATGGCATACCAAGTGTTCTTGCTCCATGAAGAAGTAGAGTAGCAACTCTGACTCAAACTGGCACCCGACTCAAGTCCGCCGATAGCAACAAGGGTACCACCAGTAAGATATATTTTCTTTTGCGACTCAGAGTTGGCATCGACAGCCAGTTCTGGAGAAGAACTACCGTTGGCAAAGATTAGTCCGCCCTTAATATACAGATTACCATTAGCGTCTATACCGTCGTTATTGGTAGAGCGTGCATAGACATATCCCCCATAAAACGTCATATCTTGCGATGAATTGATACCATCATCATAAGAATTGACTGTAACATAACCACCATTCACCTCTATGGTATTCTTGCTCTCGATACCCTCAGCATTATAGCCGGACGTGGTAACATTGATGGTGCCACCACTGATAACGATTCCACCGGTAGAGGTATCACTGTCACCGGTCTTGATACCCTTGGCAGCACAGTAATAATCAGAATTGATATTATCCGTATTACCCGTATAAGCCTTGTTTTCAGTAGTACCATTATTATAATAGAGCGCACCGGTGGTAGTGACATCTACAGTACCGCCAGTGGTCGTGAAGACACCATCACACTTGATACCGCGACCGCCGGAACCCGTTGCTTTCATCGTAACAGTGCCGCTGGTTATCGTAATATCGCCATCGGCATTCAGACAAGATGTACCTTTGGCTTCGTTATCGTCACTGTCCCATGAACCACAGGCAGAAGAATTCACTGTAATCGTTCCGCCATTGATATAAGCATTGCCGCTATCCTCATCTTCATGATCTGTCGTCTCACCAGTAGAAGTATCCCCATCAAGATCTACCTGAATGCCATCATCATTCGGATTACTGATATGAAGAGAACCACTCTCCATAAGGAAATACTGCGCACAGTTGATACCATCGCCGCCAGCAGCACCAAGAACATTTATCGTTGCATTTTTCAAAGAGAAGTATTCGCCCGTCTTAATGGCATGTTTCAGATTACCCGTTACATTAAGCGTACCCTTCTGTTTAAACTCCGCATGCCCCTTAATATAAAGAGCACCCTTCTGTGAACCGCTGGCTGCATCGACAAGTGTATTTTCGGTACCCGTAATCACCTTCACGTTGATACGCTTACCATTCTGAATATGAACAGCTGCACCGGAATATACAGGGGTAACATTGGTAAGCGTAATACCATCGAGTTCGATAGTAGCCTTGTAACTGCCCTCCATATAAAACTCGCCGTCGGTAGATGTACCGGTAAGATTATAGGTGATTTCACCCACATTATCGTCAACCTCCTCACTCTGAACCAGTTTGACATGGGCGCCGCTTATCGTAGGAACAATATATTTGGCAATATTTCCTGACACCTTGACCGAAGCCGAAGAACCAGAATAAGACACCTGAACCGTATTATCTGTCACTTCACTGTCGTCTACATAAATACGACTGACATCAGCCAGCGTAAATGACTTGTCGATAATCGTAAGTGTACTACCATCGGTATAATTCATTTCACCAGCCTGAGTTGCCGGAAACATATAGGTGGTATTGCCGACGACTACATGAAGAGTCTGGGCTGAAAGATTTAATACCAGCAAAAGCAGGGATATAACGCATATTATTCTTTTCATTGTACAGCAACTTGAATAGATTTCTTGTTCGACTTGATAACATAAATTCCTTTGGGGAGAGCTTTCATCGCCTCTGTCTGCGATGCAAATTGACCGATATGAATACCATTCATGGTATACACATCTACTTTCTGTGACTCCGTATCCGAGCTAATGTCGCTGATACCCGTAGATGAATTGGAAAAATACATCTTGACTAAGTCAGCAAGTTGAAACGATTTTGTTTCTTCTGCATTCGTGACAGAGAGCGTAGAACCCGACACTGTCATGGATAAAGATGTGACTGACATGGTGGTAGAATTACCATTTTGGGTTAAAAAGGTTAGAAACGGAAACGTTGTTTCAGCCTTAGTGTTTTGGAAAAAGGTTAACATCAGAATACATGCACTGACGACCTTACTAAATTTTTTCATAAGCGTATTTGTTATGTTAGATTGTACATTTCCCTCATGATAGGTAAGTTATCTCATGACACAACAAAATTACAATAAGCCCTTTGAGGTTACAATTATTTTCAGCAAAAGCTAAGTTTTCTTCAATAAACGCTCTGATTATTTGGATGTTACCAATTTTGTGAAAAAGAATTTCTCGCAAAGAGCGCAAAGACGCAAAGTCTGTAAGAATATGAAGTTTATCTGATCAATCCATATGTTTCTACCCGTAGCCTTTCCCGCCCTTTGTTTCTCCATATTATTATATCTTACAGGCCGTCCATTGTGGCGGTCTTTTTGGGAGATAATACACAGAAATTCAAACTAAAAGGATGCTATATAGAAAAAGTTTTGTAACTTTGAACCCAAAAGTATATGAAGTATGAGAACGGAGCATTTGGACTTTATCACCTTCTGTGTTGGCAGCCTGTCGGATGCGCTTAATAAGAGTGCGTCGCAGGTGTATGGTGCGCTGCGGTCGTCTGGAGTACTGAACGACTATATTGTGCCCTGCTATGACGTGTTGCACACGTTCAGCAAGGACTATCTTGTAGAGGAATTGACTGAAGTGTTAAAAGAAAGGGGAGCGCTGGCATGAGACTCTATCACGCATCGACCTCGATAATTGAAAAGCCCGACGTGCTGCATTCACGCGACAAGTTGGACTTCGGAAAGGGGTTCTATCTGACAGCCATTCGTGAACAGGCCGTCCGCTATGCCGAGCGATTCACTCGTAGAGGCAAGGAGGCATTCATTAATGAGTATGAACTGGATGAGGAAACACTTGACTTTACCATCAAATCCTTTCCAAGTTACGATGAAGAATGGCTCGACTATGTGGCCATTTGCTTGACCGTCATCTTCATTTCATTAAAGCTGAAAGGATTTAACTATGGAAGCCAACAAGACGATACTTCAGATGAAATATGCAAGGATAGTGGCTATCTTTGCAAAGGAATCAGGCTTGTCGCTTGAGGACGCCTTGGCTTTCTTCTATGATTCTGACACGTATAAACTCATCAGTGAGGGTGTGGCCGACATGCATTGCCGCAGTGATGAGTATTTGGCTGACGAGTTGATGTTGGAATACAAGGAGCAGGTTTGCAGCCAGTAAACAAAAGAGCTTGAAAAGAACTGTCTTTTGAATATTATTGGGTTAGAGAATAGGATCAGTATTTAAACTTGACATTACATATACCGTTTCATTTCCTCGTCCTCAACTCCTGCATACAACTCCAGCAGGCTCTTGGCTAGACTTGACGGAATCTTGGGAATTAGGACTTCCTCGACTTGGAAGAAGCCAACATCTGCCCTCATGTGTATCTCAATCTTCAAAGGACGTTCATTCCCCCGCCCTATTTTAACCTTTTCGATAGAGTTTGCAGAATACTTGTGGATATCGCCTTCAGTCGGTTTTGATGGTATTTCCAAAGGAATGCTGGCACGTCCTTTTGTCATGTCACAACCGTCTGCAATAAGAATGATACCAGCTTCAACGGAATGGATGGGATGAGTAGCCATGTGTCCGATGATGCCCTCTATTGCGATGGAACGGATGATAGTCCGCCTCAGGATATCACAGTCTTCAGGAAGGAGTTGCGTTATTAATGTGAATCCTGCTATTATTAATTCAAGTTAAAATCGTTAAATCTGCACGATTTTGCATTCTCAAAACATCCTCGACAGGACTTTTCTACCGTATTATATGCAACTTGCTTATTATCAGGATGTGCTACAAACTCGATTTGTATGTTGTAATACTTACAACATATATTTTGAATCAAAAATCTAAAAATATGATTAATCGCTTTTTATTATTTTGCAGTTTAATTGTACCTTTTTCACTTGGTATTCATGCTCAAAGTGAACTTACCTTAAAAAACAACATGATGTTCACAGATGTAATAATATCACACAACGGGACATCACATCAAGTTCAAACATTAATTGATACAGGTGCATCAGTTTGCATGATAGATTCTACATATGCAGTTGATTCCTGCAATATAATATTGCCAGAAAGCAATGCAACAATAGGGAATACATTTGGAAAGCGTATAAAAGCTGTTGATCTTAATTTAGACAGCATATCATTAGGTGGCTTTTCTTATTCAACTATTCGATGCTTTGTTATTGATTTGAAAAGTAAATTTCAACAATATACCCCCAATTTCATATTAGGAGGAGATTTCTTAAAACGAGAAATTTGGGAGTTTAACTTGAAAGAAAAATATATGGCTAAATTTGATCGTCAGAAAAAGAATATACAAAGCATTATTAAATGGAAAAATCACGATGACTATAAGGATGCTTTTCTAAATTCTATTTATTTAAATGGCAAAATTGCAGGAAAGAAAGCACGTATTCTATTTGATACAGGATATCAGCGTAATATCATTCCTGATAATTTTGGAATTATACCAAACAAAGAAATAGAAGTAACATGCGGAGATATTGCCAATCAATTAGCAAAAGAAAAAACTGGTCTATGCGAGAATATTGACGTTGAAATTGATAAATATAAAACATCACTTGCCTTTAGATTTAAAAATACTAAATATCCTCGAATGAATTCTTTTTTGTTTAAAGAGAAAGATTTTGCTTTAGATTACAAAAAAAAATGTATATATATATGCAAGTAAGCATTGTTTAAAAATATCTTCAAAATTAAAGCAGCCAATTTTGGCTGCTCGCTCCGTCTGTATCCAGAAAATAAGAGTTATTTTTGAACTCTTCGCGCACTAAAAAAACTTTGCGCCTTTGCGCTCTTTGCGAGATAATTTACATCAACAGCTCTGTAACTTATTTATTCGACATAGCTATGCTGGAAAAAGTATCTTGGACAAAAGGATATTAGCTATCATATCAATCAAATATATGCCGAGAATGAGCAAGACCCAGAACGAACTCACAAAAAATTTTTGTTAGTTCGGCAGGAGGGAAATAGAAGTGTCCGTAGAAACATGAGCCACTACAATCTGGATATGATTATTGCTGTAGGGTTTCGTGTGAAGTCACAGGTGGCCACTCGTTTCCGTCAGTGGGCCACGATTCATCTGCGTGAATTTATTCAAAAAGGCTTTACGCTGGACGACGATAGGCTGAAAGGTAAAGGTAGTAGGTATTTTCGTGAACTGTTGCAACGCATCCGTGATATTCGCAGTAGTGAGCGGAACTTGTATCAGCAAGTGACGGACATTTTTGAACTCTTCGCGCACTAAAAAAAACTTTGCGTCTTTGCGCTCTTTGCGAGATAATTTACATCAACAGCTCTGTAGCTTGTTTATTTGTGACAGTAATGCAGGAGCAAGTATCTTTGGGAAAAAGAATTTCTCGCAAAGTACGCAAAGACGCAAAGTCTGTAAATTGGGTAACAAAATAGTAACATTGGTGTCAATTTTGTGATTTTTAGTCTCAATTGAACTAAAAGGCAAAGAAAATGGCTGCATTTTGTCATATTTTTGCTTATTCTTGCACGTTTTACATGAAAAATTAGTATTTTAGCTGCATTAAATTTTGTATAATGGCAAAAAAAGACCTCAACAGATTGAAAGTGGTGCTTGTTGAACAGCACAAAACAGCAAAATGGTTAGCAGAGCAAATGGGAAAAGACCCTGCAACTATTAGTAAGTGGTGTACCAACAAAGCACAGCCTTCATTAGAGACAATCAAAAAGATTGCAGAAATCCTACAGGTTAAAATGAGCGACCTTGTAAGCAATGAATAACCTTTATAATTGAAGCAAATGACTGAAAAGATAAATATTCGCAAACTGGAAGCTGACCTTTGGGAGTCGGCAGACTTGCTTCGTGCAGGGAGTAAACTGACATCGAGCCAATACTGTATGCCGGTATTGGCATTACTGTTTCTAAGATACGCCTATAGTCGCTTCAAGATGGTTGAAGCAGAATTGCTGAAGAATCGTCCAAGCCGTGGTGGTCGCGTAATGCCTGTTGAACCAAGTGACTTTGCTGCTAAAAGTGCGCTCTACCTTCCTCGTGAGGCTCAGTTTGACTATCTGGTAAATCTGTCGGATGACCAGCCTTTGGGCGAAGCTGTCAATCGCGCTATGACTCTGGTCGAAGAACAAAGCGAACAGTTGACAGGTATTCTGCCTAAATCATACACTATGTTCAGCGATGAACTGTTGCGTGAACTCCTTCGTATCTTTAATAACAAGACACTCGACGAAATCGGTGGCGATGTTATAGGTCGTATTTATGAGTACTTCCTCAGTAAGTTTGCCAAGGCTGTAGCATCAGACGATGGTGTGTTCTTCACTCCTAAGTCTTTGGTAAAGATGCTCGTAAATGTACTGGAGCCAGAACAGGGCGTAATGCTTGATCCTGCTTGTGGTTCGGGAGGTATGTTCGTTCAAACTGGCGACTTTGTGAATGCTGGCGGTATGAATGCCAATACACAGATGACCTTCTACGGTCAGGAAAAGGTGGAATACAATGCCCAACTCTGTCTGATGAACATGGCAGTACACGGTTTGAATGGCAGGATTGTCTCTGGTGATGAGGCCAACTCTTTCTATCATGATGCACACAACCTTGCAGGAAAGTGTGACTACGTGATGGCGAATCCTCCATTCAATGTTGATAAAGTAAAGTCGGAATCAGCATCTGCTGCTGGTCGTCTGCCATTCGGCTTGCCTGGTGTTAATGCTAAGACAAAAGAGATTGGTAATGCCAACTATCTCTGGATTTCATATTTCTATGCCTACCTCAACGACCATGGTCGTGCAGGATTCGTGATGGCATCATCGGCAACAGATAGTGCCAACAAGGATCGTGACATCCGTGAAAAACTTGTTTTAACAGGCGATGTGGATGTTATGGTAAGTGTGGGCAACAACTTTTTCTATACCCTCTCGCTCCCTTGCTCGCTGTGGTTCTTTGACAAGGCAAAGCGTTTAGAGAATAAGAATCGTGTACTTTTCATCGATGCCCGCAACTATTATACGGTTGTTGACCGTACTCTTAATGAGTGGTCAGAGTGGCAGTTGAAAAACCTGCAAGCTATTGTACACCTCTATCGTGGAGAGCAGGACAAGTATAAGTCGCTTATCAATGAGTATTGGAATGCACTTAGCGAACATGCCGAAAGACATGATAGCGTAGCTTGGCAAGATCGTGACATGACTTTCGAGAAAGCCCTTGGTGTGCTCAACTCCGAGGAGGCGATGTACAAAAAATATATCAAAGACCAACATGATGCCCTCAAAAAGACAAAAAAGAAAAAGGAGAAGGATGAACTGAAAGCTATCATTGCCTCCAATGAGGCGGAACTTGCTGTTACTCTTGAAGCCAAGGATATGGTAAACGAAGCCATTTGGCTCACTTCAAAGTTCGGTCTTGAAGGCGAATATCAGGATGTGCTGGGTCTCTGCAAGATTGCAACCATCGACGAAATCAGTGAGAAGAACTATAGCCTTACCCCCGGTGCATACGTGGGGGTTGCTGAAGTCGAAGACGATGGCGTTGACTTCCATGAGCGTATGAATGAAATCCATACAGAACTCGCCTCACTCAACAAAGAAGCCAACGTGCTGATGAGTGAGATCATGAAGGAATGGGAAACTCTTAACACGAAGTAAATCATGGCAAACGAGATAAAACCAATAGGGTCAACCGAACGACAATTATCATGGTCACATTTCGTGGAGCTACTGCCATTGAAAGACGAACTGCAACGTGATTATTATTTCACGCTGGCATCAGCCAATAGATGGAGCGTTCGTCAGCTTCGCAAAGAAATTGATGGAATGCTATACGAACGTACAGCATTGTCGTCAAAGCCTGAGGAACAGATTGAACTTCTCCAACTCGACAAATCGGGAATAAAGGTCGCTCAGTATATGACAGAATTGCCTCCGCGCGATGTCCTCGTACAACAGATACAAAAGTCCCTTGAAGTTGCAAAAGCTAAATGGGGAAATGAAAGAAAGGAGGATGAGGTATGAGAACCACAAAACTCAAAGACATCACCTTGACTATAACCGATGGCAAACATGGTGACTGTAAGAACCATGATGGCTCTGGGTATTACTTTATCAGTTGTAAGGATGTGTATGATGAAACCATTCATTATGAGAATGCTCGTCAAATAACAGAAGATGATTTTCGCGATGCAGATAGAAGAACCAACCTTGCAGCCTATGATATTCTAATAACCAATAGTGGTACAATTGGCAGAATGGCACTCGTAAAGGATATTCCTGAAACGAGAAAAACAACCTTCCAAAAGAGTGTTGCTATCGTAAGAGCAGATACTTTACAAGTTGTTCCTAACTATCTATATTATCTGTTAAAGAGTAAGGTTCATGACTTCATAAATAGCTCAAATGGTTCTGCTCAAAAGAATCTCTTACTCTCGACCATGAGAGATTTTGATATTTCCTTTGTGGACTCTTTTGAAACTCAGCACCGCATCGCTACTATCCTTTCTCGCTACGACTCTTTGATAGAGAACTATCAGAAGCAGATAAAGCTATTGGAAGAAGCGGCACAGAGACTCTATAAGGAATGGTTCGTTGACCTCCACTTCCCCGGCCACGAAAACACCAAGATTGTCGATGGTGTGCCTGAGGGGTGGGAGAAGAAAACTCTGGGTGAATTGTTTTCTTACGTTCGTGGTAAGTCATACTCATCAAATGAAATATCAGATGAAGGTTGTATAATGGTCAACTTAAAAAACATCCAAGCGTTTGGTGGTTATAAACGAGATGCAGAAAAAAGGTTCATTGGTAAGTATAAGCCAGAACAAACACTCCAAAAGGGGGATTTGGTCATGGGCGTTACGGACATGACACAAGAAAGACGATTAGTAGGACATGTGGCATTGATTCCTGACTTTAATGAGCCTGCGACATTCTCAATGGACTTAATAAAAATAATTCCGTATAGTGTTCCAATTATATATTTGTATTGTGCAATGCGTTATGGAGGTATAAGCAAGCAGATTTCACCACTAGCAAACGGTGTAAACGTATTGCATTTGAAGCCGGATGCAATGATGGGAACAATGATGGTAGTTCCACGTAAAGACCTGATTGAAAGATTCTGTCCTTTTGTGGAAGAAATGACAAATAAGATTCTAAAGAATCAATCTCAAATCCGCCTCCTCACCGAGGCCCGCGACCGCTTGCTTCCCAAGCTGATGAGTGGTGAGATAGAAATATAAAAACGAATAATAACAAAAAAAAGATAAGGATATGCGTAGAGTTACTATTAACAATTTTCGCTGCTACGAGAGTAAATCGATAGATTTCCGTCGTGGCATAAATCTGCTTATCGGTGATAATTCCGTAGGTAAGACTTCTTTGCTACGAGCTTGCAACCTTGTCATGAATGCTTTCTTTTGCGGATACAGTGACGAGAACACAAAATGGAAAAGTGCCGAGGACGACGATTTCAGAGAAATCAAGAATGACGATGTGGCAACTGATGAATTGCCTATTAATATAGCATTCGAATTAGATGAAATAGATTGCCCTGAGATTACATTGGCAGATGGTTCTGTAAAACACCTCTATGACAATGAGCCTCTTTTAGGAGAACTTGGATATCCTACATTATATATAGAGAAGAGATCTAAGAAGAATGCGCGTAATCTTGTCTCTGGACTACTCCCATTGAGAAATTATGCATCACTTCTTCAAAAGAATTCTCATTCCATTATTGACGGTACAGCTGTACAGCGAAATGCCTTACCACTATTTGCTTACTTCACTACAGAGGATATTCATACAATTCGAAAATTTGATAAGGAGAAAAGGTCTTTTAAAAAATATCCACAGAAACCTTCTTTTGGATACTTTGAAAACTTCGACTGTAAGGGATTGCTGGATTGCTGGCTTAAACGTCTGCTGGTGCTGAAAGAAGCTAAAAAGGGCGAACAGGAAATAGAATGTGTAAGGAAGGCTGTTGCTAGCGCATTGGGTCCTGATGGATGCCGTATTATAGAGGATATGGAGGTTAGAGATAACGACAATGAAGTTTACTTCATTTTCTGTGATGGCAGAGAGGTTCGCTCAGACCTTCTGTCTGATGGTTATCGCCGCCTCGTCAGCATTGTCATTGACCTTGCCTTTCGCTGTGCATTACTGAACAAAGTAATGTATGGTGACGAGGCATATAAACAGACTCACGGTACTGCTATCATTGACGAGATTGACGAGCATCTGCACCCTGCACTCCAAGTATGCATCCTAAAGGCTTTGCACAACACGTTCCCAAAGATTCAGTTTATTGTCAGTACTCATGCGCCATTGGTAATGTCATCTGTAGAAAACACTCCTGAGAACGTGGTGTATAAGTTGGAATACAAGGATGGCATATATAGTCACAAAGAACTTAATACTTACGGTTTGGATGCGTCTACCATCATGCAGGTCTATATGGACCAGCCCCCTCGCGATTTAGCTGTTGACAATGAAATAAAAAATATTGAATCATTGATTGATGCTGAAAAATACTCTGATGCCAGATCTGCATTAGAAAAAATGCAGGAGCGACCAGGAAGTGATGCAAATCCTGAACTGTCTAAAATTGAGGCTACTCTATCTTTTTACGAAGACTGATTATGATACTTATTCAAAAGAAATCAGAACCCAAAAAGTGGCAGGAATATAGATGCACTCCTGGGGTTGATTATAACTCAATCCCGGAACTTGTTGATGCCCTTTTAGAAGAGCAAGGCTACATTTGTGCCTATTGTATGCGACGTATTCCTCACAAGGACAGACTATATAAGAAAGATGGTATAAACTATGTCCTTACAGATGAAGATCATCGAGTTGAACATATACAGAGTCGTGAAAATCATGACGATAAGAAATTGGATTATTCTAATATGGTGATTTGTTGCCCTGGTCATATTGGAAACGAGGAACATTGTGACCGACTGAAGGGTAGTAAGGATATTTCGTTTACTCCACTTGATGCAAATTTCATAGCAACGCTGTCTTATAAAATGGATGGGGAAATTGTTTCTTCAAACGAACAATATAATAAGGAAATCAACGATATTCTGAATCTCAACACCCCTATTCTTAAAGAGAATAGGAAGAACACTTGGGAAGCTGTAAAAAAGAACTGATTGCGCATAATGGAGGAAAGCCTTGGAACAAGGCTGTTCTTTCAAAGTATATTGAGAAATACAGTTCAAGGCATATAAAAGATGGAAAGTCAAGATTGATTCCGTATTGCGGCGTGGTATTGTTCTTTCTTCAAAAGAAACTGAAACAAATGGCATAAATCATTATTTTGGATAATTATGGCAAAGGACTATAGCGAAGACCAACTGATACAGAAATCAACAGCCGAACTCTTGGAAAAAGAGCTTGGCTGGAAGTCTGTGTATGCTTTTGACAATGAGGTACTTGGTGAACAAGGTACGCTGGGACGCAAGACACAGAGCGAGGTCGTACTGACACGGCATCTTCGCTTGGCCTTGAAACGTCTGAATCCATGGATGACCGACAAGCAGTTGACAGAAGCCATCGAGCGCATGACCAGCTACATGAGCTCGCAGACGCTGATGCAGATCAACGAGGAAAAGTATGGTTACGTGCGTGATGGTGTGCCTGTTACTCGCCTTAAACCGAATGGCGAGACGGAGCTGGTACGTGCCAAGGTTATGGACTTTGCCAATGTGGATAACAACGAGTTTATTGCAGTCAGAGAACTTTGGATAAAGGGACCTATCCACAAGCGCAGAGCAGATGTGGTGTGCTTCGTGAATGGTCTTCCGCTTATCTTCATCGAACTGAAGAATCATGACCAGGACATACAGAATGCTTATACCGACAACTATCGAGACTACCTTGATACCATACCGCATTTATTCCACCACAATGCCATGATTATGCTGAGCAATGGCATGGAAAGCCGTGTGGGTACAGTGGGCGCAAAATGGGAGTTCTTCCATGAGTGGAAGCGATTGACAGAGTTGGATCATGGCAATATCGAACTGCCAACAATGCTGCGTGGTATCTGTAAAAAGGAGAATCTGCTGGATTTGCTTGAAAATTTCATTCTCTTCGACCACAGTGGAGGTTCAACCGTCAAGATTCTGGCACGCAACCATCAGTACCTGGGTGTAAACCAAGCAGTGGAGATGTATCGCCATCGAGAGGAAATGAAGGGTAAGCTGGGGGTGTTTTGGCACACCCAGGGCTCTGGTAAGAGCTATTCGATGGTATTCCTGGCTCAGAAGATCAGACGTAAGTTTGAAGGTTCACCAACGATTGTGGTGCTGACCGATCGCGATGAGTTGAACAAACAGATAAGTGACACCTTCGAGAATTGCGGACTGTTGGGAGGATTGAAAGCCAAGCAGTTCATTGCACATAGCGGTGATGATCTTCGGCAGAAACTGACCGGCAATCCTTCGTTCATCTTTTCGCTGATACAGAAGTTCAACAAGGCAGATGCCGAACCAATCTATCCTGATCATGACATCATCGTGATGAGTGACGAAGCACACCGTACACAGAATGGTGTTTTTGCCGACAACCTCATGCACATGTTGCCAACAGCAAATCGTATTGGTTTCACCGGTACGCCTTTGTTGCGAGACGATAATATCACAACTCGTACCTTCGGGCAGTACGTATCTGTGTATGACTTCAAACGTGCCGTAGAGGATAAGGCAACGGTTCCTCTCTACTATGAGAATCGCGGTGAGAAACTTCAAGAGTTGAAGAATCCGGAAATCAATGCAGAGATTGCCGCTAGATTAGATGAAGAGGACTTGGACCCTTCACAGCAAGCCAAGCTGGAGCGTGAGTTTGCACAGGAGGTACATCTGTTGACCGCCGAGAAACGACTGCGAGTAGTGGCACAGGACTTCGTGCGTCATTATAGCGACTTGTGGACAAGCGGTAAGGCTATGATGGTAAGCTTCAACAAGGTGACTTGCGTCCGTATGTATAACTACGTGCAGGAGTATTGGCAAAAAGAGATAAAAGTTCTGCGCAAGCGTATTGAGCAAGATCCTTGTCAACAGGAAGTTCAGGAGATGAAGCGTAAACTGCAATGGATGGAAGAAACCGAAATGGCAGTTGTTGTATCGCAGGAGCAGAACGAGATACAGACATTCAAGAAATGGCAACTTGATATCACTCCACATCGTGAGAAAATGGAGAAAAGGGAGCTGGATAAGGAGTTCAAGGATGCCAACAGCAAACTGCGCGTGGTCTTTGTCTGCGCCATGTGGCTGACTGGTTTTGACGTAAAAACGCTGTCATGCCTTTATATTGATAAACCCATGAAGGCGCACACCTTGATGCAGACCATTGCCCGTGCTAACCGTGTGGCGGAAGGAAAGTCGAATGGTCTTGTAATTGACTATATAGGTATTGTGAAAGCACTCCGTCAAGCTCTGGCTGACTATACAGCTAATCCTGACGGCGGAGACGGCGGCAACGACCCGACAGTCAACAAGGAAGAACTGATAAAGAATGTTTGGGAAATCATAGCGACAGCGGAAACATTTCTGCATGATAAAGGTTTTGAATTGCAGGAACTCATTGATGCAATGTCATTTGAGAAATTGTCACTTCTGAAGAAGGCAGCAAACCAGCTTTGTGATAAGATTGAAACCCGTAAGTCGTTCTGCACATTTGCGACTACCTTGCTCAAACTTTGGAAATATCTCGATCGTGAAGATATAACTGAAGACATGC
Source organism: Segatella bryantii (assembly GCF_022024215.1). Classification (NCBI taxonomy): domain Bacteria; kingdom Pseudomonadati; phylum Bacteroidota; class Bacteroidia; order Bacteroidales; family Prevotellaceae; genus Segatella; species Segatella bryantii. Next base: position 668,924 of record NZ_CP091797.1, on the reverse strand, counting down.
GCAAAAAGAAAGATGCTCTGGAAGCCATCTACAAGGAATTGCAGAAAAAGCGTAAGCACGCGGACATCACAGACCTGAGTGTAGCAATCAATGATATTGTCAATGAGCATCTTGAAATAGATTCCAATGCTGTGATGGTTGCTGATGGTGGTGGACGTAGATTTGACATCAGCGGTATCGACTTCGATTTATTGCGAAGAGAGTTTGCCAAGCGTGAAGACAAGAATCTCGTACTAAGAGACATTCAAGACTTACTTCAGGAACGTCTGGCTCGACTATTAGCAGAGAATCCATCCAGAATTAACTTTTACGAAAAGTATCAGGAGATTATTCAAGCGTATAACCAGGAGCAGAATCGCGCAACGATAGAGAAGACCTTCGAGGAGTTGATGCATCTGTCTCAATCTCTCAGCGAAGAAGAGAAGCGTTATGTACGAGAAGGATTCAAGAGTGATGAAGAGCTCTCGCTCTACGACCTCCTATTGAAAGACAATCTGTCAAAGACAGAAGTCAAGAAGCTGAAGGATGTAGCCATAGAGTTGCTTGCCAAAATAAAGGAACAGTTGGCTGGTATGGATCATCCATTTGATAAGCCAACGACTCGTGCTACTCTTATCATTACCATACGTGATGTTTTGTGGCAAGAACTTCCAGAGAGTTATAGCGAAGAAAGTATAAACTACTACCGAGATACCATTTACAACTATGTTAGTCAAAGATATGGTGGTGTGGTATAAAACTAAGAATGCTCCGCCTTCCAGAAAATAAGAGATATTCTTGAACTCTTCGCATCCTAAAAAAAGCTTTGCGTCTTTGCGCTCTTTGCGAGATAATTTACATCAACAGCTCTGTAGCTTGCTGATTCGTGACAGTTATGCAGGTCATCAGAAAGCAGGCAATCATTTTTGTGTGGCACTCCACAGAAAAGTGCGTATTAGGCTACATCCTTCTATGGAATCTATTTGCGGCATTGCAAGCAATAAGAGACGACAAGCATCCTTAATATTTCACGTGTGCGAATATCTATAAACCATATGCGTTGTTAACGAGAAGGTATTATAACCTAATGCGATATAATTGAAATTATGAATATGGCTATTAATAAGTGTTTTATAGGAAAATAGACTATTTTGTTTTTTTGCATACAAAATCGAACCCTTTTTATACAATTTTATATTTAAAATTCTGCAGTTTCCTATTTTTTGGTATTTTTGCAACAAAACAAATCAATATGGAGTATTATTACATGAGAATAGTTGTTGTAATATGCATAGAACTTATGTTCACTATGATGAACGCCATTGCACGAAATGCTGATTTTAGCAGTGACTTTGGCACTAATGGGCAGAATCTTTCTGAAGATGCTACTGCGCTACACCGACCTCGGCATGGCTGGTGTATCCAAGCGTGCCAGCTACGGCTCCATCAACAATATATATCTTACCTACAAACGTGAGTCTGACATTGCTCCTGGTGAATGTCGGCAATAGATTCGCAAGGAAAGAGATGCTTGGAGGTATAGGTTGTAAAAGCATTAATTTACTGAAAAATATAATATATAAAATGGTTTCTTTAAATTTTAGTTGTTCAAAAGATATTTATATATTCACCTTAAACAAATTTCGTGTAGTTTATAGGTGGAGAGAAACATTTAGAAGTGAAGAACGATTAATGGTAAATTCTTATGCAGTCTTTGATGCAGATAAAGGTACAATAAAAATACTAAATTATGAAAGTGTTTATACTTCTAAATATATTAAAGAATTAGATGCATATCTCTGGTGTCAAGGTGAATTAGCGGTAGCTCGAGAAAATGGAAAGTTTGTATTGATTGACATTGATGGAAATACTTATCCTTATGATGCGGATTATGACTCTAAAATTAGGAAAAATGCATTCCCTTACGAATTTGATTTTAAATCTGTAAAAGGAGATACGAGTGTTTTCCCACCAATACCGATTACAGAAAAAAGTGAAGAGTTTGATAATATAATATTAGAAAAACATAATCAGATAAGAATAGAATCTGATAGAATTATTTTAGAAGATGGTACAGTGAACGAGGTACCATATCAATTGTGTGGTTTTGTTGGCAATGTTGTTATATGTTCCAAACGTGTTCCTGAAGGAGGTGATTGGAAACATCAATTGTATGGAATATGCAATCTAAAGGGCCATATTGTCTGTGAACCTAAATATACATATATTTGCGAAGCAGATATGAAAGGTAATTATCTTCTTGTAATTGACAATCATAAATGTGGATTGTTAGATTATGATGGTAAAGAACTTATACCCGCACTGTATAATTATATTGATGATTGCGATGGCAATGTGGCCATAGTGAATCATGGTCTTGAATTAATAGATGTAAATAGTCATAATGTTCTTTTTTCGACCTCAGAATTAACAAAAGAAAAAGGTGATGAAGATTATAATTATTTTATGGAGAAAATTGTAGATGGATGGATTAGAGTTTTAAAAAGTTATTATACTGGTGAATCTCCAATAGGCATCGTTAAAACAGATGGAACCTTTTATCGTTTTTACATGAAGGATAGTCGATGGTGGCTTAGTAACTCAGAATCGAGGAGAGGGAAAAAATATGATCATATGGGGAATACATTTCACGATGGTCTACTACCTGTCTATGATATATCGCGGGGGTATGGATTTATTGACGTTAATGGAGACGAGATAGTTGAATGCAAATATAATGAAATCCATGCATTCGAAAATGGAAGGGCAAAAGTTCGATATGATGTTGATTTTGGATATATTAATACTAAAGGATGTATATATGTAAAGAATGGCTTAGATGAAATAGAGATTCCATCAAAATATGATTGGGCTTACGACTTTAACAATGGTGTATCAATAGTCCAAAAAGGTCAATGGTTTGGCTGTATCGATATATATTTGAACGAAATAATTCCATGTGTTTTTCCCAATAAAATTGAACTGGAAAAGGCTGTTGCCAAAGTCATTTTAATTAATGGCAACAATATTGATTATTGTAAAAAAATCAAAGAATTAGAGTCTCCATTATGTTTTAAAGAGGGCAAATTGTATGGTTATAAGGATTCTGAAGGAGCAATTCTTTGCCCTCCAATATTAAGAAATGCAGGAAAATTCTCGGAAGGGATGGCATTTGTATGTATAGGAGGAAAATACGGATATATCAATGAAAAAATGGAGTTAATCATTAAACCACGATTTGCCTGGGCAAATGATTTTTCAGAAGGGTTGGCTTTAGTTCATGAATTAGGTGTTGGAGGAGATTTCTATATTAACAAACAGGGCGAGTGTGTGATAAGTGGTGGTGGTTTAGAAAAATTAGGACCTTTCATAAATGGAACTGTAAGTTGTGAAAAGTATAAACCCTACAAAGATAATGACAGCTATGTTTTGACAAAACGTGTACAAGGCTATGAATAACGAAAAAAGTTTAAATTATAAGATGGTTAACTCTACATTAAAAGCCATACTTGCTGCACGGGAAGATATCTCAGACTATCTTTTTCATTTCACTAGAGGTTGTAATGCATTTGAGACTTTGTTGAGAATTCTTGCAGATGGTGAACTAAAAGATATAAAAAGGAATGGCTATATCTGTTTTACGGAAGCGCCATTGACTGCTTTATATAATATGTTCCAAATCTTTGACTGTTACCAAGAACCGATGTATGCACCATATGGAGTAGGAATAAAAAAGGACATTCTATTTGATTTAGGATGCAGACCAGTTATCTATGGGACGAATGATGATTTTGGGAAACTGCCCCAATGTCTTTATTGGCGTTGCGTAGAGTACAAGCCTAAAGTTCGAGATTATACGTGGCTTAGAGAGTGGAGAATTAAAGCCAATACTCTTAAGCTTTTTCCCAGCGGATGTATAGTAATAACAAAAACAGACTATGAACAAACATTATTAATGAAAGATATTGGTGAAAATTTTGATATTGATGGTGATATCGATGATGGAGAGTTTCATGGTTATGTAAAAGGAGAGTTTGAGAGAGTATATAAAGGTGTTTCCATGGAAAGTATTAGGAATGTATGCTTAAAGAAAGAATTGAATAATATTATTGATACTCAAACTTTAGGAGAATCAGAAACACAATTACTTGGATGTTTCTAATAACAAATTAAATTAAGGGAGTAGTATTTTTGATTGTTTTTGAAAATCAGTAACTTTGCAAACGAAACGAGATATGGAAAAACGAAAGAATAAAGTCATTGAGCACACTGGACAAGGATTACCTCCAGTGAATCATGGAGGATTTCTAAGACAGTTCTGCCGATCCATTTTACCAGAGATATTCGGAGGCATTATGTCTGTATCAACAAACAATAGAACCTGCAATAAAACGTTATTGGAGATATGGCAAAAAAGGAAAACAACGAATTGGAAAAAGGGAATCAAGCATTCTTGATTTATCAAGATGATAACGGAATAGCTCGAGTTAATGTGCGATTCGAGGGTGAAGATGTATGGCTCAATGTGGAGCAGATGATGGAACTGTTTGATGCTTCGCAGCAGGATATTAGCTATCATATCAATCAAATATATGCCGAGAATGAGCAAGACCCAGAACGAACTCACAAAAAATTTTTGTTAGTTCGGCAGGAGGGAAATAGAAGTGTTCGTAGAAACATGAGCCACTACAATCTGGATATGATTATTGCTGTAGGGTTTCGTGTGAAGTCACAGGTGGCCACTCGTTTCCGTCAGTGGGCCACGATTCATCTGCGTGAATTTATTCAAAAAGGCTTTACGCTGGACGACGATAGGCTGAAAGGTAAAGGTAGTAGGTATTTTCGTGAACTGTTGCAACGCATCCGTGATATTCGCAGTAGTGAGCGGAACTTGTATCAGCAAGTGACGGACATTTTTGCTACCAGTATAGACTATGACCCACAGGACAATTTGACCCGCATGTTCTTTGCCACAGTGCAGAACAAGTTGCACTATGCTGCTCATCAGCATACTGCCGCAGAGGTTATCTATGAGCGTGTGGATGCAGAAAAGCCGATGGTAGGCATGACCAACTTCAAGGGTGGTTATATCACTAAGGAGGATGTGCAGATAGCAAAAAACTATTTAACAGAGCAAGAGTTGACATACTTGAATCTGCTGGTTTCACAGTATCTGGACTTCGCAGAAGTACAGGCTTTGCAACAGATTCCTATGAAGATGGTGGAATGGATCAAGAAGTTAGATGACTTGATGACATTGTCAGGCAGACAGTTGCTCGTTGGTAAAGGGACAATCTCACATGAGGAAGCCAAGAAGAAAGCAATTGCAGAATTTGAGAAATATCGTAGGATGGAAATGCTGCAATATGAAAGTGACTATGACCGTGCTATCAAGGAACTTATACAGAAAAAGAACGGTCTGCCAGCCAAAGGTGAATCTGACAATGAAAACAAATAAAAACAAGGTTGAGTTGAAAGCAAGACAATCTAAAAAAATGAGGAAACAAACAATACAGGAAAGACAAAATCGTAAAGCATTTCAGTAATAGGACGTAGCCTAATACGCACTTTCCTGGCGGGTGCCACAAAAAATGCCGCAATATGCTTGGTGAGCGAAGAGCAAGCTCAGAACAAAAAGAAGTGAATAGATTTTGTTCTTTCAGAAAGAATGATTACCTTAACACCCGATGATGGGTCATAAAACGGCTGGTGACACATCATCGGGTGTTCATTGAGTGCATTTCATCGCAGAATGTGGAATTGAGAACGGTCTCCAATTCATAACCCCATTTTCCTTCAATCCCCCAAACTGCCTTTATATAAAGAAAAGCTAAGAATTCTTGCCAAGATATTAAAAGAGTATGAAGCCTCTAAAAAATCGATTCTTCTGTATCCAGAAAATAAGAGATATTCTTGAACTCTTCGCGCACTAAAAAGCTTTGCGCCTTTGCGTACTTGGCGAGATAATTTACATCAACAGCTCTGTAGCTTGCTGATTCGTGACAGTAATGCAGGAGCAAGTATCTTTGCGAGAATTATTGACATAATCGGCTCTGAAATTGGCGAATTTGTCGCAGCAGTGCGGGAATGACTTAAATTCGCGAATTTTGCAGTAGTTTATATCTGCTTGATTATCAGTAGGTTATAAAATTCTGATTTTGTCAATTGAAAAATGGGTGGCAAAACCCAAGCTCCTGGGTGGTAAAACCTTAGGGTTTACTCGATAAGACCTAAGACTTTACGAGATAAACCCTAAGGTTTCGACCCCTAGGAGCTTGGGTTTTGCCGGTGGTGGGCGTAAACTGCTGTTGCCAGATACCAAATGAGCTGACCAAAAGTTGAATATTTTGAGCTAGATGACGATTTTTCGCGACCCTGTTTTTTGTCAAATGATTTAACAAAATACTAGTGTGGAAAATCTCGTGCTAAAAAATTCTCGCCAAGAGCGCAAAGACGCCAAGATATTAAAGAGTATGAAGCCTCTAAAAAATCGCTCCGTCTGTATCCAGAAAATAAGAGATATTTTTGAACTCTTTGCATCCTAAAAAAACTTTGCGTCTTTGCGTACTTTGCGTGATAATTTACATCAACAGCTCTGTAGCTTGCTTATTCGTGACAGTTATGCAGGAGCAAGTATCTTTGTGAAAAAGAATTTCTCGCAAAGAGCGCAAAGACGCAAAGTCTGTAAGAATATGAAGTTTATCTGATCAATCCATATGTATCCAGAAAATAAGAGATATTCTTGAACTCTTCGCGCACTAAAAAAAACTTTGCGTCTTTGCGTACTTTGCGAGATAATTTACATCAACAGCTCTGTAGCTTGCTTATTCGTGACAGTTATGCAGGAGCAAGTATCTTTGGGAAAAAGAATTCTCGCAAAGAGCGCAAAGACGCAAAGTCTGTAAGAATATGAAGTTTATCTGATCAATCCATATGTCTCTACAAAATAAGAGTTATTCTTGAACTCTTTGCACTCTAAAAACAGCTTTGCGTCTTTGCGTACTTTGCGAGATAATTTACATCAACAGCTCTGTAGCTTGCTTATTCGTGACAGTTATGCAGGAGCAAGTATCTTTGGGAAAAAAAATCTCGCCAAGAGCGCTAATACGCAAAGATATTAAATCAGCTTGAGTAAGAAAAAAACATCGGATACATATCAATGATATGTACCCGATTGACTTTCAAAGCATTGCTATGTCGACTTCATAAGCGAATATCGTGGATGTACGATTTAATACACAAAGAATTTAAACTTCTTGATGCTCCCCGGTGCCCCTTGTTCTGCTCTTGGCAGATATTCCAAAGCCGATACCTGCTGTTCCTGCCCCATGTCGATAACCAGGAGGTGAGGGAAACTGGCACTCGTTTCGGTTTGCCAATATGTCGATTCCTGTAAGTCAAACATCTTATCCAGCGTATGATTGCCGCGTTCACTGTCTGCATATTTCGCTACCCAGTTATTCCGATCAATACGTTTACCCGCAGCATCTTGTACATAGATTTCAGCAATAGCACTTGGCGCATTGGCATCTTGATTACTTTCTATCTGGATAGCAAGGTAGCGACCTTTCACTGTGCCAGGCAATGCAAGTGTCTGCCAGCCGTTTCCTGCTTTTACTTCAGTTTGTAAGACAGGTGCTTGAGAGTTGAGGTCAGGACGGTCACCTATGTTATTATGCTTATTCGACTTCTCCAAGTTGAGTTTATCAAGTTCAGGCTTATCCTGTCCCCAGACATGAGGTTTTTGCGGACCCGTGATATCGAGCACTACAACCTCGTTACGACCTTTCTTGAGCCAACAGCCTGGGACATAGAGCGTTTGCTGAGGACCAATAGACCAGATACGTCCCATGGCATGCCCGTTGACATATACCTGTCCCTTGCCCCATGTTTCGAAATCAAGGAACGTATCACCCACCTTCTTCAGGTCAAAATAACCCCGATAGTAGCCACGCTTGCCCATGATAGGGGTATCTTTTTCAGTATGCTTACGAGCAGCTGATAAGGCGCGTACAGCCGTCTCGTAGCTGTCGTCGATATAAGAACTTTGCCATCCCTTAAGCGTATACTGTATCTCATGCTTCCCCTGTTGGGTCGTAATGGTTACATCGTTCGTGATACCCTTGAAATCTTTAATGGCTCTACCAAAGTTGATACGGCCCATGGCTTCTACCAGAATCGTCAGTGTACTACCGGCCTTCACAGCAGGGAGTTCGATACTTTTCTCATTACGTACACGGTCTACTTTGCCGATATACTGGTTGTTAATCCATATCTGTCCGTAATCATGTATGTCGTTCAGATGAAGTGTAGTACCGGCAGGCAGTTCTGGCAGCGTATTGCGATATACAGCATAGCCCCATCCTAAATCGTGAGCCTCAAAGGTCAGATCGTCTGAGTGGGTTATCGGCGTTTGACCTTGATACGCTGCTTCGAGAGGAGCAAACTCCTGGAGCTGGAATAGGGGTACACGAATCAGTGGAGCAGGGGCTTGGGGTACTGCGGGTAGTCGTTTATCGCTATACTTCTGGAGCGTATTGCGCAGTAACTGATATTTTGCTGTAGCCTGTCCGTATTCATTGATCGGGGCATCATAATCGTAAGAGGTCACATCTGGCTGGAAACCAGGACTGTTGGCGCCTGCCCAATGGCCGAAAGAGGTTCCTCCATGTGTCATATATAGAGAAAAACTGATTCCTTTGCTCAGCATTTCATCGATATTGTTGACCATATCCTGGGCAGGACGTGTCTCGTGTCGGGCTCCCCATTTATCAAACCATCCACTCCAAAATTCCGAACACATCAGTGGTGCATCGGGACGAAGGCTTTTCAGTTTCTTAAATTGGTTATCGATATTGGCACCTGTACCAAAGTTCATCGTCCAGATGAGATCGTCCAGACCGTTATGGGTAAAATTGCTCGACCAGTCACACTGGAACATTTTGACATCGTTGCCCCATCCCTGACGAAGCATATCACGAATTTCACCGACATACTGTTTGTCGATGCCATAAGAACCATATTCGTTTTCTACCTGTACCATAATGATTGGTCCACCTCGCTGAATCGTCAGTGGAGCCAACTGTTCGGCCACTTTATCTTCGAATATTTTAACGCGCTCCATAAAATAAGGATCACGTTCGCGCAGTTTGATATCTTTCTTCTTGAGAAGCCACCATGGTAAGCCACCCATTTCCCATTCTGCACAAACGTAAGGACCAGGGCGTACGATCACATACATACCGTTCTTCTGTGCCAAGCGACAGAATTCGGCAACATCGTTATTACCGGTAAAGTTGAACTCACCTTCTTTCTGTTCGTGGATATTCCAGAAAACATAGATACATATCGCATTCATACCTAAGGCTTTACACATCTTGATGCGATGTTCCCAGTAAGGACGAGGAATACGAGGATAATGCAGTTCGGCTGCCTTAACCGTAAATGGTTTACCGTTCAGTAAGAAGGTTTTATGACCAATATCAAAAGACCCTTTGTCTGCACCATAACTTATCGTTGGTGCGCCTAAGGTAAGGGCTAACGACAAAAAAGCGATCTTTGCGAAAGTTTTTTTCATATGCTAAATTGTATTACAGCGTTATCTCTTATTACTTAATGATTTCTAGTTGATGAATGATTTTTGTTGTTTCGTTCTTGATGTTACAGCGTTTCGGATGGTTTACTGGGCAACAAAAGTCGTAATCGATTTCGGTTCGAGTCGGGTGTTGTGGCTGACGGTGCCAACCGGTTTCAAACTTTCACCTTCTACATCGCTCGTGCGATAGGCTTTCCACACTTGTTTTCCCTGAATACCATCGATGGTGAAGGATTGAGCAGATTCGCTATAATTGATGGCCACCATCACCCATGAACCGTCTATGTTGCGATATGCAGAAACCATGACAGCACGCGGATCCGTTTCGCCATCCTGAACGACCTGTCGATGCTCATCGAGTAATGTCACCGGATATCGTGTAGCGCCAGGGCGAATAAATCGACTGAAATTTCCCATGCACCACATCAGTTTACTTGGTATAGCCTTACCGCTTTTCCAGTTATCGGTACTATATACACGGATAAGACCGTCTTTGTAATCACCTCCCATCGCGCGCCACCACGACCAACTTTTAGCCTGACCGTATACCAAGTCGTGGTGCATGATACGGGCTACATAGAGACCTGTACGCATCGAAAAGTCGTAATAGCCGCCACCACCGATTTCCTCGTCATTCCCCATGATACAGGTTTCGGTCTGCCAATAGTCTACCTGATATTTTTTTAATGTATCACGAAGCTCCTCGCGTATTTGGCGCATATAGCTTATAGGGGTATTGGTCCAGTAGCTGTGAGCCATGACCACGCGCGGTATACCGTAGCTTTTGCCCAAATAAGTCGCCGTACTGTCCGGGTTCCAGAACGCACTCACCTCATAGCCCCGTTGCCAGTCGGTTTCGTGGGTACCTAAAAGACAGCGTAAGTCACTGCTTTCGTTGGTCATAATCTGAGTCGTTATTTTCTGCTTCTTGAATTCCTTGGAAATCGCTTTGGCCAGTCGGGCTACTTCGCGATTTGTTGCCGGCGACCCTTCTTGCTTGGGTCCCGTCCAGTTCCAGTGCCCATCCGGTTCGTTAACCGGACAGAGGTAATCGAAGTGAATCGAATCGTGTGCCTCGATACCCTTCATCGCTGTTGCCGCGAAACGAGCCACAGCATTGTAGCTATCATCTTTCAGGTTGATGGTACCCCCGCGTCCCGTATTCGTGGCCAGTCCGTTCTTGGTGAAATATACAGGGCACGAATTCATGAATGCGAGAAAATGCTTCACTCCACGCTGTTTTGCCAACTTCAGAAATCTGCGCTGACCTAACTGCTTGTTCCAGTCGTACGTACCATCTTGCTGTAGAAAGCATTCTGTACGCGTGCCCGGTTGTATCTGTGAAGAATCGCCCTGTTCACTGCTACCAGCACCTAAATTGAAGCGCCATATCGACAATCCTATTCCTCGTGGTTGTCCTTGTGCATCGTTTTCAGAAGAGAAGAGCCAGTCTGCTATCTCCTCTTGTTGTGCTTGTGGCCATAGTCCTGTAAACTGCATACTCCAGGCATCTGAAGCACCAAAGTGCAGGATTTGTTGTTGTGGGTTATCGGTATCAATGTGGTAGATGCGTGTCTGCTGTGCTTGTGATGTCATCGTCATCAGCGACATGATGAATAGATGTGATAAACGCATAATTGATGTGATAGTTACTGGATAATCATTTTTTTACCTTGTTTGATATATATGCCTGCTGGCAACGATTGCAGACTTGTACCTGTCTTCTGTCCGGTAATCGTATATACGGCATCGTCTGCAGTGTGCTTGGTGTCGGCATCAGCTATCGTCAAGTGCTCTATTCCTGCGGTAGGACTGATGGATAATACGACCGTAGTAACCGTACCTTTGGCCACGTTGAATGTCTCGTCAGCAGCGTAGCTGGCGTGTTCCAGATTCTGATTTTCTGAGGTGGTGTAGGTATCTATATGGCTTATGCTATAACCGTCGATATCAAAAGAGAAGTTGCGTCGGGTATAGCCCATATTGACAAACACACAGACAATCTGGTCTTGGTTGGGCGAGAGATAGGCGGTGCCCATCAAACCGTTGAGTCCCAGATTGCTGGCCTCCAGATTGATACGCTGATACCCCGGACGTATAAATCGACTATAATTGCCCAATACCCATAAACTCTTACTGTCTTCTATCGTACCGCCCTTGCGGATATCGCCATAGCTCTCACCACCATCCGTATCATCAGCATCAATCAGACGAAGCAGATAAAAACGGTTTTTCTGGTTCCATTTTTCCTGCGCCATAGCAGTCCAGTAACTCCAGGAAGTATTGTTGGCATAGACAATATCGCTATAGATGAGTTTACCCATATACAGCGCGATGTCCATATATGTGGCTGCATCATAACTGGCCGGGAAACCTGCTTCGGTAGAGGGCTCTGCATCGAGCATGCTCCATTCTGTCTGTGCTGTTTCAAGACCATATTCAGCTGCTTTAGTAGCCACTTGGCTTCGGATATTTTGCAGATCGTCGTTGGTACGGAAGGTCCAATAGCTATGTCCGGCAGCGATTTTTGCCAAATGAGCGACGTCGCCGATATACGTATCGGTATGAGCGGGATTCCAGAATGCTTCTATCTGGTTGCTCGCTCTGCCGTTATAGTCTGAGCACTGCTGATAGAGCCGGTCCCACGAGCTGGCTTCTGGTATTAAGATCTGTGTAGACAGATTACGTGAGGTCAGCGATTTATCCAGTTCACGCACCAGCTTGCTTACTTCTGCATTTTGCCACGGTGTACCTTCCTGACCATCTGTCCAGTTGAAAGCCGGTTCGTTAACGGGGTCGATGTAGGTTATCGGATACCCCTTTTCCGTAAAGTGCTTCACACACTCCGCCAAGTATTCCGAGAAGTCATCATAATAGGCTGCACCGAGATTAGAGCCAGCGGCATTACTCTTATTATTCGCCAGTCCGTTTGTGGTGTAATAGATCAGTGGAGAATTCGAAAAGAGCAGGAAGTCATTTACGCCATACGTCTTGGCCTGATTCATAAACCACTGTTGCCCCGAACAATGATTCCAATTATAGGTTTGGCCGTCAGATTCCAGATAACAATCAGCGCGTCTTGTTTCGTCATCGATATTACTATTGGCACCCTGGGTACTGCTGCCAGCACCCAAGTTTACACGCCATTGTGATAAGGCAATACCCAGGGGATTTCCTTGAGCATCCACTTCGGACGAAAAGAGCCATCTTGCCGCATTTTGTCGTTGGGTATCACTGAAATATTGTGCCACATATTCAGCTGTCCAACAGTCGCTGGCGCCAAAAGAGCGCATAGTCTGATAAGTTTTAGAAGGGTTAATCGTTACCTTAGTATTACTCTGTGCATTGATTCCCATACAGAGCGAAGCGGAAAAAAGAGAAAGTAGTATTCTTTTCATATGTTAGTAGATTTAACAGATTTCACGGCTTATCTTGGGTTGGTGGAGGGAGACCACACTATTGGCTCCCCCCACAGTTGTACCAATTAAGATTAATTATATCCGGGATTTTGCTTTAACGAACCATTCGACATAATAATCTCAGAATTAGGGATAGGATAGAGCTCATCTCTACCTTCTTTGAAATTAGCCCCCTTATCGGAGCTTTCTTTCTGATTACTTATCTCGTATTCGTCAGTACTCTGTTCCAGATTATACTTCACAAAACTACCATTGCTACCCATGACATTGCAGATGGCCTTCTTGCCATTGTCATCTGTCCAGCGACGCAAATCGAAAAGACGGTTACCCTCCAGAGCGAGTTCCAGACGACGTTCCTTACGGATAGCATCGCGAAGTGCTGTACCGGTAGAAGTAACATTTTTAAGTCCTACACGTTTACGCACCTGGTTAAGTGCATCCTGAGCCTCGGCATCTTTCCCTAAAGCGTTCTCTACTTCTGCATACATCAACAGAACATCAGCATATCGCAGAATACGATAGTTCAGTGGGATATGAGGTGCATCGTATGGATCAGGACGCTTAGCCAGCGGTATATAGAGTTTCATGTTGGCACGTGCACTCTTATGCTTACTTGGTGTAATGATATATGGATTATCCTCGTTATAGGTATCATCATTCGGAATAAAGGTCTGGTTATGGTGCAATATCGTCCATAATCTACGTACCGAGTCGCCTTCTTCCTCAAAAGCCTTCTCCAGATTGCTGGTAGGAAGTCCCCAGCTCCATCCTGAGTCATCACGGCTACCTACAACGACAGAGATACGTTCGCCCAGATTATAGCTGATATCACTATTGGTCTGATATTCGAAAAGACTCTCTTCAGAGTTGTTGTGATCCATGCTCCATACATCACCAAAGTTATCCAGCAGTTTATATTCCTTACTATTAATCACTTCTTGTAATTGAGCTTCAGCCTCTTTGTATTTTTCCTGATACAAATATACTTTTGCCAACATACCTTGAGCTGCTCCCTTGGTGATACGACCGATCTCAGCACTGCTCTGTTCAGAGCGGAGTGGGAGATTAGGTATAGCAGCCAACAGTTCCTGTTCGATAAACGCATAGGTATCTTCTGCTGAAGCACGCTCGATACCAGCCGCTTCGCTCGGCATTGTTATCGTCGTCAGAATAGGCATACCACCAAAACTTCTCACGAGTTCGAAATATTCGAAAGCACGGATGAAACGAGCCTCAGCCATCAGTCTGTTTTTCAGATTTTCATCCTGGAAGATGACTCCTGCAGAACGGTTAATGGTGGCATTACACTGGAAAATACCCTTAAAGCGATACTGATAGAAATTCTGCACACCATTACCGGCTTCTACCGTGTTACCCGTATAAAAAGCCAGAGGCTTATAGTCGCCTGGATCCTGTGTGGTGTTACCCATCCACTCATCGTCGGTAACGACATCGTTCATGACATAAAATTTGTAGATCTGCCACCAGTCATCGAAGGCGAGGGTCTGATAACAACCCGTTACTTGTTGTTCTACCTCTTCCTCTGAAGTATAGTAGTTTTCTATCGTCTGTTGTCCACGAAGAGGTTCTTCCAGAAAACTCTCAGAACAACCTGTCAGGGTTAGGGCGCCAGCGAGACAGGCGCTACCCAACCATAATCTTCTGTTCAGAAATATATTTGATTTTATCGTTTTCATATCCGTACAATTTAGAAGTTAAGATTCAAACCTAAGAGTATGGTACGAGGATTAGGATAACCTGTCCAGTCGATACCTGCCTCTGTTGCACTACCCATTGAAGCGGTTTCTGGGTCCATGCCAGAATAACCGGTGATGGTAAAGAGATTTTGAGCAGAGAGAGATACACGAAGTTGTACATTGCCCATGACACTCTTTGGGAGGGTATAGCCTATCTGGAGCAGTTTACAGCGGAAATAGCTTCCACTCTCTACAAAGTAACTGCTTGGCTTGGTATAGTTACCATTCGGGTCGTCCACACTAAGTCTTGGAATATCATAGCTGGTACCTTCTCCATGCCATGCTGCATTGAGTGTGCCTGCCAATACATTCGAACCGTTCACACCGAAATAGCGTTCTTTATTCAGATTGTAGATGTCATTGCCAAATGTACCATAGAACTGAGCCTGGAAGTCGAAGCCCTTATAGGCTGCGTTCAGGTTGAAACCTACCATAAGGTCTGGGAACGGATTGCCGATATAGGTCTTATCGTTCTCATCAATCTTACCATCTAAGTTGATGTCTTTATATCTGAAGTCACCTGGCTGTGCGTTAGGTTGCATGGCCTCACCATATTCATTTGTATACGAAGTCACTTCGGTTTGGTTCTGGAAGAGACCGTCTACGACATACCCATAAAACTGGCTGATTGGGAGACCTTCTTCGTTACGGATGATATAGTCGCCATTGTGACTACCGGTATAGATATAGTTACCATTCAGATTCACAGCTTTGTTGCGTACACTTGACAGATTCAAAGAAGCACCATAAGTGAAGTCTTTAATCTGGTCTTGCCAGTTGAAGCCGAGTTCCCATCCCGTAGCCTTCATGCTACCGATGTTTTCCCACATCTGACCGTTCCAGGCAGGAAGACCCAATACGAGCAGATTTTCTTTCTGCATCAACATATCATGGCTCTTCTTGGTATACCAGTCGGCAGTTACCTTCAAGCGGTTTTTCAGGAATGCCATATCCACACCGATATTAAAGTCTTCTACAGTTTCCCAGCGAACCTGGGTATTACCGATTCTGTTGACAGCAGTACCTACTGTGGTGGTTGCATCTGTACCAAATACATAACGTGTGGTACCTACCGAAGAAATATAGGCATCATTCGAGATATTCTGGTTACCTACCTTACCCCAACCGAGACGAAGTTTCAGGTCATCGAATACTTTCTGATTCTTCATGAAGTTCTCGCCGGAGATACGCCAGGCACCACTGACAGAAGGGAATGTGGCATATTTGCTGCCACTTGGGAATTTGCTACTACCATCCACGCGCACACTTGCGGTAAGATAATAGCGCTCATCGTAATTGTACATCAGTCGACCGAGATAGGATACCAGTGAATTGTAGGAAGCGACACCGCTGACCTGCTGATTGGTAGTACCTGCGTTGATATAGCGCATTTCTTCGATAGAAGATGGCACATCGTCGCGACTGCCGTATAACTGATAATCCTGGAAACGCTCTACGGTATAACCGGCCATGACATTAAGATTGTGCTTCTTATTGAAAGTCTTCATATAAGAGAGCGTGTTGGTCCAGTTCCAGTCGATCCAGTTTTCATGTGAACTGGAAACGGTAGATGGATTCTGCTGTTCCAGGTTGTCGATGAAGAATTCCGGTACAAAACTGTTGGTCATGCGGAAACGAGCATTCACACCAAACTGAGTGCGGAAAGTAAGTCCCTTGATCGGAGAGATCTGTACAAACGGAGTAGCAAGGAGTGCATATTCGTCAGCACCGGAATCGAGACGATTCATAGAGGCTACCGGGTTCCATTCCTGGTTATTATGTGAGCGAGCATAGTTGCTATAGGGATTAGAAACCCATTTATCCTCATCATTCATAACAGGAGTAGTAGGGTCCATCGCCATGATAGCACCAAGCAGAGAAGGAGTATCATCCCAATTCTCATATCGAGGTGTAAAATCTATACCCGCTTTAACCATCTTATTGAAATTATATTCCATCGAGAATCGGGCAGAGAGTTTCTGCCAGTTGCCCGTCTTATACTGTGAGTCTTGACGATAGTATCCGATACTTGCACTATAGATATACTTGTCATTACCGCCAGAGAAACCAAAGTTGTAGTTCTGCTGCAAAGCGACATCACGCATGGTTTCGTCCCACCAGTCTGTATTGCCCAAAGAAGAGCGACCGTCATCACTTGTCTCATTGAAAATACTGGTATGACCATCGTTGGTATAGCGGGTATTAAATACCTGACGATATTCGTCTGCACCTGCGATATCTGGTTTAGAGAGGGTCTGGAAGCCCCATGTAGCCGAAGCATTAAACTTAGTCTTGCCTGCTGCACCTTTCTTGGTTGTAATCAGGATCACACCATTACTACCACGCGTACCATAGATAGCAGAAGCAGAAGCATCCTTCAATACCTGCATACTCTCGATATCATTCTGATTCAGGAAGTTGATATTGGTACCTACAGGCATACCATCGACGACATAGAGCGGGTCAGAACCATTAATGGTACTGATACCACGGATGATAACGCGAGGAGAAGCACCCGGTCCACCGGCGTTACTAATCTGTACACCGTTCACCTGTCCCTGCAATGCATTCATGACATTACCCGTAGACATATGCTCCAGTTTATCACCTTTGATGGCAGAAATACTACTCGTCAGATCACCCTTCTTGACCGCACCATAACCGATGACCACCACCTCATTCAAGTCAGAAGCCTCGTCTTTCAGAGTAATATTAAGAGTATGACGATCCTTGACCGGAATTTCTTGAGTAGCATAGCCGACACAGGAAATAACCAGCGTAGCCTTACCACTGACCCCTTTGAGCATATACGTACCGTTTAAGTCGGTAACAGCTCCTGCTGTGGAACCCTTTACTTTGACATAAGCACCAATAATAGGCTCCTGGTCACTCTCTCCGATAACCGTACCTGTCACATCGATATTTTGAGCGTGAAGGCTAAAGGTAAGAAGAGATATAAATAGGAATAATATATATCGTTTCATATGATTAATGATATTGGTTAATGTTTATTGTCGATTATTTCACCAAGGTAATACGTGAACGTAAGAGGGCATAGTCGAACTCGAAGAGATATGTGCCATCTGTCTTTACGGTGACAGATTTCATGTTATCACCACCATTGAGCACATTAGCCTCGTTCTCATCGCTACCATCAAAACGCCAGAATGGCTGTGGCCACCAACCCCACCAGTGTGTCTGTGAAATGGTAAACGAAACGGTTGTTCCTGCCGTAAGATTCATTTCGCGATAGAGTCGATATGGATTGGTCTTATCCTGATAGAGGATAAAGGCACCATTATTCTGATTCGTAGTCCAGTTGGCTGTAGCTGGTAAAAAACCTTCACCGGCGAGGCAGATTTGAGCAGGTTGGTCGCCTGAGCCATCTTTAAAGTTCACGGTAGTAGTACCATCAAGTGTCATCGCAGCAGTAGTAGGTGTCCACTTCTTCATATCCCATTCGCCCGTAACCGTATTCAAGGTAAACTCATAGTAGCCCGTCTCTTGGAGCTCTATTGGGTCGCCTGCACTCGGATCACTGGTTAGCAAGCCTGTATTAGGGTCTACACTGAAGCAAATAGGTTGGAAGTCTGTCTTCTGAGGGATAAAGCGAATCTTGGTACCAGCAGCCTTATTATAATAATGTGCGCGGTACTGATAAGCCCCTGTGTGCTCAATTAACATTGGTACGCCATACAGGTCGGAACTCAAGTCAGCGACATCGTCTACATCAGCTAAGTACATTCTACTGAAATCTGGTAGTTCACTGACTTTAACCACGCTTTGAGTGCTTGTTGTGTTTCCACCTTTATCACCAATAGTAATGGTCATGTTATACTCTGCTTCTGTGGCAGGCAGTTCGTATGCCTTCTGCAGCGTATAACTTGTTCCGGTTAGCGCGATGCTGTCGTTGACATGGACAGCTGGAATAGAAATTTTAATGTAGCCGAGTTCCTTGTTGTCAGCTACGGTCGTGTTTAACGTTAGCTTCGGATTTTGAAGCAATACTGTAAGATTTGGAGACGGAGCAGTAGTAAATGTAGGAGCAGAGAAATCGCCTGCAGTGCTGACGGTTGCTGTTGTAGTGAACGTATGCCCCATTACATCTTCTACTGTAATTTGTATTGGAAAAGATTCGGTTCCTGTCCATGTTTTATCGCCGTTATACCCATAGTTGAGGTGATATTCATGGAGTAGAGAGTCTGGATAATAGGTTAGGAAATCAATGGTCTTATCCAGATAAAGATCATCATTGACGAGTCGGATAGACTTTAATCCATCGGCATCCTTGGCGATACCTTCTATTGTGAAAGCACGTCCCGGTTCTGTGAGGATGGTCGATTGACTCAGCAAGAGAGTCGGATCAGCATTGTCAACTGCTGTGAAGTTGTCAGAATCGCTACAGGATTGTAGTGTCATCGTGGCAACAGACATCATACTGACGAATGTTAATCCTTTAAGGTAGTTAGATATTCTTACCATAATTTTAGGTTTTAGTTGTTCTTCTTGTTAGGTTTCTAATTTAAAAAGTATCACAAATTTACTTATTTATGTTTAATAAGACAATAATAAATCGTTCAAAAAGGGTATATATTTCGTTCATCGAACGATTTGTAGTCCTATTTTGAATGAATTTAGTATATTTTTTTGTATCTTTGTACTGAATTAAGATCTATGTGAATATACATGAAAAAATACATACTAATACTGACCTCTTTTATATTGGACTTATGTTTTCTTCAAGCCCAAACCATTCAGGTGAAACAACTTGGACAAGAATATGGTTTGTCTAGCGACTTTGTGATGAGTATGGCTAAAGATAAACAGGGATTTATATGGGTCGCTACAGAGCAGGGGCTAAATCGCTTTAATGGTTCTCAGTTTATCTCATTATATAAAAGAGGCACTCAATCTATCTCTGGTAACGATCTTAATTGTTTGCTCGATGATCCGAAAGAAAAGAAGATGTGGATAGGTACACAGCGTAACGGATTAGATGTTTACGATTATGAGAGCAATTCTTTTCGCTATTATCTGCACGATGCTAAGAATATTCATAGTATAGCTACCAATGATATCACGTCTTTGGCGCCCAGTCTGGATAGCAGTATCTGGATTACGACCTATTGGAATGGTATCGATTATTATGACCGGCAGCATGATCGGTTTATTCATTATAATCAGAAAACGGTAAAGGGTCTGTATACCAACAGCAACTGGTGTGTTCTCGATGTGGGGAATGGACTGATTTATGCAGGTCATGTGCGAGGTGGATTCAGTATTATCGATACCCATAACCGTACTGCTCATACTTTCCGGCATCAGGCGAATGATCCTTATTCCTTGTCGGGCGATGATGTACATTGTATTTTCCGTGATAAGATGGGTAACATCTGGATTGGAAGTGATGGTGGACTCGATTTATTTGATGCTGTGCATGCCCGATTTGTACATTATGGTAAAGGGGTGGTTGGTAATCATTGTATCTTCGATATCAAGCAGTTGAGTGATGGGAAGCTGTGGATAGCTACCGAACTTAATGGTGTGGTAATTCTTCATTTGCAGGCCATGTTAGGGGCAGGTATGCTATATCCACAATTTCAGTTTATTCGTGAGGGCGATTCCGATCATGATCTTTCGGGATCGAGTGTACGATGCATATTAGAAGATGACTATCACAATGTATGGTTGGGCTTATATGGTGGCGGTGTTAACTTTATCGCGCATCGTAAACCCTTATTTTCACAGATCCTCTATTCCCCTGTTAATCCGAAACAACATCTGTCTATCAAAGCGGTCATCGGTATGGCTTTCGACCGTCAGGGGCGTCTCGTTGTCGGAACGGATGGCGATGGGGTTAACGTATTTGATAAGAATGGCTATCGTGTAGCTTGTGATATCGACTTGCCAGGCCGGTCTGTTCAGGTGATTCATCGGGATAGACAGGGTAACTTATGGTTGGGTTGCTTTAATGATAATCTCTATGTGCAAAGTGCTCATGGAGGTGGTTTGCGACGCATTTTTTCAGAAACACAGGATATCCGGTGTATGTACGAACTGTCCGACAGGATGTTAGTGGGTACGAGCAATGGTCTTTTTGTGATTAAGAAAGCAAGCTATGAGGTCATCGCCAGGGCACAACTCACCGAAAGTTTGATTCGAAGTATCGACAGAGATCGTCAGGGTAACTATTGGATAGGAACTTTCGGAGGCGGTGTCGTGATTTGTTCACCGCAGTTCAAGCAGCTTAAAAACCTTACACTGCAAGAAGGATTACCTTCTAATACGGTCAATGACGTGCATCTCGCTAAGAATGGACACATGTGGCTTGCTACCAGCAGTGGACTGGTGGAAGTTAGTCATCCCGAAAAACCGCAGTTTGTGGTGTACAGCCATAACAATGGTTATGCCGATAATAATGTGCGGGCACTGGCTGAGGATAGTCGGGGGAATATCTGGATGAGTACGGTGAAGAGTATCAGCTGCAAATTGGCAGGTAGAAAGTCGTTGGTAAGTTACGATTATCGCGACCATATTACGATGGGCAACTTTAATCCCTCCAGTGTGGCCATATCTCCAAAAGGGTTACTCTTCTTTGGTAGTACACAGGGTATAACCTATTTTGATCCAACGCGAGTATTACGGAAAGAACAGGCCCCACAGGTATATCTTACGTCGATGCATCTTGCAGGCAGTAATGGGGTCGCTGATAGTATCGTTCTATTGATGAATAAGAAGGCGGTAGATCTGAGGTATACTGACAATACTTTTACCGTAATCTTTAACAGCCTCAACTATGCCCTGCAAGGCGAAGTGGAGTATGCTTATCGCCTGAAAGGCTTATCGGATGACTGGACGACGATAGCTGATAATCGGGTTACTTTCCGCAATTTACCTTACGGCAATTATACCCTTGAGGTAAAATGCAGATTACATAATCAGGAGTGGTCTCGTCACCTCTCTTCGATAGATATATGTGTTAATCCTCCGTTCTGGCTCTCCTGGTGGGCTAAGATGATATACTTGGTTATTTTCGTCTTAGCTGTCCTCTATATCGTCTATTCCTATCGTAAGAAAATTCGTCTGGAATATCTGTTATCGGCCGAACAGCATAAGCATGAACAGGAACAGTTGCTCAATGAGGAGCGTATGCGCTTCTTTACCAATATTACGCACGAGTTGCGTACACCACTGACCTTAATTATCGGTCCTCTTTTAGATATGAGTAAGAGCATCGATATTCCTATCAAGGAAAAACATCGCCTTCATATTATTCTCAATAGCGCCGAACGACTTCGTAAGCTGATTACCCAAATCCTGGAATTCAGAAAAACAGAAACTGATACGCGTGAACTTTCGGTAACAAAAGGTAATATCGTCGAGGCGGTAGAAAATATTATCCGGAAATATATAGAATTAAATCAGAACCATGAAGTCCAGATACGGTTTGAAGCTCCTGAGTCTGATATCGAAGCCTATTTCGATAGAGATATGTTGGCTATCATCGTTGACAATCTGATGTCGAACGCCTTAAAATATACGGAGCGTGGCTCTGTTATATCGCGTGTCGCGCGTCGTCGTGAGGGTAATCAGCATCTTATCGATATCATCGTAGCCGATACGGGGTATGGTATAGCAGAAAGTGCTCTGCCGCATATCTTTGAACGATTCTATCAGGAAAATGGTAAACATCAGGCTTCTGGTACGGGTATCGGTCTGTCGCTCGTCAAAAAACTCGTTACCCTGCATCAGGGTACTATTCGTGTGGAGAGTAGTGTGGAGAAGGGGAGTACCTTTACTGTAACACTCGACGAAAACAATATTTATCCTTCTGCCATTCATGGTGTAGAACCTGCTGTTATGCTGGAGGATAAGACGAACAGGGACAGTTCTGCTGACACCGATAAGAAGCGTGACAAGGCGATCGAAACCGATGAAACCATTCTGGTTATTGAGGATAATGCAAGTATCCGCCAATACATCGCCGACTCTCTCTCTGATCGTTTCACGGTGTATCAGGCTGCCGATGGGCGGGAAGGGTTGGCCAAGGCCCTCGATCTGATACCAACCATCGTTATCAGCGATATCATGATGCCTGCTATGGATGGCAATGAACTCTGCAAGGCGCTGAAGACAGATATGCGTACCAGTCATATCCCTGTCATTCTTTTAACGGCCAAGGATAGTAATCAGGCGAAGGAAGAAGGGTATGAGGCAGGAGCTGACAGTTATATCACGAAGCCATTCAGTCGTTCGCTGCTTGAGACTCGTATCGATAATCTTATCGCCCAGCGCAAGCGTATTATTGCATCATTTTCTTCGCAGTCGGTGGATAAGACATCGTCCATGGATGAAAAGCATAAGATATTCATGGAATCCATGAATAAGAATGACCAGCAGTTTTTTGAGCGTTTTCATGCTTTAATCGATGAAAATATGAAGGGTACACTCGATATGGATTATCTTACCGACAAACTCAATATGAGCATTTCGAGTATGTATCGTAAAATTAAAGCGCTTACGGGTATCGGTACTAACGAGTATATCCGGCATTACAAGATGCATTATGCTGAAAAACTCCTGCTCGAGAATAAATATACGATTAGTGAAATCGCTTACGAAGTGGGGTTCAGTAGTTTACCTTATTTTAGAAAATGCTTTAAAGATGAGTTTGGCGTAAATCCTAGTGACTACTTAAAAAAGATAAAATCATGAGAAAAAGCCTGTTGACCGTATGTCTCTTGAGTGCGGTTTGTCTTACTGTATATGCGCAGAAGCGAGAAAAATATGAGTTCAAGCGTAATCTTCCCGTTTATGCCGAACAGTTAATCGCTGATTTAGATTATCCTTTATCATGGGAAAATAGTGGTATCAAGAACTTTAATAAATGGCGAAAGAAAGCACGTCAAAAAGTGTTCGACTGTATGTTGATGCCTCCTCCTGCACCGTCTCATGGCTATGAGACGAAAGTGCTTTATGAAGAACAGCGTGATGGCTATAAGGCGAGAAAGATAGAGATTCGTTTATCTCGTTATTATACCGTGCCGGCTTATGTCTTAATACCTGATGGTAAGGGACCTTTTCCTGCTGTCAATGCCCTGCACGATCATGGGGCACACCTCTTTATCGGTAAGGAGAAGATGATTCGCCCCTTGGCTTGTGAGACGGATGAAGTGAAGCGTGATGCCGAAGAATGGTCTGCGGGATATGGTGGTCAATTCTTAGGCGACTATCTTGCCAAGCATGGCTATGTAGTCTATTCTGCCGATGCACCGATGTGGGGAGAACGTGGACAGATGGAAGGTGCCCGTCGTGATAAATATGATATGATAGCCGGCAACATGATGATGTATGGTATCGATCTCTCTGCCTGGATGACGTATGATGATATCTCAGGTACAGAGTTTCTGGCTCAAATGCCGGAGGTAGATAGCAAGCGTATAGGGTGTGTCGGATGGTCTATGGGGGGGTATCGTTCGTGGATGTTGGCTGCGTTGAGCGATCGTATTCAGGCGAGTGCCTCTGTCTGTTGGATGGTAACGACCGACGAACAGATGAGTTTTAAGTATAAGCGTACAGAGAATGGCGGTTTTGCCAACTGTCTTCCTGGTTTACGTCGTTGGTTAGATTATCCTGATATAGCCAGCCTTGCTTGTCCGAAAGCCATGCTCTTGATTAACGGAGAAAAGGATAAACTCTTCCCTGTTCCTGGTGTAAAGAAAGCATTCGACAAGCTGCATGCGATATGGAAAAGTCAGCATGCCGAAGATAAACTGCAGACTGAACTATGGGATATTCCTCACAGTTGCGATAAGAAAGCACAACAGACGATACTTGAGTTTTTTCAGAAACACTTGTAAATCGCGTGTTTCACATTTTTGGCATAATCGTTGGTCCTTTCCTTTTATGCTGTTGGAGGAGATATGTTGATCCTTCTCTGAGAAGGCCGCCAAGTGGTAACTCTACGATAAATCGACGAGAAACTTTGACGAAAGGAGTTACAATCGGCTGAAAAATCCATTGTCGGGCAAAAGGATCGTAATATCTTTCCGCTCCGATATGTGTGCCATAGTTTTTGTTTCTATACGTGATGTAGCCCCCATATCGATTTGTCGCTATATACGGGAAAGATGCCATATAAAACCACGGGACGGTATTATAGTATTCGCCGAATACTGTCATGCTAAAATGTGGTGAGAACAGGTATGATACCGACCCTTGTACCCCATATTGTGTCTGGATACCTATTGCAAAATATCGATTGATGTTTATACCTGCAGTCAGAGCGAGATGATGGGTATAGTATGCCGTTGATATGTGGAGTTGTTGGGATGTTAGCATATGAGAGAAATCGTTCCTTTCCTGTATAGCCATAAAACTGAAGTTGCCGAAGTTGAACACTTCGTTGTTTTTTTCTTCTATAGTGTGTGTGTGTTGAAGGTCATAGAAGATATTTTGCATAGAATCTTGAACAGCGTAGGGATTTGGAGTGAGAGTCTCAAGTGTTGCATTGGGGTAGTTGGTCACTCCATGACCTATTTGCACCCCCATGTTGGCGTTAGGCCATATTTGTCTTTCGCTATGGTCAGGTACACTTTTCGTCTTGAATCGTTCCTTTCCAGTGTCATACACTTTGGATTGTGCCCAAGATTTTGCAGAGAACATCAGTAGAGCGATCAATACTATCGTTATTCTATATTTCATAGATAAGAAATTTTGATTACACTTCGAAATATTTTAGTCTTAATCGTCTCTATATTCCAGTATATCACCTGGCTCACATTCTAGAATACGACATATTGCGTCAAGTGTAGAAAAACGTATTGCCTTGGCCTTTCCCGTCTTCAGTATAGAAAGATTGGCCGTAGTGATGCCCACGAGTTTTGAAAGTTCATTTAATGACATCTTACGTTTAGCCATCATCACATCCAAATTAACAATAATCATACGGTGTTTACTATATAGTTAGTTCATTTTCTTCTGATATACTCACAGCTGATTCATATAATAATGTTATGATTAAGAAGGTTAGGGGGGATACAATCAGATTGCTTCCAAATTGTATCTCTCTGTTTCCAAAGAGTATGGGAATATTGGTGTAGAACAACGTAAAAAAGAAGCTGACAAATGTTATCACCCATAATAGTTTGGCATTCTTGCGGGTAAATATTTTCTTGGAGTTGATTCCTTGTAGACAAAGTATCATCAGGCGGAATGAACTGGTTATCATTAATAGTGATGAAAGAAGATATCCCAGTAATTCTATGTATTGTATCATGAGAACTTTTCCTTCTGTCGACCAGGTAGCTTGATGAATTTGTGAGTCTGCTCCAAAATTCATAGTAATAACCCCTGTCCATCTTAAAAACTGTAATAAAACAAGAATAAACCATCCCGTTAGTACAACTAACACGGCATAGCATGATCTCGTTATCATTTTTTTACGGTTAAATCTTATCATTTATGCTTATTTTTAATGGTTTTATGGAAGCAAAGGTATATAAATCTTATTAAAAAACAAATATTATTTATCATTAAACGATAAATTTAACATATATTTAAGGAATATCGGGGGATGTTTAAGTTGTTCTCAAGTTAGCCAGAAATCTGCCGTTTTCATCATGAAAATACGGATTCTTCAAACGGAAAAGCCTGATGTATTATCATACACCAGGCTTTTCTTTTTTCAAATAATCTGATAACCCAATGGATCAGTATGTATTTGACTTAGACTAGAAAAAGTTGTCACTTTAGGAGTCAAAAAGAAAGATGAGAATGATAAATTTAAAGCCTTATAAAAATGAAAAAAAGTAATATTATTTTATCTGCTATGTTGTTTTTCTATAACATCATTATGTCTAGTATATGGTCTTGACTTTGATAATGTCAATTTTAAATTTATGTTTCAACTAACATTGTTTGCTACGTGTGCAATTTATACTCCAATAATAACAATCTCTGACAGCATTTTTCATGATTTTAAGGCTTAAGCCACACTACAATTTTTGCACTTCTATCTTGAACTCTTAGGAATTGCGACCCAATGACAAGAACCGCCATTAGAATCTGAAGTTTTAAAATACAAGTTTGCAGAATAACTTGAACCAGAGGCAACTAATGGTACAATTATGTTAGTGTTTGTAAAGAGGGTTCCTGCTTTGTATTTTACATTCCACCCTCCGAAAATATAAGTTTTACATGTATATACAGGGGCTATAGCAGCATTAGTGCGACAGGTAAAGTTGACCGCTATTTTATTTATAGCTGGGTGAAAGGCATCCATACCTTCTTCATTTCCCATAGTACCAATAGCACCGTATTGATTTTTTCCATTATTACCAAAACGTGTTATTACTTATGGTATTTGATTAGATATTCTGTATTTTTTAGCTTCTTCTTTTATATCTGGTAAAACGAGCTTTTCTCCTTTTTGACGAGCTTCTTTTATAATTTTATTTGACAATTCCAAATCTTGCAAAATACTTGTATATAAATCTGCATCAATACCTAATTTCTGCGCATCTTCTTTTGATATATCTATAGAGTATAAGCTATCTTTGATTGATACGTAATTTGAAAGAATGACAGCTGCAGCTCGTTTATCCTTAATGCTTTTTGGAATACTGTTTATTTCATCGACAGGTAGTGCCAATGCTTTTGCTTCTTCAACCTGTGAAGAGTACGCTTTCGTTTTTACGCTTTTATTGTTTTCTTGAATATTAGTATCATCATTAGCGCATGATATTAAACAAGAAGCAATTATAAAAGTGACGACCTTGAATAAAATTTTTTTTTTCATACAGCTTTGGTTATTAGATTGTTATTTTGCAAATATATTTTTTTATGTTCATAAAAGCAAATATATTATGTTTTTTTATAAATGAGTATTGTATATCACTAGTGTCCACTAAAAAGTGGTCCTAGTCAAAATTAAACAATAGCGGTTCACTTGACCATTGACAGCAGCGCAGAACCTGTACCACCTTTGTGGTCTCGAATATGAAAGTTACCTATTGAGTACAAAAAAAGTTAAAAAAATAAACAATGTTTCTAGTTTATATATAATTTTGTAAGAAAATTAATCACTTATTTTTATATATCTGATTAAGTCGTATAACTTAATTCTATTATGGCCAAATGAATTATCATGAAAACAAAAAGATGGAAATATAAATTCTGGTAATCGTGGTGAATTTAAGGAGAGGTGCTACTCGTTTAAACCATGAATCACTTCAGCTATAAAGGATATACTATATCAAAAAATGGTATGGGATACACCTTCTAATTATAAAGCACAATGGGTATCATTCAATGTTATCATAAAGGCAAATAAATCCTGAAGATTCACAAATTAACATGTGTAAAACATGAAATGTTATGAACTATACAAATAATATATTATTTCTAAGCCTTCTGACTTTGATATTGGTACAATTTACTAGTTGCTCTAGAAAGTGTACAAAGAATATCTGTGAATTTAGAGTAGATAAAATATACTTAAGCGAATTGAATGATGAGTATTTTGTTTACGTTGTAGGAATGTTAGAAAATCCAAACAGAGACAGTATCTATATACCTCCATATTATCCCAACAGATTGTGCTTTCCTGAAATAGAGAAATCCCCATCATATATTTCTATGTCGATTGGTGGAAAACAATTAAACTTGGAAAAATTAGGTGCTATTGGATATTTGAAAAAAAATAGTCCCCTAAAAATAAATCTCTGGGTAGAAGTCAAAAAGAATTATTTGCCAGTTGAAGAGTTTAAAAAGAATTTTAAATCAATCTCTTTTTCTTATCATCTAGAAAAAGATTCTGCGTTTTTCTTGAAAATTGCTCGAAAAAAAGTAACTTTTGAATCTTATATCCTTGATAAGATAACGCTTAATGATTTTAAATTGTCAAAAGACAGTTCTGCATATCATTTCTTAGATTCATTATATATCAAACGATCTTCGAAATCCCAGAAACTTATTATCACAGAAAAAGGGTATGATCCTTTAAGAATGTTTTATCTATAGCTAATGGTTGAAAATTATCTCAAATTTAAGGGATGTGCTTCATTTAAAATTATTAACAATAAAATATCAACTACTTTACTTTTACAAGAATGCGTTATATTAGGAAAGGATCTCAGAAATCCAAAAAACAAATAATATATTTAATCATTACAGGGTTGTCTTTAATATCTTGCAGACAGTCCCTTTTTGAAGTAATTACCCATAACAATGTTGGATATTGGTCACGATATGACAATGGATCAATTATTGAGTATTCTAAAAGAGATTCTTCTGTCAAATTTCTTGATGATGATTGGACATATCATACGCATGTACCACAACTATGGGGACTTAAATTCAAAATAGCAAACGATACATTGTTCGAATATATTATTAGAAGAGGAAATATAATCATAAATGAAACAATACCAATTGTTGCTTATAAAAAGAATATTATTATTTTAAAAGGTGATACATCAGAAAATGTCATATGGCATCGTAGAATTAAAAAAAGACAACGATGAACTCAGTGCTTATCCAATTTAGACTCGTTATGCCTATCAGAAAAAACAGTCTTCTCTCAGCTGATGGATTTTGTTCCAAAGTATGAGTTGAGCTACGCTCTGTTCACCGACCGTACCAGCCTTCGTGACATAAATAGTGTTTGTTCAACATGATTTTATTCTTACATCATGTTTGTTGCTATTATTTGATATATATATTGTTAGAAAAGTTCTTCATATCTTATGCACTGCGTCAACAAAATCCGGAAAAGCCTGATGTATTATCATACACCAGGCTTTTCTTTTTTTCAAATAATCTGATAACCCAATGGATCAGTATGTATTCGATGATCGGGTATCCATTCTACTAATATCCAGGATTTTGCATAGCTTCTTTTTGAGCGTCTGTCAGATTGCTACCATCTTCATTTGTGATTCCGTCTAAGAACGACTGTGGAATCGGGCGATAGTAATGTTTGCTGGCATCAAAAGTACCTTGTCCAAGAGTAGAAGCACAGTTGAATGCTTTCCATCGACTTTCGAGGGTCTTGGTGCGTGCCAAATCTTCCCATCGATGACTTTCGCCTATCAGCTCACGGGTACGTTCATTCAGGATGAAACACATGACTTTGTCGTATTCTGACGATAGATCCAATGCTTGATAGATAGGGGTGTCGGTAGGAGAATTCAGAATATCATCTATCGAATTCAAATGCATCTCGCTCTTGGTCGATTCGGTGGTTTCTGCGATATTGTTCGACTCATAATAGGTATTGGTCTCACAATAAATAGCAGCAGTGGTACCGCTACGACCAGCTGTTCCTCCAGAGCAGTATGGATTGTTTTTATACGCCTGTCCACCGTCTACATGCTTACTTCTGTTTTCGCCAGACGCATAGCCGGCACGGTCGCGCACCTTATTGAGGTAGGTGATGGCATTCGTATAGTCTTTCTGTCGGGCGTAGGCTTCTGCCACCATCAGCACATCGTCAGCTGAGCGGGCGATGATAGCATCTCGAGTACCAAACTGTGAACTGTAATCTACACGATAGCCATCACGAAATTTGCTGAGTGCTACAGATCGGTTAATGGCAGGCATCAGATTATAATAGTTACCCGTGGTATTGCTGCTCGAAATATTCCAACTGAAGTTCTCGCCTTTGTAGTAGCGTACAAAACAGTGCTGTGGAACGAGCTGTCCATCCTTGAGCACAGCATCTTCTGATTTCTTTCCGGTAAAATCGGTATAGCGAGTATCACCCGGATTGTTGACAATATACTTGATAGCGATATCGCCCGAACCAAAGCGCTTGTCGCCGACGGCTGTTCCTGCAGGGGCTACGCCAGCAGCCACGGCTGTAGAGTCATAGCTTGGTGCACCCGACGCACTGTTACAGTTATAGGTGGTGATGAAACTCTTCCAGAATCGGGAGTCGTTTACCCGATCGAACACTTGCATACTATACTCGGTAGCGCTGACATAGCAAAACTCACGGTCGCCGGATATATCACGAAGACATCCGCCAAGGTTTTGATATACACTTGGATAATAGAGGTGCATCTGGTTGCCATATCTTCCCCAAGTGTCGTTATCGTCAGAGAACTGTGCTGCCAATACGACCTCGCTTACATTTTCGTTATCACCATTCGGTGCCTTGTAATCCCAGAGTTCTACGAAGTCATTGCAAAGGGGATGAGCGTCGATGACTTCCTTGCCATATTTGATAACAGCCTGAAGGTCAGCTTCTTGGTAATTCGTATTCCAACTGCTGTACAGTTCTGAGGCACGGAATAGATGTGCTTTAGCCAGGAAGTGTGCTGCAGCGCTTTTCGTAATTCGGCCTGTAGCTTCGCCCTTCTCTGGTAACAGCTCATAAGCCTTTTCAAAATCAGAAATGATTTGCGCATAACACTCTTCTTCGCTGTTTCGGGTAAAGTAGGTTTCCACACCTGTAGAAGGATTGAGTTTGAGAGGTACACCACCAAACTGCTTGACGAGTTCGAAATAGCCATAGGCACGAAGGAAATAGCCTTCGCCAAGACGGGTGTTATAGGTAGCCGACGAGCTACTGTAGTATTGCGGTACATTGTTGATAATGATATTAGCCGGTTCTATCAGACCGTACATATTATCCCACAGCGGTTGGTTAGCACCGGTCTCACTGGAGTTAAGACTGGTAGAATACGCATTCCAGCCCGTCATATTGTTAGCACCACTGGTAAATTCATCGACACCCATATTGTAGCACTCTATGCCCCAGATGTAGTTAAACTTAAATTTGAGTTTACTATACGCACCTGTTACCAGTTCGTCGATACCATCCTGTGTGGTATATACCTGTGTGCTTTTAGATGTCGTTAGATTTTCCTCCAGAAAAGAGTCTCCGCATGATGTTAAAGCTAATGCGGAAGTGAGCGCTATAGAAGCGATATATTGATAATGTATTTTCATGATGTTTTTTTTATTCACGTTAATAGGATACATGAAGTGGAGTAGTGGGTTAGAAACCGATGTTGAGGCCTACTACCCAACTGCGAATGGTGGTATACGAACCATAAGATGTGCTATTGTTATCATAGTTGATCAGGTCGGTATCCAGCCATTTCACCTTCTTGTAAATCGTAAAAGGATTTTGTGCCTGTACATACACTTTCAGACTGTTCAATCCGATTTTCTTGAGTTGACGCTGACTGAAGTTGTAACCCAAAGAGATATTACGCATCTTGATATACGAACCATCCTGGTAGTTCATGGATGAAGAGTAGGTATCAGCAGCACCGATACCGTTACTACCTGGTGCATAGTATTCAGCATCCTCGTTTTCACCTGCTATCCAGTAGTCCACATCACGCATCATGTACATACCGCCCAGTGTTTCCGCACCCTTGTTTACCGTGAATTTCCATCGGCTATAGATGAAGAAGCTCAGCTCCCAGTTTTTATAGTTGAACGTGTTATTCCAGCCAGCCGACCAGCGTGGACGTATTCGGCCTACTATCCGTCGGTCGTTGGCATCGATCTTGTCATCATTGTTCATATCTTTTATCTTGATCTGTCCCGGTTTGCGGTCATACTTAGCCGCCTCTTCTGCCTCAGATGTTTTCCAGATACCATCGTATACATAGTCATAATATACACCGATTTCTTCACCGACAAACCATCTGTTGTTGACATCTTCGGTTACACCATTCGCCAGCGCCGTAATCTTATTACGGTCGAGCGACCAGGTAAGTGTGCTGCTCCATGTAAAGTCGCGTGTCTTTACTGGTATCGCATTGAGCGACAAGTCGATACCCCAGCCGGAGGTAGCGCCCACATTGGCGTAAGTAGACGTGTAGCCTGTAAGCGACGGTATCGTCATAGCCATCAGCAGGTCGCGCGTTCTACTGGTATACACATCGAGCGTACCATTGATGCGATTATTCAGGAAACCGTAATCCAAACCGAAGTTCCATTGGTAGGTTCGTTCCCAACCCAAATCCTGGTTTGCCATCTTGTTCGGGCTCTTCGCTGAAGCATCCGATGGAACAGAACCGAGTGAGGAGGTGTCTGATCCCCAGTTATAATATAATGTCTGTACAGCGCCTTTGGTGCCATAGGCAGAAATCGCATAGTTGCCCGATATACCCCAACCTACGCGTACTTTCAGGTTGCTTACCCAGTCTACCTTGCTCATAAAGGATTCCTGGTCTACTCTCCATCCCAAAGAGAATGATGGGAAACTGGCCCATTTATGTCCTTCTGAAAGACGGGAACTGCCATCCCAGCGAACACTTGCCGTAGCCAGATATTTGTCTTTATAACTGTAGTTACCTCTTATCATATAAGACGCCAACTGATCTTCGGATAGACCGGTAGAGTAGGTCAGTGGGTCGGCATTTGAACTCATATTATACCAGAGCTCTTCTGAAGTTGCCACATTCGCCTTCAGCGTAGCGGTTTCATAATGCGAAGAAGAGGCACTTTGCAACAGCGTAATACCCATCTTGTGATGTTGAGCGAAGGTCTTGTTATAATAGAGCAAGTTATCCAACGTCCAGGCTACACGCTGGTAAGGCGTATATTGCGCCACGTTGTTTCCTGCACCATTGATACCTTCTTCATCGTAGAATGTACCCAGACGATAGTATTGCAATTCGGGACCAAACTGGATACGATAAGAAAGACCCAGGAGTGGTTCCCACATTTCGCCGAAGTCGAGCTGTGCGAAAGCACTACCATTGATACGGAAGTTTTTACGTTTATTGGTCGTGTAATTGATCTCCTCGATAGGATTTTCGAGTGTTGCATTATAGGCGAATGGAGTCGTCACCAGATTGCCATTACTGTCATAAGGTACTGTCCATGGTATCATAGACCGCATGGCGCTATAGTAGCTGCCCGCACCCGTCGTACTCTTGGCATAGTTATAGCCATAATTCTGATCACCGTACGAAGCATTCATCGTAACTCCCATAGCAAACCACTTCAGCGGTTTGATATCGACAGAATTATTAAATGTAAATCTCTGATAAGACTGACCTATTTCTGTACCTTTCTGATTCAGGTAGCCGAAAGAGCCGTATGCTTTGATCTTATCCGTACCTCCCGACACACTCAGGGTATGCTCATGCGTTATACCCGTCTGTTTGGCTTGCGACGTCCAGTCATACGACCCCACCTTGCTAGCATCGTAGGTACCATTACTCCAGGCCTGTTCGATATTTGACCATCCGGCAGAACTGCCAAAGAATTTGTAGTCCAGGTCGTAATCAGGTGCAAAATCACTGCTCGAATTATAGCTGCCTGCATTATAATACGCATAGCGTGCATACTGCAACCATTCAGCAGCCGTCATCCAGTCAGCCACGTCAGACAGTGTCGAAACGGTGAGCTTACCAGAATAATTCACAGAAACTTTACCCTCTTTTCCTTTTTTTGTCGTCACGATAACTACACCGTTAGCACCACGGGCACCATAGACAGCGGTAGCCGAAGCATCCTTCAGCACCTCGATACTTTCGATATCGTTAGGGTTAATACCGTCGATACCATTATTCTGGATAATCATACCATCTACGACATACAGAGGCGAACTGCTTGCGCTGATACTGCGCTGTCCGCGAATCGTGATCGAGCCCACAGTACCTGGTCGTTGTGAGTTGGTAATATCCACACCAGCCGTTTTACCCTGCATACCCTCTAAGGCATTACTCACCGGCATCGCTGTAAGATCCTTACTGTCGATATGAGCCAGCGCTCCCGTCACATCACTTTTGCGCTGTACACCATAACCTACCACAACCACCTCATCCAGAAGTTCGTTATCTTCTTTCAGGGTGATATTAATACTCGCACGACCGTTTGTGGATATATTTTGCGGTTTATATCCCACGTACGATATACTTAATGTAGCCTTATCAGCTACATCTTTGAGGATGTATCGACCGTCAAGATCGGTCACCACTCCTTGAGATGTGCCTTTCACGAGTACGCTTGCCCCAATAATAGGCTCTCCATTCGTGTCAGTCACGGTACCCGATATTGTTTTTTGCGCCATAGCATAGCCAGGGCATAGCGTTATCAGGCTTAGCAAAGTTAGTTTGGCACCATAATGGTCCCAATTACCACAATTCAATTGCTTCATGTTTTTAGTACTTTTATTATTTTTATTTAGGTTTGAAAAACAAATCTTTTAATTAACCAATTATAAGAGAAGTGTACTATCCGTCGCGGACATCAACATCTTATCTCAGAAATAAGAAGTTTGTGTTAAATAAAAATTCTGTTTATCTCAGTGTTTTTTATGGGATTATATCTCATTTTTGTGTTTCGATACAAAAGTATCAGTTTATCAGGCATATCAACTTTGAATTATGATATTCAGTCTATAATATTTGATTTTTTTCTCTTGCCATAACGCCACTCGGTGTAAAAGATTTAGAATTAATGCTCGCTAACTTTGAATATAAGAATCGTAACGATTCCAAGTGTTCATTGAAATTCCCATGTTCAGCCAGACTGAACACTAATTGCAAACTGAACCGCCCACTCAATATAAAAGAAAAAATTAAGATACTTTCTTAAATAAACACTGTATGATTGACTTATCCGTAGTATTTTCGGCTGTAGTGATAAAACTACAGAATCTCTAATAATACTCTATAGGACAAAGCATGACAGAAATCCATAAATTATTAAATTTCGTGTTCACCATCAGGAACAGAAACAATTATCATTCCGATAAAACCAATAACATTACACCAACCTATATATATGTTATGTTTTAAAATTAGAATCAAAATCCCCCAAATTCTAATGAAAATCCAAGAAAAACATGATGTATTTAAACAAAAAACAAAAATCCTTTGAAGTATAAAAAAAATGAAGTATATTTGCAGCGCGTTCAGCCAAAATGCAATGTTCAGCCAGGCTGAACGATAAAGTAAAACTGAACGACAGATTATATGATTAAAAAACATCAAATACTTGAGAGTGCTGTTGAGAATCTCAGAAATCAATGTCAACGCATAAGGGTTGAGGTATGTCCCCAATTTAATTGGGATTGCGATGGTCTTATTGAAATTTCTGGGATACAATTCAGATGTGAAATCAAACAATACGTCAAGAGCTCACATATACCCTCCATTATTAACCAGTGCAAAAGAGATGGCACCAATCTGCTCGTTGCTGAATATATTAGTAGAACGTCAATGGAACGACTTGTTGAGCAGGATATAAACGTCCTTGATACAAGTGGCAATTGTTTTATAGAGATAACAGATAGACTATTCATCCACATAACTGGTAATAAGAAAATCCTTTCAGAAAAAGAAAAGGGCATGAATTTCAAAATCTCAGGCATCAAAGTCCTATTTAGCATTTTGACCTTGGAAGATGAACAGATTCCGTCTATTAGAAATCTCGCATCAAAATCGGGCTCATCTAATGGAACTGTTAAACATGTAATAGATGTCTTAGAGTCAAATGGCTATATTTTTTCTAGTGGAAAGAACAAATTTATTAAGGATAGAGAACGTCTGTTAGAAGATTGGGTGTCTTTATTCAATAGATCACAAAGATCAGCTTTGCAAATAGGGCGTGCTTCATGGATTATATCAAATAAAGAATGGCAAAAGGTTTCATTGCCAGAAGGCATGATTTGGGGAGGTGACCCTGGAGCATACCTAATGAATGGCTATATGACACCAGCAGAATTCTGTATATACACAGAGCTTCCTGTCAGAGAAATAGTAAAGACTAAGGCCATGGTTCCTAACAAAGAAGGAGATATTATCTTCTACCAGAAATTCTGGGAAGGAAAACTTAGCGAGTTAGGTTCTGCAATTCTGTTCTATGCAGACCTTATTAATCAAAACAATAGCCGCTGTCTGGAGGCTGCAAGGAAAATTAGAGATGAAAGACTTACATATACAAAGTAACCAATTTGAACTACCACAACAGTTTGAAACGCTTAATAAGTTATGCCAGTGCTTTAAGGACCAAGAGTTTTTTGTCATTGGAGCTACAGCAAGAGATATGCTTTCAATAGCATTGGGTATTGATCTTTCCACAAGAACAACACGAGATTTGGATATAAGCATTGCTGTTGAATCATGGGATAGTTTCATGAAGGTACAGGAACTTCTAATAAATTCTGGTTTTGAGAAGGACAGCATTAGAAAACAAAGATTCTATTATAAGTATTTTGAACTTGATGTAGTGCCTTTTGGAAAGTTGAGTGAAGATGGCGCAAAGATTTTCTGGCCCCCAGAGGCGAGTCCTGAGATGACAGTAAGAGGCTTCGAATCCGTATTGAAAGAATGTGTGAACGTAAAGGTAGATGATGCGGATATTGAATTCAAGATTCCAACTACCGCTGGTTTGTTTGTTACAAAGCTAGATGCATGGATTGATCGCGGTCTTGAAAAAGACAACGACATGGATGACATGATGTATCTTGTGGATAATTTCTACCTACCAAATTGCACTGAACCAGTTTATACTGAAGTATTCGAAGCCGTTGAAGACTCTGATATGTTTATCTCTGGTGCTTATATGTTAGCTATGGATGCTTCTTTACTATTGTCAGATGAGGAAAAAGCATACTACAAAGATAAAATTGAAACAGAACTGACTAAACAAGAAGCAAGTTTGCTTATACAAAAATCTATGAAATCAAGCAAAAAAGATTATGATACTGTATATCGAGCTTGGGAACTATTTGTTAAACGTTTAGTAAAATAAACACCTATGGAAATCAGTCACTCTACTAGATCTGGTCAAAACAAAAGCAATGAGGATCGCTACAGAATACGTGAAGAAAAGGCAGGAACAGTCATTGTTCTTGCCGATGGTATGGGAGGCAGATCTAATGGAGCTACAGCTGCAGCAATAGTTTCCGATATTATCTGCGATTACAATTGGATTTTCTCAAATATCCAGGTCTCTTGTAACGATGCATTTGCACAGGCAGACAAGGCCATAGCCAAAAAGTCTGAAGAACTTCGTGCAAAAATGGGGTGTGCTGTTGGTTGTTTGGTAATTGTAAAAAATACGATCTTCTATTCAGGACTCGGAGACATTCGATTATACGCCCAGACAAAGACTGGCAAGCAACTTCTTATGTCAAAAGATGATGTCCTTACTGGAAAGAATGGACAAACATATTTGACTAGAAGTATACGTGGTAGAGGACTTAGGTATCCTATTTCTGTTATTACATTAAGTACAAAAGATATTCTAACGTGTTCATTATGCACTGATGGGTACTATAATAATGATCAGAATGATGATGCCACTATCATCGAAATCCAATTCAAATGAATATTCGAGATTTTAATCAATTTCACTAAATGTTTATCCAAACTATAAGACATTGTAAAACTCTCATTTTTCAAATATGGCAAATAATATGTGGAAAGATTCAGAATCTAAAAGTAATTACTCATGGCATTATTGATACTGTAAAAGATGAATTAAGCAATACTCATTGGCTCTACCATACTTTAATGTAATAGTCCTATTTCGCCCAGATGTATTCTCCCGAATATGAATATTCGAGAGGAATGATTCACCAGATGGTGAGATAGATATATCACCCCAATATCCTGAAGGCTGCGGAAGACCATTCTCATCCAAATAAACAACGCTATCAACCGTTATCTTAGACAATGTTTTCGAAGATTTAATGGTAAAATTAGTTCCTTCGGGTGGCACATTTCCCGAATAAGTAAAACCGTCATCACTTGTCTGTAATACTAGCCCTTGAACATGAATATTAAGAGGAACTTTTTCAATGTCTTTGTCACAACTATTCACTAATAATAATACACATATATAAAAAGCAACCAGAGATAATAATAAAAGTTTCTTCATTTCAATAATTCTTTAAATCTTAACTATTTATATTTTACATGGTAATTGAAAAGTGTACCACTTTCCAATTGTTAGCGAAAATACATTTTTTTCAGTAAACTACCAAATATAATCTGTAAATACATAGTTATCTGTTATTAAATTCCTGTTTTTCTTTAATCTGCGACTCTCCGTTCACTTGTGGTCATTACCGACGCTCTGGCCAAACGTGGCCTTGCCACACTTCGCTATAACGATCGCGGTTTCGGGGAATCAAAGGGCGATCCGAGCGTATATGTCTTGTTTTATACACTGAAAACAAGACAATTAACATTTCTTTTTTTCTTTTTTTTTTTTTTTGAAAAAAGATTAATTTTATTAATTATTTTTTATATATATTTGCAACAGAGATATTATTCGCAACAGACAAACTATTATTTAAATTCACATTCGCATCATGAAAAAACGGTTAAATCTGAATACTATCGGAGTAAAATCGATGGCCAAAATTCATTTGCTGTTTATAGCGTTCATGTCTATAGGCACGTTACCGGCCTTAGCCCAGGATAGCCTTCGTGACTATCAGCGTGGCTGGTATGTAGGTCTTGGTGGTGGCACCTCGTTTGGTCAGGCCACGTTCCGTAGCATCACCGAGGGGCAGACGCATGTTGGTATTCAAGCCGGTGTCTTTGGCGGCTATCAGTTCAGCCGCTTGTTCTCCTTAGAAGCTCTTGCCACGATGGGCCGTCAGAAACAGACCTCGCTCGATTGCGATCCGTTCTGGTTGTCTACTGACGGTGATATCAGCTTTGCTCCTGTCTTAGGCAAGCAGGGCAACTACTATCGTGACCTGGAGGCCAAGACCTCGTGGATACGCTTCGGCTTGCAGCCTAACTTCGATGTGTTGTCGCTTTTCACGAAGCCCACGACTAAGTGGTCGCTCAACCTCTCTCCACAGGTGTCAGCCGTTACGACCCGTACCAAGCATCTTGCTGAAGGATATGAGAACGAGTTCAAGCGTCAGTGGCATTTCGGTGTTGGCGGTCAGGGTTCCCTGGGCTACCGTGTTGCAGAGAACTTCGG
The DNA here is from genome assembly GCF_022024215.1 of Segatella bryantii. Lineage (NCBI taxonomy): Bacteria > Pseudomonadati > Bacteroidota > Bacteroidia > Bacteroidales > Prevotellaceae > Segatella > Segatella bryantii. The sequence continues at coordinate 629,250 of NZ_CP091797.1, read as the reverse complement.
TCTTCAACTCTATGGCGGTATTACGTGCCTCACTGGCGACCGATTCGACAATATTCCTAAGTACAAGCACAAGAGCAACCTTATCTATGAGGCAGGTCTGAAGTTGGCCTACCACTTTGGCAAACCGATCAAGTCTAAACCTGTATTCGAGGCCCCAGTCATCGCTACAGAGCCAGAACTGGTCGAAGAACAACTGCCTGTAGTCGAAGAACAACCGGTCATCGAGAAGCAACTTGTTGTGGAGAAACAGCCTGTAGAAAACGCCACACCGAAGGCTGAAGCCACCGTCGATTTACCAACAATCTACTTTGCTCACAACAGTCACCGTCTGACACAGAAAGAGGCCGATAAGCTCAATGCTGTGGCAGAGATGCTGAAAGCACAGCCGGATGTAACACTGAGCATAAACGGATATGCCTCTAAGACGGGTTCTGCGGGTTACAATCTTCGGTTAACCCAACTTCGTGCCGGCACCGTTAAGATGTTGCTTAAGCGCCGTGGCATAGACGGCCACCGTCTGCATCCTGTCATCGGCAAAGGTATCGACCGCAAGGCACCAACCGGTAAGGAGGCCCGCCGTGTAGAATTGATGATGAACGAAAAATAACATATGAGCTTATGAAAACATCTATTAGAAAGAGAATAAAGACGGCTCTTATATCTAACATTTTAACTCCCCTCCTTTTGGGAGGGGTAGGGGGAGGTCTTCTCACTGCCTGTTATCACGACAAGCATGAGTTCCAGCCCAATGAGTACGACGAAGAGTCTGTGGGGTATGTCACTCCCCAACTTCTTTGGGAAAATGAGTCCGACTCAGCAGCCATCAGTTCCATTGATAATCTTTCTTTCCAGATAAAGGGCAATAATGGTGTCACCCGTTCCCGCTCCTTCTCCTCCGTAAAGGGAAGTGCAGACTGGCTGCAGCAGTTGCCGGTAGGGGAGTATGATATTCTTGTCACGGCCGATATGGACGAATCATCCGGCTACCAGTTGGTCAGCAGCGGTTCTTCTTCATCCAATAGCCTCACTCCAACCAGCGTATCATTGCAGGAATATGCCTCGTCTCCCCGCCAGTCGTGGTATGCCGTGACCCACGTCACCATCCTCGACGGGCAGATAACCGTGGCAGACTTTACGTTGCATCGCCTGCTGCCTACGCTCACCGTCAACGTGACGGGTGTGCCTTCAGGTACCAAGGTGGCTATTGCCGTGGAGAAGGTCGCAGCAAGTGTCATGCTCACCGAGAAAGATGCCAACGGCCGCTATGGTGTGCCGATGTCAGAGCAGACCATTGCCGACTTCGGCTCCCTTTCTCCTACAGCCGATGATGCCACCACGCTCCGTCTGGACAGCAAGCGCCTGCTTCCTACAGCAGCCGGTGAGAGCCGTACACAGTTTCGTATCACCACCACCGCTGCCGATGGCAATGTGCTAGTATCTACCGCCGACTGCCCACGTATGGAACTTGGCATGTACTACACCATGAACTTCGATTATGCCTCCCTTGCTCCTTACATGCGTTTCGAGGCTATGACCATCAGCGACTGGCAGGAGGGCTGGAGCTTCACTGGCGAAATACTTAATCCAACTAATAATTAAAGATAACTAAAAGCATATAACAAAATGATTAAAGCTTTAAGATTTATCCCATTCGCTGCTCTCGGTCTGATGGCCGCAGCGTGCAGCAACGACGAGTCGGCTCCCGCTCAGCAGGAAGCAAAGTACATCACCATCGAGGCGAATATCGGCAACATGTCCCGCGCCACCACGACGGGCAACGCCTCTGTGTTCGACACGGGTGATGGTGTCAGTATCTACGCCTGGACAGGCTCTGCCACTGTCGTTCCTGCCGACCGTGTGGTAGATGGTGTAGTAAACAGTCTCGGTGCCGACGGCAAGTGGACACCTGCCACGCCTATGCTTTGGGCCGACATGGTGACCGCCCACTACTTCCTTGGTATCTATCCTGCACGCACGGTGACCGACTTCACTGCCGACCCTTACACGGTGGACAACACCAAGTATGAGCAGAGCGACCTGCTTGTGGCACGCCAGATGAGCGGAATCGTGGCCACGCAGAACCCTGTCTCGCTGACCTTCGACCACGCCATGTCGAAGCTCTACGTCAACTTGAACTTCCGCAACCAGTGGGACGCAGCCCCTGAAGTGGCTTCCTGCGAGGCCACGGCTGCCAAGACCTGTACCATTGACTATCTGGCCAAGACCTACGCTGCCGGTGATCAGGCAGCTGTCGCCCTTGCCGCCAAGGACGCTGCCGAGGGCTATGCCCGCAGTTTCAGCGGCATCATGATTCCGCAGACGGGCTTCCGCACCGTCACGCTCACCATCGATGGTCAGTCCTTCACCTATACCCACGACGCTGACATCCCCCTCGAGGCCGGCAAGTATACCACACTGAACCTCATCGTGGGCCGCAACAAGATTGAGCTGGGCGAGGTGAGCATCAACGACTGGACCGAAGGCACCACCATCAGCGGCGGACAGGCACTTCAGTAAGAGCCCCACTTTTGCCTCTCTGGCGAGGAGGGCTCCCATCTACAACAATTCAATATTTTTAATTTAAAGCAATACCATTATGAAAATCAAAAACATTTTCTTCGCAGCCGCAGCAGCCATGGCGCTGACGGCTTGCTCCAGCGACGACGCTATCGAGACCGTACAGCAGAAGTCGCAGTTCCCCGAGGATGGTGTAATCCGCTTCACAACCAACTTGAATGATGCAGCAGATGCTGAAACCCGCGCCAGCATCACCAGCAGCGACGTGAACCAGAACGGACAGCAGTTCCAGGTAAAGATTGTCAACCCCAACTCGGCCACCTACAGCTACTTCAATACCGTACAGTTTGCCAGCGATGAGTGGATGCCCGTGAACCGTATGCTCTGGCAGAACGACCAGCAGATGATCACCGTGACCGCCGCCTACAAGCAAGGCAAGACATTCAGCGACTATGAGTTCATCAACGGTGCCAGCCTCACCGTGGCTGCCGACCAGAGCACCGAGGCCAAGCTGAAGCAGCAGGACCTGCTGACCATGCCAGAGAAATATATCATGACCCCCGCTACCGAGCAGACACTGCTGCAGAACGGCAAACTGGTCATCAACTTCTACCACGCACTGGCGAAGCTCGACGTGACGCTCGACCTGGCCAACGAGTTCTATAAGGTAGATCCGAAGCTGAACCACGCTACCGACATCACCGATTTTACCATCAGCGGCACCAACGCCGGCTATCAGTTCAAGGCCATGGAGACTGCCAACGAGAACTACGGTACTGTGATCGTCACCGCTTCGACCGCTGTCGACATCCTCGCTAACCAGAGCGCCTTCACTGCAGCCACCGAGACGAACCAGCACAGCACGGCCACCTACGAGAGCATCGTCGTGCCTCAGACCATCGCTGCCGGCCAGCTGACCGTATCGTTTAAGATCGGTACACGCTCGTTCTCTTGGACCAACACCGAGGCCATCACCCTGGAGCAGGGCAAGCACTACACGCTGCCTCTCACCGTAGGCTATGACACCGTGACCCTCAATGCCCACGCCTTCAGCGCCAGCCCATGGGAAGACCAGCTTGGCAATAACCTCGGCACAGAGTAAGTTTTAACAGGTCAAAATGTTGTGATAACGATATAACGTAATAACGAATAAAGAAACAATCAATATGAAAGCAACAAAATATCTTTCCATGGCAGCCCTCGCCCTCATGGGTGTACTCGCTAGCTGCCAGAGCGACGACGAGGCTGTTAGCATCACCCGTCCGAATAATTCCGTGAGTGTTAACTTCTCTGTAGGCTCGCTCCAGGGTACTACCCGTAGCAATGCCGCTGCTACCGACGACACGCAGCGCCAGTTCAACCAAGGCGACCAAATCAGCGTCAGCACCAACGATCAGGAGGCCGTCCTCTTCCAGTGCACGTCGACCGAGAACCAGACTTGGACTGAGGCAGTGTCCAACAAGTTCCTGCTCTGGACACAGCCCATGCTCACCTTCTCGGCCTACTATCCTGTGACCACCGGCACGTCGATGACCACTTTCACCATGCCCGCCGACCAGAGCAGCGAGGCAAAGATAGCCCTCGCCGACTACATGACGCGCCAGCAGAACATCTCCCGTCCTGAGGGCGGCAGCGACATCCAGATGCAACTGGAGCGCAAAATGGCCCGCGTCATCGTACGCATCAGCGGCTTCGGCAGCCAGTACGATGACGACGAGAAGACCGTCAGCAACGTCAGCATCTACAGCGAAGCCAGCGGCATTGAAGACGGCAATTCCACGGGCAGCAGCACCGAAATCCAGCCATACGCACAGGGCAACGGTGGTCAAGGCTCTACCTACACCGCCCTCGTAGTGCCTGGCTATGGTGACAGCGGCGCCCGCTTCATCCGCCTGACCGACGGCGAATACAACACCCTCCTCGTGAAGGGCATCCCAGAACTGGAGGCAGGCAACAGCTACACCTTCAACCTCGTAGTGGGTAAGAACAGGATTGAGGTAGCAAGCGTCACCGTACAGGACTGGGCCACCGGCGAGATACTCGCAGGAGGACAGGCACAGGAGGTCAGCGCCAGCGTAACCGCCATCACGCTCAACAAGACCGAGACGCTGCTTGGCGTGGGTAATACTGAAACGCTCAGCGTGAGCAGCGTTACGCCTGACAACGCTACCGACCAGACCGTGACATGGTCAAGCGACAACCCTTCCGTCGCCACCGTTGATGCCTCGACGGGCGAAGTGACTGGCGTGGCCAAGGGTACGGCCAACATCACCGCCACGGCCAACGACGGCAGCGGCGTATCGGCCACCTGTGCAGTCAAAGTCTCCACACTGGCTGCTGCCTTCGTCAACGGAGCCGTCATCCAGGTCTACTTCAAGTGGGACGGTAATATCGCAGGTGATTATGTCCAGGGCACCTATAACGCATCCTATGGTTCGTTTGAAGCCGACAAGGGCGGCAACAACTGGAGTCTTGACGACGAAGCCGTCTACAGGGTAGTGAAGAGCGGCAATAACATCACCATCAGCGCAGGCCGTTATGATTATGAGTATGAAGGCATGGAGTGGACGTTCAATGCCGCCAGCGACACCTATACCTATACTTCTGGTCTCTATGTCAACGAAGAGCCTAACGACTATGGTCTCATTTCTGTCACACTGAACGGCATTGACATCACCAACCAGCTGACGAAGCAGTGATCCCGCTCGGTCGGATTTGCCGCTCCAGCTCTGCTGGCTTGCTACCGAAGGGACGCAAGAATCCGACCGCAGTGAATATAAGCATTTGAAATGCGATTTTGCGGACTGTAAGTCCTGATACTCGCAGCAGTCGGATTTCAAATCCGACTGAACCAAACCCAAGGAGGGTGACCCTGAAAGCCACGGCGCGGACGGCCGCCATCCCTTCTGAATAGCGACAAGAACAGCGTTCTTTGGGCTTCGCCCGAAAAACACCATCGCCTCAGCATAGCACGAGCAAGTTCGGCTCTGCATTGGATAAATCGCTCACGCTCGGCAATTTGAGAGCGCGCTCTCACTGCCCTCGCTTAATCGCGATTTTCGGCTCAAGTGTTCTTTGAACCAATGTGACAAAAAACTTGCAAGCGCAAAGCCGCCCGAGAGTCCTCATAAAAGGACTTCCGGGCGGCTTTTTTCTGTCTTTAAGTCATCATTGTTGCTTCGTCTTGACGAACACGACACTGCCATTTTTCGCTTACGCTCAACAACACGTCTCGAAGGCTCTCACCCACAGAATCTCGTCATACCTCACCTTCACCCACTTCTCATCAGTCTTCACGAAGAAGCCATCCCTCACTTAACTCTCTAAAAAGTGACAACCTTTTTCTGTTAAGGTCATAGGATTTGACACATTCGTTTGAAAAAGTGCGTTGAGATAGTAGTTATTCGTTTGAAAAAGTGCGTTGAGATAGTGATTATTCGTTTGAAAAAGTGCGTTGAGATAGTAGTTATTCGTTTGAAAAAGTGCGTTAAGATAGTGATTATTCGTTTGAAAAAGTGCGTTGAAATAGTGGTTATTCGTTTGAAAAAGTGCGTTGAGATAGTGATTATTCGTTTGAAAAAGTGCGTTAAGATAGTGATTATTCGTTTGAAAAAGTGCGTTAAATAGTGATTATTCGTTTGAAAAAGTGCGTTGAGATAGTGATTATTCGTTTGAAAAAGTGTATCCAGACATCACTGGGCTTCCGATGGAAGGCAATGCCAAGGACAATGTTTTCAAAGTCTATATGTCCGATATTGGCTTGCCTTTCGTATAGAAAATATGGGATTTTACTGAGAAAAAAACGGTTCTTCGCTGAAATAGCAGCTTTGTCCATTTTACTTTTTCATCTTTTTCCGGTCTAATAGATTGTAAGCCGCAAGGAAACGGCACAATATATTCACGTGTAATTATAAAATGAAAGGAAAAACGATGATGAAAAAGATGATGTTAACGATGGTAGCTCTCGCTACAATGACGATGGCAATGGCACAAAACGACTTCAACGGAGATAACAATAAGTCAGGCCGTAAACCGTTTACTGTAAAGCAGCATACGGAGATAATGGCTGAAGTGCTGAAACTCTCGGATGACCAGAAGGCACAACTTCTATCGCTGAATGAAGCGTATAAGGATGTAATCAGTAGACCCGGTAGAAGAGGCGGTCGTCCTAAAATGGATAATACATCCAACTCTGAGCAACAGCGTCCTGAAATGACGGAAGAGATGAAGGCTAAGATGAAGGAGATGAAAGAGAAACGTCAGGAGTATGATACGAAACTCAAGTCTATCCTTACTGAAAGTCAATACAAGACTTACCAGGAAATGCATCAGAAACGTGGTGGCAAAAACCACGATAAGCGTAACGATGCTTAATGATTCCTGTGGAAAAACAGCGCATCGGTTATCGCTCCGATGGCTGTTTTTCTCCATTAATATATACGTTATCTAATAAAATATTTCTGGTACCGATAATCATGTTGTGTTCAGGCATTGATACGTTATCAAACCTGCAATTTTTCATGTAGATATTTTCCACTTGGGCTGTACCCTCATGGCCGTCGATATGAAGCGCATATTTACTGCCACTGCTTTTCACATTTTCGAAATAGAAATCATGGAAATAAGGCATATAAGGACCAGTAGGAGTATACCAATATTTCTGTTCGATACCCAGTACAGCTAAGTCGCAGACACCTACTTCTACATTTCTGACATATAGATTTTTCACTTCACCGCCTCGTTCTGGATTCGATTTGATACGGATCACACGAGTCAGATTCGGACTGTCCATTTTACAGTTTTCCACCCAAACATTTTCGCATCCGCCAGTAATCTCGCTACCGATACCTACACCGGCATGTCCATCCTTCATTTCGCAGTTGCGAATAATGATATTCTTGCTGGGTATATTCCATACTCTACCGTCTTCATCCTTACCACTCTTAATCGCAATACAATCGTCGCCTGTGTTGAATCGGCAGCGCTCTATCAGTACATTTTCGCACGATTCCGGATCGCAGCCATCATTATTTCGGCCGTGACTATCGAGTTTGACATCGCGTACGATTACATTCTTGGAGAGAAGCGGATGGAGTATCCAGAATGGAGAACGATTAAAGGTAAGTCCTTCGATCAGTACATTTTCACACTTATAGGTATTCACAAACTGAGGGCGCATACCCATCATTCCCTCGAACCGACGTTGTTCTATCGGGGTGCGGTTCACCTTATATTCTAAGAGCAGGTTTCGCTCACCGATTTTTCCTTTACTGTCTTTTTGAATATTACGACGTTCCTTCTTTTGCCAGTTGGTTTCGTCAGACTGTCCGTCCATAATACCTTTACCCGTGATAGCGATATTCTTTTCGCCATACGCATAAATCAGCGGTGAAATATTATAACAGTCGATACCTTCTTCGCGGGTCAGTACGGTAGGGAAGATGCGGGGATCGGTCGAAAAGAGGAGGTGAGCCTTATCGCTCAAATGCAAATCCACATTCGATTTCAGTCTGATCGGGCCTGTTTTCCACGTACCGTCAGGGATAATGACATGACCACCCCCTTGTTGAGAACAGGTATTAATCGCTTCGTTAATTGCTGCGGTATACAGACTATCTGTACCGTTATAATAATCGAGCATCTGATATTCCCGATTCGGAAATTTTGGTTCATGGATAGCGCGAAGCACTTTCTTCATCTGCTTAAATGGATTTTTAAGCTGACTTTTGGCTGATAACTGCAGCGTAGTAAATGCTAACGCTAACACGAGTATTGTCGTAATCTTTCTTTTCATAACTTATAGACGATTCTCTTGCGTTTTTGTCCTCAAATCTATTGGATATTGGTCGAATGATGAATGTTTTTGTTTGCTTTGTGTATTTATATATTTAATTATTTATATTACACTCTGTTTTCGCCAGGGATGCCAAGATACTTTTTCCCGCATAGCTATGTCGAATAAGCAAGTTACAGAGTAGTTGATGTAAAATCTCACGCAAAGAACGCAAAGTCGCCAAGTTTTTTTTAGAGCGCAAAGAGTTTTAGAATATCAAATCTCTCGCAAAGTACGCAAAGACGCAAAGTTTTTTGGGGATGCAAAGAGTTTTAGAGTACTAAATCTCACGCAAAGAACGCAAAGACTCCAAGTTTTTTTTAGTGTGCGAAGAGTTAAAGAGTATCAAATCTCACGCAAAGAACGCAAAGACGCAAAGTTTTTTTTTAGGATGCAAAGAGTTTAAGAGTATCAAATCTCACGCAAAGAACGCAAAGGCGCCAAGTTTTTTTAGGGATGCAAAGAGTTTAAGAGTATCAAATCTCACGCAAAGAACGCAAAGACGCAAAGTTTTTTAGGATGCAAAGAGTTTAAGAATATCAAATCTCACGCAAAGAACGCAAAGAAGCCAAGTTTTTTTTAGTGCGCGAAGAGTTTAAGAGTACTAAATATCACGCAAAGAACGCAAAGTCGCCAAGTTTTTTGGGGGATGCGAAGAGTTTAAGAATCTAATTTTTTATAGGCTTCAAACTCTTTAATATCTTTGCGTCTTTGCGTACTTTGCGAGAATTTTTTTATCCAAGATACTTTTTCCAGCAATAAGCAAGCTACAGAGCTGTAGATGTATTAAATCTCACGCAAAGAACGCAAAGGCGCAAAGTTTTTTAGTGCGCGAAGAGTTTTAGAGTATCTTTTGTTTTCTGAAGACAGAAGAATCTCTTTCTTATAGGCTTATACTCTTTAATATCTTTTTAATATCTTTGCGTCTTTGCGCTCTTTGCGAGAATTTCTTTTATCCAAGATACTTTTTCCAGCAATAAGCAAGCTACAGAGTTGTAGATGTATTAAATATCACGCAAAGAGCGCAAAGGCGCAAAGTTTTTTTTAAAAGGAGTGATTTTCCCAGATTTTATTTTTACCTTTACCATGCCATTGAAATATTTGCAGGCGAAACTTGAATAACTAATCTAAAAGAATACATATTATGACACGAAGGATGTTGTGCAGCGTATTGCTGGCTTTGGTGGCATTGGTTTGCCAGGCAAGGGTTTACGACGTGAAGGATTTTGGGGCCAAGGGCGATGGCAAGACGCTGGACCATGTGGCTATCAACAAAGCTATTGAGACCGCTACGTCTGAGGGTGGCGGACAGGTGGTGGTGCCTGCCGGTACTTACCTGTGCGGCAGTATCCGACTGAAGAGTAACATAGACCTGCACCTGATGGCTGGAGCTAAGATTCTGGCTGCGCCTGCCAGCATGAAGGCCTACGATGAGAGCGAGTCATTCGGTGGGTTTCCGGAGTATCAAGACGGTGGCCATACCTATTTTCACAACTCCCTGATATGGGCTGAGGGACAGCAGAATGTCAGCATTACCGGCAGGGGTATGATTGACGGTGAAGGTCTGACAAAGCGCGACACAGAGAAGGCCGGCAACGTGCAGGGCGGCAGCATAGGCACCGGCGATAAGGCGATAGCGCTGAAGTTGTGCCGCAATGTGACCATACGCGACATAACCATTTATCGTGGCGGACACTTTGCCATCATCATCACAGGCTGCGAGATCGGCACGATAGACAATGTGACCATTGACACTAACCGAGACGGCATAGACATAGACTGCTGCAAGTATCTCACCGTGAGCAATACGAAGGTGAATACGCCCAACGATGACGCTATAGTGCTGAAGAGCTCATACGCCTTGAAAAAGGCTGTGGCGTGTGAGCATATCCTTGTGACTAACTGTATCGTTACGGGTTATAAGCTCGGCACGTTCCTCGATGGCACATACGTGCCGGAGAAGGTGAACTGGGTATGCGGGCGTATCAAGCTGGGTACGGAGTCTAACGGCGGCTATCGCAACATCACGATATCTAACTGCACCTGCATGTGGAGCAGCGGCCTGGCCTTTGAGGAAGTGGATCAGGGAAAGATGGAGAACATCGTGGTCAACAATATCTCGCTGAGCCATGTGCACCATTACCCCATCTACATCACTACGGGTTGCCGTAATCGCGGCCCGAAGGAGGTGACACAACCTTCATCCGCACGTGACATATATATAAATAATGTCATTGCTGACGATTGCGATTCGCTAGCAGGCATTATAATCACGGGTATGGAAGGTGAGCCAATACGCAATGTCTCACTGAGCAACATACGCATACAGTATTGCGGCGGGGGCAAGAAGGTGGACAAGCCGTACCGCGAGCAGGGCACTAACTACCCGGAGCCCCGCTGGGCAGGTCCCACACCGGCATATGGCCTCTTTGCGCGCCACGTTGATGGACTGTACATGCACAACGTGGAGTTTGAGCTGATGCGCCCTGATGAGCGACCAGATATCATACTGGAGGACGTGAAGAAATAGCCCCCAGCGCCGCGCTCGGCACTTTTTTTTAGAGCGCGAAGCGTTTAAGAATATCAAATCTCACGCAAAGAACGCAAAGACGCCAAGTTTTTTAGGATGCAAAGAGTTTAAGAATCAAATTTTTTATAGGCTTCAAACTCTTTAATATCTTTGCGTCTTTGCGTACTTTGCGAGAAATTCTTTTTCAACGAGGATGAGTATTGATCATTTAATTATGCGCTGCTGTTCTTTTGATTTCAGTACACGGGGCATAACAACCTTGTTATTTTCACCTGTTACAAGTTCAGGCAAAATGGGCATTTTATAGCTGTATTTCTCTCCAAGATGCTCATAATCTGCCGTTGCCCAGAAGATATTGGCTCCTGTGGTATGGTCACGCAATAATGTCTCCAACACTTCTGCGCCAAGTGTCAGGATGTCATTCTCGTTTATGTTAGGTTCAAAGTTCACGTTACAAATTGTTTATACTATGGCAGCGGCACGAAAACAGTCCACGCCAAGCTTATCTTCTATTTCCGCAACTGATTTGAAAGAGAAGTTTACCTTCCCCGATAAAATCTTGCTTACATATTGTGGGCTGACCCCCAGACGCACAGCCACGTCGTTACGTGACAGACCGTTGTCCTGCATATAGTCAATGATGGCCAGAGCGACACTACGAGAGCGTTTAAGCCACGCTTCGTTCTCTCTCCTCCATTGAGCATCAGCCTCAAACGTGGATTGCTCGCCCGACTGGTGAGCCTCCAAAAATTGTACTGCTCTTGACTTCATAATTCGTCCTCCTCTGTTAATGATATAAAACTATCTGAATCAAAAACGCCGTTGTCCACAAGGAACTGTCGGCAGGCATTGAGCCTGTCAAGCTGTTCCTGAGTGTGGGGACGTTCCTGCATCGTTCTTGTCAATTTGATGGCACCACCTGTTATAACGAAGACATTTTTCTCCAGACGGATAGCATAGACACGCAGCCAACTGGCATGTCCCATTCTGTCCCAGTTACGGGCTTTCTCCCTTGTCAGTTCCCTGATGGTCATATCGGTTTGGCCAAGTGGTTTGAACAACTCATCAAGATTCTCTGTGTAGGGTATGTTAAGAATAAGCCTCTCCAATTGCTCTGCATCATCCATCGTATCATCGATGGCATCAGAGATACGTTCGATGTGAAAATATGACTTCAAATCTTCAAGATTATCCATGAAGAAGTCCATAAGGTAGCCGAAGTCATTCCACGAATCGAACAACAACGCTAATTCATTCTTGGGCTTGCTCATGTCACGTACAGCCCAAAGGTGGTCTTTCCCTTCAAGGATTCTTTCAAATACCATATATCGCTATCGCTTTACTGCTGTAAAAGTACGATTTTATTCTCAATTGCGCAACTTTTAAGTTGCAAATTTTAATTAAATGCCTTGTTTTTACACAGATTTAACTTTTCAATGGGATTTTGCTATCCCTAATAGGCAAAATTACATTAGTAGAAGCCCATAATTGACGAAAGACCAAGTTACTTTTATCTCTTACAACGAGAAAAAAGATGCTATCTTGGCTCAAACTGGGAACAACTTGCCCTACGAAATATAAAATACCTACTTATAATCAACACTTTAGGCTATAGTCGATTCATGCAAGGTCGATGAACAACCCCTTTGAACACGTTTTCAAGCCCATCTTTCTTCTTTCCCTTTCTTCAATCATGGAACTTACCCCATGAAGGACGAAAGTAGGGAAGAAAAAATAGTGTGCCATCACTCAACATTTTGAGGTTACGGAACATGAACAATCGGCGAAAAGTTGCTTCGCCATCATATTGCAATGACATCGCCATTATTGAAACTCACCTCCTGTGTCTGGTAGGGAAAGGGGGCTACTGGCGTTTGTGGACGCTTGCGTTTCATCGTTCCAGTTTTTAGGGTCAGTGGAAATGACATCCCACGCTGTTTAAATATTCCTGTGATGGAGTCAACTTTATTTATACCTTCGTAGCTGGCATTGATTGAGGAAACGGAAACTTTGATATCTGTCTCTGTGCGTTCCAATTTAGCAGGAACGCCCTTGATGCCTTGGTCTGGTGAGTCTAATGTACAGTTTTCATCGTTTAGATGGAACACGAGTGTTAGTTTCTGGCCAAATACATTCAGCTGTCCTGACCATTCACCTTTTGCATCGCCACTTTGTGCTTTGGTAGCGATAGTGGTGATACAAAGTATAAATAATAAAAACAGTTTTTTCATAATTTCAGATAACTCTTTAACGATTCAACATACTCCTCAAAAGCTTTCAGACCAGCTGGAGTGATGCGGCAGAGGGTACATGGCTTCTTGCCTTTGAAAGTCTTCTCCACCTCAATGTATCCCGCTGCCGAGAGCTTGTCTATCTGCACACTCAGATTGCCCGCTGTAGCTCCCGTCTGTTCTTTGATGTAGGGAAACTCAGCTTCTTCGGCACTGATAAGCAGTGACATGACGGCCAGTCGCAGTTCGGAGTGGAGTAGTGGGTCTAACGGTTTGAACATATTGGCACCTCCTTATTTCTGGTTTTGCAAGAGAATGGTTACACCTGGCACGATTAGACCAATCAAGGCCACGACAGCCATCACATAGAGTTGCGTATGGCCAGGAAAATGCAATGCACCAAAAAATCCTCCGATGCCCGCTACAAGACCGCACACCTGAATGACGCGGTTTCGGATGACGAGACCCGTGATGGTTGTGCCCATTCCAAAACAGAGCGAGATAACGCTGGTGATGCAGCCGAAGATATACACCTTGGGCATAATTAGTTCCATAGGTAGCATTCCGCTACCGATAAAACCGAATATCATGCCTACGCCACAGCAAAACACACCAAATGTTGCCCATACATGTCCGATGGTCTTCCCTACAAAGGTTGTCGGTACGCGCTCTCTTCGCTTGTCAATGAGCCAGTTGCCTGCATATCCTATCAGCCACAATACAGCCCACAGCATATTCCATACTGGACCACCATGATTATTCCACAGGTAAGCGATAATTAACGAGAATAAGACAACGCAAATTCCCCACCAAATGAGTGGTATTGCTGAGTTCTTGTTGATAGTACGCTGGCTTCGCTCAATAGATTCCCTAATGATCTCCAGACTGCGCTCGGCAGTCATATTATACTTTTCTTCCATTGTTTTTTCATTTTTTTAATGATGTTCTACTTTTGGTTTACTACTCTCTGGCCTTATCCGTGCTCCTGCAGAAAGCACATCAAAGTCCAATCGTGTCCGGTTCACAGTGCAAATATAGAGAAGTTTATAATATAAACTAGATTATATCGTAAATATTTTGCTTTAGAAGCTGATATTTAATATTTATTAAGAGATAGTGTAGATGTAATAGGGTGATTTTGATATATTCGAATTCTTTATGTAGTGAAAGAAATTGCGAGATATGTTTGTCCAAGATACTTTTTCCAGCATAGCTATGTCGAATAAATAAGTTACAGAGTTGTAGATGTACTAAATATCACGCAAAGAACGCAAAGACGCAAAGTTTTTTTTAGAGCGCGAAGAGTTTAAGAGTATCAAATATCACGCAAAGTACGCAAAGGCGCCAAGTTTTTTTAGAGCGCGAAGAGTTTAAGAGTATCAAATATCACGCAAAGTACGCAAAGACGCAAAGTTTTTTTAGGATGCAAAGAATTTAAGAATCTATTTTTTAGAGGCTTCATATTCTTTAATATCTTTGCGTCTTAGCGCTCTTTGCGAGAGATTTTTTTGGGCTTAGCAGCCCAGCATGGCTGCGGGGGATATGTTCAGGGTGATGCATAGCAAGCGAGCTATCTTTAGTGTTGGTTCTGCCCGCCCTGAAATGTAGTCGCTGATGCGTGAAGTGCTGACACCGATTTTTGCAGCCAGCTGTTTTTGGTTCATTTGCTTTTCTTCGAGCGAAAGCTGTATCAACTGGGCTATAGTTGGTTTTGCAATGGGAAAATGCTCTTTCTCGTAGTCAATTACCACATCAGACATCATCGTCAGTTCTATGGCGTTACGGTCGTTGGCTGGCGTGTTGTCGTCAACCATAGGCAGTAGCTCTTCAATCCTTGCCAGCGCAAATTCGTATTGTTCTTTTGTTATTTTGCTCATTATATTTCCTCCTTATAGCTATATTGTTGATGCATCAATTTTATCGTATTCGCTATGCGTACCCACAAAGCGTATGAAAATATGTCCTATTGTGAATTTTACCACAACAATCAGCCGGTATTTGTTTCCTCTGATGTTAAACACGTAATGTTGATTGCCTACATAATCGGTCGCAGGAAATTCAACCTTTATATCCGAGAGGTTTTTCCATTGTGCCCGCTCAGCTATGTCATACCATCGTTCGAGGGCAGATTGAGCATCTCCATGTCCTTCCGAACTGTAGAATTCTACCAGTTTTCTATGTGAAACTATTCTCATATCTGCTGCAAATATACATAATTGTTTTAAAATGCAAAACTTTTTGTGGAAATATTTTTGTCTTTCGGAATATGTTTCATACTCTTTAATATCTTTGCGTCTTAGCGCTCTTTGCGAGAAATTCTTTTTCAATGAGGATGAATATTAGAGCCTCGTATTAGGCTTAGACCATCTAAACACCAGCGGGATAAACAATAATTGTTTGTCTCGCTGGTGTTTTATTTGGGTATGTTGAAACCAACCTTTGCTAATATTTGCACAAGTTAGTTAGCTGTGTATTGACAAAAAATGCGTATTTACGCAAAAAAAGTAAGTGAATTTTCGTGCGTGAAGAGTTTAAGAATATCAAATATCACGCAAAGAACGCAAAGCCGCAAAGTTTTTTTAGTGCGCAAAGAGTTTAAGAATCTAATTCAAATCTATGTAATGATGAATAAGTTCCATATCAGAAGCGGCTCTTGACATCGTTACCGGCACCTTGTCCGCGATACTTGCTCTTGGCTGGGTTGAAGTTATAGCGCACGGTGAGTTCGAGGTTGCGGGTGTCGAGATGTTTGTGGAGATACATCTGGCGAACATCATTGTAGATGGTGACGTTCTGGCGGATGCTGCTGAAGAGGTCTGTGCAGGCCAGTTTCACGCTCAGTCGGTCGTTCCAGAATGCTTTGTAGAGACTGATGTCGAACTGCCACGACGAGGCAAGTCGCATGTTCTCTGCATCGCCAGCTGAACGCCACGAGAAATCGGCATTGAGCCATGAGTCGAAGGGTAGGTTGACGGCGTTGTTGAAACGGACAATGGCCATCGGACTGTTCATCTTTTTGGTCTCGCCGCGGTATTGCACTTCAAGGTTCTGCATCTGTGTGGCCACCATCAGTTGGGGATGGTACTTGCCGAAAGTTGGTGCAGCCGATACCATCAGTGAGAGGTTGTCGAAGCCACTGACGTTGTCCTTACGCAGCAGGGCAATGGTCGGGTCGTCCTGATAGGATGAATAGGAGGTGATGATATAGTCGTGAACGCGGGCATAGTCAATCATTCCCGTCAGCCACTTGTAGTTGAGTGCCAGCGAGAGGTTGTCGCGGTACGACGGCTTCAGATAGGGGTTGCCGCTCTCGTAGGTGTAGCGGTTGATGTAGACAACATTGCCGCTTAACTGGTCGAACGCCGGGCGGTTGATATTGCGCGAATACGAGAGCCGGGCACGCACATTCTTCAAGGGATACATCAGCATCAACGAGGGGAAGAGGTCGCTGTAGGTACGGCTCTCGTCGCCCATCTTCACACCGCTTTCGTAGTAACGACTGTCGAGATATTCGTAGCGCAATCCGGCCATGAGCGTCAGTTTGTTCAGCCGCTGCGTCAGTTGGACGAAAGCCGCCGTGCTGTTCTCTTCAATCTTCGTGTCACCAGCGGAGATGATGCCCTCAACGTTGTTGAACAGATCAGTTCGGCGAATATAGCTGCCCTCTGTACCCAGTTCCACTTCCCCCTTCCACAATGGATGCGCTGCCACGACCTTGACGGCATAGAGGCGGTTACGCACACCATTGTCCGTGGTCACGTCACGGTGCCCGTCGGTGGAAGCCTGCTCACTGGTCACAGCATGGGTGTTCAGACGCTGCAACAGCATATCAGCATTGGCATCCATACTCCATTTGCCAAGGTTCCCCGAGTAATAGGCGTTCACCAGATGGCGTGTGCCGTCAACGTCCTCACTGCCCTCGCTGACCGTTCTTTCCACCAAAGCGCTCTCCACGCTCAGCGTGGTCTCGCCCTCGTTGCACTCATGGGTGTTTTGCGACGACACCGTGTACGTGACACCCAAGGAACTGTTGTCGCCTAACATATAGTTGAAGCCGACCTTACCCTCCAATGGCTTATACTTCGTGTGGTAGCCGATGGCACTTTGCTGCTCATAGTGGCTGTCCAGCCAAGTGTCCTGGACGGTGCTGTTGCGGTACTTCTCCCGTCGGTTCTCGTATTCGGCCATACCGAAGATGTCAAGTCCGCCCGTGCGGTAATTCAGGTTCAGTTCCTCCAGACCATAGACGTAGTGGTTCACGCCCGCCACCGTGCGGCTGTTGAAACTGAAACCCTCGCCGACGGGTCGGATGGTTTTGATACGGATGACGGCTTTGACGGTTGCGTCGTATTTGGCACCAGGCATCATCACCACCTCCACATCCTTGATTTGGTCGCTGCTCAGTTGGTCGAGTTCATTCTGGTTGCGCATCTGCCGTCCGTTGATGTAGATGAGCGGAGTGCCACGGCCTATGACCTCAATGCTGTTGCCATTGCGAATAACACCAGGAACGTGGGCAAGAACATCGTTGCCTGTGCCTATTTTCGAAAGGAAACTACCTTCAACAAGGGTGACAAAAGCATCATCGTTCATTCGGAAAAGAGGTCTTTCTCCTTTAACAGTAACTCCTTTCAAAGTTTGCGTCTCAGGCTGAATGCGTATTGTTCCGAGTTCAGTGTTGCGACATAGTTTATATACCGTCTTGTAACCTACAAAGGATATTCGGGCGAGAACTGGGTTTGTTTCACAGGGGATAACGAAGAGACCAGCCTCATTGCTCACGCCACCACTTATAAGTGTTGAATCAGATGGATGAAGCAGGTAAACATTGGCGTATGCAACGGGCTGACCTGTCTCGTCGATAATGGAACCCTTATAGCGGGTTTCTGTTTTCTGTATGCACTCCACGAAAATCTTACGTCCATCGTCATCGGTGCTTGTAGTGACGCGGATGGGATAAAAGCCTATCATCTGCTGTATGGCTTCAGGCAGGTGCTTGTTCTTTACAGTTGTAGTGATACGGAAGTCCTCCAGTTCGTTGTAGAGGAAGTAGATGGTGTAGCCTGTCTGTTGCTCTGCGAGTTGGTTCAAAGCATCGGAGAGCGACACATTATTATATTTACGTGAGATGCGTTTCTGAGCCTGCATGCTGACTGTCAGCAGCAGGGCAAGAATGAGAGTAATATATCTGTTCATGGCGGCTTACTATTCTACAGTGATTTGGTTATCCTTTAATGTGACATTCAGACGCTCGAACTGGTTTAGGTCACTGATGATCTGATCAATGCCCTTCTGTGGGTTCCATACAAAGTGGAAACGGAGTCCACGGGCTTCATCGTTAGCAAATACGACTTTCACATCGTAGTGAGCGGCTATCTCTGGCAGCATCTTCTCTAATGGAATATTGTCGTAGATGACAGGTTGCACTGTGACGGTATCTTTGGTAAGCGTATCGGCAGGGAGTGTTGTGACGGGGGGTGTCACATTTTCCGCAATCTCAGTTTGTGGAGTTTCCTGCTTCTGGTACTGTCGGACGATGTGGATAGCGGCGAAGGCTATGCCAGAAACAAGTAGCACACCAATGAAAGATGCAGCTATCTTCATCCAATTGCTGATTGACTGCTTAGGCTGAAACTTTTGATTGAATCTCTGCCATGCAGCATCTACATCGACAGGCTTTTTGTTCTGACGATGGCGACTACTGCGCTTGGCCTCTACCATGAGACGATAGGTTTCACGAGTATCTTCATCATGGTTGATGATGTTTTGAATCTGCTGCTCGGTATATGCATCGGGATTGTCGAGCATTTCCAACAGTTGGCGGATGTTTTCGTTGGTCGTTTGACTTTGTCGAGCTCCTTCTCGCTCGGCAGAACTCAAGCGAGCTTGGTTCTGCTCTCTCTCTTTCGTCGTTTCCATTGTTGTTGTCATTTTAATGTTTACCGAAGTGATGTCTGATTTGCTGAATGCTCTGCATGAGATACTTGTAGGTAGTATTCGAATTCAGACCCAGCCGACGAGCAATCTCGCTGATGGTCAGGTCATCGTCGAAGCGGAGGTGGAAGATGCTGCGGTGCGGTTCCTCCAGTTGCTCGTCCACGTAAGTGGCAATATCGTCGAGCCGTTCCATCCGTTTGTCAATGGGTTGCAGGGCGGAATCGTCTTCTAAGGGCATCAATCTCTTCACTTTGTCGTGAAGATGCATCTGTCTGATTCTGTTCAGGCAGGCGTTGCGCACGGCAGTCAGCAGATAATAGTCATTCTTAGGTGGAATGTCGCTGTCTGCCACACGCAAGAAGACATCCTGCACCACGTCCTCAGCCTCTTCGTCATCGCCCAACAAGACACTGGCCAGATGAATCATCTCGCTGTAGTTCTGGCGGAAAAGCTGTTCGAGTATTCTCTTATCAATCATATCAGTCTATTCATATTCGTGCCCCATTTTTGAGGCATGTCTATATATAAGACACTTCAGACCCATCATTTTTTTACGGAAATGCCAACTATTTTCATTTTTTCTTCATGTTTTCTTGATTAATTGTAAAATTTGGGTGCAAAGGTACTGAAATTCCTGCTGTCTAACCCTCTTCCTGTTGAAAAACCGCCAAAGAACCGATTATTCACTAAAGTTTTGTAACTTTGTACCCGAAAGAATAAGTTTGTCCAACCCGCCTGTGAATCGCCTTTGACCGCCTCAGACCGTGCGGTTTATTTGGCTAAAATTAGTTAAGGTTGGCGCAAGTGTCTGATAATCAGTCAAGAGCAAAGTTTTCGGCGAGGATCTTTTATGATATTATATATAAGATACGCGAAGCACATTAATAATTTAATCGCTAAATTAAACTAAAACTTTATAGAAGTGTGAGTTGTTCAGATGGAAAATGATTATTTTTGCAGTATAAACACGTATTGATTGATAATAATAACGATATTATGGCATTATTTGATCAGATTAACGAGGACATTAAGTCTGCGATGAAGGCTCGCGACAAGGTGCGTCTGGAGACGCTCCGCAACATTAAGAAAGTGTTCCTTGAGGCAAAGACGGCTCCTGGAGCTAACGACACATTGGCTGATGCTGATGCATTGAAGATTATCTCAAAACTGGCCAAGCAGGGCAAAGAGACAGCAGCAACCTACACACAAGCAGGACGTCAGGACTTGGCTGATGCTGAATTGGCACAGGTAGAGGTATTGGAGAGTTATCTGCCGAAACAACTTTCCCAAGAGGAGATAGAGGCAGAGGTGAAGAAGATTATTGCTGAAGTGGGAGCCACAAGTATGAAGGAGATGGGAAAGGTAATGGGCACAGCCAGCAAGCAGTTGGCAGGAAAGGCTGATGGCCGAGTCATCTCTGAGATTGTGAAGAAACTCTTGGCATAAACTTTAATTCTATGTCAAAATTAGTGGCACAATATTGGCACAATGTGCTGTAACTCGCTGTGAAACAGTACATCCTTTAAACTTCAACGAGGATGAGTATTAGAGCCTCGTATTAGGCTTAGACCATCTAAACACCAGCGTAATAAACAATAATTGTTTGTCTCGCTGGTGTATTTATATGGGTATGTTTAAACCAACCTTTGCTAATATTTGCACAAGTTAGTTAGGTGTGTATTGACAAAAAATGCGTATTTACGCAAAAAAAGTAAGTGAAGTTTAGTGCGCGAAGAGTTTAAGAGTATCAAATCTCACGCAAAGAACGCAAAGACGCAAAGTTTTTTAGGATGCAAAGAATTTAAGAATATCTATTTTTTAGAGGCTTCATATTCTTAATAACTTTGCGTCTTAGCGCTCTTTGCACGGCACTGGCAGAGTTGAGATGATATTTTCTGATAAACTGTCAATATTCCAATTATACAAATCTGCGTTACGCATTTTTGTATAATCAGCAATAATAATAAGGATTATGCTAATCGTTCGGAATATCCGATTGGTCCAATAGTGTTTCCTCGAAAGATATCACTCCTCCAGCCAGACTTACAACGAAGTCCACTTTGCCTTCTGCTGCCAGTATGAGTCCGATGGTGCCGCCCTCGCTATGTTTGCAACAACTTTCCCTATGTGATCATTTAATTTTCAAAACAAGTCGGGAAATGTCGCTTTTGATGCTCGAAATGCACTTTAAACTATAAGAGTTTGGATAATCGGAAATATATGTTTACCTTTGCAACAACAGTTCCCGCCACGCCTCTTAACAATGCGTACCACGGCGGGACTTCGTCATTTTAATAGTTATGAGATACAGCAAACAGCCCATAGACATACCAGAACAGTTGGCTTTGCTGAAGCAGCGTGGGATGATTGTCAATAACGAGAATGCCGCTCTTAGACAATTCAAAGAGAAGTTGTTGAGACTTATCGATGCTTATCCAAGTGTAAGTCTAAAGCAGATGGGCTTTCCAAGAGACTGGAGACAGCAACCACTTTGGCTGTGATAATGGTATTATTTTCTAGATACATACGGATCTATTTTTTATAGGCTTTATATTCTTAATGACTTTGCGTCTTAGCGCTCTTTGCGAGATTATTTTTAGCATGAGATTTTCCATACTGGTATTTTGTTAAATCATTTGACAAAAAACAGGGTCGCGAAAAATCGTCATCTAGCTCAAAATATTCAACTTTTGGTCAGCTCATTTGGTATCTGTCGACAGCAGTTTACGCCCGCCTCCGGCAAAACCCAAGCTCCTAGGGTGTAAAAGCTTAGGGTTTATCTTGTAAAGTCTTAGGTCTTATCGAGTAAACTCTAAGGTTTCGACCCCTAGGAGCTTGGGTTTTGCCACCCGTTTTCCAATTGATAAAAATGATACTGTGTAACCTCCTGATAATCAAGTAGATATAAACTGCTGTAAAATTCGCGTATTTAAGTCTTTCCAGCACAGCTGCGACAAATTCGCTAATTACAGAGCCGTTCATGTCAAAAATTCTCGCAAAGTGCGCAAAGACGCAAAGTTTTTTTAGTGCGCGAAGAGTTTAAGAATATCAAATCTCACGCAAAGAACGCAAAGCCGCCAAGTTTTTTTTAGTGTGCGAAGAGTTAAAGAATCTCTCTTTTTTGTAGAGACTTTATATTCTTAATATCTTTGCGTCTTAGCGTACTTTGCGAGATTTTTTTGTCCAAGATATTTTCCCGGCATAGTTGCGTCGAATAGGCAAGTTACAGAGTAGTTGATGTGTTAAATCTCACGCAAAGAACGCAAAGCCGCCAAGTTTTTTTTAGTGTGCGAAGAGTTAAAGAATCTCTCTTTTTTGTAGAGACTTTATATTCTTAATATCTTTGCGTCTTAGCGCTCTTTGCGAGATTTTTTTTAATCCAAGATATTATCCGGCATAGTTGCGTCGAATAGGTAAGTTACAGAGTTGTTGATGTAAAATCTCACGCAAAGTACGCAAAGCCGCAAAGTTTTTTTAGTGCGCGAAGAGTTTAAGAATCTCTGTTATTTTGTGGATACATACGGATCTCTTTTTTAGAGGCTTCATATTCTTACAGACTTTGCGTCTTTGCGCTCTTTGCGAGAATTTTTTATCCAAGAGACTAGTTTGTGAAAAAAAGAGTGAAAATATTGCAAAAAATCCGAGTTTATTAATTCTGTTTTAAGAAAAATAGCTAGTTTTGTAAACCAAACTTTATAAAATAGCACAATTCTTATTAAGTATAGTTTATAAGAGTATCAGTAAAGAGGTCATCAAACAGTGTTTGATCAGTAAGCAACGCGAAGAGTTTAAGAGTATCAAATCTCACGCAAAGAACGCAAAGACGCAAAGTTTTTTTTAGAGCGCGAAGAGTTTAAGAGTATCTCTTTTTTCTGGATACATACGGATCTATTTTTTATAGACTTCATACTCTTACAGACTTTGCGTCTTAGCGTTCTTTGCGAGAAATTTTTATCGTTGTTTTGAATAATTATAATTCAATGAAAAGTAGCGATGTCCAATAGTTGAACATCGCTACTTCTTCATTTAATTACAATCAGGTTCTTATCTGTCCCAAATGCTGCTACCACCACCTTGATCGCTAAGATCGAGTTCATCTTCTACATCTTCCCAGCCACTTGATTGCAGACCTCTCAGATTACCACTTCCAGCCAGAAGCTGTGTCGAGTGTTGTAACTTAATTGCCTTCATGGAAGGCTTTATATATTCTTTTTTCATATTGCTTACTTGATAAGTATTTTTTTACCTTTATTGATATACATTCCGCGTTGTGTCGGTTTTCCATTCAGGCGCACACCGTCCAATGAATACCATATATCATCCTTCACATCATTATTTTCAGAAACTTCAAGAATGCCTGTCGTTTCATTGCCGCCAAAGTTCAATACAAACGAACGCGCCTTAGCTGCTGCGTGTCCATTGATGTAAGGCACAGAGAAATAGGCACGACATGAGCGAATCTGACGGTCTGTGCTGGAGTAGTACAACGTGTTTGCGTCACCCAAGAACAGGATGCTCTTGTCATTAGCTGTCACACTGACAGGCGAGTATGTACCCACCATCTGTATCGTCTCCAGCCCTGCGGTCTCACTCGCCAAAGTCTGAGCCGTTGAGTTGCTGAGGGTCACGTTTTCGAATACAGGATTAATGATGTCATAGTTTGCCTCATTACCCTCGTAGTCCGTTGCCTTTTCCCATTTTACCAAATAAGGCACTCCTGCATCAATTGCCGTTGCCGATTTGAAACACAGATACAGCGTCCCGTCTTCTGCATTGAAGCCGTTCTTCTCAGTCTCGTCCATAGTCATCAGCGTAGCACCTGCAAAGTCCGCATTGGCAGCAATCTGCGCTGCACTCAACGAGAATGGAAGGCACAGCGTGTTCCAATTACCGTCCTTATAGAGCGTGCGATCAGCGAGCGTCACGTCGGCTTTACTGTCATAGTTAGTAATGATGTTGTTAATGTCGGTGGTGTTGTCAGCATTTTCGGCTAACGATGCAGCATAATTGACAATGGTCACCTCGACCGTAGCAGCATTCACCGCATCCCAGTTGTCGCTGCCCTCCACCTTATAATATATCGTATAAGTTCCAGCATCAGTCGCTGTTGGGATGTCTTCAGAATAGTTCTGGCCGTCAAGGCTGTAAAGCAAGGTTCCAAAGTCTGTATAGCCTGCATTCACAAGCGCCTGTGCCGAGCTGTTATATATAAGGTTTTCGACAGCAGTAGGAGCTGTGACAGCGGGTGTTGCCTTTGCTATGGTGAACTCCTTTTCCACATAGCCCAGCGATTCATAGTCGCCTTGGAAGGTGGCTCTCACCTTAGCCGTGCCGACATTCGTATTATTTGTGTAGGAATATACATAATCCGTGCCTTGGATGAGGTCGAGCGAGCCAGCGATGACTGTCGGCTCTGGAGTAATGGCACTGCCTGTGTAGGTCTGGTCGGGAACATCGGCAATGGTTGGAGTGACTTTCTGCACAATGATGCGGCGGTTGCCATTCTCAATGATTGTGAAGTAGTCGCTGGTGCTTGCAGTCACGTCATTTTCTTCGTGCTTATAGACGATACTTCCGCTGTTCTTGATGCTCGATGCGTCAACCTTGTCAATGCCGTCGTAAATCGTCACCGTACCGATGGCGTTCGTACATTGAGTATAAGTATAGCCTGTGCCGATGCCGTCTGCTGATGTGCCGCCCGTTGCCTTTACAGTGCCACCCTTGATGGTGATATTGCCGATTCGTGCGGTCTTTGCGCTGCCGTTACCATAGATAACGCCCGTGCCGATGCCTGCGCCCCACTGACCGCCGCCGTTGGCTATGATGTTTCCGCCCTCGATGACAATATCGCCACCGATGACGTTATCATCAGGATCCCACGCACGGCTCAGACCGATTCCTGCAGACATAGCACCGCCGTTTGCCGTCAGTGAACCGTCGCCACGGATAGTAAGCGTTGTACCTGAGCCGCCAATCCGAATACCGGCTGTGTTAGTAGCTCCGCTCACGCTGTTCGTGCCGACAAGGGTAATTGTTGCCGAACCCTCGCAGACTATGCTACCGCTGATAGTAGCGTCGTTTAGAGTGATGCTTGCTCCATGGGGGATGGTAACGGTATGTCTTATCGAGCCAGTCAGATTATCGCCGTCAGCATTGCTTTGTGCGACTTCTGCCGTCACGGTCACATCAGCCGCCGGCATCGTAAATGTGTACTGGATGTCGGTCATAGCAGTCAGTTCAACTGCACCATTATTTACTTTCAATGTCGAGGCATCGATCAAGTCGCTGACGTAAAGCGGGATGGTTTCACCGGCAAGAGCCTGACTGAAATCGCTTGTGACAAGATTGCTGATGCTGCCGTCAATCGTGATAGTGCGGTAAATCTTGGTCTGCTCCTCGGTTATCTCCGTGGTGTAGCCCTCGTCGCTGAAATACTTGCCGCACATAGAACACTGCCAATACTCGATGTTCACGTCCGTAGCCTCGTGGTGTTCGCCTGAGTGGGGAATCATCGGGGCAATGACATCAGACTCTGCAAGTTCGGTCGCTCCCGTCTCATCGGTGAAATACTTGCCATCGCTGTTGCGTCGGTAGCAATCCACCTTGATGCCCGTCGCTGTGCAGGTAGCGGCTTTGACAGTAAGATGCGTGTAAGTCGGCAGTAAACCGTAGAACTGCAATTCGTCCAAGTCCACTATGGTTGTTGCACCGACTTCGTAAACCTCAAAGCGGAAATACTGATACTTGTTGTTTCCGTCGTTGCTGCAAGGTATCTCGAAAGTCTTACCGGCACCAAGCGTTGTATTGGAGGAATGAATGGTTGTCCAAGCGTCGCCCTCGTTCAGCCTTGCTTTGAGCGCCCACTGCACGGGTTTCCAAAATCCAGCGTCCTCATCATCGCAGGTCAGGACGTAGCCCTTCGGAATGATAGGCGCATCGGCGTGGAACTCCACAAATGCTGGGTCTTCCGTGCCACCCGCAAAGTCGCCGGTGGGAGCGGGAGGGGCATCGGGGTCAGGGTCGGGATCGGGATTTCTTGTTTTCTCTGCCATCCAATCGGTGGAGGTATTGCCATCCACAAGATTAGCCCAGTTGTTGCCGTTTCCGTCCGTAGCGGTGAAGCCCGTAAACAGTGTGTAGTCCGTGCCGCCCACGGTGATAGTTGATGTTGTCTGTGCCCACACCGCCTGCGTCATCGTGAGCAATAACACTAGGACTATGCACGCAAGATATTTACTTATCTTCATTTTGTCGCCGTTCTGAACGGCCGTGATAGGGATAGAAATCTCTGTCATAGTTACTATTTTTAAATTGTTAAAGTGAATAATATTCTGATGATGCATTATTTTTCAAAAGAATTTTTTTTATGAGATTTATGTTGTCTGCGCCCTTTTTGGATGTTGTGCCAGCAGGCACGGAAAAAGAGGAACGTGCCCAAAACGACAAGTCCGATGAGGATGTATTCCATGGGAGTGAGTGATAAAAGTTTTATCATATATTTTTTCTAATGATTACAGCTGCAAGGACGGTGCAATTTGAGTACTATGGAGTGTACGTCAATCACCGATATACAGCTTTCGCTCTCAAATTTGTTTACAAAGTTACAAAGGCTTAGCGAATTTTGGCATGTCAAATTGTACATACGCATTACAAATGGTGCGTAAGTTCATTACATTTGAATGCAAGATACATTACAAATTGTACAAAACGTATTAGAAACTATGTAAGATTTTGGTAAAAGGCTCATTTAGTCCAAAAACTTTATCATTTGTATCATTTTTTTGGACAACTATATAGAATTAGCCCCCAATAATTGAGAAATGTAGTCAAAAATGGGTACCTTTTTTTGCGTTTGATATTTATAAACAAAAGCGGTGAGAAACTTGATAGGGATGTTAATGCTGCGGTTAACATGAAGAACATTGCCTTCGACAAGCAGAACCTTGTCGAAGTTTAAAGATAAATAAAGCCCATTGGCAAGTGGGTGTAGAAAGCAAGAAAATTATACGTTTCGACCATTGGGGTCAAAAAGTATATAGTTGCCTTTTTATGTATTTGGACTTAATCCTTCGTCTTCAAGTTTTTTCTTAGCGCGATAGTAAGCCGTGTATGACGAAAAGCCCGATGCAAGGGCGGCAGATTCCTTGGTTTCTTCAGGGTGTTGAGACTGGTATTGCTCGTAGTGAGCCAGTCGGAGACTGTTCACATAGTTGGCAAAAGAACTGAAACGGCGCCGGAAGGTAAGTGAGACAAAGGTGCGGCCTAGATGCGTGTGAGCCACGACATCATCGATCTTCAGGTGACAGTCAAGATAGGCACGCTGGTCTTTGACGTATGCCTCTATCTCCATAGCGGTTTGTTCTATCTGTTCATTCTTGTTATCATCAGTCGGTTCTTCGTGGCATTCGGTGATGTCGGCTTCCGAAGATGAGAGAATAACTTTGCGTCGCCAAGCAGGCATGACGTTGAGCAGCAATAGGATGTTGGATGCTGCCAGGAGCACGTTATCAATGGCCATCATCAATGGCGAGTCCCAAATGTAGGCGGGCCAAAGCAGTGGCGTGAAGAGTATGGGGGCGAGCCAGACACGATGGGCATAGTCTGCAGGGAAGTCATCGGGGTTGGAATAGTTCTGGTCGCGGGCCTCGTCCATCCAGTGTTTCACTTGCCACATGGCAAGCCCGGAATAGACCATCATGATGATGCTCTCAATGAGTATCACGTAGTTCCAGATGCGCAACCCTTGGGCATTGAGAATTCCTGAGGGAAGCCAGGCATCGAGGGCGGGTACGAGCATGGTGGCGACAACGATCAGCGTTGCTGCCCAACTTACGGTTTTCCACTGGTTCCATTGTTTTACCGAGCCGAAGAAACAGAGTAGCAGCATGCCACAGTAGAAATAGTAACAGGCTGGGAAGTATGATTTTTCCAGCATCCATGCCGACGGACTAGTCGGATTGATGATGTATGGTAGAAGGATGGTGGGGCATAGGTAGACAAGACACTGTAGTTTGCGGTCTGGCCAGATATATTGGTGGCGTTCTTTGGGAGCGCCACAGGTGTGGAACCATCGTACTGCTGAAAATGTCCAGCAGGTGGTCAGGTACATCAGTGCTGCTAATCCGTAGAAGTAGTATTCATTCATGGTCTTTTATTTTTCTTTGTTGGGTGACTACTATCCATATGTGTATAAAGAAAGTGCGGGCCCGACAGGAGAATTGAGTAATAAAAAGATTAGTATTCTATGAAATCGGTTACAAAATTACAATAATTTTGGGAAATATTGCTTGTTTTTGTCATTTTAATGTTATTCAAGGTTATTTTTGTGGCATTTTGCCACAAAATTCTATGTTGAATAAGCAAGTTACAGGGTTGCTGATGTACTAAATCTCTCGCAAAGAGCGCTAAGACGCCAAGTTTTTTTTAGAGTGCGAAGAGTTTGAGAGTATTAAATCTCACGCAAAGAACGCAAAGACGCAAAGTTTTTTGTGGATGCAAAGAGTTTAAGAGTATCAAATATCTCGCAAAGAACGCAAAGACGCAAAGTTTTTTGGGGGATGCAAAGAGTTTAAGAGTATCTCTTTTTGATAGGCTTTATATTCTTAATATCTTTGCGTCTTTGCGTTCTTTGCGAGAATTTTTTTTTGTCCAAGATACTTTACGAGAATTTCTTTTATTTAACAAAAAACTTGCATTTTTAGAAATTATTCTTTATATTTGCACAATATAGTCGTCATCAAACCGGCAGTTGAAAAACGTTGAAACAATTATATTCACATTAAAACTTTGCTATTATGAGAAAACTATTACTCTTCATCATGTGTATCATGGTCCAGATAGCTTCAGCTAATCATGCTGACCCTACACCATTCAGCGGCAAACTCGCTGATGGATCTTTGGTCACCCTGCACCTCGTAGGTGACGAAAACGGCCATTATTACGCTACCGCTGATGGTACTCCGATGGTACTGAATGCACAGGGATTCTGGGAACGTAGCCCTCTGTCTGCTTCCGAATTACAAAAGGCAAGACTGCAAAGGCTATCTGAACGAAATCAAAACAGATTAGCGAGGTTGAAGAAATTTGCCAATGCCAACCGTGAAGTTCGTGCTAAAGGTAATGTGCCTGTTGTGAATCATAAAGGATTAGTTATCTTGGTCAACTTTGCCGATCTGGCCTTCTCAATAGACCAGCCGTTACAGACCTACCAGCAGATATTCAATGATGAAAATAATCCGTACGATAAAAATATCGGTTCTGTACATGAATATTTTCGTGATCAGAGTTATGGGCAATTCAATGTCACATTTGATGTCGTAGGCCCAGTAACCGTTTCTCACGACATGGCTTACTATGGTGGAAATGATGCATTAGGCTATGACACTGCAGTTTATCGCATGGTCAAAGAAGCGTGTCTACAGGTCGATGATCAAGTTAATTTCAAAGACTATGACTGGAATGGCGATGGAACTGTAGACCAGGTTTATTTAGTCTATGCGGGTATGGGTGAGGCTTATTCAGGCTCAGACCCTAACACGATATGGCCACACGAATGGGATTTGTGGAGTGCATGTGGTGAGACACTTACCCTTGACGGCGTCATCGTTAATACGTATGCTTGCAGTAATGAGATTTACGGTAGTCCGCGATTCGTAACCGACGAAAATAAAAGACTGGAAGGCATAGGTACTGCTTGCCATGAATTTTCACACTGTCTGGGTTATCCTGATATGTATGATACCAATGGACAGCATTTTTATGGTATGGGTACCTGGTCAATCATGGCCGAAGGAGACCGTTCAGCAGGTTTCGAACCAGCTCCTTACACCGCTTATGAACGTATGATAGGTGGTTGGCTTACTCCTATCGAACTGACATCTCCTCAAATCGTGTCATCTATGCCGGCATTAGCCAACGAGCCAGTAGCATATATCATATATAATGATGCCAACCGCGACGAATATTACCTGCTTGCCAATCATCAAAAGGACAATCGATGGGAGAAAGCTACTCCAAGTCATGGTATGCTTATCATGCACGTCACCTATGATAAAGATGTATGGGAGAAAAATAGAGTAAACACTACAAGTTTTCAGCATATCACATTCATACCAGCTGATAATACGATTTCGGCATCTACTGCGTCTACAGACTTGTGGGATGGTGTCAATGGCAATGCAACAGAGCTTACAGACGAATCGACTCCTGCTGCCACCCTTTACACTCCTAATTCGCAAGGCAAATACTTCATGTCTAAGCCGATTAGTTGTATCAAGGAAACAGATGGCTTGATCCGTTTTGTTTTCCTCAAACAGGATGTCATCGATGTACCTGCTGACCTGAAGGCAGAAGCGACAGCAAAAGACTCTACTGTAGCTCTAAGCTGGTCGCCAGTATCAGGGGCTGAAAAATATCGTGTACAGTATCAGGGAACCGATCCTAATTTCGAATTTCCACCAGAATTCGAACTGTATGATGATTTCTCTTATTTCGAAGATGCCCCTAAGAATACTGACCTTGCTTCTGAACTCCAAAATTATATGATAGATTTTGGATGGGATGGTAAGCATGTTTACAAAGCAGAAAATGGTTATTTGGCTATCGGAACCGAGTCTGAAGCAGGTGAGTTAGAGACACCGCTCATCGATAAACCGGAAAATGGTAACGTGACCCTGTCGATTATGGCTTATCAGTATAACACGGCTGAGAACGAAATAACGATAGAGTTGACCGATGACTATGGAACACAGGTGAAAGTGCTTCAGAACTTGACGGATACCACCAATCATGTTACAAATATCGTTAATTTTGAGAATGTAAAATCAGATTATTATGTAACGATACGTGGTAAGAATCGAGCTTTATTGAGTGAGATCATTCTTTATAACACCAAGACCACGCTCGATGAGATTCTCAAATTCCCAGAACTTTATCCGAAGGGCTATTTTAGTGGTGATGAGAATAAGACTCCTGTCATGTACGTAGACGATATCACAGATGCCAATACGGTTATCGGTGGACTGAATGCTCACTGGAACTACTCATTCCGTGTACGTGCTTTTGGTGCAGATAATCTGTATAGCCTATGGAGCGAGCCGGTTACCTTTGTCATACCAGCTGCAGCCTCGGGTATCCGTACTATTGAAAGTGACTCGCTAGACTTCCGCCGTCAGCCTATCTATGACCTCATGGGTCGTAGAATGCCAAATTCATGGGAGAGTCTTCCTAAGGGAATTTACATTATCAATGGCAAGAAGATTGTCAAATAAAGAGTTACTCCTCGGTGGCATCGGCTATTTTCACGGTCGTATCATAGGTCACACTACTATAGGCAGAGAAATAGCCTAAAGCCCCATTGGTAAAGTTGGCTATAGGATTTGTAGTTGTATTATCCATAATCTGAAGAGAATACAGATAATTGTACACATTCTTATCGATTGAACGGACTTCGATATGAAGCTGGTCACCATCGTGAAGTACGTCATCATCTGTATTCTCTTCCATTTGTCGCTTCGTCATGCAGTTAAACAGTTGACGGAGCTCACCTCCAGGATTTTTGTCGTCTCTTACTACCGACCATCGGTAACCTATTCCGTTGCGATAGATGTGTATGAAATAATAGTTGGGCTCATTAGGTATATCCTGTAGCGTTACAGCGATATAAAGCATTTTTTCGGTGAGTATTTTCTGCCATACCATTTCATACTTAGTTATCGTTGGCGGTTGTTGCATGACTGATGTCGACTGATAGGTTGTACCGTCTACAGTGACATCAAGCCCGTATTTTTCGCCATAAAAACCGATTTGATCGCCTTCGTAATACCCATTGCCCTTATAGCGTAAGGTATCCGGAGGGAAGATGTCTGAGGTGAGTACTACCGTAGCATCGGATACGATGCGGTTAGCCTGTTCGGTGACATCGCGGGTTGTCGTTACGCGAACCCGGGTGTTCTCATCATTGATACCACCCTCGATGACCACAATAGGGTCGGTATCGTGGTAATCGATATCAAGCGTTTTCTCACAACCCGTTAGGGTCAGCAGTGCGAAAAATAGTATGCAACAAGTCTGGATTTTCATCATCATCATGACTTAAAAAAGAGCTCACATAGGAGCGGTTAAAACTTAATAGTAAAGGCCACAGAAGGTACAATGCCAAACAGACTATACTGAGTAGCCTTGGTGCGTGCCCCGTCTGCACTATCCTCAAAACGAATAAGATAAGGATTATAGCGGTTATAGAGATTATAGATGCTAAATATCCACTCGCGCGTCCACTTACCATGATGTATCGGTCGGGACCATGTGGCACTCACATCCATACGATGGTTGGCAGGAGCACGATAGCTGTTACGTTCTGCATAGTAATAGATATAATTATCGATCAACTCATATTTGCCACTTGGTGCCGTGAAGGCTTGTCCGGAATTATACACCCACACCGCATGGAGAGTCCAGTGCGGGTTGAGCCTGTATATCCCTACGATATCAATATCGTGCCTCCGGTCATTGTTGGCATCATACCATCGCCCGCCATTGATACCGTCGATACGAGTCTTCGACCAAGACAGCGTATAGGAAAGCCATCCGGTAAGTTTGCCGGTATTCTTGCGGGCACACATCTCGAGACCATACCCTTTGCCTTCACCAGCAAGAACGAGCCGCTCTATTTCTATCTGCGAACTGAATGAGATACCGTCACGATAGTCGAGTACATGATTCACGTGGCGAAAATAACCCTCCAGTGAGAAATCGTAGGTCTGTTGCGGGGTCATCGCAAAGATACCCAGACTCACCTGATCGGCTACCTGTGGTTTTACCAGATTACTGCTTATGGTATAGCGGTCGAAGGGGGTAGAGGTATTCTGATTACGTAGCGCATGAATATTCTGGGCACTCCGTGTATAGCCCGCCTTGATACTCCACAGATGAGTAGGCATAAATACGAGACTGGCACGTGGCTCGCATGTAACCTGTGTATTCACGATGCGATTCTTGCGCGTCTTATACATCCAGACGATATTACCGTCTTCATCGATTTCGTAATAATGTGGGCCACCTAAGTTAGAGAATGTTCCCAGTCGGAAGCCTAAAGAAGCCGTAACTTTCGGATGGAGCTGGTAGGTATCGTTGATCCAAAAACTGTTTTCCCACGCTTTACGCTCTTCGCGTTCGTGCTTGTTGACATTACGCCATTCAGCCGATTTGACATCAAGAACCATCGACTGCAGTCCCATATCCAACTGATGTCTGCCTAAGGCATAACGGAAATTCTGTCGGATACCATACTGTCGGATAAAGCCGGAGAATGAAATATCCAAGCCCAATACCTCCACACCGTCGGTGGTGGAATAGTTGGAATAGATAAGCGACGTCTTCGAGGTATTGCCCTCCTTCTGAAAATGATGCAGCCAAGACAACGTGGTAGCGATATTCGACCATTTCAGATTGAGCTTATCCTGAAGTCCGATTTTATCGTTACTGGCGAAAAACGACCAGAATAGCTGGTTATGTGTATTCCATCGCCAGGTAGCCTTCGCATTTACATCATAGAAATAGAGTGTATTATCCTTGAAGGCGTTGATCTGTTTGAGAAAGAGATCGAGATAGGATCTCCGGGCTGTAACGAGAAAACTACCCCGATCAGAAAGAGGTGCTTCAAAGGTACCTTTAGCAGAAAGCAGTCCGATGGAAGCCTGTCCATGACATGCCGACGGGTTGCCCGATCGACTATTGATATCCAGATAGCCAGCTGTGGCACCACCATACTGAGCAGGAATCAGTCCCTTATAGAGCGTAGCAGTAGCCAGTGCGTCATCATTAAAAGCAGAAAAGAGCCCGGCTAGATGACCCACATTGTAAACAGGCGCATCATCATACACGATACTGTTTTGAGCAGACGTACCACCCCGGACCTGAAAACTACTGGATCCTTCATTTTCAGATTTGACCCCCGGCAAAAGTTGGATAGAACGCATTATATCGTTCTGACCAAAGAGGGCAGGAGTCTTCGAAAGTTCCTGGAGGTTAAGAAATTCAGAACCGATCTGTATAGTTTCCACACGTTGTCGTGCAGAATGAGAAGTAACAATCACTTCCTGTAACCTTTGACTTTTCAGTTTTGTAGAATCCTCCGACGTATTCGTGTGTTGCGCCCAAACAGTAGTTGGCAGAAGCGCTATCGCCCCCAGCATTGTAGGTCGTATATACTTGGCCATATCAGGCATTCTATTATTAGGGTTTGTACAAAAAATAGCATTGTACCTACAAAAGTATAAATAAAATCAGAAATCCTTATCTTTTTTGCTAAAAAAATCGCCAAAACGTGTTTTCTGCTTGATGAATAGCCGATTTGACCGCTTATGCGCTTGACTCGCAAGTAGTACCTCATTTTGTTTTTTTACCCTGAAAAGCGAGCGATTTTCCTTCAACCATAACTTCTTTTTATGCTCGTATTCCTCTGATTTACAGCATGAAAGCAATAATGCTATGAATTGTGAGTATCCCTTCGAAAAGCACCCTTGTCAGCTTGGTCAGCCCGATTTTGCATGAAAAAAAACTGGAAATAATTTTGCACATGTTTTGTGTTATTCTTAACTTTGTGTAGTCACAACAAGATGAGCTGCTAGTTGAAGTATACGAAGCATAACTCACCTACATCTTGTGGAGTAGAAATCAGTTGCAACTGTTCTGACACTTGATAGTGAACGACAAGAGATGTGCACCTTCTATGAATGGTGCACGTCTTATTCATGGGTTGACTATACTGTGTGTCCTGTCGGTTGTAACTGATTTGGAGTTATGCACAGTTTTAGTCCGCCTTAACGTATAATCTAATTTCGATAAAGATAAATGTCTGCATGGCAAAAAGGCGGAGCGAGTATTCTATAGAAGACCTCATTTTAATAACCCCGGATGCGTATCATCTTGTATCGCGTTTCGATTATTCCGAGTTTCAGATTATTGATCGGGTGTATCGGTCTATTAAGCAACTCCTGGCGAAATATATTAACGAAAAGACGGGTGATATCGATTGGGCGGATCAGAATGAAAACTCCATGGAGTTTTTTTCTTTCCCACAGTACGTTTTATACAATCGGTCTCATCTGAAGCAGTTGCGTGATAAGTTACAGCATATCTCTATAACGCCTGTTTATTTTGCCGACTCGTCGGGTTATCTGGATCGTGACAGCAGGCCACACGTGATGTTTAACGTGCAGTTGAATGTACCCCGACAGGATAGGTTTAAGATGGTAAAACTGGGTATCACGAAAGAGATGCTTATGCGCATGATCAATCATCATCCAGGTTATTTTTATGTACCACGCCATGAGTTCCAGCTACTTGGCAATTATGCCTCGTGTGGACTCTGGTGCGTGTTGCGCCGGTATTGGTCGCATCGGGAGAGCACGATTCAGTCTGACGACTGTTTTGTTGCCGACAACTGTCTTATGGAGGACGATGAGATGGTCATCAATATGTCGCCACAGGAATTAATTCATCACATGGCGGTGTATGGCAAATATGATAATTTCCATGACTTTAATCATGATCTGCTCGAAAAAGCCTCTGCGACGATTAACGGTTACCATCAGCAGGGCATGTTACCTTTTGGGGTGTCGTATTCCCTGATTGGCAAAAGCTATCTGCCTCAGGCTGTCCGGTTGATCATAACCCGGCGATGAACGTCAATAATTGGATCACTCAAAAATAAAAAAATAAATTTTAAACGTAAAGAAATATGAAAGTAGAAAAAACAGAAAACTGTATGGATGTAATACCCGGTGTTATGGGTTTTGCAATGGCGAATTGGTCTAAGTACAGTATCATTATGGCAGTGAAGGCGCTGGATAAGTTGCACGATCTGTTTCTGGCTTCGATGAACTATCATAAGACGGGCCTATACTCGTCCGATCTTGCAGCAATCAGTCGGATGAAAGAAGGCGACACGTATGCGGTCAGTTTGACGTATCATGAACTACAATTTGTGGCCGCCCATTACTGCAGAGTAGAGAACTGTGCGCGCGAATTGAGCGAAGTACCAATAGCGATGCCCTTGAGCAATCCGAACACCAAGAAGGTTGATTACATCAAGTTTCCCTGTTTTGCGCACGTGGTAGATCATGCTGATAATCACACCGTTACCTTTCAGTTTAGTAGAGCAATACTGTTTTATCTGCTCCGGTGTGAATATGGTCTCCACAGTATCGATACATCAGCACTACTCCACATGAAAAGTTTGCATGCCATGCATTTATATATCTTCCTTTCCTGTTGGGTGGCTGCAGGCTACTGCCATTGCACCTATCTGCAGCTGATGCATATCCTCTGTCCGGGTAAATCAACGAATGACTTGAAGTATGCTCGAATGTCGACCGTTGATCGAGCTGTCACTGAGCTTGATGAACTGCTTAAGCATCATATTTCGCGTTGCAGCTGTTCGTATAAACTGAAAACCATCAAGGATAAAGCAACCAAAAGACGTAGGGTATCATCGGTGAAGTTTTTCCTGATTTTTCGGAAAACACCAGTCGAAGAAGAGCACGATGCCTTATTAAACAACATCAGCCGAAAACGAGTCAGCACCAGACTGATCACGCTGTTAAATTTTACCGAAAAAGCTGCTGCCAGATATACCCAAAGTATGTCGTTCGAGAAAGAGTCACAGGTGATGCATGCCATCAACAATGCATTGCGCAAACAGGCAGACTGCAGTTTGCGTGGTGTCAGTTTTAATCCCTATGCGTATCTTCGCTCAGCCTTCAGAAACATTTTTGGCCATGATATTTAAATCTTACCAAGTCGATCCGTTAGCCCTCAAAAATGTTACCAAGTCGATACGCTAGGACTTACCAAGTCGATCCGTTAGAAGGTTTTTGCTTAACCAAACCGATCCGCTACCCTTACCAAGTCGATCCGTTACACATGCGCTCAAGCCCGATAAACACTGGGCTGAACGGGGATTGAGAAATATTTAAAATATTATATATATATAACCAAGTGATAGAAATATTATTTAGAAATATTGCAATAAGAGCAAAAAATGTTGTTTTGAATTTAGTAGACATGAACCGCCTTATGGTTCGCTTATTTGCTGCTGGTGTATTACAATGGCTTTGGAAATGAAAAATAGCAGAATGATAGAAGAAGCATTGCGCAAGATGCATGAAATCGAAGGGATGCTCAGACCGATGCTGGGAGAGACGGCTGCAGCAGAGCGTTATCCTGCTGAGTGTGCCACAGGCAGCGCCTCGAAGCCTATAACCGATGACCCATTGCTAGCAGAACTGCTCAGTATGGCTGAACCCAGAAGACACCAACTGATATGCGACAATTATCGGCGAGACTTCCGGCAGCATATCAAGCTCGTATCCTGTCAGGGCAAAATACTGGTGCAGTTTATCAACGATAAAGACGGTCTGTATACGAAATATTTTCACCGCAATTTTCTGTTGAGTCTACGAGACGACATCCTGCCGTATTTAGAACCCGAAAAATCGCACAATCTGGTGTTTCTGTATCATCGGTTGAGCCGTCATTTTGTGCATCCCTGCAAACTCACGTATTTTCTCCGTGTGGTGTAAGTTGGGTTATTTCGAGTGTTCCTCCGGGCGATCGTATCCATACACGAGGCCGTACTTCTCATGGAGCTTTCGCAAACTGCCATCCGCTTTCATCTGGGCAATGACAGCATTCACCAGTGCCAGGAGATCGTCCTGTCCCTTACGCATCAGCACGCCGATTTCACCGTGCGTAAAGGGAGTACTGAGCAAAGGGGCAGCAAGTCGTGTGTCGTTCTGCACATACCAGGGAGCCTCCGTGATTTCAGTAATCATCACATCGGCATGGCCCTCCGCCACCTGCGAAGGTATTTCCTCGTTCTGCGGATACACGACGATTGTAGCGTGCGACAGCTTCTCCCGGGCAAATTTCTCGTTGAGTCCGCCTGGATTTACCATCACGCACACTTCGGGCTTGTCGATATCAGCCAACGACTGAAACCGCTGGGCATCGCCGGCACGGCACAGAATAGTTTTGCCATTGCATAGATAACCATCGCTCATCAGCATGGCAGTCTTACGAGTATCCGTAATGGTGATGCCCCCGATAGCGAAGTCGAAGGTCTGCGGATCGGTCATCACGTCGGCAGAAAGGGTAGGCCATGAGGTTGGCACGAATGTGATGTCCACGCCTATACGCTGCGCTATTTTTTCAGCCATATCAATGCCAAAGCCCCAGTAGTTGCCCTCTGCCTCGCGGTATGACAACGGGCGATAGTCGCCCGTTGTTCCCACCAGCAACTTGCCACGCTTCACGATCTGAGCAATCTTCCCGGTGCGTGGTACGTCAGTACCCTCCTGATCGTGCACCCAATTATCGGAATTCGTACAGGAGGCCAAGGCAGATAAACTGCCCAGAACCAGCCATACGAAAAGAACCCAAAGTTTATATCTTTTCATCTGCTGCTTAAGGAATAAATAGACCAGTCGTCGTATTACTCGACGAACTCAAAATGTTGATAATCCTTGACGGAGGTCCAGTCACCGCCCCATTCGAAGCCCGCCTCAGTGAAGAGTTTGAAGCAGAGGTCATCGTGAGTAATCTTGTACGGGAAGTCCCACGAACGGTCGCAGTACGGTTCACCCGTAGCAGGTTCGATGAGAAGCGAACCGCTGGAAAGGGTTTTGATGTAAGGATTATAGAGCGTGTTGATATCCACAGCCAGTCCACGGGCATGCTTCGACAGCGTACTGGAGGCGGAGATGTTACGGTAGCAGAAGCACGATGAGTTATTGTCTCGCATCTGAGTCTCGTCGTCCGCATTATACACGTCGGGTAGGAGCATCCGCTGGATAGGATACTTCGCCTCAAACAACTGGCGCAGGATGGTTACGAGGCGATCGGCAATCTGCTTGTTGCACACCATCTCGCCGACGTGCATCTGCTGATCGTAGTCCCAGTGCAGTGCGCGGATATGGCGCAGGTCATCCCGGCCGATGTAAGGATTCTCCTTGTAGGTTTTGCCCTGCATCCGAGCCCACACACCGTCGGGAATAGGTTCTGCAGCAAAGCACTTGTCGATACCGCCGAAAGCATCCACATCAGCCTGACTGACGGTGCGACCAGCCTGCCACTCCGTGAGGGCACGGGTATCGACAGGGAACGTGAAGTCGGTCTTCACCACACCGTCACCAT
Source organism: Segatella bryantii (assembly GCF_022024215.1). Classification (NCBI taxonomy): domain Bacteria; kingdom Pseudomonadati; phylum Bacteroidota; class Bacteroidia; order Bacteroidales; family Prevotellaceae; genus Segatella; species Segatella bryantii. The sequence goes on along the minus strand of NZ_CP091797.1, from coordinate 590,006 downwards.
AGATGGTCTTGAAGTCATCCCGCATAGAGATGACATGATAGCCGGCTGCACGCCACTGTTCAGCCAATCTGAGCGCTTTGTCCCGGTCGGCATGGTCGCGCTGGTCATCATCGGCAATCAGCATGAAAGCCGCCGTCTTATACTTTGTATTCCCCAATGCATAGTTGTGCATGGCAGCGTCGCCCCCACTGTTGCCAAACGAGAGTACAGGCACCTTGCCGATCTCCTGGGAAATCTGCAACACCTTATTCGTCTTCAGGTTCTTGATGATGAGTTCGTCGGTGCGTACCAGATCCTCCTCCCGGCCTATCGTATAGTTCACCCCTTCCGCTGTGCCCTGACTGGTAGAATGCAGTTTCACATCCATACCGATGACCCGGTTGGGTTCGATGCCGATAGCCTCGACCAGGGCACGACTGATGAAGCGGTCAGTACCCGTGACCACGTAATACGTGAACCCATTAGCCTTGAGATAGTTGAAAACCTCAAGCATCGGTTTATAGAAACTCTGTGCGTAAGTCATGCCCGTGAAACCGTTGGCAGGCTGTTGGGCGTAGTTCTTCACGTATTGATCAAACTCAGCCAGTGTCATGCCACTATAAGCCTTAGCGGCAGCATAGGCATGTTTCAAGTCAAACTGATCAGGTAGTTTCTTACCCGTCCGCACGAAGTCGCGAATCTCCTGAGCCGTTTCCATCACCTCTTTCGGTGCCTCGTAGGCTGTATCGTCCAAGCCTCGGTGCTCCAGCAGGTTATACTCGAAATACGACGGGTAGAGTTCGCCGATGAACGTGCCGTCCATGTCGAACGTGGCAATGCGGTCTTCCTCACGGATAAAGTTCTTCGAGGTAGGGTCAGTCACATCCTTCACATAGTCCTGCAAGGCCGTCAGCGCCTCACACGAGTTCCACAGCGTGAAGTACTCCTTCGGCTGTGGATTAACCATGCTATTGTCGTCGTCCTTGCTGCACGATGTCAGCATGCCTGCGCTGCAGACAAGGAAGAAAGCGATCATCCAAGATCTTGTCAGTTTCATCATAACAATTCTATAAGTTTATAACGTCTTTGAATTATTTCTTGATTTGCTTCACCGGGAAGGTGAAATACGTATTCGGGAACGGTTCGTTTTTCAGGGTAAAATGCCACCATTCCGTATCAAACGGTTTGAAGCCGTGGCGCATCATCGCCCGACGAAGGATCATACGATGCTGAAACTGTTCTGGGGTAATGCTACGTTTCGGTTGAGCCGGACTCTTGGAGTTATTACCGGTATACTGTCCTGTTTCAGGATTGCCACAGAAGTCGGGATGACTTTCCGGACCAAACCAGTCGAAGGTACCACCCATATCCACTTCTTTCTCTGTTTTCATATCAAAGAGGGTCAGGTCGAGGGTACTGCCACGGGTATGTCCACTCTTCAAGCAGATATATTCTCGCGGAAAGAGTACGCTCTTATCGAGGTCAGGATAGAAGTAACTCTTCATCAGAGTATCGTTGACATTTTCGGCCCAACGCACGAAGTGATCGACACCTTTCTGTGGACGGTAAGCATCAAATATTTTCAAGCGATAACCCTGTTTGATCAGGTCATCGCTGACCGCCTTCAGACTGTCCGCTGCCTGTCGGGTGAGCAGCGCTGTCGGTTCTTCGTAGCCATCGATACGGCTACCCACAAAGTTGTACGTGCCGAAGTAACGTATCTCCAGAATCGCATCAGGCACGACATCTGTGAGCGTCACAAACTGACTGTTGTCTTCTGTCGAAGCAACCTTTACTTGCGCCTTATCTTTGCAGCTCTGGCAGATTGCAAGCATACATGCACCGTAGAGGAGAAGGATGACGGCTGGCATCCATAGTGTTTTCTTAGTCATCATGATATTTATTCTAATGGTATTTCCGGATGTTGTACGGCGAGTTGTTGTCCCTTCTGTGAGAGATAGAACATATAAAGGATAACGGGTTTATTTCCACGGTTTTCGCCGTGGTGTATGGTATTTACCATCTCTACGACAGCTTCACCCTCGTGCACGACTTTCTCCTTGCCGTCCTGTCCGATAATGGTCAGTTCGCCTTGCACTAGAATGCCATAGTTCATCACCGGGTGATGATGCCATCCCAGTTTTTTACCAGCAGGGAATACATATTTAACGGCAACGAGTTCGGGGCGTCCCTGGAAATAGTCGGGCAGTTCTACGCCATCCCAACTCTGTGAGGTACGTATCAGTTCTTCGCTCGATACCTGTTGTACGGGATTGTCATCTTGTGCGCGAGCCTTTTCACAACTCGTCAATATTGCCAAACTGCAAATTATAGTTGCTGCAAACAACCATGGTTTCATTATTTTCATAGATTTTTGATGCTTTATATGATTAATAATAGTATGTTTAACTTGGTATTGCAAATATACAAGAAAATTCGTTAAAAACGTTATTTTTGGTGAAAAAAAAGGGAAAGATGTCCTTTTTTTATGTTCAAATGCTTCTTAAATCCTATAAATGCAAGATAGAGTAGGGCTTATTTTTTTGATCCAAGATTCTTGTTCCAGCAATAAGCAAGCTACAGAGTAGTTGATGTAATAAATCTCACGCAAAGAACGCAAAGACGCCAAGTTTTTTAGGATGCAAAGAGTTTAAGAGTATCTCTTTTTTCTGAAGACAGAATAATCAGTCTTTTGATAGACTTCATACTCTTACAGACTTTGCGTCTTTGCGCTCTTTGCGAGAATTTTTTTATCCAAGATATTTGTTCCAGCAATAAGCAAGCTACAGAGTAGTTGATGTAATAAATCTCACGCAAAGAACGCAAAGACGCCAAGTTTTTTAGGATGCAAAGAGTTTAAGAGTATCTCTTATTTTCTGAAAACAGAATAATCAGTCTTTTGATAGACTTTATATTCTTACAGACTTTGCGTCTTTGCGCTCTTTGCGAGAATTTTTTTGGCCAAGATCATGGATAGGCTTGGCTTGTCATGGGTGTTTGGAAGGAATTTCTCCAACGTGGAATTGAAATGCATTCGCTGAACAAGATGTATTAATGACATTAGTATTGCGGGCTATTATCTACATATCGACGCCATTCATCGCCAATTCGTCAGGACATCAAAGGTTTTGGTTTTCGCTTGACTTCCGCTTGCAGGGTTTTGAGATGCCTTTCGGCCTTGCTGTCGTCAATGTTAGCCACAGCTTCGTCCGGATAGTGGGTGTCGGTGTACTTTATGCCTGTGGCGGCACAAAGCCTTCAGAGATTGAAGCAGTCGAAAAAAGCTAACGCTTATTTTTGTTTTTCACGAAAGCTTTGGCCTTTTCTATCATTTCACGATTGTCTTCTGTATCTTTTAAAGATGAAGAGTGTTTCAGAAAGAGTTTGTAGTAGTTCGCCATACCGACTGGATCTTTCAGACCGCTGTACATCTGGGCTATGTTATAATAGGTAATGGCTTTTGTTGGCTGACATTTCGAGGCTTTCTGAAAAGCAGAGATGGCATGTTCATAGTCATGAAGATAGAAGTAGGCCTCAGCCAAATCATTATACATGCCGAACAATGTTAGACTATCGGGAACGGAAAGTTCGATGGCTTGCTCCATGTATTCTGCACTTTCCTTTGGCATTCCTATTTTCATACAATTTTTGGCCAGCAACTTGAGTATAAGTATGTCTCTGCCATTCTTTATTTGGTTGGCTCTTACAAGATGGTCGTATGCATTGTTGGCATCATTCATTTCGCCATAGCAAACGCCAAGTATGAAGCTTACCTCCAAACCCTTCCATCCTTTACGGTAGAGCTTGAGATAAGAACGTTGCGCCTCGGCGTAATCGCCTAACAAGTAGCACGAATAGGCGTATTGTCGCCATACATTTAAGTTGGTAGTATCAGTCTCTAAATAACGCATTGTAAGTTGTCGAGCCGAATCTATTTTGTTCTTCTGCATCAGGTCTGCTGCAACTGATGTAATGATGTCAGCATCATAAGGATACTGCTGAAGAATTCGTTGCCCCCATGTTTCCATGGCCATTGAATCTTGTGTGTAGGAGTGAGCATAGTAGAGCTGTCGCATATCGTTGTGTGTCAAGCTATCTGCCGGTATGCGCAATAAGGTGCGACTTTCTGATTGGTAATCGCCCAGTTTGTTGTAGCACCGGGCCAAACGTCTGAACACGGCGACAGAATCGTAACCCCATTGCAATCGGGTGTATAGCGATGCTGCTGCCGAGTAGTTGAAGGCCGAGAAAAGACTATCGGCAACGTGAAGATTCTTAATTTGGCCTTGAACTCCAATGGTGGATAGACAAAAGATGATGACGGCAAAATATCTCATAAATATTGTTCATTTTCTGGTTTTACTGAATCTTACAGGTAATGTGTATTTGATGTCGGTAGCTGTGCCATTTGCCAATCGGCCCGGAGCCCACCGTGGGCATTGTTTTAAGAGGCTAACCACCTGTTGCCCGAAAGCCTTGTCTTGTGGCTCTTGCAATATCTGTATATCGGTGATGGATCCCTCTTTGCTAATAGTGAACGCTACTACTACTTCGGCATTCTCATTCTCATGCCCGTGTGGATATTTCAGGTTTTTGCCAACCCATACGAGAAACTTTTGAAAATTTTGATTACCCATAAACTTAGGAGCAATGGCATCCTTTGAAATAACCTCAACTTCTTCTAACGATTTAGCCTGTGAAGTTTTTGGGGGGGAAGTCTGTTTGTTGTATAAATATACACCTACTATCACGCCTAATATTCCAACAACTAAGAATGCAATAATAAACAACATTTTCTTAATATACTTAGTGTGTTGTATATACTTAGTGTGTTGTCCAATAATGTACACACGGTCTTCGTTGTCTACCTTATGAATCATATCTTTTTACGTTTAAAGTTAAAGTATCTCTCCATGATGTCCTTTAGACTCTTCACAGCATCCTTAGATGCCCCGACTGTAACTTTGCATCTTAGTTCACTGTCAGCCAATGTGATTTCTTTTCGTTGAATATCTATCATGAAGACAAAGTCTCGATTAATAATTAAACTTTTTCCAACCCTTATAAATCTTTCCGCCTCCAATCCCAATTGGGACTCTAACATCTTCTCAAAAGTATGCAGATTGAACGAAAAAGTATATTTTGTTCCATCAATGAGATTGAAAATGGAGTAGCTGCCATCAGATGTTACACATAGTAAACAATCTAATGGAATTTTTGCCATCTGAGATGTATTTGATATAATTATGTTATGTTGTCTCATTGATATAATTTTGGTTGTTGCAAAGATACAATATTTATTAGTTAAATTGTTTATTATATTTCCTGTTTTTTGCGAAATGATGGGGTTATTTTACGTAATGTTATTTAGCGATTCATTTCTCTCTAATTTTTCTTTTATTTTAGCGAATATGAGACTTTTATAAAGCCAAATATAGGTTTCACACATCAAGCAGACTTTTATAGTGATGGAAAAAAAATATCTCATAACTTTACACCAAGCTCGAAAAGCTCGAGTGGTTTAATATAAACATAACATAGACAAACCCAATCTGACTTATGGAACGACGCAGATTAAAAATTCTTAGTAGCAGGTTATTAATAAAATTAATCCTACCGTTTCTTTATATGTTCATTGCTGTCGGTAGCAAAGCCCAAAAACAATTATCAGGCCTTGTCGTTGACACCAATGGACAGCCTGTTATGTCTGCATCTGTGATTATTCAGTCAAGTGATTCAGCTGAGCATAATGTACAGATTACTGTAACTAATGTGGATGGAAAATTTCTCTTCCATTCCGTTTCATTTCCATATCAACTTATCATTCAGCATATGTCGTATTCAGATTCATATGTGAATGACAGTGTGTCTAATGTTCGTGTCGTATTAAAGGAAAAAGACAATACATTAGGAGAGGTTGTCGTCAAAGGCAACCGTCCCATGGTGAAAACAACAAGTGATGGTGGAATTTCATTTTCGGGCAATCAAATCAGGCAGCGCAGACTGGTCGAAACGGTCCTTGATATGATAGAGGCACTTCCAATGATGATGAAAAGTGGAGAAAGTCTTATGCTTATGGGGGCGACTGAAACTTCAATTCTTATTAATGGAAAGAAAAAAATATTGTCTGATGAGCAATTAGTAAACTACTTGAAAACCATACCGGTATCAGAGGTGAAGTCGCTTGACGTATACTATAGCACGCCTCCAAAGTTTGGTGTGCGAGGTGCTTCGGTCAACATTGTTATGTCTGCTCCGAAACATGAAGACTTGCATTTTCGCGGCGAAGGTTTCGTGTCGGCCAATTATAGTAACAGCATGAAATTTGATGGGGGCACCAACTTTAGTTTGTCATCCAAGAAATGGTCGATGAATGCTGGATATACGGAAAGCAATGCTGCCAAGCTTCGCAATCAAACTCTCGAAACAGTGCATACTCTTGATGGTGTGAATCATCATATTTTGCAGACAACCCAAACATCGTCCATATCGAAAGATAAAACGGCTGTTATGAATCTGACAATCAGTCCAAATGATAATGTGGGTGTGGATGTTGATTATGCTTTCTTGCATAAGTCACCGCGAAATAACATTAATTTTAATTCATTGATAGATCAGCAATGTATTAATGGTAATACGTTTAGCCGATATGGTTCGGATACTCACAATGTCAGAGTAGCCTTGACGTATAAAGACATAGAGTTTGGTGGAGAATATGAGCACTTCCAAGAAAATGCAGACCAAATTGTTGTGCTCGACAAAAATCAAAATATAGACAATGACCACAACCAATCGTATAGAGGGTTAAATGTATATCTCAATGGTGAGTCTGAGTTGTTCAATCATACAATAGAATATGGTATTGACGGAACACTGAGAAATACCACCAACTACGTAGGCGAAAACGGGAGTTCAGAATCGTTGATGAAACAAAACGAACTTGAAACGACAGCTTATCTGGGAATTCGAATTCCACTTGGTAAGAAGGGATTCATCAATACATCCATACAGGGTGAGTTTATCAATTCTACATATAAGCGAAACAATGGATATAAGGAAAAATTATGGAGAGATTTTGACATATATCCCACATTCATGTTGATGTATAGGTTCACTCCCCTACATATTATCCAAGCCAGCCTGTCTTCCACTAAATACTATCCTTCTTATTGGGCCAATGCAAGCTATAGTTCGTATATTGATAATTACAGTAGGATAGAAGGTAATCCTCAACTGAATCCATCAAGAAAATATGCGCTCAACGTAAACTATATTATGAGGAGTAAGTATATCATTGGGTTGTTTGGTGAAAGTCACCAGAACTACTTCACTCAACTGTTGAAACTGAAAAAAGATGAGATAGCAGCAGCCTACAAATATTACAACATACATAAGAGTCAAAGGTTTGGGGTTATGGCAATAGTTCCGCTAAATTTGATACATGGCTTTGAAAGCAAGTTTACTTTAATGGGGTTTTATATGCATCAAGAAGGAAGCATTGATGAAATTACATTGGATAAAACAAAGGTCTCTGGAAGGGCGAGCATTTCTAATACTATCAATTTATTAGGCAACAAATTGATGGCAGAGATTGATGGATGGGTGCAGCTACCGGTTATTCAAGGACTTTATGACGTTAAGGCTATGTGGAATATAACATCAAAAGTAAGCTGGAAAACTCCTATCAAAGGAATGTCGATTTCCATAAAGGTCGACGATATGTTTAATACGCTCAGAAGTCGAGTTCAATCGAATGTACCCCAACAGAGTTTTTCTTTCCGTAGTTATGGGGATAGTCGCATTTTCAGTCTTAGGCTACGTTATATATTCAATGGATATAAAGCAAAAGAAAGGAAGACGATTGTGAATGATAGATTAGGATTTTAGTAGAATGAAGTTTATTCTTCAACATGACTCTATGCAGTGTGGTATAGCTTGTCTAAAAATGATTTGCCAAAATTTTGGAAAGGAAGTGTCATTTAGCTTTCTTTCAAATATGTGCAGTTGTACAAATGAAGGAACATCTTTACTTAGTATATCTGAAACAGCAAAAAAAATCGGTTTAAAATCAATTTGCTGCAAACTTTCATTATTTTCCTGCGCCGCCGCAAGGTGCTGGACTATGAGCTCTTCGAGCAGCAGGCTATCAACAACAAGACCTACGTATATCGACGCCATTCATCGCCAATTCGTCAGGACATCAAAACATACGGATCTATTTTTTTATAGGCTTCATATTCTTTAATATCTTTGCGTCTTAGCGTACTTTGCGAGAATTTTTTTATCCAAGATCGCTGAATAGTTATTGTAATACATTTTAATGTTTAAATATTGTAAAAAAAAGCACATTGTTTCAAAAAATATATTACTTTCGCACTCGGAATACAAAATGTAAGCAAATAATTGCAATTTGCTTTCGTTTTGATGCAATTGTTCCAATAACCTTTGCGCAAGGTCAAAACAGCCCCGTCTGGATAAAAAGGCGTAACTTCTAAGACACGTAGATTCCTAGATTTAAAATGTTAATAGAATTTTTAAAGAAAGGAAACAGACTGTGGAAAAGAAAACTTAGTTTTAATGAGGTTCTTCCTATGGAGGGAACTTGCTCCTGTAGAGTTAAATTCAATTCAGATACCATCCAAAAATCTTTCCCTTTGTTCAGTTTGCTAGCCAACAAAAGAGAATTGTGCTCCAATTGTTGGGCTCGCAATTTATGCGAGGGTTGTCCTAGGGAATTTTTTTATGATAAAACAAACAAATGCTATCTGACAACTCCTAATGAGGATAAATGTACCTCACAAAGAGAACATATAGAAAAGATTCTTTTAAGCATATCACATTTGAGGCAAGATAAAAGAAAATGGCACGATTATGTACAAGGTATAAATGAGATGTGCAAAGAAAAGATTTGTTAGTATAAATGCTTGCCTACATTTACAAAAAAGTATGTTTGATTATAAAATCATGAAAAAGTTTTTCTTTACAATAGTCGTGTGTAGCTCAACAATGTCGCAGATGATGGCACAGAACATTTCAGGAAAGATTGTAGATTCCAAAGGAGAGCCTTTGGCCTTTGCAAATGTAGTGCTTCTAAACCGTCAAGATTCTACATTTGTCAATGGGGGTATGAGTGGCGAGAATGGATGTTTTTCTATCGAATCCTCTTGCAGCGGAGGAATCATCAAGGTAACTTCCGTAGGATATAAGACAATATTCAAGGACTGCAAAGGTGAGAATGTGGGAGTTATTAAGATGGAAGAAGATAGTAAAATGCTCGGTGAAGTAGTAGTAAAATCATCTTTGCCAAAGACCGTTTTGAAAAATGGGGGAATGATGACTACTATTGTTGGTTCTGTCCTTGAAAAGGCAGGATCAATGGAGAATCTGCTCGACCGCATACCTAACGTGTCTGCACAGAATGGCAACATCAAGGTGTTTGGACGTGGCGAGCCTATCATCTATATCAATGGACGACAGATGAGAGACAAAAGCGAACTCGACCATTTGAGTTCGGACAACATCAAGTCGGTTGAAGTAATATCCAACCCGGGTGCTCGTTATGCTGCAAGCACTAAGGCTGTTATACGTATCACCACAAAGAAGATACAAGGAGATGGATTCGGATTTGACGCTACAACAGAAGGATCGTACGACGAGAAAAAGAACACTGGTGGATATGAAAGACTGAATATGTATTACCGTAAGAACGGATTGGAGCTTGGTGCTTACGCCTATGGCGCAAAAAAATCATCGCCAGACGAGAAGGACTTGCAGCAAATGACATATCTCGACAAGACATGGAACCAACAGGACAAAACACGATGGAAAAACAAATCCGAAACTTTTAGTTCTCGCTTGAATGTCAGTTATCAGTTTGACGACAACAATTCGTTGGGAGCAAGCTTTAGTTTCTTACGCAATCCAAAGCTGATAATAGACGGAAAGTCGGAAAACTCTTTGCTGAGAGATGAAGATTTAACGGAGACCAGCACTTCTGTCGAATCAGAGTTTGGGCAGAACAGCAACTTGTCAAGCAATATATATTATGTAGGCAAGGTATGGAAATTGGGCATTGACTTCAATACCGACTGGTTTTGGTCTAAAGGAAACAGTAAAAACAATATAGATGAGCATTATCAGGAGGTAAACTCGGAAATACAAAACCAACTTGTAAACAGTACCACTTCAAAATACAACCGCCTGATATCATCCAAATTGGTGCTCTCTTATCCGCTGTTGGATGGTGGCTTGTCTGTAGGTGGCGAGTATTCATTCACAAACCGTAACACCAACTACGCCATCATTCCAAACACTCTTGCTGACAATGTAAGAGACCGCATAAAAGAAGGCATGTCGTCTGTGTTCGTCACCTATAGTCGTGACTTTGGCAAGTTGAACATGGAAGTGGGTTTGAGATACGAGAATGTAGATTTCAAATATTATGACGATGGCAAGTATATGGCGGAGCAAAGCAAGACTTATAGCAACTGGTTTCCGTCTCTCAGCCTTTCGATGCCTTTGGGCAATGTACAGATGCAGCTCAGCTATGCAGCCGACATCGACCGTCCTAGCTACTGGGTATTAAGAAGTGGTGTACAATATGACAATCATTATACATACGAGACCGGTAATCCGTTTCTTGTCTCAGAGATTTCAAGAAATATAAGTTACGACCTCGCCTACAAATGGTTGATTTTCAACTTGACTTATGAACATGTAACTGATCCAATTTATCAAATAGTAGAGATGTATAAGGACAATGCTACCATTGGATTGATGAGGATGATAAATGGTGAATCTTATAACAAAATGACTTCGTCGCTCACCTTGCAGCCTACCTTTGGTATTTGGCATCCAGTGCTGTCAGCAATGGTTGAGAAGCAATGGTTCAAGTTAGAAACAAGGGACGGATATTATCTTAACAAGCCTTTAGCGGAACTTAAATTCAACAACACTTTCGATACGAAATGGGCGATGTTCTCCGTTATGATGACTTACATCACAAAGGGACATGAGGGGAACAATTATGTCTACAAACCGATGTTCGACACCGACTTGTCTATATACAAAAGCTTCCTAAAAGACTGCTTGACTTTCCAGCTTTATGTCAACGACGTGTTTGGCACGAACGACAGTCACGTCATAGGTAAATACGGCAAACTGAAGGAAACAATCTTCGATGAGTTCTCAACAAGTAAAATCTCATTGACAGTCCGTTATAAGTTCAATGTCACTCGAAGCAAGTATAAGGGTACAGGAGCAGGTCTAAGCCAGAAGAACAGAATGTAATTAAAGAAATAGACATGTAATATTTTGAGGCTTAGAATAAACAGTCTAACTTCGCAATCGGAAACAATAAACACGGACAATTATGAAAAAGATTATTCTATTTCTGTTGATGTTGCTGGTCATATCTCCCTGCCAAGCAACCTGTTTCTTTCTATGTATGTCCATTTTGCCAATAAGAGCTCAAATCGACACACTGAACATACAACACTTGAAAGGTGTAACTGTAAGTGGTCAATATATACAACAAGCAGCCGACCATTACAATTGCATTCCTACGTCGAAACAGCGTAAACATTCGCACTCAGGTTATGAACTTGTAAGAAGCATGATGATACCGGGTGTTGACGTGGACACAGAAAGCGGGAAAGTGTCAACTCCTGCCGGTGCTGCCACTCTCTATATAAATGGCCGCGAGGCAACCTTTAGAGAAATACAAAGTCTGAGGACGAAAGATGTAGTACGTGTAGAGTATTACGATATGCCGACAGGAAAGTACGCTAAGGATTTGGCAGTGCTAAATTATGTTGTCAAGCAGTTCAAGTCAGGAGGCTACACGCAGTTGGACGCGCTGCAAGGCTTGGGCTACAAGTGTGGAGACTACAACATCACTTCCAAATACAGTTTTGGAAATTCTAACGCAAACCTATGGGCTGGCTATAGCAACGCCAATCCAAAGGAAGACATGGTCTCAAAGGAAGACTACCTGCTGCCTGATGCTGTTGCAAAGGGTTCTTCATCCAGTGGCAATGACAAAGAAAACATCGGAAAGTACATAACAGCAAGCATTAGTAACATGACACCAAAACGGACGTGGATGCTTCGGGCAAGTATTGAGGCAAGTAAACAGTGGGATAATATTATGAATGGCAAAACGGAATATGCTTCAGAATATGGAAATTTGGCTTTTGACAAGACGCAATACTCACGAAGCAGTACTGTAAAACCTACATTATACGCTTACTTTCAAAAGCAGATAGGATCGAGCCACAACTTTGATGCTGTCCTCGATTGCTATTATGCCGACAACAAATACAACCGTGACTTCCTTGAGGGCGACAGGTTTGTAAGTGATGTCGATGAGGACTATTTCTATGGAAAGTTCAATGCCAACTACAGCATCGCCCTGCCTAAGAGTAATAACCTTACGTTCAGTCTTCATGAGTATATGCGAGTCTCTCAAGACAGCTACGGAGGTTCTGCCGATTATTGGCAGCATCTGCATTCATCAGAGACAATATTCTTTGTGGACTATAACAAGAGGTGGAAGAAAGTGATGCTTGACTTCAATCCCGGTCTGTCGTATCTTGTCTACAGACTGCATGGCGATGATGCGGTAAAGCACGTCACCCCACGTCTTCAACTCTCATCGTCATGGATGCCAGACAAGTTACAGCGTGTCCGTTTGTTCTTCTCCTTGGGTAATACATTCCCTTCATTGAACACTGTCAACAATGTGAGTCAGCAGATTGACCGCATCATGATACGTCGTGGTAATCCGGATATGGACAACTCCACTTTGCTCGGTCCCGGCTTTACCTACTCTCTCAATTACAAGCAGATTTCAGCAATGCTATCATGCTACTACATGTATATGAGCAATGCCATCGTAAACACTTACTCTGTTGAAGGCGGTAACATAATAAACACATTCTCAAGCGATGCGCGAAGTCATCAGACTTCCACATCGTTGTCCGTTACATGGAAACCGTCGGCAATTTTCAACGTCAAGATGGATGGTAACTTCACATATGCGAGAGTGACTATGGCAGATGAAGAGCAGCAGAGAGGATGGCAGATGGGCTTGCAAGCCAACTACTATGTTCGCGACTTCTCCTTCTCAGCTTCTTGCAAATCATTGACCCGTTCACTAAACAATTATCAATACCATATCCGCCAACCGTGGCAATACGGTCTGTCTGCAGAATGGAGCCACAACAATCTTGCTGTGGTGTTGGAGGCGAAGAACCTTTTCATACAGGACAACGTTTTGAAACGGTCATTATCGGCAGAAATTTACAACCTTTCTGAGCAATTCCGCCGTGAGAGGGACAATTCCTACGTTTCTTTAAAGTTTATCTGTTCAATCGATTATGGAAAGAAAGTGAGCCATTCCCTAAAGTATGAAACAAAGAATGCCGATAGTACTATAATGAGATAATGATTATTCATACATGGATACTGTCAGGGATACATGTGTTGCCATTCGCATAGAGTCTAAATGGAGATATGAGGTTCCAACAGTTTCTTGAGCTTGCTGATATTACTACGAGATACGGGAATGGTATCGTGACAGTGTTGCATCACAAGTTGCATGGCTTGAGCCGTGGACGAGATTTTCTCTACCTGACCAAGGTTAACGATAAAGGCACGATGGCAGCGCACAATCGTCGCATAAGTCTGCAGCGTTTCCTCCATCTGTTTCATGGTAGCCCGAAGCATACGAGTCTGTACCTGGTCATCTTGGAGCTGGTATATCTTCACATAATTACCCACAGACTCTATATATAATAAGTGAGCCACGTCAAGGGAAATACTTTCGTTGGTATTGCCTTCCAGGGTTATCGGTGTCTGCTGAGTTTCCGCCTTAGACTCCGTCTCAGTCCTCTGCAATTTCTTCAGTTGCTCATTCATCTCTCTCGCTTCCTCCAGTTCTGCAGCCAGGAAGCGACTACGATACTTGAAGCGCCAATATACCCCGATCGTATACGAGCAGAAAGTCATAATGATCAGTGTTTCGAGGTAATTACTCCACGACAAACTATTACCGTCTACGCGAGCACTCAGCACAAAATGGCGATAGAGACATATCATCAATGAAACCAGCGGAGTATTGATCAACTGAAACCACAGGTTGCGACGAGTGATATACCCAATACCGCGATCCAGCGATCTCGGCATACGGATAATATACTTCAGAATACATTCTGTAACGGCACAAACCATGATTCCCAAAACCCATATCAGCAGCAGGTGGAGATAAGCTTCCCACTGCCACGCACTGAGTCCGAAGGGCTTAAATATGCCTAAGGTAATGACATAAAAGGCTACGCTTAAGATTCTAACGTTTAATGTTTCTTTTTTAGCTTGGTTCATAGTAAGTCGCAAAAATACAGAATAATGCTGACGTAGCAAAACGATTTAGGAAGAATTGAAGTCTTCTAGTGAAAAAACTTATGAAAAACTTGCATAATTCAAGAAATTATGCTATCTTTGCTCTCGAAATTATGAAGATTCTCGGATAAGATAGTCCGAATCAAACGATAACAGAACCCGTCGGCATCCCTTAGATCTGCTGGCGGGTCACTTTTTTATATAGGCAGCAATGAGTAATCAGAAGCCACGTACGATAGACGAACAAATCCGCCTACTCCGTTCAAGGGGGATGGCATTTGGCAATGAAGAGGAAGCCAAGAAGTGTCTAGCACACATCAGCTATTTCCGTCTAAAATACTATTGGACGGATATGCGAGATGAAGAAACGGAACATGATTTCAAGGAAGGATCCTTGTTTGACGATGTGATTGCCCGATATAACTTTGACCGCAACCTACGGTTAATCCTCTTTGATGCCATTGAAATAATAGAGGTGGCACTACGTGCTAAGATTATCAACCATCTATCGCAGGCAAAGGATAGTGGACTTTGGTATTTGGACGCTTCTCTCTTTGAACGTAAAGACTATTACGAGGACTTCGTACTCGACCTCATGTATGAGTTTGACCGTAGCACCGAGCCGTTTGCCAAAGAATATATTGCAGAGCATCCCAGTTGGGAAAGGGAGTCGATGGAGGGCGACAATCCTGATGCATGGATGATTCTTGAGGTTGCCACCTTCGGCACACTTTCGAAGATGTATAAGAACTTGAAGAGCCAGTTGCCAGAACGTGCTGCTATTGCCAACGACTTCGGGCTGTATTCCGCAAAAGAGCTATCCAGTTGGCTGGAAGCCATTTCTGTGCTTCGTAACATCATAGCCCACCACTCACGCCTCTGGAACCGAAGCCTTGCCAAACAAGTGACTAATCCCAAAGGACATCGTGACAAGTGGTTGTTGAATCCATTGACGGACAACCAGAAGAAGAAACCATTTGGAGTGATTTCCGCAATGCTCTATCTCTGCAATGCCGTGTACCCAGACAACCAGATAAAGGATAAACTTCTTGCCTTGATTGACCACAGCCCCAACATACCTTATTATAAATATGGTTTTGTAGGTGACTGGCGCAAGGAGCCGATATGGCGGTAAGCACCGATATTTCCAAACCATTTATCATATTTCTGCATTTTATCCCATTTTTCTTACCATTTGTCACAAATTGACGCAGAATATCCCAGTTTTTTGGATACCCCAATATACCCCTATATCTTTGCATCCGTCAACTAAATTTTATTATTATGCGAAGAATGATTTTTGGTATTATTTTTATAGTATTCGGTTTATTGAAGTTGGCTGATATTTGGGGAATTGTACACTTAGCATGGTTGAAGCAACAGATTTTTCTTGATTATTTCGGTGCTGCTTTGATTATATATATAGGTGTAGAATTGATAGTCAGCAGTTATCAGCATCATCCTGACCAGTGGCTGAAGCGTCCGCTGCCTATTGGCGACGATGGTAAGCGCATTGTCTGTTCCGCCCGTTATGGTGGTGATGAGTATGTATTCAGCGGTGAACCTTTTCATGGTGCGCGTCTGGATGCCTTCTGTGGTGGTATTCGTATGGATTTGCGCAATGCTACGATTACAGAGGATGAAGAAATCGAGATTCACACGTTTTGTGGTGGAGTAGATCTCTATGTACCTCCAACGGTAAATATACTCGTGAAGAGTCGCAGTTTTATGGGTGGGGTAAATAATCATTCCGCAATGACTGTAGGCAAGGATGTGCACAATCTGCATATTATCGCTGATAATTTTCTCGGTGGTGTGAATATCAAAAATTAATACGTAAAATCATTAAATTTTTTTGAGGTAAAAGATTAATCCTGACTCAAGTAGTGATGTAGTTATGGAAAAGTTAAAAATGACGATGACAGCCATGATGGCTGTCACGATGATGAGTCTGCATGTTCAGGCTCATAATGTGGGTGAAAGTGGAAAAAACAGTAAGCGCTCTAAGTTTGTTGTGGCAGCAGGCGAAAAGGTCGACTCGGTGATGACGATAGCAGATCATGAGATGCTGCAAGAGGTAACCGTGAAGGCACAGATGCCGAAAACCAAACTATCGGGAAACTCGATGATTACGACTATTAAGGGTACCACATTGGCGCAATCGGGATCGGTACTGGAGATGCTGGCCAAGGTGCCTGGTATGACGGCAAAGGGCGATGAACTGGAAGTGCTGGGTAAGGGCACTCCTATCTACTATATCAATGGGCGTAAGATGCTCGATAAGGACGAACTCAAGCGTTTGCGTTCTGAAGAAATTTTGAGTGTGGAGGTGATTACGAATCCTGGTGCTGACTATGATGCCACGGTCCCTGCGGTGGTTCGCATCAAGACGATTCGCCGCCATGGTGAGGGCTTCGGGTTCGACTTCATCGCGGATAATAGTCAGGAACTGACTCGTGGTTTCACAGACCCAAGCAGTACGCTCAACTTGCGTTATCGCCATAATAACCTCGATTTCTTCGGTATGGTGAATTATTGGCGATGGGATAATTCGAACAACTTCCGTATCAAACAGTCTACCTTCCTGACTGATCATGGCCATATCAAGAATATTCTTCAGAATAGTCATGTTTGCGATGACTGGCACGGACAGGGCTTGAACTATAATCTGGGGTTCAACTTGCAAATCAACGAGCAACACTCGTTGGGTGCAAGATTAGAAAGTTACAACCAGTTTAAGTCGTATGATGACATGACGGTAGAATCAGAAAATAATCTGATAGGGCAGGATTATTCGCATCAAGACAGTCATAGTCATTATCCTTATCACTGGCGGGCTAATACCTATTATAATGGTCAGGTGGGCAAACTGAATATCGATCTGAATATCGACTTCCTGACCCAGAAGGAAAGTCTGGATAATCGTATCGATGTGATACTACCTGCAGAGTCGATGATGGATCAGCGCAGCAAATCGTCATCTCGCCTCTGGGCTGCCAAACTGGTGCTCGATTATCCACTGTGGAAGGGTAAACTGCAGGCTGGTTCCGAAATGAGTTTCGCCAAACGTAAAAGTGGTTCGAGCATGACCAACTATCCGCTGCCATCTAATGACTCAAGAGTGAAAGAGAGTAATGTAGCTGCTTTTGTGGCTTATCAGGCCAACTTGCAGCAATGGGGTATGGTGAATGCTGGACTTCGCTACGAACATGTGGGATTCGACTATACTGACCTTCTCGAAAGCAAGAACAGTATAAAACGTAGTCAAGATGAATTCTTCCCGAATTTCTCCTGGTCTAAGCAATTCGGACAGATTCAGACCTCGCTGGCGTACACGATGAAGACCGTGCGTCCAAACTACAGTTCGCTTAACGACTGTATCGTCTATATCAACTCGTTTACCCTACAGCAAGGTGACTCCAAACTGAAAAATGCGACGATGCAAGAGGTTAGTGTCAATGCCCGCTATAAATGGTTGAATCTATATGTAGCTTACGAGCGTCGCAACAATACCATCACTCAGGTGCCTATGGCCTATGACGATGCAGGTGTGATGCTGTTGAAACAGACTAATCTGACGGATCCCGTGAGAAATCTTACCTGTTTCCTATCGGCCAATCCGACATGGGGCGTCTACAGTCCATCGTGGACAATAGGTGGACAGAAGTATTGGAACACCATGCAGTTTGACGACCCACGAACAGCAACCGGTAAGAAAGAAGTGACCTATACCAAACCGATCTTCTTCTTCGACCTGAACAACACTTTCCGCCTGAAACACAGCTGGCAGTTGGAAGCCAATGCAAACATCGTAACCAAAGGCGATGTGCTCAACTATCGTATAACGTCTACCGCCTGTAAACTTCACTTTGTAGTACAGAAGTGCTGGTTGAAGAATGATGCCCTCTGTGTGCGAGCCAGCATCAGCGACGTGTTACAGCGCAGTATACAGGATGTAGCTCAAGACTGTGGTTTCTTCTATGCCGAACAGACTACTCGCAGTAGAAATCATCGTGTAGCCCTCTCTATCCGTTATACCTTTAACGAATCGAAGAGTAAATACAAAGGCACGGGTGCAGGTCAAGCCGAACTTGAACGAATGGAGAGTAGTAATTAATCATCAATATTATCATATACACCGCTAAAAAATCTGTATCTAACGATAACAGAACCCGCCAGCATTCCATAGAATTGCTGGCGGGATTTTTTTTTCTATTCTTTCGGATGTCAAGAGTCTTCTGTCACAGCCAAGAGCTATCGTTTCATTCCAAGACATCTACTTTCTGCCATTCGGCTACCAACTCCGCTACATCAACCTTAGCCTCTTCCGCTGTCACGTTGTATTCCTCGCAGAGCCTTTTTGCCAGTGCCTCAATGGTGAAGTCGCCCATGTTCTGAGCCTGCTGCCAAAGCCATGCAGCCGTCTCGTTCAGTGTAAGCAGTTTACCGAAGTTAATGGCGCCAAGTCCTTCGCCCATAATCACACGTTCGCCGCACACTTCACGCAGCACAAATCCTTTTTTCAGTTTCATAATCGTCTGTATATTGCCAATAAATATCTTCTTATGGGGCGCAGCCAAAACCAGATCTTAGCAGCTGACTTCCGCCACCTATTATATAAATAAAATGTTCTCTCCCTGACATCTACCACATGGGTTGCTATGGCCTTGATGTCATGGAGGGTGCACTGTTCTGTACCCATCAGATTACCATCGCCCATGAGCGTCACCTGATGTCCATCGATACGGATAATGCGATGTACCACCCATCGACCAGGTGATGCCCATGCCAGCACCACGTCGCCGACTTTCGGAAGTTGCGGCTGTTGCAAGATGACACTTTCCTTGCCCCCAATGATAAACGGCAGCATACTGTTGCCATTCACGGGCAGCGTCACGCTCACACCTTCCTTGACCAGTCTGATGGCTTCTTCTATGATTTCACTATCTGTCATGGCGTAATCGTTTCGTTACACAGTATTGCCGCTTCTTCGTCGGGCAGACATTCCAGATGCCAAACGGGGATAGAAGATGCCAGTGCGTTCTCTGTCTGGTGCAAACCATCGGCTATACGCTCATCCCATCGCTTGCCACTGATACTCTCTATGAGAGCCACATACGCATAGACACCGCTCAGACGCTGTATCTTGTTGCAGTCTGCCTGACTCAGCAAGACGATGGCTCCCAAAGGATAATGCACATTCCGATAGCAAGGTGTCTTTCCGCTCCAAGGCGATCCATACACCATTGCGGAGCCATCCTCGTCGATACGCACCACAGGATTATCATCGTTCACCAATGCCGTGCCCGCAATATGCTGCAGCCATAGACTGGCATGGGTGCTCTTCCCTGTGCCGCTTGGGCCGAGAAATATATATCCCCGACCTTCATAGCTCACTACAGCTGCATGGAATAGTACAGTATCCTTGTCTGCCGTAGCCAGGGCGAACATAATCATCAGCGCATTGTCAATCGCCATTTTCTCGTATCTGCCCGTCGTGACAAGTCGTCCCTCGCTATAGTTGTTGGAGCAGACGAGCCATCCCGCCGTTACACCTCGCCAAAGGAACTCGAACACCGCTTCACCAGCAGTCGTATGTCCGCAGATGATGACCTGTCCCTCGTCCTCCTGTCGCATTTCCTCGGTATATTCAGGAGCATCACCGCTTTCTACATCTAAGGCAAACACCGTCTCACCATCAGCACACGCAAACGGCTGGTAGTTGGTCAAGCCATCTTTCTCGCCGCTGACGCAGAACCGATGTCCAGCCACTTTATAATATCTCTTTTTTTTCATCTCTGAAAGTCTCTTAATGATAGTTTTCTGTACCTGATGCGTGTAGGGAGGGTCCACACAATGTTACTCCAGTATTTCACCTCCAGCCAGAACGCCTCCCAGAAGTCAAACTTCATCAGTCGCAGATGCCGCCGTTTATTCTCGTACACCCGCCGCAACAGTCCGAACCGTTGTCGCTGTGCATACCACCCGAAATTGCCGTCGGTCATCATCTCGCGCAACAACCAATTGCCGCGATAACTGTCAGGAGCGGTCAGCATAAGCGATTTATCTAACTGAAACACCTCACCGAGTACCCACATCAGTGCCATGGCGATATGGTATAAACCAAATTTCCTTAATACACTCGATACGATACGTCGATCTTCAACTGTGGAATGTTGCAAAAGCCAATAGTAGTCACAGACATGCCGCAGTCCGATACCTTCACTGAGGAAATGTCGCTGGATATGCGCCAGCTGCATCACGAGTGCAAACTTGACAGACGGTACACGAAAGTTTTCCTCCACTTGTGCTGCAAGAAGGATCTCTCGTTCCAACCACCGTTGCAGTCTTCTGTTAGTCATCGGATTGAAGTTGCCCGACGATGGACGGAAATGTACCTCCACAGTCACGCCCTGCTTGTTCACTGGCAGATGCACATGGTGATATATAGCCTTCGAATGATGGGGCAGCAGTGCCAATACACAATCCTTTCCACCTTCCACCCAGATGTCAATATCCCCGGGCTGTCGCGCATACTTATCAGGATAAAGCCGCGCATTGGCCTGTCCCTTCAGTATCGCCGTGCGATGTCCTTGCTCTTCAAACTCCCGTGTCAGTCGTGCGGTCTCCTGGTATAGCAGTTCATTCATCCCTTTGATGCTTTCTGCTTCGCAAGCCCACTGCATGGCAATCTCTACAGGCGGCTTACAGTCCTCTGGCAACAGACAAATACCTTTATAGCAGACACCAACGAGCGACTGCCGTAATGCCATCTGATACAAAAGTCGCCATCCGTGGGCGTCCATCTTCGCAGGAAGCTCTTGCGTCAGTCCCAATGACAGGCGCAGAAGCTTAAAGAAATCGTCATCGAGACGTGTATTTGATGATAACTTTGTCATAATTCGTTATAACTTTGTCGTAACTGGTTATAATTTCAGAAAATTATACACACTCTATTCAGGCTTTAATCAGCTGGGGCATCATTAAAGAACAGATGTTTTTTGATGCGATAATAGGTTTGTCTATTTTTGAAGCCTGATTTAACAATGGACTCCTCCATAGTGACTTCCGGATGTTGCTTAGCATAGTTATCGACGTGGCGACAACGAAGCAAATTCACATAGTCGTAAAATCCACCATATTGTTCTCTGAGCACTCTCGATACGTATGTCTGACTATAGCCACAGCCCTCAACGACCTCCTTCAGACTAAGGTTGGGATTCAGATAGAGACGTTGCTTTACCAGTACCCTTTCAATACCGTCGGAAATCCTTTTACGAGTCTGCTGTGGAATCTCTTTAAGTTTACGCTCTTCCTTTACAGCTTTTTCTATGCAACACGTGTGAGGCTGCTCTTCAGTAGGTGCGTAGTCAAAAAGATTCCCTTTGCGCTTTGATGGCAGTATGGATATGAGAAAGATAACATGAAACCACCGCACAGCGGCGAACATTAAACATGTTACCACGTATGCAGAGCAGGCTATACTATATATAAGTTCTGGTTGCGAATACATTTTATGCGTATTAGAGAATTAATCAGGTACAAAGGTAAATACCTTTGTTAATATATTGAAATTTTTGAACTTTTTGAGTTTGTTATTTAAGATTATTTAGGAAGAAATGAGTGTTTTGTGCGTTGACTCCATCGTTTTGAAGCCTATATGACACAAGTTCTTGTACGATTCCATTGAAGCAGATGTTCCTGCCTGAAAAGTTGCAATTGCAACACCTGCAAGCCAATCCGTCAACTTTACAGTTTGAACTTGTTTCTAATTCATGATTAATTTTTGATCTGCGCAAGTTCACAATAGAAGTGCAATTATTATTAGTCCAACCCTTTCAGTTTCTTCATTAACCTTCCGAGCTCCGAGTAAGTATAATCTCTATCGCTTTTTTGTTTTTCATCCATTGAACGATTTGCATTGACGATAGCCTTATCGAGACTGCCACCATTGCGTTCGAAGTAACTGTGCAGTCCTTTGGTCTTGATGAAGAATTCTATCGTCTTTCGATACTCCACACATTGATTCAGGTCTTTGAGCAATGGCTCTTGTGTATCGTATGGACGTGAGGTGTAGCGGAAATAGTATAGGAAGAACAGTTCTGTGCAGCGGTGAGTCTCGAAGAACTCCACCTCGCAGTAGATACCTTTCTTGGGCTTGTTGATAGGCTTGGCATACTTTGCCTTTAGTTTCTGATATTGTGAACGCTCTGGCTCCTTGTCCTTCGTGTCCATGTCGATGATGCAGAAGATATGGCTGTAACCCATTTCCACGCCCTCAGCTATCTTTGCATTCAGTTCCTTGATATTGGTATGCTTCGGATAGTCCGGCTTGATGGTCAGACGTTTGAACACGTCGCATAAGGACTTGAAATAGAAGAACTCCGTTGGTCCTTCGCCCAGGATGAGTGCTGTTTGTCGTAGCTTTCCCATATCAGTCCTCCAGATTTATAAAGATACTGCCCAGTTCTGGCTTGGCTCCCAATCTACCAATGCGGTATGAATTGTAAAGCGACAAGTTTTTGTGTAAGCCGAAGGAGTCGCCACGAGCATATTCGGATGAAGCTGTCTCCTTGTTCTTCTCTACGAACCACACCACACCTCGATTCTCATTTATCATATCCTGTGACAGAAGGGTGGTCTCCTGACTCGTGATAATCAACTGCGACTTATCGGAGTTGAAGATGAAGACGTTGAGATAGTAGTACAGCAGGTCATTGTGCAGATCCTCGCCCAGTTCATCAAGATAGTACACATGAGGACTCGTTATCAAGTCGTATAGGGCATCCAATATGCGGATATACTTCTGAGTACCCTTTGACTGCCATCTAAGAGGAATATCAAAGTCACCATTGTCGGAATGGTTCAAGAAGGTGATGGAATCTGTGGTTGGCTTTAATAGAACATTTTTCATCTCCTCGGGGATGTTCTCTTTCTGGATGCGCTCGCGGAAATCATTGGGTACAATGCGGTCTTCTACGACGGGACGATATTCTAGGATGTTTAAGTCGGCCTTCTGAAGCATGGTGTTATAGAACTTACGTTTCTTTGGATTGCTGTAAGCATCTTTCAAGATCTCAACAAGTCCCTTTTCTACATTGCCGTCCACATCGTGATAATTGGCCATAATCCAAGCGTGAAGTGTGTTGAATGGAGCTATGTCTTCTTTCAAGGCAGCTTTTCGGCAAACGGACAGCACACTGTGGTTGTTCAGTGTGTTTTCGCGGATGCTTTCCTGCGTCTTGACTTGCAGTTTGAGACTCGCACCAAACTTGATGTCTGCCTGTACATTCTCGCCCACAAAACTACGCTCATAGAACAGCGATTTCGATTTGTTTGGATAATAGTACAAGGCTTCACTCAGAATATGCTTGCCGTTGAACTTGACATCATAATCATATCGGGTGCCATCGGCATAGAATGAAACGTGCATTTCTGTTGGCTCATCTTTGGTAAGCACAAAGGGTATACAACCGCCAATTTCGACTGTCGCATCCGATTTAGGCATGACCAACAGACGGAATACCTCATTCATGGCTATCAGCATATTCGACTTACCCGAAGCGTTTGAACCATAGAGGATGCCTAACTTATACAAGAACACACCATCAGCAATTTCGGTGACAAGTTCCGAAGATGGTCCCTTGGCCACGAAGCTTAATTCCTGTTTGTCGCGAATGGAAAGATAGTTCTTTACCCAAAAATCTCGTATCATACCGCAATATTTTGTTTGTTATCGTAATTTTGCTACGAAAATATAAATAATATTTTATAAAGACAGCATATCTATCTCTGATTTTCGTAATTATGATACGTTTTTATACATATTTAACTACAAGATAGATATTGAGATAGCAAATTGACACCTATTTGTGCTCCGAAGTTGTTATCCGATATATTATCCTTTCGGTACGCCGTTTGCCCATGAAGATACCAGCATTCTGATTTTTTGGTTATTCCGATATATTCAACTAGTTGTTGGATATATCGGATATTTTTTTGACCCATACTTATCGTATCTTTGCAACCGTAATCAGAAACATATACACAAACACAAAATGAATATGAAAATAAAAATTGCACGTGTGGCCCGTAAACCTTCTTATACGATAGGTCACTTATTTATCGACAGGCATTACTTCTGTGATACCCTGGAACCGCCAGACCGCTCATTGACATCGGCATCGACGTATGATGATATCCTTCTGGCGAAGTGCAAAGGACCGACAGCGATACCTCAGGGCATCTATCACGTGACACTCACGAAGAGTCCGAAGTTTGGCTGTATCTTACCTCTGCTGATGGCTGTACCCGGTTTTGAAGGCATTCGTATCCATGCCGGCAATCGGCCGAAAGATACACGAGGCTGTGTGCTGGTAGGCTTCAACAAGTTGAAAGGCATGGTGATCAACAGTACATCTATCCTCAGAATACTGATCGACCGAATGAATGCAGCCATCGCCAAAGGTATGGATGTGGAACTCGAAATCAGATAATTACAATTCACATAAACACAAACGAAGTGGAGAAGCAACGCTTCTTCTGCCGACAAAAAACAGAAAAGTCGGAATGCTCTCAGTAAATATATGTCAGTAAAATATCGATTGGTACAAGAAAAGCGAAAAAACGCAAAGAACCTAGGTAAATGGTATGCCCGTGCTGTTGCAGTAGGCATGGCAGACACAAAAGTATTAGCGAAGAATATCGGACTTCGATGCACCGTGACTTATCCGGATATCCTGGCCGTTATATCTTCTCTCGTGACCGAAATCTCATTACAGCTTCAGGAGGGAAAACGTGTTAAGTTGGATGGATTAGGCAGTTTTAAGATTGGATTAAAAACCTCTGCAGCCGAAACGGCTTCTACGTTCTCCCCGGCTTCTAACATTCATGGTTTACATGTACTATTCAGTCCAGAAGTAACCGTCGACAGTTCAAATCACGTGCGTCATAATCCGCTGATAGAGGGTATTCGTGTAGAGAATCTGGCTGACTATCAGGATGCGGGTACCCAGATTGCCGTAAATGAGCGTAAAAGTAAGAATGCCGGTAACGGTGCTGCAGCAGGCGATGATAAACCTGCAAGTGGCAATACTGATAATAATAACTCTGGTAGCAATACCCCTGGAAGCGGTTCAGGCAGCACTGGCGACGACAATAAGGAATTTTAGTAGTAAAGAAACGGAGGTATGCTCTTGAAAAAGAATGAAGTAACGCTTCTACTTAAGATACTCGCCACCCTGATATCGAGTATTCTCGGTATCGTGGGTGCGAGCAACGTGGAAGACTCGGATGAGTAAATATGCTCATCTTCCTCGTAGTAACATATGGCGATGGTTATCGCTCTTCCGCATAATCCTACAGTGGATTATTTTAATGGTGATGTTGTTATCATCATGTTTATGAAAGTTAAGGGGATGGACCTGGTATTATCATTCAGGTTCATCCCCTTTCAAATTTTTAGGTTTGGTGAAGTGAATGGGTATGTTAAGTAAACTGTTAAATGCAGAAAAATATTTTATAGTTTAAGATAAATGATTTACTTTTGCAATAAACTATAAAATCAATTTTTATCATAAAACCTTATAAATAACGTACAAATGAAACGTAAATGGCTTATTGCAGCAGGAATGTTGCTTTCTTTTGCCTTGACAACACATGCCCAGGACAAAAATTTCCATATCTATCTATGTATCGGACAGTCGAATATGGTAGGTGCTGCTAAAGTGCAGCCAGCAGACTCTGTTGTGGATGCTCGTTTCCAGTCGCTTAATGCAGTCAATGATCAAGACCGAACCATGGGCACCTGGCGTAAGGCTGTGCCACCACTCTGTCGCCGTTATGCAGGTATCGGTCCAACGGATTTCTTCGGCCGACAGATGGTGAAGGTATTACCAGAAAAAGTTCGTGTGGGTGTCGTACACGTGGCAGTAAACGGATGTGCCAGTGATCTCTTTCACAAGAATCTTTATCAAGACTATGTGAAGAATGTTACAGCCGACTGGATGAAGAAGGAAATCGAATTTTATAACGGTAATCCGCGTCAGCGTCTGCTCGATATGGCTCGACAGGCTCAGAAAGAGGGTGTGATTAAAGGTATTCTTTATCATCAAGGCGAGACGGATGCGTGGAATGAGGGATGGTTAGATAAAATGAAATTTATCTATCAGGATATCTTAAGTGAACTGCATCTGGATGCTAAGCAGGTACCTTTGCTGGTAGGTGAGGTTGTGGGCAACGATCAACATGGTGTATGTGCCGGAGCAAATAAAATGATCGACCGCATTCAGGAGGTTATCCCTACTGCCCATGTCATTTCATCATATGGATGTCAGGTAGGTCCGGATAATCTACATTTTGCCCATGAGGGCTATGAGGAACTGGGCAAGCGTTATGCGCTGAAAATGTTAAGTTTGGAGGGCTATCAGGTAGATGCTTCTGCTGCTTCCATTGCTACGGCGAAGTCTGAAGGAGCATCCTTTAAGCTTACGGCTACGCTGAAAGGGAATAAGGCGATAGTTACATCAGACCAGCCACTGAAGTCGCTCGAAGTAGTCAGTTTCTCAGGTCATGCTGTACGCCAGCTCACACTGAAGGGTGAGAAGAAAGTGGAAGTCAACCTGAAAGGGTTGAAGGAACCTGTACTTGTCTTTGTTGGTACAGCAGTGAATGGGGCTAAAGAAACCTATAAGATTTATATGGAGAAGGGTAAGCAGTAAATCTGTCATGTGCAGATCCATATGTTTGAAAGATGATAATACAGTCGAGGGTGTGCTCAATCGTTTGAACACACCCTCGATCTTTTTGGGTATATACGTTTTCAATCGTTTTATTGAGAGACCTTGACACTCCAGTAATCTTCATCGACCGTAGCTTCGACTTGTCGTTCGATAGCATCTGGAAGATTACAGAAGAAATCGATACCCGTACGACGTTCCAACTCATCAATGGTAATATATTCAGTTGTAGAATTGCTCTGATGTGGCGACCAGATTCCAAGCGCATCGTAGCTATTCAACTCTTTGTTATAAGCCAGTAGAGCCATGTAGAAATACTTCGGAATAATCATGTGGAAGTATGAATCAGAGTCTTCACCATTGCTCTTGGATGTATATCCGAGAATTTGGTCTTCGTTATCAATTGTGGCAGCCTTAACAACGTAAAGGGTATCGCAGATAGATGACCAAACATCGTGTACTTTCGTTTCCAGATTAGCCCAGACACCGCCATTGTGATCCTGATTTTGAGGTTGCATATTGCTCAGATAGAAAGTCTGATCGTTAGACTCTCTTGAGCAAAGACGATCGTAAGAAGGGCAGAGGTGGCCTCGTGAGTAACCGGTATTCTTGTAATCGTTGAGCGTGGTGCGACAATCGGCATCGATAAGCGAATCTTCGCGGAAATTGTCGCTTCGACCAACGGCCTTTTGGAGAACCTTATCGTACATTTCATAGCAAGTCCATCGGTTGGCTCTCTTATCGCCGTCCCATTCGAGCGAGTAGTTTACGCCAGCGACATCAGAATAGTGACTGATTTCGAAAGTACGATTAGAGACATGATAGAAACGAGGGAATTCCAATCGCCATCCCTCCTTATTCTTTGCCAAGTCAGCTTCGTTATTACGGTTTAAGTTTTCACCAGCAGCTTCGCCATCGCCCCAGAATACAACATACTTGATCTGTGAGTACAAGTAGTCGGCAGACTCTTTACCACGGACATACACCTTGATACCCAGAGAGTCGCCTTCTGGCGTATAGATGATACGGGTAGAGTCGAGCTGATTATAGTCAAAAGAAACCGTAACCCCATTTTTAAGATATATAGAATGAGCGAGTTTCTCAGTTGTCGTCTGAGCCATAGCCACCCAAGCAGACAGGAGGCAGAGGCTTAAAGATAAAATTTTTTTCATGATGCTTACCTCCTTTATTTAATCGTTATTTTGTTACCATTGAGAATATACACTCCTGCAGGCAATAGCGCTTGATTGGTACCACGGTTGACACCGTTAAGATCGAAGAAATATCCCTGATGGCTGCGAGATACAGCTTCTATCTGCAGGATCGCCGTTTCTACATTCGATTCCGTTACAGGGTCAGCGATGAGCAGCAGATATGTGCTGGTCTTCTTGATACCATCGAGAACAGACAGACCATCCTGAAAATTCTTCTTGCCAATGATATAGCCCGCAACATGCTGCTGAACCTTCATCGTAGGATTCTTGGTGAAACCACGCATGATGAGGACATCACCCTTATCATTTTTGAGAGTAGCCTGATCGTCTTCTACAGCGATGACACGTGCATTCTCGCTATCGGCGATATAGAGTTGGGCAATAGTTCCATCAGCCAACTCATTCCACTCACTGATACTCTTTACCGAAGCCGTAACAGCCTCATCGGTCTGATCGCCTGTTGTCGGATTATCTGTTGACGGATCTGTAGAACCGGCAGCCTCACCATCTACGGTGAGCGTTACATCATCGAGGAAAAAGCGGTTTTTACTCTTCTGAGCAGCAGCGAAAGTAATCTTAACCCCATTGCTCGCACCAATAAGTTTGATGGTATAAGTTGTCCACGTTGCATCGCCCAGCTCCACAGAAGTCTGTTCGAGCGTACCACTACTGGCACTGATTTTCAACGTCTTGCTATCATTAGCCCAAGCACCAGCCCTGAAGGATACCCAGGTCGTGTCCTTGACACCATTAATAGCAGGTGTAACTGCAGAGCCCAATGAAGAATTAGCTCCGAACTTGAGACACTGAGATGCACCATAAGCCTTTGTCAACTCCCATCCTTCGTTATCGGTCTTTACGCTGTTATTATTAGCAATAGACCCCGTCCAGGCGTCATCATTGCCACCAGTACCCGAATTCTCATTAAAACTCTCGTAAAAAATTTGCGTTTGAGCAAACGTCGATAGTGGTAATGCCATCAGACATACCATAGATAAGATTATCGACTTCATTCTGTTTTGTGTCATTTTATCTTTAACTAACTAAATCTTTTTCTTTGGAAAAATAATATCTTCTCTAATACCCTGAACTTCTATATATATGAAATCTGTTATAGAATTATCTATATACGATGCAAATATACAATAATTTTATCGATTCCTATTAAAATATAGCCTTAAATCGTTGGTTTATACCTGTATTTTTAGTATTGCTCGTCTGAATGTATTTTCCCACTGGATATCAACGAGTTTATCTTTGTTCGCTACATATTTCAATTCTGCCGTAAAGTTATACATTTTTCACGAAAAACGTGCAGAATATGCTATCTTTTTTATAGTTCATTTTCTGAGTAATTCTGCATCCTGAAGTTGTCTGCCAAGTGCATCGTCAGCAGCCAATAGGGTAATGTCGTTTTCCAAGTTAAGTACAAAGAGTACACGTGCATAGATGCCCATGGAAACCGTTGGATCGCCATGTTCAACCTTTGAGACAGTCAGTCTTGTCACAGTAGCTCTGTCTGCAATGTCCTGCATAGACAAATGTCTGCGCTTACGGGCCAACATGATTTGCTCGCCCATAATCTTCAGGTTCTGGCTCAATGCCCTTGGCATCGTTTTACCAAATGTATTCTTACCCATAATTGTATCTTATTGAGCGCAATGATAAATAAAAATGTTTAATATAATAAACATTTTAAGGGATATTTGTGTATAAACGCATTTTTTTGGTTCTTTTGGCCTGAAACTGCGCTCCATCTGTCGATATAGTGGGATTCTTGCTGTTTTTGTTTTCTAAAAAGGAATACTTGACTGTTCAAAAGAAGAATTTCTATAAAGTGGAAGAACTTGACAGGGAGTCAACTTGTGCAAAAAATGCACATGTTCCTTTTTGGAACATGTGGATAATGAAGGAAAGGGCAGATTCTGTAGTAGTCGCATAATATGCGAATACCACTCAGCGTGGTGCAAAGGTTGTTATCAGTCTGACAAATAAGAATAACGATGAGTAAAAAAGTAAAACGATAAAATAATAGATAAGTGTAGGGGCTGACATCATTTGTGTGTCAGCCCCCACGTTGATTAGCACTCGTCTTCGACTATGCCGTCGCCGCTCGGAGTTACGGTGCCGGTGTTGCCAGACGAACCGTTGTCGCCGCTGCCGTTGCTCACGGTGCCTGCGCTTAGTCCGAAGCGCATGGTGCCGAGTCCGGGCAGAGCCACGCTATGTCCCTCGGTAGCCCATGCCTTGATGACCTCGCCAGCAGCGTCCTAGCAAGCCTGCATCACGCCCTGGCTGACCCCGCTACGCAGAGCTGCCCCGCTTATCACCTTGTCCTGAGTCAGCGCAGAGTACAGCTCAGGCTGCATCTTGCTCCAAAGGTCGCGATACACCAGCCATTCCACCACGTCACCAATGGAGCGTGTGTAGGTCTGATTGTTGAGAATCCAAAGGATGCAACCAGCTTTCCAAGCCGATACCAGCGCACGCTTGGAGCAGTCCCAGAGCGCATCGTCGTCCACCATAGGTCGGCCAGCGAAGCCATGTTCTGAGCTAACTTGTCGGCCAACTTGTTCAGCGGACGAATGATGAAGCGCCCCTTCGTGATGTCGAGCCGCACCAGATACTCGCCCAACTTCTGGTAGAACTCGTCCGTGTATTTGCCTTGTCGGGGTATGCGCCCGAAGGTGCCGTTGAACAGGTCGTTTTTGTAATACTTTCTGGCGGCAAAGGGCGTGGCCGAAAGTGTCAGGTTGGCACGGAGAATCGGGTTACCCGTCACACCATCTGCAGTGGCACGCAGGGCACCCGCACGCTGACGGTCGTAGATGTTGCGTAGCATCTGCGATACCTGTTTGTGACCGCCACACATGCCGTCGGCCATCTCCACCTCGGGCATGTTGAGGTATTGCGTGCGACCGCCCTGCGCCTCCAGTGCCATCGCGTTTTGCAAGAACGCTGGACGCGTGGTGTCATTTGGTGGAAAATAGAATGCCACATCCGGACGCGCAGGCTTCTCCTTTGTGCTCGCTTTCTGCTTGACCTGTTTCGACCATTCCACCAGTTTCTTCAACTCGCCCTCGTCGTGCTGTCGGAAGTCGCGACAAATAGCCTCCACGAGGTTGGACAATTGCCCCTTGTTACAGCCGCTGTCGCCCACCAACTGGGCCATCATGCTCGTCGGCTCCTTCCAACTGAGGTCGGGGTACTGAAATTCTGCACCGCTGATGTGTGCGCCAAGTACGGGGAAAAGCATCGGAACAAAAGGTTCGTGCATGTCTTTCGATGTCTGCGAGAGCAGCAAACGGATACATTCTGTGCCTTTGCCCAGGTTAGGCATAGCGTGCGCAGTCGCTTTTGAAATATCGAATTTCATTGATTTATTGCTTTTTAGATGAAATTTGAATGACCAGTTGTTCCAGTTCCAGTTGTTCCAGTTTGTTTCCTGGCAGTTCCATTACGCCCTAATTCTATACATAACTATCTATATATTAGTTAGTTATAAACTCTAAAGAAGAGCTTTTGTCCCTCAAATTTTAATTGGAACATTTGGAACTGGAACAGATTTGGCCGTGATTACTTTACTTTTCTATAAGGCCCTTCAGTCCTTGGCGTAGTTCACGGTACACCTCGAAGGAGTAGTTGTCAACACTCAGTTTAGCGCCAAGCTCTGGCATCTGTTTAAAGTTAGGGCGATACGAGCCATCATCCTTACGAGTGATTGAGACGTACAGCCCATTGAACACATGGGGATTGCGCTTGCCAGCAGTTGGATGAATTGTCTCTGTAAAGGAATAGCGACCATCATCAAAACCAAACTCCTCATTTGGGATTTCACGTCTCAGAATGCCAGGGTAATCTTTTCCTGGCTTCATGAGTACATCGTTCTGCAACTTGGTTTTCAAGTCGATGCATAACTCCGTATTTGTTTTCATAGCTCACCTCCTTTCTCCGCGTTATTCTCTTCGGAAGCAATGAACTTGCGGTAGTCATTTGCGAGAGGTGAATTACCAAGGAACATCTCTGTGATGATGTCTCCTACGCGGCGAGGACTGCAATCTCTTCTGTCTTGTCCTCTGCCAGATGAAATACTATTTGTATAAAACATAATGACCAACGCCGGTGGATTGGTTTGCCACATCAGCGTTTGGTCGCAATATCTCAAGAGTCCGATTTACGACACCATCAAAAAAGCGGCGTAGTAAATCAGCGTAGTAGAAACGAAAAAACCCATACCCTGCTGATTAAAAGCAAGATATGGATTATGAAAATTTTTCAGAAAAAGTAAAAGAAAAACTTACGACGAGTAGATTGCGTCGTAAGTTTAGATTTCTTAGAGGTAGCCAGCGAGGGCATCAACAGCCTCTTTGACCACTGACTCGAACCCCTTTCGTACAGTCTCCTTACGGATGTTTGGTAGAGCATTGCCATCTTTATCTACAAAGCGACAAGAAACGACATCCCATTTTGAAGTACCTTCTGGCCATGTTGTAATAATCGGGTTATCATCTTTGGTTAAGCCTTTGATGATATGTGTTAGGACATGGTTTGGGCCAAGCCAAGTGTATTTAGTCCTACAAGAATGACCACGGAAAAGACTCATCATAGATTTTGTGTCAAGTCCTTCTGGAATCAAATGATGCAGGTGAAGTCTGTTCGTGAACTCCTGTATGGCTGTCGCAAAGTATTCGTCATTATCATAAAAGAAACAACAATCGGTTCTTCCTTTCTTGAAATGCTTTGCTTCCTCATCGTATTTATCAAAACGGATCAGTTCAAACTCCTTGTCTGGATTACGACCTACAAAAGATGTATAGAATAAAGACACGTCATAACACCCCGCTTTACCTATAACGTAAGCGTATCTGTCTTGCAGTTCAAGCCAGCATCGAGCCAACTCTGCGATTACATAATGACTAAATACCGCATGTTCTATTGCTGCTTTTAAATACCTGGGTATATAAGGAGTTTCTGATGTGATATTCTTCCAATTCTTATCCCCGATATCTAATCTTGTCAGTCGCTTTGCCTCGTTTACCAAAGTGGTAACTGATTCTCGTGTTTTTTTAAGTATGAATTTAGTCAGTTCCTCACTACCATCAGCCTCCAACAACTCTGTTGCAGCATTAATATGGCGATTGATTTCGTTTTCGACAACAAGCCTATAATAACGCAATTTTGGAGTAAAGAGTACAGACATTTTAGGTGTTAGTACATATAAAGCCTCTGTTTCCAATTCGATGCGAGGTAGGCTGCTTGCCTCTGTCATATATCCATTGTCTGTTGTGCAGACATCTCGGAAAAGAATTAACTCATGTATCTTTCTCAAATCAAAGTTGTTCATAGATAATCTATATTATAAGAACCACAAACAATTACTTTCGGTATAGACAGCTTTGTCTGAAAAGTGGGGCATTATCTCAGCTATCATCTCGGGATACTTGATGGTAACAGGCAACCCTTGTTGCTTAACGGACTTCCAGTAGATGCGGCTAAACTGATAAACCTGATCTATCAGTTGCTGAACGACAGGCGTATCAATTTCGTCATTACGATTAGGACATGCTATGGTCAGCTTGATTGGGAAGGGAAATCCATCCATTGCGCTGAATCTTTCTCCTTCGTAGCGCGTGTTGTTGCATAGCAGATATCTGTGTCCTTCTTTTGAAGGTCCAAGATTCACCCACTTACCACTATACGGCATAAGACTCTTCACGCTTTCACTCTGCCTTTTCTGGTAATTGTAAGAAGAATAAGTGCTCTCTTCATCAAACAAGACAATATCCTCAGACTCAGTTTTGTTGATGGTTACGATATAGACAGGTACATCAAGGTTTAGGCTTTGAAGCATGTCCTCAACCTTCTTGAACTCTCGTTTACGGCTGATCTTCTTATAATAATGAATGATGATGCGTTCAGGCGGATTGTTTACCGATGAGTAGCGCATAATGGCTAACTTAATTGCACCAACCAACTCGTCAAGTTCAGATTTCTCGAAGTAACTGTAATCGTTGAATATACCAGTATTGTCAAACGAGAAGGCTGCACCAATATATTGCTGATTTTCGCTACGGAAGGCTCCAATACCGATAATCAACTCTTTCTTCTCTGTTTCATCAAGCAGCCAGGGCGAACCACCTAATTTAGCACAAATGGCAACGCTCATATTTTGGAGGGTATAGGCAAAATTGGCTTTCTGGTTACGATTGTCTTTATCAATCATGTCATTCATCCTGCCTCTGTCGATACATTGCGTGGGGATGTCGTATTTAAGGAGAAGTTCTTTTATTTTGTAGTAACACTCTTTACTATCACGCGCTGAAGAAAACTTATGAATTGGGGAAATATAGATACCAACGTATTTGATACGATTATCCTTATTCCTGTAGCAGTCGGCTTGTAGAGCTTTCTCTATTTCAGGAACAGGATTTGTTTCATCCTCAAATTGGATATGGAAGGATTTGTCAGCATAAGCCACATTACTGCCAATGTAGTTAGAGAGGGCTTTGCTTTGACCTTTATATCCACCAACACGCATGTACTTTATTAAATCTCTTGCTTCTGCAATACTGTTTTTGGGAAAGATAAATATCATCTGAACATCGGTGTGTGGACATTTTATGTGAGGCCCATAATTGACACCATGTTGCTGACGAACATTTTTCACATCGTTGCCGTTCTCGTCTTTTCCAAATATGAGCATTCGTTTAGAACTGCTGGTTTGACCGACTTGTAACGGATTGACTTCTGTAAAATCGTATGCCAGATTATGGAATATCTTTGCTATGTCTTCCGTGTTGAGGAATCTCTTGCGAAACGCTTCAATCTTTTCCTTGTAGCGGATGTATTTACTTTCAAACGAGCGGGGGGCCTCGTGCCGATCCAAACCGAAGAACCGTTTCAGCTCACCACCCATGATGGGTAGGGTTGTTTCAAGTGGACAGAACATGTTATGACTCTGCAGATATTCGTACTTGTCAATCCTGCGAACAACATAGTTTTTACCAATTGAACCTTTCTTGACTTCACGGGTCATGACGAAATTAATCATGCTCGGTATAATACCAGTCTGATTCGTAAATGGTTCATCAGGAAAATCGTTGAAGAGTTTTTTAAGAGGAGCATTGAGCAAAAGTGCAGGTCTGTCGTTGGCGACGAGAAGATAAGGTCTATTGTTGAAACGGTCATATTTCACCCTTATAGTAAACCTATCCATCGTCATCAGCTCGTATTGCTTACCATTATAGTTAACGTGACTCTTCTCTCCGTTGTTGAGAAGCCATATTTGTATATCATCGGTTATCCCAGACTTCGTTACGACAACATCATCATAGTATCTGAAATACTTTTCCAATCTGCGATTGTAGTATCTCTTCACCAGATATTCGTTTTCCTCGGCGTTGAAGTCTATGTAGATTGCATCAAACCCTTCAGCTGGTAAATCAAAAGTGGTGTAAATCTTAACACCTCCACAACCCGCAAACAAATCGATATACTTTTGTGTCTGCTTTACTTCCTTTGGTATCAGTACAAGGGATTTGAGCGGAGTGCTTTTTCGCTCGGCATCATCCTTTTCTGAGAAGTAGAACTTCACAGGTTCCTTCGGATACTCAAATGTGAGTGTGTTGAGAAATAGTTTTTCTACTGTCATGCTAACTATAAATTCGTTCTATTAGACTGCAAAAATACTCAAAAACAACGAAAAACGTGTAGTAATCAAAAAAAATCAGCCATAAAACATCATTTTTATTGCGTAATATACATTTTTCAAGAAAAAAATAGTATTTTTGCATCAATGAATAATTAATAATGTGTCGCAATGGACAGAAAATTAAATCGTATTAAGACTGCGTTAGTTGATAATGGGAAAACCAACAAGTGGCTTGCCGAGCAGCTGGGCAAAGACCCCGCAACTGTCAGCAAATGGTGTACTAACGCGGCTCAGCCCTCCCTTGAAACCCTCATGCAGATAGCTAAGCTCCTTGATGTTCAGGTAGATGACTTGCTGAGGTTCGAAGAGCTACCTGAGATAATGGAACATTAAATGACAGTCAATATGGGAGCAATTGACGATTAGTATAAATAGTATTAACGAACAACTAGGTAGCTCCGGCTGACTAAATCAAAGAAAGAATGAGTACATATTCAAAAGCAAAACCGTTTATCAAGTGGGTGGGTGGCAAAGGACAACTCATAGAACAACTAGATGCTCTGTTGCCTGTAGACTTTGAAACTTGGGATGATGTGACGTATATTGAACCCTTCGTGGGTGGTGGAGCCATGCTCTTCTACATGTTGCAGCGTTATCCAAACATCCGTCATGCAGTCATCAACGATGTAAACCCAGACTTGACAACCTGTTATCAGACGGTAAGAGATATGCCAGAGGAGCTGATAATATCATTGACGGATATACAGGATGCCTACAACGAACATTGTATGTAGAAACTGCAAAACAAACTGATTATGGCAAAGAAGGTTACAAATATAGAAGTAAAGGACGCAACAGTTCGTACAATTAAACACGAAGGAGAGGACTTTGTTTGCATTACAGATATTGCACGCCAAAAAAATAGTAGTGACCCAAATGGCGTAATATCAAATTGGATGCGCAATCGCAACACGATAGAATTCCTGGGTATTTGGGAACAACTATTCAATCCTTGTTTTAACCCCCTCGAATTCGAGGGGTTTAGAAAAGAGGCAGGACTCAATGCTTTCACAATGTCGCCATCAAGATGGATAGAATCAACAAATGCAAAAGGACTTGTAGCAATGGCAGGTCGTTACGGAGGTACTTACGCACGCACAGATATTGCCTTTGAATTTGCATCTTGGATTTCTGTGGAATTCAAACTTTATCTCGTCAAGGAATTCCAGCGTCTCAAGGAAGAAGAACAGAAGCAAATTGGATGGTCGGTCAAACGTGAACTCTCAAAGCTCAACTATCGTATTCATACTGATGCCATAAAGCAGAATATTGTACCTGAAGAGATTGATGCGTACCACAAATCACTCATCTATGCGGAAGAAGCTGATGTCTTGAATGTTGCTATGTTCGGTATGACAGCAAAAGAGTGGCGCGAGGCAAATCCCGACAAGAAGGGTAACATACGCGACTATGCAACCATCAACGAGCTCATTTGCCTTTCAAACATGGAGAACTTGAATGCTGTGTTTATCAACGATGGCATGCCGCAGACAGAAAGACTTGTCAAACTAAATCAAGTAGCAATTCAGCAGATGAAGGTGCTTGAAGAATCTGAAAACCGTAAATTTCTGAAGTAAGAGATGGATTTGAGATTTAACACATCATTGGCAGAGGGCTACAAGAGCGCTAGTCAAATTGCGCGTGTGCTGACTGAAGATTGGTTGGCACGCAATATGTATTGTCCTATTTGTGGTGAAGTTTCTATTAGACGTGCTAAGCCTAATGCTCCTGTTAAGGACTATGTGTGTGAACATTGCAAATCACAATACGAGTTGAAAAGCAAAAGGTCTGATAGCGAGAGTTTTCAAGCCACGGTTGCAGATGGAGTTTACCGAACAATGATAGGAAGAATCACCTCTCTTGAAAATCCCAGTTTCTTCTTTATGCACTATGACCGATACGAAGTTAATAATCTGGTGATTGTTCCCAAGTGTTTCTTTACCCCATCCGTTATAGAGAAACGTGATGCATTAGCTGCCACCGCAAGACGAGCAGGTTGGGAAGGATGCAACATTTTGATGAGAGAAATACCTACAACAGCGAAAATACCTATCATCAGAAATGGTATTGCCCTTCCTGTTCAAGAAGTTGTTTCGCATTATCATAGAGTGTTCAACCTACAAACAAAATCGTTGGAGAGCAGAGGGTGGCTGATGGATACACTACACCTCGTTGAACGTCTTGATGAGACATTTACGCTCAAGCAAATGTATTCTTTCGTTGATGAATTACAAGTTAAACATCCCGATAACAATCACATTCCTGATAAGATTCGCCAGCAACTTCAATTCCTTCGTGATAAAGGAATTATAGAGTTCAAAGGAAATGGTGTTTATAGAAAGATTTAATTATGAAGCAGATACCTAATTACATAGTTATCCTTGATTTCGTACAAAATAGAGTTGTCAAGATTAAACTTTCGGACGAAGATAAGCAATTCGCGTCATCTTGTGATGATTTGGAAGAATTGGTTGACGCCTTATCCGAAGGTTTCCATTTCTCAGTATCTAACTGCCAATGGATCGCTCTTAATGAGTACAAAGAGGATAACTTTGGGTTTTAACAACAAACGATATGACAGAATACATATTTTACACAACTGAAGGCTTTACGCAAGCTCCCGACGGCGATGACATAGAGAATTGTCAGCTGCTTGGACGTGCGTTTGGCAAAGACAAACATGATGCTCTCTCAAATTTGTTGAAGGAAAATTCTTGGATAGAGGAGAGAGGTTTTGAACCTTATGAGACCATCTGCAATGAATTGGCTTCTACTGCCAATGCAGAGGCAAAACTCTCCTTCCTCACAAATTTATTGGATGAAAGACAACTTGAGGAGTATATTGATTGGCTGAAAACGATTGGATAATTGAATCCTATGATACTAAATCAGTTGGGGATTTCTGGTGAGCATACAAAAGGGATTATCTATGAGGATTCAGATGAGGGAATCACTCTAAAATACGACCCGAACACTCAATTCATATCATTCTGGGATGATGAAATCAAATATGACCAGATGGATTGTTCCTTCTTCTCTAACTGTAGCTCTGTTGTAAAAGAGCTACAATCAGAATACGGAATCAACTTATTCTACGGAGTTCATCATCTGGGCACGAAAGTCACAGAAAGTTCCTCACTACTATAATTACGAGCTGATGAAGCACATCAATGGTGACAAACAGATGACCGACGTGTGGCGCCTGCCCGCTATTGCCCCTTGGGAGAAAGCCTGCACAAAGCATCCCACGCAAAAACCGCTAAGCTTGCTGAGTCGTATCATTCTGGCATCCACCCAGCCAGGAGCCTGGATTCTCGATCCCTTTGCAGGTTCTTCTACAACAGGTATAGCCGCCAACCTGCTTGGCCGTCGTTTTCTCGGTATAGAGAAGGAAGATGAGTTCGTAAAAATCAGCAAGGCCCGTCGCGAAGAGATTGAGGACGTCAAGACGTTTGCCACGTTCAGAAGGAAGATACCTGATATCGTCAAGGCTGAGGACACACAGACAGACCTGTTCATGTGCCATGAATCAGATCTGATAGTGCGTCTGCCTTTCTTGGAGGAAGAAATTGTAGAGAGAACCGACGTGCTGATGTATGCAGCCAATATGACCACTCGTAAAAAAACAGAACCTGTTGGCAAGTTGGCCCTTGGCATGAAAGAGGGCGAACTGGACGATTTGATACTCAGCAAAATTGGCTACATCATGTTTCATTATTGGAACAACCAAGAGGCAACAGCATACCGCATCACAAACTCTCCGCGGATAGTCAGCAAGCAAGATATTCCAGATGGCTATCTTCTACGTCTCGCCACCAATGTCCAGAAGTTCCTCCTACTGGAATATGTCCCCGGCAAGCCTGCCGACATCGGAGCGTTCGACATCATGAAAGTGCAGCGCAAAGGCAAGGGACGGTATATGCCGTTTGTAACTCAGCTGGACAATATAATATAATCGGCAACCGCTTTAATTCGTTTTGCACGATAGACACGTGATTGTTGAAGGAAGATGTAAAGTGTAAGATGGCTAATGTAATATTCAACAGATAAAAGCGTTATACGAAATATGGACAAAGAGAATAAATTGATACTATACAAGGATGAGGAAGGCAGGGTGAGTGTGAATACTCGCTTAAGGAATTGAGCGAAGAGGGAACTCGAAAGAAATTCTTACAAGTTCGTCAAGAGGGCAAAAGACAAGTGCGTCGAAACCCGTGAAGCGGTTGAAAAATCTTAATGATGACTCGAATAGTGGCGACAGTAGTGGAACTGGCGAATCTTGAATCTGTCAAAATGATAGAAGAGGACGCTAAGAAGAAGGTGTAATTATGGATTGTAAAATGCCAAACACATTCATCATCATAAAAGGGCAGCCCAAGGCTTTGCAGATAGAGCAGTTCCAGATGGGCGATAATGGTGTGTACGAGGTGAAGTTTAAGCCTTCACCTCGTACATATCATTATAGTGATGTGGTTTGGTTGAAGGATGCCGTCTGGCAGACGACATCGCAAATAATGCTTTTGGATTCCTAAAGCGTATTGCACAGGTTAATGAACTGGGTAAGGATGAAGAGCATGGTGGCATCCTTCTTGCGCTTTATGAAAAGATAGATTTCATTGACAAGGAGTTGGCCGCAGCCCCATATCTTAACCCAAATGAATATCATGTCAAGAGGCATCGTGTATCTGATTTGATTTTTCCTTTTGGCTGTAACTCCTGTCAAGAGAAAGCCGTAAGGTGTGCTTTTGAGAACCAAATCAGCGTGATTCAAGGACCTCCTAGAACAAGAAAGACGCAGACCATCCTGAATATCATTGCCAACATCTTGGTACAGGGAAAAACGGTGATGGTGGTCTCTAACAATAACTCTGCAACAGCCAATGTGTTGGAGAAATAAATCTACCACGTTTCACCAAAATCGGGCAGAGGGTCGTTTCTGTGCAGAACGAGAATGGTGGTGACACGGTCGGTATTCGATTTTTGTTAAAATAGAGCCTTAAATCGTTGGTTTATACCTGTATTTTTAGTATATTTGTATACGAAGTAATTCTTTTTGAGCTTTAAGTAATATATTGAGCCATCGCGTGTTATTTATTCGCATTGTTAACTTTAAAACACCTATTGACTATGATTCATTTTGATAATTATCCCTTCATTGATATCTCTGAAGTGAACAGATGTTTACTTTGTCATGATGCACCTTGCACGGCTTCTTGCTGCAAGCAGATGCCAGTAGGCGATATCCTTCGTTCGATATATTTCTCGAATGGTATGGGTGCGATAAACAGGATGGATGGCAAGACCTGTGCTACCTGTGAAGCCCCTTGTGAGCAGGCCTGTGTCTTGAATCAGCACACCTATCCGCTGCCGATCAAGTCTATTCTGAATCATCTGACAGAAGGGTCGCTCTCGCAATATGAGGCGTTGACCTCAACCGCTGACATGCCCGATATCTCTACCGATATCTGTGGTGTAAAATTAGAAAATCCATTCATGCTCAGTTCCTCTGTGGTAGCGAGCAATTACGAGATGATAGCCAATGCTTTTCGGGCAGGATGGGCAGGTGTATCGTTTAAGACGATTTGCAATTTCCCTCAGCATGAGGCTTCTCCACGATTCAGTACAATCAGTAACCATGCCAATGCCTTCTGTGGATTTAAGAATATCGAGCAGTTGAGCGATCATAGTGTAGACGAGAATATGGAAGTGTTCCGTCAGCTCAAGGCAGAATTTCCAAATAAGGTGATTGTGGCCTCTATTATGGGACAAAATGAGGAAGAGTGGACCACACTCGCTCGAAAATGCGAGGAAGCTGGCGCGGATGTCATCGAGTGTAACTTTAGTTGTCCGAATATGGAAAACGATAAGTTGGGTATCACGATTGGACAGGATGCTACACTGATAGAACGCTTTACCCGTGCTACACGCTTAGGTACGAATTTGCCGATTCTAGCCAAGATGACGCCGAATATCACCGACATGGTACCGATGGCGATTGCAGCTAAACGTGGCGGTGCCGATGGTATAGCGGCCATCAACACGATTAATAGTATCACAGGGGTAGACTTAGAGAGTCTGGTGGCTAAACCTGAAGTACACGGCTACTCGATGGTAGGCGGCTATTCCGGACAAGCCGTGAAGCCGATAGCATTGCGCTTTATCAGCGATTTGGGGCACAGCGATGAACTTGCCGATATGCATATTAGTGGTATGGGCGGTATAGAGAGTTGGATAGATGCCGTAGATTTTCTCGCCTTAGGAGCTAACAGTCTACAGGTAACGACTTCGGTTATGCAGTATGGTTATCGTATAGTAGAAGATATGATCAGTGGTTTACAGTTTTATCTGAAAGCCATCCACATGGATCAGTTGAAGAAACTGAGCGGTGTAGCACAGAAAACGGTGGTCAGTCATACCCAGATAAAGCGCGATACCATACTCTATCCGCAATTTAATCACGAACAGTGTATCGGTTGTGGGCGCTGCTATGTGGCTTGTATGGACGGTGGGCATCAGGCTATCGCCTTCGACACCAAGACACGGAGACCAAAACTGATTGGTAGCAAATGTGTGGGATGCCACCTCTGTCGACTGGTATGTACCCGTTCGGCTATCGGAGTAGCACGAAAGCGAGTAATCCCTAACCAAGCATAGCGTATTTTGTAAGTATATATAAGGATGCAGGTTGCATCATTTAGAAGAATCAATACGAATAAAGGGCGGCATCTGTTCTGTTTCTGTAGAACATGATGTCGCCCACATTTGATCATTTCATATACAATGATCAGATCTGGTTATATAGGAAATACGTTTACTTTTTACGATGGTCTTCTATCGTGTACCCCTTAAAGTTAGCAGCAGGGTAGTGGAAGATAGAATCGTGAATATTGCCAGCTTTGAAATCGAAAATCTTCACTGTCGTCCAGAAGAAGGCCACTTTGATACGCAAGTAAAGCGGGTAGTGAGTTTTCTTATCGATTACCCCAATTGCCTGACGGATACCAAAGATTTTACTCGATTTCGGTTTCAGACAGATCTGAATGCCATCCTTGCAATAAGACCAGCTATAGATATAATCGTTGAGATCATATTTAAACTTAGACAAATATTTATCTTTGCTGTCGTCGTCAGCCCGATAAATACCTACAGTCTTCTTTTTCTTATCTACCTGATAAGCCGTTACACCATTATTCCACGACATATATCGGGCTTCGGCATAGCGACTCTTCTTCCCTTTATACCAGATGGTGCCTTTCGTCTTATATAAACCGATGATATTGACATCATAGCTCAGTGTGGAACCTTCAGGACCGAATACCATATGGTATACACTGTTAAAGAGTTTCCGGGCTTCTTCTGCATTATTATCAGCACGCATCGTGGTGCCCGAAAAAAATAAGAGCAACAATATGCAAGTATATTTGGTTCGTAGAGAAAGCCATTTTGTGCGAAATGTTTGATAATGATTGTTTGTGTGTAATTTCATAAGCTAAAACCAATTATTTAATACTGAATGACAGCCAGTTTGCCATTCTTAAAATATAGATAATTACCCGTACCATAGATAAACAGTTCCCACCAGCCATTATCGGTTACGGTGCTCGTCTTGTCTCTCGGCATACCCCACGCTGCCTCGCACATCGGTTTGGTAAAGTCTGGTTTTACCATACCCTGTACAATCCATTTCGCATTTTTGTCGCCATATTTGTCGGCGAGGATGTCGAAATAATGCTGCTTTTCGTTTTTATCCGATACACCCGAAAGCGGATGTCCGTCAGCGGGTTGCAGATAATACGCCAACGAGTCGCTCGTCAAGGCGATGCCTTTGTAAGGCTTAAACGCATCATTGTCTTGAAGAACGAGGTAGGGTATATAATAGTAATTGCTCCCTTCGCCGGGACGAAGAACCGGGCGAATGCCTACTACTTTATAATAGCGATTAGAGATTTGACCACCTACGTAATCGTTCATTCCAGCCAACTGCTGATTTCTCGCGATAACCGGCATATACTTCTGTTGTGGCAATTGGCGAATGTAAAACGTCTTCCCCTTGAGCTGGTTGATATGACGATACAAACTGTCGCCAGCATACGCTTGGAGGCACTGTCGGGCATAATCACTTGGTGTGGTGATATGGTCGAAAGTACTCTCGTTTTCGATTTCCAGATAGCGTTTGATACGATAATCATCCATCGAAATAAACTCAGCTACGAGACGGTCGCGATTAATCGCCTTGTATGGCTGAATATGGTAGACGATATGAGGGTCTTTCTCATAGTCTGTAAAACTGGCATATTTATCAAGATACGAAAAACCGCGGAAGGTGAGGTCGCGCATGATATGAGGTGTGCGAGCTAACCATTGGTGCACATTGATAAAGTACAGATGATGGTAATAGGATTTGGCTTTTTCGAAAAGTCCAAAGGGCACCTCATGCAGTCGAATAGCAAAAGGTGTATAATAGTTGGCGATAATCTCTCCCTTGAGCGATTTATCGGTATCATACGGTTTCTGGTAAAACAAATCTTCAAGAATCTTGGCAGCATTGCCATCCTTTCGATGCAAATAGAGGGGCAGATGCAAAATGACATCCTCCAGTTCATCATCCACCCGAATACGAAGATTGATCGAAGAAGTCTCCACCTTACCTGTGAAGATATAACGATATTCTTGCACTACGACCTGTCTGCCCAGAATATCAGTGGAGACCTGCTCGTCAGGAGTAAAAGTACCATCATTCCATGCATCAGAAACATAGACATATTTCAAGTTACGATTGCCATTCTCGTAGGTAGGAATTACAATCGGTTTGCCAATCAACGATTCTAAGTAGTTGAATGATTGTGTGCCATGGCCCCAAGTATGCAATGTATATAGAAATAAAAAAAAGGTACACAGTAATAATTTCAT
This sequence comes from Segatella bryantii, assembly GCF_022024215.1. NCBI lineage: Bacteria > Pseudomonadati > Bacteroidota > Bacteroidia > Bacteroidales > Prevotellaceae > Segatella > Segatella bryantii. Next base: position 545,055 of record NZ_CP091797.1, on the reverse strand, counting down.
CATATCTTCCGTTTTCTCATGCGAAAATACGAATATTATTTGGAAAACAAATATGTTTGCTTGAAATAAATGATGTAATGATGGTAGATTTTACTGAAATGACGATTATTCTATCGGATGAGCTTTACAATCTTATTGACATGCTCTTGCACAGCGCGGGCTGCAGCTTCAGACAAATGCCCCGAACCAGCATTGAGTAAACCTCCAGTAAAGACGCCACCTAAATATTCCATATTACAGAAGACTGCGCTCACCTTAAAGCGATTCAGGATATCCTGATCGGTTATACCCAAGTTACCACCCTGATAGATTTCTGTTGGAGCGCCAGCAGTAATGCCGAATATAATCTTTTTACCTTTGAGTGCTGTTCCCGTGCTGCCATAAGCCCACCCGTGAGCGAAGGTTTCTTCCCACCAGCGCATCGTAAGTGCTGACATCGAATACCAGAATAAAGGTGACTGTACGATGACAATATCAGCTTGCAGCAGTTTCTGCTGTTCAGCCTGAATATCAATTTTGAAGTCAGGATAAAGTTCTGCGAGATTATCCACTTCTATACCTGGAATAGCTTCTGTAAGTTGCTTAACGATTTCCTTGTTTGCTACTGAATAGTCTTGATACGAGTGACCGGTTACCAATAAAACTTTTGCCATAATATAGTGTTTTTAATGCGTAATATAAAAAATAACTTGTATTGCAAATATACGCTTTTAAATTGATAAAACAAGAAAATCGCTCTTTTATTACCGAAAAAATGTGGCTTAAATGGATGGCACACAGTCGTTTTAGCTATAAAAATTAAAAATACGAATCGAAAAATTAAAAATCATGTTGCGGTTTCAATTTTTATTGTATCTTTGCTATTAGTTTTTTTAGGGTAGATCAATATAAGCGTATTTATGTATGAAGAAGTTTTTTTCTATGTTAGTTGCAATTTTGGCATCAATATCTATTTCAGCCTCTAATGGCTTTACAGTCAGTTCAGTTTCATCTATTTCATCAGGTAAAAAGATTATGTTATGGACCGACTTGCATGTCATGAATCCTGCTTTGCTGGTCAATGCCGGTAATGCATGGCAGAATTATCTGGCATCCGATCGAAAGATGGTCGACAAGAGTTGGGAGATTTTCGATGGGATGGTTGATTTCGCTTTGGCTGAAAAGCCTGATATGTTGCTGGTTGCTGGCGATTTGACGAAAGACGGTGAAAAGCAGAGTCATGCTTATGTGGCTACAGGCTTGCAGAAACTGGTGGATGCCGGTATTCAAGTGTATGTCGTTCCAGGCAACCACGATCGTGGTACGAATAGCAATGCGGTAGCTTATGATGGTGATGTGGTTACTCCAGTAGAGGTGGCTGATGATTCATTTTTTGAACAGACATATGCTACGATGGGGTATCAGCAGGCTACTGCACGCGACGAACATTCGCTCAGTTATATCGTGAAGCCTTTTCAAGGGCTCACGTTGCTCTGTATAGATTCACGTCAGGGTAAATTAGCCGACGGAACACTGCTTTGGGCATATCAGCAGGCTGTTGCTGCGCGTAAAGCGGGTGAGAAGGTCATCGCCATGATGCACCATGGACTCATCGAACATTTCTATAAGGAAGACTTTTTCAATAGTACGGCTTTGGCAGAATATCACGAAACGATAAAGGATTCACTGCTCAGTGCAGGTGTACACGCAGTATTCACAGGTCATTTCCACACCTCCGATATTGCTAAAGACTATGTCGACAGCGAAAAGAATTCAATCTACGATATCTCAACCGGCAGTTTGATTTCTTACCCTTGCGACTTTAGAGATATGGTACTCAGTGATGATTTGAGCACTTTAACCATTCAAACTCGCATGGTAACAGGATTGGCTTCTGAATCTGATTTCTCAAACTATGCCAAAGGACGTTTCCAGTCGAGTGTTCGAAAGATTTTCGAAGCTCAGAATCCGCTTTCTGCATCCATGAAACAGTTGATGGCTTCAAGTTTGGAAACGATCTATGACAGACTGATAGAAGGAGCTACCCTTCAGGCTGAAGGGAATGAAAATTTAAATGAACGTTCTGAAGGGGTGATTACCGATTTGACCGCTACCCTAGGTTCCATTAAGAATTTGTTAGGTGAATCAGCTGCGATGTTCCCACTTTTTGTGTATGGCGAAGATATGATAGCGAGTATGCTTACCGACCAGTCTCCATATCTTACCGACCGCGTGAATGTAACTAACGATCGGGAACTTTCGATAGCTTTAGACCATGTGAATACGGGAATCACTTCTATCGCAGATACTACGACGGCAAACTCTGATGACCTTTGGTATACTGTTCAGGGGGTACGTGTTCAGCAACCTACACGTGCCGGTGTATACGTAAAAAATAGGAAAAAGATGCTAGTCAAATAATTAATATGTCGAGGAAAAGAGGATTGTCGAGGAAAAGAAAGGCCTCAAATAAACATGGATAGTTTCGTCAAAAAGACAATCCCATAAAAAGGAATAAGTTCTATTCACGAGGTATATGAAAAAAGAAGTAGTTTTTATGAAACGGATAAAGACTACTTCTTTTTTTTCTTAATCAAATCATTCTCTATACAATAAAGTATAATCAGGAAACTTCCGAGAACAATATCGATAGTATTCCAAATCGGTTTATCAAATTTAAACTTGAAAAAAGGTTGAAAAAGGATAGCCAGTCCCGTAAAGAGTGTTCCCAGAACATTCTTATTATCTTTAAAATAGAAGAATGCATAATAGACAAAAAATACTGCTGACGCTAAACGAATGAATTCGTAATAACCATGTTGCATGTCGAGCGTAGCAATAAAGAGGACAAATCCCCATATGAGTTTCATATATTTCATGGCTTAACTCCTTTTACAATAATTCTATTATCGTTCTATGATGTTGCTATTCTTTATATATATTATTCACGTTTCTAAAAAAATGGTCTCAATGTGCCTTATTGTTGACTAATTAGTGCAAAGATACAGATTTATATTTAAAAAACAATATATTCTTATATTTTTCTTTCCAGTAAAAAAAAGTTCTGACCGATATCCCATCGGTCAGAACTCCATCTCTTAATCTGTTGAACTATATTTATTTAAAGTCATATCCTGGATTTTGATATGCAGCTTTCTCTTCAGGAGTCATCTGGAGAGCATTTAGTGTACCCTGTGGGATAGGAGCGAGGTACAAGTGCTTCTCGATAAAGCGTGTGTGAGTCTCTGGAGTATGGAAACCTGGTTTGTCACCGCAAATACGATACGTCTTAGCTTTATCCTCCCAAGTCTGGGTACGAATCAAGTCGAAACGACGCTTGCCTTCACCAAAGTATTCGCGCATACGCTCATCCAATATATAATCGATGGTGATGACCTGAGGAGTAGCGTCAACCATCTCTTTACTGTAGTCGGCACTTACTGGTTTGTTATCGTTTACATTATATACCCATTTACCAGCACGAGCACGAAGTGTATTCACCAAGTCGCGTGCAGAATAGTTGGCTTCTGTAGTAGCCCCCTTCACAGCAGCTTCTGCAGCGACGAGATAGAACTCAGAGAACTTCAGAATGTTGAAAGGACGAGTACTACCAGCATTTGGCTGACCTAAGGTGTTACCGTTGTCTGTACGGAAAGGACCCTGCTTGTACAACATAGGGTAGCACAGACGGCTAATACCCTCAGTACCGATAACATAGTCTGCACGACCAGGGAGGGTACCTGCGCCGATACCATCTTCTCCAGGATTACCATCCTTCTTCTGATCATCCGTAGAAATAGCAGGATAGTTGATAGTTTCGCCTTGTGGCTCATCGATGAAGCTCAAAATAACATCACCAGGCTTCACAGTCATGCCGTTCGCATTAACCACCTCAGCATCTTCTATACCACCTTTATTCCAGTTGCCATGGAAGCGAGTGGTGAAGGTGCCATCATAACGAGAATCGTGTACTTTATCCTTAAACTCGTTTTGGAAGATATCGATAGGAGTAGCCATACGAGTCCATGGGCGACCCAATGCCTGAACAGCTTCACGCTGAACAGGGTTCATGTTACTGCCATCTTTCTTCTTACATACCATAACGGTATAGTTCCAGCAGCCCATCCATGATACGAAGTTATCAGGAGCACCACCGCTACCATACGTGAGACTACCCTGATTATACTGTTCGCTGGTCTCGGTATGGTCAGCATACAACATCATCTCCTTGTTGCGATCATATTCACCCGAAGTAGTCTCGTAATAAGTATCCATCAGGCCATAGATACCAGGATTCTTAATACCTTCAAGAGCCGTATCGTAAGCCTTTTGGAAATAATATTTTGCATCGTGTCCATCAGGATCAGTACGTGAACACTCAGGATAGGTAGCGATATTATTCGGATTTTCGAGCCACCACGCATAAGTAAGGTATGCCTGAGCCAAAACTAATTTAGCGACATTCTTGGTAGCGGTACCGGTGAGGCGAGGTGTCTCAGGAAGATTCGCCACAGCCTTCTCCAAATCAGGGAAGACGGCACGGGTATACACCTCAGGAACGGTGTTACGAACAGAAGTACGAGCCGTAGTGGTATTAAATTTCAATTCGCCTGCACCCAGATCCAATGGTACACCACCGAAGGCCTGTACCAGCTGGAAGTAATAGTATGCGCGGAAGAAATAAGCCTCGCTGATCAGAGCGACATCCGTATTGGTCTTTTCACCGTTCTCAATAACACCACTGGCACTATTGATATATCGGAAAGCAGTGCCCCACAAGGCGTCAGAACGGCTTGTACCAGCCTGGATACTCCCCTTGCTCGTCAGGTCGGCATCCTTAAAGTTACCGTCTGCACTCTGTGCATAGGTATATTCGTCAGTACCTGTTTCGCAATAGTTAAAATAATACGCATTACCATAGAGATCGCGAAGCGAAGAATATAAGGCAGTAAGTCCACCCTCAACACCCGTAGTACTTTCGAAGAAACCTGGGTCATAATCACTTCTTGGCTGTTCATTGAGCACATCGCTACATGAGCTTAATACCGCAAGTCCCATGAGAACCGTGCTGACAGTTGATATTTTGAAATATTTATTTTTCATGTTTGTTAATCGTTTAGAAGGTTAAGTTAATACCGAACAAGATGTTACGTGTAGATGGTGTGTTATAACCGATTACAGGCATCTTATGTGCTCCAGTCCATGAGGTAACAGCTGATGTACTACCATCGTTAGCGAAGGTGTTGGTTTCTGGGTCAAGACCACACTCGTTGGTATAAGGAGAGAAGAGTACGAATGGGTTTTGGATAGTAGCATAGAGGCGGAGACGGCTGATACCGAAATCTCTTACGGCTCTTAGCTTATCAAAGTTGTATCCCAAAGTGATGGCACGTACTTTAAGATAACCTGCACCGAAATAGCCTAATGTGCTGGCATACTTAGGGTTATCGCCACTTGTTATACCACCTGGTTTAGGGTATTTAGCACCAGTATTCTCTTCTGTCCAGTAGTCTACGTCGAGGTTACCGCGACGACCTGACAACATATTGAGATAACCATTACCACTGTGTATGGTAGAGATAACCTTACCTCCAATCTGGAATGCACCGATAACAGTGAGGTCAAAGTTCTTATAACCTACGGTTGTATTGAAACCACCCATCAAGTCTGGTTCCATGCTGATGATTTCACGGTCGTTATCGTTGATGGCGCGGGTAGGAGTGCCGTCTTCATTATATTCACCATGGTAAGCCACCTTAATCATACCGACGTTACCATTAGGTTCGAGGATATTCAGATAAGGATCACCCTCTTGCCACAGACCGATCTTATTATAGTCGTAGATACAGTCGATAGGATGACCAACGAACCAGTTGTTGCCTTCATCGCGATCAGCACCTGAAGCCAAAGCTACCAGTTTGTTTCTATTCTGATAGAGGTTGATACCCATATCCCAGTTCCAACCATTCTTATTATCGATGATGGTTCCGTTCAATGATAATTCCCAACCTTTATTTTGTGTCTTACCGATATTACCCGTATAACTGTCTACACCCGATGTAGAAGGGAGAGATACAGAAAGCAACAAGTCGTTGGTCTTTTGGGTGTAATACTCGAAGGAACCTGACAAGCGGCCACCGAAGAGGGTGAAGTCGAGACCAAAGTTCCAGGTAGAAGAGTACTCCCAACCTAACTCCGTATTAGGTAGTGTAGATACATAATATCCAGTTTTGTAGGTAGTAGGACCGAAGTTATATGCACGTGTACTCAAAGCACCTAAGGTAGAATAAGGATTAATACTCTGGTTAGAGGTTTCACCATAACCTACACGGAGCTTCAGTGCATCAATCCACTTCAAATCTTTCATGAAGTTTTCTTTCGCAATATTCCAACCTGCAGAGATAGCAGGATAGGTATGCCACTGATGTCCTTTAGCCAAACGGGAAGAAGCATCTGCACGGAAAGCGACACTCAACATATATTTGTCGGCATAAGAATACATCGCACGGCCCATCCATGATACCAGACCACTCTGCCAATAGCGCTGATTACCCGGATTTACGGTTATTTCACCAGCTGCTGCACCAATATTATAATACTGGAAGTATTCTGCTGGAATCTGCTGACCAGACATGTTGGTCTGTTCGAAACGGGTCTGTTCAGCTGAATACATACCTACGAGATTCAGTTTATGATCTTTCGCAAAGGTATGATCGTAAGTAATCAAGTGCTCGATAGCCCAGTTCTTCGTAATATTATTGAGTGTAGAAGCGTTGTTTGGACTGGTTGCATTATCGCTGCCTATACCAGTACCGGTAAATGCACCATTCTTAGACTGTTTGTAGTTTAAACCGACATTTACGCGATAGCTTAAACCATCTACCCAAGGGCATTTCACTTCGGCAAACATGGTGTTGTAGCTACCGAAAGCTCGTGTCTCATTGACATAAAGTTCATCGAGATGTTCTACGACATCACGGCTGAAAATATAGGTATGGTCGATAGGCATATTAACGACACGCTTTGGATTACCATTTTCATCGTAAGGTGATGCCAATGGGCTCATACTCAAAGCATTGTACATACCTACCTGTGAACCGTTCGTGATATTATAATTATTGTTGGTCGTCAAACCGACATGGAAGTATTTACCTACATTCTGATCGAAGTTAGCACGTACGGAATAACGGTCGTAGCCCTGGGTAGGGAGAACAGACTCATCGTGATAATAACCAGCACCGATAGAATAGCTACCACCCTTTGTACCACCACTTACGCCCAAGTCATGACTTGTAGTAACACCTGTGCGGAGCAACAGATCTTGCCAGTCTGTGTTCGTATTATCGTCTTCCTCAATCGTATTCTGATATTTACCGGCATACTTACGCATCGCAGCAAATTTCTTTCCATCCATCATTGGATACTTTTTGAAAGTATTCTTGAAACCGACGTAAGCATTATAGGTAATTTTGGCTGGAGCACCCTCGTAACCCTTGGTGGTGGTAATCATAATAACACCGTTGGCACCACGAGAACCATAGATGGCTGTTGCAGATGCGTCTTTCAAGATATCGATACTCTTGATGTCTGCTGGGTTGATATCACTCATGGTTCCCATGAAAGGTATACCGTCGAGTACGATCAGAGGGTCGTTACTTGCGGTCAATGAGCGCTGACCACGAATTCTGATTTGCATTTCAGCACCTGGTTTGGTAGAGGTCTGTGTCATCAGCACACCGGCAACTCTACCTTGCAAAGCCTGTGCAGCATTGGTTGCAGCAATCTGATTTAACTTTTCACCATTTACATTGGCTACAGAACCGGTTACCGCTTCTCTTCGCTGGGTACCATAACCAATAACGATGACATCATTCAAGCTGCGACCTTCTTCTTCTAAGGTAACTTGAACCGAATTTTTACCGCCTACTTGTACTTCTTTGGTTACATAGCCGATATAAGAGATGACAAGCGTAGCTCCTGATTTGACATTGAGCGTAAAGTTACCATCTAAATCGGTTACAGTACCGTTATGAGTGCCTTTTTCTAAAACTGTGGCACCAATCAGTGGACCTTGTGAATCATTGATAGTACCTGTAATCTTTTTAGCTTGTTGTACGGATTGCGACATATTAACACCTGTCTCAGCGTACACTCCGAGTGGATTAACAAGTCCCAATGTGGCACCTAATCCAACAATTAAGGTTGTTTTGCTAAAGTTTTTAGACATGTTATTAAGGTTTATGTAATTAGATTATTTTGTTTACTTGCGGACAAATATATGGAATAAAACAAAAAAGTACTTTGCAAAACGTATCATTTACTTTGCAAAACGTATTATATTGCATAAAACTACTATAAAAGCACGATTTATGAGTGTATAAGCGCTTTTTCTTAGGTGTATAAGGTTAAGATATGGAAATAAAAAACCCCTGATGATAGAATATCACCAAGGGTAAATAAAAAAAAATATTGTACTTTGCGAACTATTAGAGCAGTTCTCTGTTAAGCCATTTTAATGAAAGTGCCCGTAGGACATACAAATCGACAGTAAGGTCTCGGCACGAAATAGGATAATAGGATGAAAATAGCTGCTAATATCAAGACGACTACTGATGCAGAGGTAAAGATAAATGCGCTGAAGATTTCATAATCCATCCATTCAAATCCGATACCGCACAACATCAATACGGTTAGCGCAGCCCATAATATTTTTCTGAATCGATTAAGCATCACGATATACTTGGACTTGATCTTCCACTTCTTCTTAGAGGTCTTTCCTACCAGTTCTTGCAAAGATCCACATGGGCAGATATAGTTGCAATAATAATTCTTTTTGCCGAAAAGTGGATATATGAAAGCCGTAATCAGCATGATGACCGGTATTATGGATACGTACCAGTTGATACCATTCGACGCATAACTCAAGAAGAGGGTATAACTTAAGAAACTACCACTCCAAAAGCCGAGTACGATTGTATTGAGTATTTGTTGTATCGTACGATACTTTTTGCTCTTATAATATAAAGGTATAATAGCAGCCATCAAGACAACGATGAGTCCTGCTATCGTCTTTATACTCAGATCAAACTTGTCCCAGATAGATGGTTCTTTGGCATTTTTTGCAGCGTAAGCCAATCCCACTTTCATATTCCCGATAATAGCTCGAGAAGAAAAAGTAGCACCACTCACAGCGTCTACCTTTAAGGCCAAAGCCTCTTCAGGAGTCTTGCCATTCCATTTTGTCAGTAGAGCTTTTGCTTCGTTAAAGAATTCAGGTGTTTCTGTATTCTTTAGTGCCTTTACCTGAACGATTTTTCCCTCTTGACTGAGATATATTTCCAATGGCACTCTACCGGCATATCCTGTGATATCTTTGCCTAACGTAGAGGTATTGATCACTCGAGTGCCATCATCCAGCGTGCGCATAGGTTCTGCCGCCTGGATAGTATCTTGTGTTGTTGTTGTTTGCTCTTTGCCGAATATTCTCCCGTCACGTTGATAAGCTGCACCCATCACTAAAATGATGCAAACGAGCAGAAGAGCGATTTGCTTTACTTTTTTCATGCTTTTAATTCATGTTTTTAAAATATATATATAGCTCCAACCTATTTTTCAAAGCAGTAATCATACGGTGCTGACTGACTGTGGTTTATGATTTGAACCGTACAAATGGACTTCTAGGAAATCACTCAGAAGAGTATCATCATCAGTTCTGCACGTATGCGATGCAAAGATAACGAAAAATCACCAGAAACATTTTTTTTGGCAAAAAAATTGTTGGTATCGAAAATAATTCCTATCTTTACATTGTCATTATAAAATGAGATCGAGATATGCCAGAAGTATTTAGATTCTTTGGATTCTCCTTCTTCTTTTACAGTAAGGAGCATGAGCCTGTCCACGTTGAAGGGAACGGTGGCATGGCTAAGTTCGTATGGAACGGAAAATAGTTAATAAAGGGGGATACGTTATGAAGATTACAAAGATTTGGTTTACTGCTGATCATATATTCGGCAGAGACGAAGAGGGAAAGGAGTACAGCCAGTCGTTGCTCTGGTACCCTAAGTTGAGGACAGCATCCGATGACGAACGTAGCCAATACACCTTTGGCTATGACGGCATCCATTGGCGTAGTCTCGATGAAGACATCAGTTTTGAGAGCTTTACCTATGAAGATTCAGAGCCTTCAGCCCTTCAGCGTTTCTTCCTGACCCACAAGGAAATCAACGTGGCAGAATTTGCCCGTTCTATTGGAATGAACGCCACACTACTGCGTAACTATATCAATGGCTTCAAGAAGCCTTCTGCCGAAAGGGAAAGAGAAATCCTCGCCCATATTCATAAACTTGGTAAGGAGATGATAGCTGCCTGCTTCTAAACTATAGTGTATTCCAGCAAGAAATTATGAAGGATGTAATTGCACGACTGAAGGAACATCAGTCGCCCACACCTTCCAAATGGAGGGAAAGGGCAGAGTGGAGGCAGCAGAACAAATCGTGGTTGCGACACTCCCAGCGTATTGCTGTGAAAATGCTGGAGAAAATGGATGAACTCAGCATGACCCAGAAGCAGTTGGCTGATATGATGGGGTGCAGTCAGCAATACGTTTCAAAGGTTCTGAAAGGTCAGGAGAATCTTTCTCTCGAAACCATGTCGAAGATAGAAGACTGTCTGCACATTTCTATTCTCAAAGAAGAATTGGAGATGGCATAAGTAACCATAACCTTAAGGGAAAGGAAATTGCTGTGAAGCGAGTGAAGTGTGACTTCCATTTTCTGTCCCTTTAGGTGCATTTATCTTTGTAGTTCTTTGTATATCTTTATAATCTGGCGAAAAATCGAAGCATATTTTATCTCAAAGTCGGACTGTTAAAAAGTGTTGGAGCAATTTATTTGTCCCTCTGTGTACCTCCAGCCTCTGTTTTTACCCCTTCTACGTATGATGTCAATTATTGCTGGAAGAAATAAGGTTTAGTTTAGGTTATGGATATTTAATATGGGAATAAACTAAACCGTTCATTGGTCAAGTATACCGACTTTCTCATCTCTTTCTTTTTTGACGGCAGAAACCAGACTCCTTTAATACAGATGTTTGGTTGTTTGGAAATATAATTTCTGCAACAAAATGTATTTATTGCCGAATCTATATAACTGTACAAAACTACTACACTTCTGTCTAATAGTAGTATGTTTGTACATAATAGTGTTATAAAACTTGATTTAGTCAAGGGGTAATTTCAGCCAGTTCCATGATGTCTAACATCTTGAATAGGACTCCATCAATAGATGAATGCCAGCTTTGATGAAAGTGACCGTAATACCAATGTGTAAGTGTCTCGGGCACTGCTCTCAATTTGGTATAGATTGTATCCATTGTCTCACGTTCCTTCTGTACGTCATCTAACAGACTGTTGTCATATATTACTTAAAGACAATGAAAAAGGTCTCTTTTTGTCTTGTTTATGATTAGATTCACTTAAAATATCGTATCTTTGCAGTCACAAAAACGAAATATATCTTTTACGACAAAAGATACATAAGATTAAGAGACAAAAACATTTAAACACAAAAAAGGAACAAGAAAGATGGAACAAGTAACATTTGAAACTTGCGGAACATGTGCTAAGGCTATTCAGTTCGAACTAGACGATGAACTCTGTATCCACAATGTACAGTTTATAGGTGGTTGTCCTGGTAATACCGTTGGTGTATCGCGAATGGTAGAGGGCTTAAAAGCCGACGAGGTGATGAAGCGACTTCGTGGTATTCATTGTGGTGCGAAAAGCACTTCTTGCCCAGACCAACTGGCTCAGGCGATCGAAAAGGCGTTGGCAAAGCATGGTATAGCCTCATGATTTTACGATAACTGCAAGACTGATTTATAATTTTGAATCAGTTATAGCATCCCCAATAGTGCTGAACAAAATGGTTTTATGATCACGCTTTTTCGATGAAGCCATCCTGTTCAGCACTTATTTTTTCTAATTCCTGATATTAACCATAAAAACTGCCACCAAGTAACAAACGGCGTGAGGTGTTGAGATTAAGCAAAGTTTTTTTTCTCGCTAACCGACAGAAAACATCGTTTAGTGTTGTAACCCAAAAAAAAATTTGGCGTTTTGGACATTTTTTTATATATTTGCGAGATTAAACATATATTATATTCAAACGGAATATTAGAATGACTTTATATTATTTTGTATTACTTTCAACTTATAATAATATTAGAGCACGTTATTTGAGTACCATGACGATTCATATGAGAAATGCAAAACAACTCATGGGCTGGCAGCATTGGCTCATTATAGGTCTTGTGGCTTGTATACTTTTATTACTGGCCTATATTGGAACCATTCATGTAAAAAAGCACACAATTCATAAGGATAAACAGAATCATTTTTTTTCATCAGGTTTAAGTGATCCGTATGCATCGAAAGCCGTTTATCCGAATCAACAGGATAGAGATGAGCAGGTCACAATTCAGCAGAAACAGGTCGCGGAGCCTAACGATTCTCCTACTGTTATGCCCACTATGAAACAGGAAGAAAAGGAATATGACTCTAATGAATTAACTCAAGAACAAATTCTTAAAGCCCGCCAACAGTTGATTTTAAGTCAAGAAGAGAAAGATGCCAAGATATTCAAAATGCTTCAGGAGCTGATAGAGGGCGAAAAACTGTATCTTAATCCCTCTCTTTCCAGAGCCATGCTATTAAATAAAACGCATATCCAGAAATCCCAATTCAGTCCGATAATCAGGAAATTTACGAATAAGTCATTTATCCAATATGTAAACGATCTTCGCTTAAAGCATGCGATAGAGATGATGCGTGAACATGAGGACTATACGATAGATGCCATCGCCATGGAAAGTGGTATGGGATCGATCCAAACATTCTATCGAATATTCACGGAGCGATATGGTATCGCTCCTAATGAATATCGAAAAATTTTAAATGCTAAAAAAGAACAGAACTAAAATGGAAAAGCTTTAAAAATTCTTTTCCATTGTCCATCCTTTTCTTTGTAATAGTAATGGTGAGTTACCAGTAAACCATTTCGCTGCTTCCTGGTCGCCCTTCAACTGCCAGTTAAGCCATGCGATAGCTGGAAATCTGAATTCGCCACCATGCGCTTGGCGATAAGTGCCACCATGACCTACAGGGTAGTTGATGGCAATCGCCTGAACATGATTGATACGATGGTAATCGTCCATACCATTGTTATAAGCGATATCTTCTTTTCCACCTAACATATATAATATAGGTGCATGTATCTTTTTCAGTTGATCCTTACTTGGCATAGGCATATTAGGAATTGTCAAAGAAGCGTCGGTAAACAGTCCACTGTTACAGATCAGATAAGCAGAAATGCGAGAATCGGCACCATTGTATAGCGTCTGTAATCCACCGCATGACATTCCCGATGCACAGATTGCCTTCGTATTGATTTTGTGATACAAAGGACTCTTTTTGTCTTTATTTTGTGCCAAAGCCCAGTCTATCGATTCTATCTGCTGTTGTGCGGTAGACATATCGCCATGATAAACCTCATCGTTCTTAGGAAGATAGCCGGTTGCAATCACTAAGTACCCCTGTGATGCGATTTCATTCAGAAACTTATAATGTTCCCATGGTGAGTTAGAGCAGGCTCCATTTCCCCACACCAACACAGGCAACGGATTATTTTCATTGAAGGCAGACAAGTCTTGTGGCATAAACACGGTATGCGCCTCTAAACCTTTGACTTCGCTCATGATAGCCGGATACTTACCGGTACCACCATTTTCTACTATACGCGAATAGGTCACGTGACCTACGGGTTCGTTATCCATCTGCCACCAGTCAAGATTCATCAGACTCTTACCCGCCTTGCCTTTGAATACCAAATATAAATCGTGTACACCTTCTACAGCCTTCAGTCGGGTTTCGAACGTGCGATAGGTTTCTTCACTACCGGTAGACTTGATATTGAGCGTACCCAACAAGGTTCCTTTTTTGTCGTCGATTCTCACCTCGATCTGTCCACCGAGCACAGCAGCGGCATTCATCTTCATGGTATGAGCAGCCTTTCTACCAAAGTCAACCGCCTTGAGCTGGATATATTCATTGGCATTCACATCGGTAACGACGATATCTTCAACCCCTCTCTTGATTGTTTTCAGTCCATATCCCCAAGCCATCGTTTCAGCCTGAACCTTTTGATACGGATTAAAGGTATTGGCAGGAGCGACAACCACATCCTTGAAATAAGGAGATTCTACGATTGTGCCATCTTCACGATAGTGGAGTGGGAAAGCACCGACAGAGCGACGTTCTTTATGTTCTTTAATACTGATGTTTTTCAGATCATAATTTAATCCAAATCCATAGCTCTTACCTCTGAAGTCGATGATACCAGGGTGGTTACCACGGGTACGATCAGTAGGAGCCATAACATAACCCTTGAATTTCCAAGGACCGAGTGCGTTATCACTCATCGCATAACCGATACCTTCAGGACAGCAGGTAGAGGCGTAAGCCAGATAATAATGGCCATCGCGCTTATAAAACCAAGGACCTTCCTGATAATGTTCCGGCACATCGTGTAGTTTCATCACGTCACTCTTGCAGCTGATCATGTCTTCATTCAGCAAGACACAGTATACATTAGGATTACCCCAGTACATATAAGCCTGTCCATCATCATCGATAAACACCGATGGGTCGATATCATTCCAGTGCTCTTTCTGCCATACCAGCGGTTTGCCGATAGGGTCTTTAAATGGACCATAAGGACTGTCGCTGACGAGTACACCGATACCATGACCGTGTATCGGACAGTACATATACCACTTACCGTTACGTTCAACGACACATTCCGCCCAAGCGCCATTCTCCTTATCATTCCAGGCAAAATCTTTCAGCGATGCCACCGCACCATGATCCTGCCAGTTTACCATATCGGTAGAAGTATAAAGCAGCCAGTCGTACATTTTAAATCCTTCAGCATCATCCTCATCGTGCGTGGTATACAGATAGATGGTATCGCCATGCACATAAGGAGCAGGGTCTGCCGTATATTTGGTTTGGATAATAGGATTCTGAGCCTGTACACTCAGTACACTGCCAGCAAGCAGTGGGAAAATAAGCATTCTCTTCATTTTAATAGGTATATTAGATAATATGGTTTTAGTTATTCTTGGGCAAAGATACGATATATGAGAGAAACTTATTTTGTCGTAAATACCATTTTTTTTACTTTTTGTACAGTTTGCAGGTAAATCCACTCAAGTCGACATCTGCGTTTTTGATCATTAATGGTTTTTTGACTTTGATAAGGCAATTTTCAAATCGTATGGCATCTCGCTTGATGGGAGCATCAGGGTATCCTTCTATCACTCCGGCGTTATCTGCTGTACCCGTAATATTCCTGATGACGATATTTTTCAATTGGGTGAGTGGTGAGCATGCCGGTTCATCTTCCCCCTTCATTCGCCACGCCATCTGTACACTGATCATATTCTGTGCTTTAGCGATAGCAATGTTGTCGAAGGTAATATTTTCGATAACACCACCTCTGGAAGGTTGACTCTTGAAGCGCATAGGATTCCAGTTTTCACCTTTCATGTCGCAGTTGGCTACGACTACATCTTTAATATCTCCGCTTACCTCACTACCGATGGCTACACCGCCGTGGCCATAGTCAAAGTGGCAATTTTCGATTTTTATCTGACCGGCATATTGGTTGATTCGTCTGCCATCCACACCTTTACCGCTTTTGATAGAAATACAGTCGTCGTAGGCTTTAATATGACTATCGGTTATCGAGATACCGGTAGAAGAGTCGATATCAATTCCATCGCTACTTGGTATATAATCTTCGGCATCGATACGGATACCGTGTACTGTAAAGCCATGCGTATATAAGATATGTAAGCACCAGAACGATTGATTCCTGAAAGCAACATCACGTAGCTCACCGCCATCGCAACGGTTAAAACAGATCACTTTAGGTCTGCCATATACCGACCAACCTATTTTCTTCCATTTTAATCCCTGGGCATCGATGAGTCCCGGTCCATACACCCTACAATCTTCGTTGTCATCTACATTGATGAAAGCCGCTCTGGCTTTTTTCATTCTACCTTCCCATCGGGTTTCGATAATCGGATAAAGAGTCGTGTCTACGATACTCGTCAGCACAGCACCTTTCTCGAGTTTCAGGTCAACCCCTCTGGTCAGAAAGATGGCACCGCTTTGATATTTTCCCTTAGGCACAACGACGACACCACCACCATCAGTATGTGCCTGGTCGATAGCTTGCTGAATAGTAGCATATTTCTTGAGGTTATATTCCTGGGAACGTCTTTTAACGACAATGATTTTACTGCCCCAACCTTCAATAGGGAGGTTGATACGCATCTTATTGCCAACTACAGTAGCCGATAATGCTGTCGTTTTACCCGTTATAGCATCCCAAAGTTCTACATCACCCATACAGTTGAGTTCAAGCATCAGGTTTTCATCTTTTTGTCGCTGATTCATGACAAAGAAGATATGATTTTTACCTACTTTTCTCGATGTATACACGATACTGTCGTTGGCTTCGCCGATAATCTGTAACTGTGCAGTTGGCAAATAATTACGCAGTTGATCCGTCCAAACCGTATCCTTCAGTTGAAGAGCAGTCTGTATCGGTTGAATAGCTGTAAGTTCCTGAAAGTTGCGGGTCGACATCTGAGTAGGGATATCCCCCCAATAGACCACCTTTCCGCCACGCGCCGCAAATTCCTTGATTTGTCGCCATGCTTTAGCGGTGATAACATCAGCCGTCGGTATGATAAGCGTGTGATACTGCTGTCCACTCTTGTTGATCAGTTTCCCATTGACAGGAGTAATCGCCTCATCCAGCGCATCGTCGGTAACGAAGTCGAAGTCATACTGGTGAGTTGTCAGCAGATGGCCGATTGCTTTCATCTGGTCGTATGCCTTATTGTTACCCATCCACAGGGTAGGGATAGGGACATAAAGAGCCACCTGGGCATTCGCCTTACCCAACTGCATCATATAGGTAGCACGATTAACATAATCGTTGAGTGCTTTCATACCCGGTTCTGCCATATATCCATGCGCACCCGACTTGCTCATCCAGAACATAAATTCAAAGAAGTTGATACCTCGTGCTATCTGATAGTCTACTACATACTTCGCTGTTCGGGTATCCAGAGGAGCTCTCCAAGCTGCAAAACTTTCGCTGAAAGCCCGCTCCTTATTATATAGGTGTGCCGTAGACGAAGCCAGACGAGGAAATTCAGTGTCAGGATTACCAGGCCATATTTGCGTCCAGATGACGTCGATACCCGGTATTTGTACCTTATTTAATAGTCTGAATGGTTCACCCGATAACTTGATACACCACGGCAGATCATCATCTTTATCCAGATGGGTAATCGATTTTACGCCATGCTGCTTACACCATTCCGCAGGCTTAGCAAAGAAGTTATTCGCAAATAGTTCACTCCATACATCCCAATAATCCGCTTTAGCAGCTTTAATCTTAATAATCTCATTCTCAGACAGTTGACGATTCTCTTTTAAATTACTTCTTAGGTAAGGGAAAGCAATAGACTGTCTTTCGTTTTGAATGATATAGCTAAGATAAGGGGTAGGGTCATATCCCTTTTTTGTCCGAAATATATCGATGATATCTGTGGTCCATGGCACCCTTTGAAAGGCTGGTTCATCGCCTCTGAATCCTAATACAGTGGTACCCAATAGCGGACCCAATGTGCGTTTGTACTCTTCGTGTGTCCACGCGATAAACTGGTCAACCGCTTTTGGATCGAGATAATCACAGAGCGAATTCTTTTCATCCTTTCCACCCGTAGGATTATTGACGCAGCGCGTATTCGAAGAACGTCGCACCGCCTTCACACTGTCGCCATCTTTCACCAAAGCTTGCATACACAGATCAGGACGCAATTTAGAAAATTTACCACCAGCCATACCACTAGGATATTTTCCCTCATCGATAATCCACATTTTCATATTTCTGGCCTTACAAGCCTCAGCCATCATCTTGACGTTAGCAAACCATTGTTTGCTAAGATATTCGATGCCCATGTGATACCCCGGTTCAATAATCACGTTACGAAATCCTTTGGCTTGAATTTCGTCCAGATCCTTATGGATTACCTGTTGATTAATTTCTCCATCCCAACCCAAGATAACATGGTTACACTTATCAGCAGGAGGATTGATAAAATCGTGTAGGTTTTGAGCCTCAGCACAAACAGCAGAAGCAGACAACAGGCATCCAAGAATAAATTTATGCAAATAGTTTTTCATCGTTTTATCTCATCATCACATTATACGTGCAAAAATAAAAAATATCAAAAATCTTTAACTTTAATTTTTGATATTATACCTACAAAAAAATCCTCCTTCGAATAAACGGAGGGGGATAAACATTCAATATCTGAGATTAACTATATTATTTCCTAGCTTCACAGCCAAAAAATAATCGCCTGCAAAGGTACAAACTATATTTTACCTGTGCAAGCGATTATGCATCTTTTATGCAGAGGGTCTACTGACGGTTCGACATTTTATCTCTGCAGAATTATTTTTTCTGATTGAATTCCTGCTGATAACCTTCTGATGTAATCAAGTTATTAATGAAATTCTTATCGAGATTCAGGTTAGGATTATCATAAGCATTGATAACCATACCCGCATTTTGAATCTTCTGCTTATATTCCTCAGGAATCTTGTTTTCTGTCTCCTGTGCAATATTAGTCTGAATATGCTGTGTCATCGCCAAAGCATCCTGGAAACTCATAGGCAACATGACGCTTGCTTCTATCTCAGTATTTGCACCGGCACTTTCTTTCATCTTTTCGATATACGTATTGTAAGAGCGATGGTCGGTAAAAAGTGGGAACATCATCGCATCATCAGAAATCAGCCATTTCACATCGAGAGTCCATCCTCCCTTAATACCATGCGCCTCGTTAACGATCTCCTGGGTCAATACTTTACCCTCTTCGTCTCTTACGATAACAGGAGCAACATAGATATTATGGCATAACATGAACGAAACGATATTCATGTAGTTAGGATCCTGATTGAGGAAAGGTACATCACGAATCAAACCCTTCAGGAATGGATTTTCTACATCGTTTGGACTCTTGATAATCTTCATTGGTGGAACATTAGTAACGACCATAAGTGGAGCTACCAACTGCTTATTCTTGATACCCTTGATCACGATTCTCGCAGCTTTATCCTCTAAGTGCTGAGCAGAAATCTGACTATTATCCTCAATATGAACCACTTTCGCCTTCATGACACCACTAGGACAGCAGATATATACCTCGTCATTGATTTCTATCTTGCCATGTACATTACCATTAACTTCTACCTCATCATCCTGAAGCGGAAGGGTTTTTAAGATAACCATCGTAAATTTATGGTCCATCGTGTCGATATCTATATCGGCTACATCTTCCATTTTAATAAAGTCTTCTGGCATATGGAACTGAGGTTGCTGTGGCTGAGGTTGAGGTTTGGCTTCAGCAGTAGCATTTTCCAAAGGCTTTGTTTCCACTGTTGTTGCAACAGGCTGTTCTATCTTTTCTTCCGCTTTAGTTTCTTCAACTTTAGTATCTTCTGCCTGATTCTCTTGAGCAGGAGTATTCTCATGAACGTTAGAGGTTACTTCGGGATTTACATTTTTAGGTTGTGAATCATTTTCTTCATTTTTACCAAACAATTTCTTAAAAATATTCATATTTCTTCGATTTTTTTAGGTTTATATTGATTACGATTTATAAAACATTCACAAAGGTATAATATTTTTTTAAAAATCATGAAAGGTTAGCCATGTTTTTCTATAAAAACTAAAATAACGTGGGTTCGATGAATTCAAAATCGTAAATCCTATACTATTTATTATTGTTATGCTGTAAGGAGTGTATCGGTTCTGTCAGTGTGGTTCCTATAAATAAGAAAAGAGGAGACAATGGTTAAATCGAGAATACTAAGCATACCGATATTCAAAAATGCACGAAAGTCGAAAAGACCCAACTGAGTGATTTTGTTCACGAAATTATTTTCGTGAGCAAAATGTAACTTAAAGTCTTTCAATCGCTTACCTTTACATAAAAAGTAACCATTGTGCTTCAACTCATCCTCATGTGAAGATAGATAATTGTCAATGGTTCGTGAATCCACTTCATAGAAATCTGCCACCATTTGTTTGGTAAGATAATACTTTCCTTCAAAATGATATGCTTCAATATCCTAAGCATTTTGGATACGAGGTATAGCCAAATTATTATTCAGAATATTCTGGCGCTCTATAGCTGATGTTGTTAAATCTTTTGCCATATATTCGATAATTGTATTTTGTTATTCATTTTCTTCTATTATTGTATCTTTCCATTTCTTCTACTGCCATCATTGGCTCTGTTTCGAGTATATCGTCTTGCTTGACGCTATGGTCTTGCAGAAATATCTTGTTGAGCGTGAAGGCCAGCGACTCCAAGGTCTTTTCTCGCACCTTCGGCTTCAGTTCACATTCCCAAATGGTGATGGAGTGCCAGCCCATCGAGGAGAGCTGATGTTTAACTGTTTTGTCCCTTTCTTTGTTTCGCTTCACCTTGTTTACCCAAAACTCCGTATTGGTCTTTGGTTTGGTGTAGTAACGACATCCTTCATGCCCATGCCAGAAACAACCATTTACAAAAATACACGTCCTGTATTTCCGCATCACTATATCTGGTTTCCCAGGAAGTCTTGGATGATTCAGCCGGTAGCGGAATCCATGCTCCCACAGCCAGCGACGCACCACCATCTCTGGTTTCGTGTCTTTGCTGTGGATAGCCGCCATACAGGTATGTCTTTGTGCGTTTGTCAGAATATCACTCATAATGTGTTATTTGGCTGGTTCTGATGCTGCTTTAATCTGGATGCTATCTGGTTGTGTAGCTTCCGTTGTTATGGTATTCTTACGTAGAATTTCTAACTCCATTAAGCGTTTTTCAGCCGAATCTACGAAAGACACAATTTTAGAATACGAGAATGTCCAAAAGACTGTTACTATTGCAACGAGTCCTACAACTGTCCAAGTATACCATTGTTTCGATAGTTTGCTATCAATCCTATTTCTAACTTCTTTAATATCTTCTGAATTTTTGTTGCACGAACAGAATCTATCTTGCTTGAAATGAATGAAAAACGGTTGAATGCCACGATAACAATATTGTCCGCTTCATCTTTTTCAACTGTATCGCGTAATGTCACCTCTGCTTGGTCAATCTCCTAATGAAAGACATTAAAGGCTTTTGTATGTTGAAGCACCTCAACAAGTTCCCCCTTTTTGTCAAGCATGGTGACTTTAGGTTCAAATCTTATCTCGATGATAATTTTACGATTCCCTATATATTTTGCTTCTATATTATCTTTCATATTTATTTCGACCTTACTTGTAAGTTTATTTTTATATAGTACTTTTCATTTTCCTCATACACCCATCCATAGAAGAATTTTTTCTTCGCATCTGCACGAGGATGACCTGGATTTCCTGCGTCCTCACTCGTTGATGCACCCTCAAACTTCGTTGAGTTGAACAAGAAATCGCGGAACCTGTTTAACTCGTAAATGTGGTAACATACTATATCGCCATCCTCCTTTACGATAATTTGTCCACCCGTAGCATCATAAATACCCAACCACGGTTTTTCTGGTGTCATTCCCTGTGCACTATCCTGAAGGAAGCGTTTTATCTTATATTCATAGATATTACCGTGTGTGGAAGTGTCAATACCAAGAGGGTTTCTCCTCGTTAATTCTTCAGTGCAACGCCTAATATCATTGAATCCAAGTTCCGATTTTATAAGCAATAGTTCTGCCAACAGAAGAGGCATATGCCCATCTATTGCTAAAAGATTTTGATACAAACAATCTGATTGCACTTTTTTGAAAACAAACGTTGCATTATATTCATCGCGCAATTTCTTGAGTCGTGCACCTATACGACCTGTCAGAGGATATGTGCTTCTGTTGAACTCATCGCAATCGAGTGACTCGCCTTCGGGAAGCACAACCTCATAGATAAAATTCGTTCCAGTCCCAGCATTGAAAAGTGTGGAGTCACTACCAAGGTAAGATTTTATGCTGAACCCCAGAGTTTGTGGCATCCCAGTCCTAAAGTCTTCAATAGTTATCGTTATGTCACGATTGTGCCCGACATCTTTAATTGTCCCAATTCTCAATTCTTTTAGAAAGGCTGCAATAGGTGGCAACTGAAAAGCCCTTCCACTTGTGCTCTTTATCAAAGATAGCAAGTTGTTCGCTTTTTCCGCGAACACTGTGATTGGGTATGAGAATTGCTCATTTTCACCTGTTTGATCATTGACAACATTAATAGTGACCTTATCATCTTCGCGGACATAGTTGTTGGTCGTTTTTGTCTCTTTGCGGATGATTTCCAGGATACGATAAAATTCATTAGGTATCGCATTGAGGTTCTCATCTGCAACATCCAGTTTCCCTGTGTCCAACAAACGTAGGAATACATAAATTTCGCTCCATTCTCCTTTATTACCACTGAGTATCATATATTTCCTAAATTAAATTTAACATTTTGAGCTCTTGTTCAGCAGTTGCCTGAATAGCAGGTATTGCTACAGAATTTCCAAACTGCTTATACGCCGAAGTATCTGAAACAACTATTCGGAACGAGTCGGGAAAACCTTGAAGCCTTGCCCATTCACGAGGGGTCATTTTGCGGATTCCATCACGATTGACTTCTCCCTTGATATGTGTTATTGGCGTAAAATTAGTCAATCGTTTATCGATGAGCAAATTACATTCACGCCCCATGCCACCAACAACGATGGCATTTGCCACACCGTCAAGATCTATGATTTTATAGCCGAAACCATGGCCTGCAGCTTCGTGGCGTGCTTTGTGCCGGATTAGAGTTTCAACATATGTTGTTGAAAGATAGTATTTGACAGATACTTCATGCTCTTCCATTACGTCTCTGAATTTTGGACGCAGTTTCCCAGGGGTAGTTGGTTCAGGGTAATGGAAATCTTCAACATTTATCCCCAAGTCTTTACGGAAACCAATTATATAGATGCGTTCTCTATGCTGTGGGACTCCATAGTCCATGGCATTGAGTATTTGTGGCGGCACAACGTCATATCCAGCATCATCAAGATGTTCTAATATGGTTTTAAGCGTCCGTCCTTTGTCGTGTATGGCTAATCCTTTTACATTTTCAAGGAAAAAAGCTTTTGGTTGATGCTTGCGCAGAATAGCTTCTATTTCAAAGAAAAGCGTTCCTCTGGTTTCATCTTTAAATCCGAGACGGCGACCTGCGAGCGAGAATGCCTGACAAGGAAAGCCACCACAGAGGATGTCAAATTTCTTAGGAATATAGCTCTTTGTGGATTCTTTGGTTATATCTCCAAAAGGCATTTCGCCATAATTGGCAAAATAGGATTCTTGTGCTTTCGCATCAAACTCAGACGAATAAACACACTTGCCGCCCAAGTTTTGCATAGCAATTCGGAAGCCGCCAATACCTGCGAATAAGTCTATAAATGTAAATTTAGGGTTCTTTGGTGCAGGGAAAGGTATGTCAAAGAAGTCTGAGAAAAGATCATATTGCGTAGCGTCCTCTGCCACTTTCCATATTTCCTCATCAGATAGTTCTTCATCTACTAATCCCTGACGGAATTGTTTCCGAGAAAGGAATTCCCGAACAGATGAAACAATTTCATCTTTCAGTTTTCTTGTAACTTTTACCTCACTATTATGCAGATAGTGGCTTAACACCGCAATCTGGTTTTCATATGATGTTTCACCATATATTTTTATGCCATCCTCTGTAACTTCTTCAGGGAAAGCTTGCAAATTTAGACTCTTGCCCATAATACAATTATACTCTTATTTTTCCAGTTCCTGTGAAACCAAATATTGCTTATACTCCCTCACAAACAACTCTCGTATATCGACCTCTAACAAATCTGCAGTTTTGAGTATCGTGGCGAGGTCAGGCTGAGAAGAGTTGGTGCACCACTTGCTGACGGTAGATGGGGGTGACGCCCATTTCACCTGCCAGCCATCTAGCAGTTTTCTTCTTCTCGAACAGAACCGTCTTTATTCGGTTAATATCTTCCGTATATTATATTTAATGTAATGTTTACCTTGCAAAGGTAGTGAAATACTTTCAATTTCTGCCACTCTCTTTTAAATAATCGTGGTTGGCCCCTATTTTATGCTTTTTTATGTGTTTTTGCTGTTCATATATCCACCAAATATGGTTTTCTTGATGATTAATGGGGCAACTCAAAACCACATACCACTAAATCTGGTATCTGGTTTACTTCTCCTACTTGCCGCTTTGAGTTAATGCACCTTGTTTTCGCTGTAATCTTTGCGAAAACATTTCTTGAACTCACAAAAAATCACTCTACGTTTCATAAGGTGTTACGAAGGGTCACTTTTGCTCCAAAAAGGTCACCTGAAGGTCACCGTAAAAGAAAAAGCACCTACAAAATCTTTGTAAGTGCTTGGTTTTCAGTGTGAATCAGCCGGTGCTTGAACCTGGGGCCTCCAGATTATGAGACCAATATATTGATATTCTGTGATAGTCTATAATTTGTAACTATACTGATATCCAATGAGTTACATTTTTATGATTTTCGCTGAAACTCACAAAATACCCCTAACTGAAATAGTTTGTTTACCCATTGTTTACGCAAATGGTCTCCAGACTAATAGTCTATAGTTATAAGTGGCGACTATCATTCATGCTTTAATTCCACAAATGACCGAATAAAATCACCACAAATCACCGAAAAGAACGTAAAACTATAGTGGAAAGCATATAAAAATGTTAAATATCACACTTTTTATATCAGAACGCATGTAATTTGCAAATAATATTGTAATATTGCATTCGAAAGAATATAATTTATATGGAAAAGACAAAGTTATCGAAGGTGGTAAAGGATTTGCGCAAGGAATATGGCCTTACGCAAGAAGACCTTGCAATGAAGTCTGGCGTAGGCTTGTGCTTTGTACGCAATCTGGAACAGGGAAAGCCGACGCTAAGAATGGATAAGGTCAACCAGCTACTTGATTTGTTTAACTACGAACTTACAGCAACTAAAAAGCAATGAGACAAGCTGAGATTTATCGAAAGGATGTCCTTGCTGGCATCTTGACAGAAGATGGTGGCGAATACCGTTTCTGTTATGATGAAGCGTACCTCAAACGTGGAGATGCGCTACCTGTAAGTCTGACACTCCCATTACAAACGGAGACATTCGTAAGTCCTATACTATTTCCGTTCTTTGACGGGTTGATACCTGAAGGGTGGCTGCTTGATGTGGCACTACGCAATACTGACATTAGTATTCTTGACCGTATGTCACTATTATTGTTATGCTGTAAGGAGTGTATCGGTTCTGTCAGTGTGGTTCCTATAAATAAGGAAGGAGGCGACAATGTGTAAATGTCTATACTGTTATAAGGAATTGAAAGAAGGTCAGAAAGACTTTCATCCAAGTTGTGCCCGAAAATTCTTTGGAACAAAGGATGTGCCCTTGCTGGAGTACAAACATGAAGAACTCGACCAATTAGCCGAGCAGGTAATTCGTGCTCAAACATCTCTGACAGGCGTCCAACCCAAATTGTCTCTGAATCTCGACAAGCACGATGGATGTAGCCGACTGACTATCGTAGGACTTTGGGGAGATTATATCTTCAAGCCACAAACGGAGAATTACGAGCAGTTGCCCGAAAACGAGGATTTGACGATGCATCTTGCGGAAGCCGCAAAGATTAGCGTGGTGCCTCATAGTCTTATTCGTTTGGCCGATGGAAAACTGGGGTACATCACAAAGCGTATTGACCGCACCGAGAATGGCGAGAAGATAGACATGGAGGATATGTGCCAACTCACGCTGCACCCTACGGAATACAAATACAAAGGATCGCATGAGCAGATAGCAAAGACTATCTTGCAGTACAGCAACACACCAAAACTCGACCTTACGAATTACATGCAGTTGCTGCTCTTCTGTTTTGTCACTGGCAACAATGACATGCACCTGAAGAACTTTTCGCTTTACCGACCTAAAGAGGACTATCAGCTGACACCAGCTTATGACTTGCTGAATGTTGCCAATGCCAATCCGAAGGACAAGGAGGAATTGGCACTTACTCTTGCGGGAAAGAAGACGAAACTTCGTTTGGCAGACTTCCTTAATGCTGCAAAGACAATGGGACTGGAAGAAAATGTTGTACAGCGTCTCGTTGCAGGGCTTCATAAGGTGTTTCCAAAATGGCAACAGCTCATAAAAGATTCCTTCCTCAGTGATGAGCAGAAACAAACGTATGAGGAACTTGTAGTTACCCGACTGGATAGATTAAAAGCGGGACAAGTGGGCAAAAACGAATCTAAAAAATAGAGTAAGTAGGTTCTTTGTTGCACGAAAGTCGAAAAGACCCAACTGAGTGATTTTGCTCACGAAATTATTTTCGTGAGCAAATTGTAACTTAAAGTCTTTCAATCGCTTACCTTTACATAAAAAATAACCATTTTGCTTCAACTCATCCTCATATGAAGATAGATAATTGTCAATGGTTCGTGAATCCACTTCATAGAAATCTGCCACCATTTATTTGGTAAGATAATACTTTCCTTCAAAATGATATGCTTCAATATCCAAAGCATTTTGGATACGAGGTATAGCCAAATTATTATTCAGAAAGCACTTACAGCAGGGTTTTTACACTTTTCAATAACTTTTGATGGCAAAAAGCTACACTTTTCAATGAAAAATGTCAAAACTACACTTTTAAAATTGTGGCGTTATTATGTAAAATATCGCGTTCTAAAACGTCATTTCTTGTAAAATATCGTATTCTGATGCTATGTTTTTATGTAAAATATCGCGTTTTGCGTTTTTCTTCATATCTTTGCACAATAATTCAATTATTCGTGTTATGGTGTGGTATATACTTATATATTTGTTCGCAAGTCTTATAATAGGCATTCGCATTCTCTGCTACGATAAAAAAAAGAAGCGAGATTCTGAAAGGACAACACTAAAACAATTTTTGATCACATTAGTTGTGGGACCCTTTGTCATAGCAATTTTACCATTCATAGTCATTGGAAATTTCTTTAACGATATGTTTGGAAAGATCAAGAAAAGAAGAAAGCTGAAAGAAGAAAGAAAGTTTAATGCATCTCTGGGGTTAGGCCCAGATGAACATTATCTTTGCTTTTCAATGATGCATGGTGCCGGGGTAATCAAATGTGCCGATTGTGGTTATGAAGAGGAAATAACTAGTTTTACTCATGGGATAATGTCATGCAGTATTGGCAGGCAATGTCCTAATTGTCATGCCTTTGCTTGCGAGTATAACGAAAGTAAAGAGTACCACACCTTTGGAAAAGCAAAAGAAGATTTTGTATGCCCACAATGTGGCACAATAATAAGAAAAAAGGAGGAATCAATATTTAAAGGTCATAATGACCCGCTATTCTGCCCTAAGTGCCATAGTGCTCGACTACGCTATCACTTGCATTATATCACATAAAGGAAAGAGAGATGGATAATAAGATAGAAGAACGATACATTTTTCTCGATTTTGACGGTGTCCTTAATACAATGGAATACCTGGGAACCAGTTTACCGTTCGTGTGAACCGTCCACTTGCTGCCTTAGAGGCAGGGAGTAACACCGAAAAGGCAGTAAGTAATGATGAAAAGGCAGTAAGTAACGGCAAAAAGGCAGTAAGTAACGGCAAAAAGGCAGTAAGTAATGATGAAAAGGCAGTAAGTAGCGGCAAAAAGGCAGTAAGTAAGAAAGAGAAGAATGAGCAAAAGCTTCTTGCTTTCTGCAAAGAGCCAAAGACTTTATCTGAAATTTGCGAGCACCTTGGTATGACCGACAAATATAAAGTCAAGAAAAGGTATATTGATCCACTTCTAAACAAGTCTCTTCGAATGACAGAGCCGGAATCGCCGAAAAGCCCTACTCAGAAGTATGTAGCTATATAACAGAAAAAGGAGCAAGCGATTGGATGCTGCTCCTTTTGCATATGCGGTTAATCAATATCCGTTACAAGACCTCGATGGCCTTGGTAACCTTCTCCTTCGGCTCGGTTTTCGGCATCGTGACGAACATTATAGTCCAGCATCAAAATGAATGCACCCATTTTCTGATTGCCATATTGTTCTGTCATATTTTCGATATGACGAATCTTAACCTCCTTGTCATCGATGAATGCTTGAATAAGTCTTTAAAGCACTGTTCATGATGATGCCATCGTCCGTAATCATATAATATGGTGTGTGGGTTATTCTTTCTTTACAAAACATACGGCCATTAAGACTATGTTTTTCCAAATTGAATGATATATTCTGATATCTTCCATAAATTCTGATTTATCTTATATTATATAGTATACAATAAAATCAGAAAGCAATGAACTGTAATACGAAAAATGAACATGGTTAACGATTATTAGCACTTAGTGCTGAATCGTTGCCTCTCATGGGGGCTTCTCGCCCCCAACCCTCTCGGTGTTTTCAGGTATTAGATTTTCTATCCTGATACACTTCTGGGAAATGCAGGAGCTACTTCTTTGACGATACATAACCATCGACATAGAGTTTCTCCTGAGTGACAACGGCAAAAGCCTGCCGGATGAGTTTATTTGCTACGGCAATGATAGCGACCTTCCCAGGCTTTCCATTAGACCGCAGACGGTCGTAACAGGCTCTGCACTCGGTGTTGCATCTTAGCGAAGAGCACGCCGCGACGTAGAGTTGACTCCTCAAAGAAGAGTCCCCGTTGCGGTTGATGTGACCTTTGAAATTGACTGAAGTACCGGACTGCTGATAAGTCGGCGACAATCCCAAATGGCGGGTGAGTTGCTTGGCATTATCA
Source organism: Segatella bryantii (assembly GCF_022024215.1). Lineage (NCBI taxonomy): Bacteria > Pseudomonadati > Bacteroidota > Bacteroidia > Bacteroidales > Prevotellaceae > Segatella > Segatella bryantii. Next base: position 516,111 of record NZ_CP091797.1, on the reverse strand, counting down.
AAGTAAGTGAAGCCGCCAGTGGCCATGATGAGTGCAGCAGCAAGGGTGACGCCAATACCTTTTACAGAGGTGAGCAGATCCATCTGCTTTTTGTACTCAGAACGGGCAAGTGAAGAGAGATCCTCTTCGAGATCCTTAACCTGCTTCTCAAGGAAGGCAATGGTTTTCTCGATAGACTTCTTACACTTGGCATCAAAGAACGGCAACACCTCCATAGAGCCTTTGAGGTTCCTTGTGGCAATGAGCTGCTTCTTGAGCTGGCGAATGACTGTACGCTTCTGCTTCAGGGTGAGGATAGCGTCACTGCGAAGCCTGTAAGGGGCTGGATTCATCTTCTCCCCGTAGAGGGCAATCAGGCGGGCATCTATCTCATCCGTCTTGACGGTGGATAGCATGGCACGGGCGAAGTTCTTCACTTTAAGCGGATTCTCCAGGCTTGTCGTGATGCCTGCCTCCGAGAGCAGATAGACAAGCAGAGCACTGTAATTGCCTGTCGCCTCCATGACGCAGTGATGCTCATCCTTGGAGATAGTCCTGATGAACTCATGAATACCTCTGGTGGTGTTCTTGAATGTCCTCGTCTTGCTGTTCTTCTCTGGAGAATAAGCGACAACGAAAGTGTCCTTGCTGACGTCGATACCAATGTAAGTCATAACTATAACGAATTTAAACAAATATGCAACATCGAAACATCTTGGAGCCATCATTACGCATGCGGGGTCAAAGCCCAGTGAACTGTCCGGATTCGGATGTTAAGGAGCGGGGGCTGAACATTGCTTACTGTCTTATGACGAATGAAAAATCGGCCTTATTCCACTTCCTTGATGTTGTTAACGAATGCAAAGATAAACAAGTAATTTGAATATATAATGAAAAAGAATATTATTCAAGCAATAGTTGCGGACATGCAGCGTGACTTGGACTGTCGACAGATGGCACGATTAAAAACCGTGCTCTTTAAGAAACTGCAAGATGTAGAGATTATCGAGAAGCGAGATTTCCAAGAACATCATCAAGAAGAGAAAGTACAGCTTCTTGATAGCTTCCTATCAGCTAAAAAGATAGAAGGATGCTCTGAAAAGACATTGGCATACTATAGGCATACCATCGAAAAGATGCTTATGACTGTTGCTGTTGCCGTGTGCCATATATCCACAATGGATATTCGATAATATGCGACGTATCTTCTCCAGCTTCTTTGCCTGGTTAGAAGATGAAGATTATATCGCCAAGAGCCCTGTGCGACGTATCCACAAAGTGAAAACGGATTCTTTGGTGAAGGAGGTGCTGACTGATGAACAGTTGGAACAACTTCGTGATAGTTGCACTAATCAACGCGACCTTGCCATGATTGATTTATTTGCATCTACTGGTATTCGTGTTGGTGAATTGGTCAAACTAAACCGAGCCGACATTGATTTCCACGAAAGGCAATGCGTGGTATTTGGTAAGTGGTGTGGAAGTCAGAATCAGGACGATGGGCAAACGGCTTAATATGCCAAAAGTGCATCCACATAAGTTCCGAAGAACGCTTGCAACAATGGCAATAGATAAAGGAATGCCAATAGAACAAGTTCAGCGTTTGTTGGGCCATGTTCGTATTGATACGACACTTCAATATGCCATTGTAAATCAAAACAACGTTAAAATGGCTCATAAAAAGTACCTTGGCTGAATTAAATGATTGATATTTGACATTTTTTTTAGTACCTTTGTGCTTAAATTGAGTGCAAATGGCAAACAAAAATATAATCACCAACGACAATATTATACAGACACTAGATGTTGAATGTCTGTACAAGGACGCTTGTCAAATCATTGACCAGGCTCAACATGCGGCCTATAGTGCAGTAAACGAAACTTTGATTAAACGTAACTGGTTGCTAGGCTTGCGTATTCAACATGAAGTATTAAAAGATCAGCGTGCAGAGTATGGCAAGCAGGTAATTAAGTCATTGTCAGAAGGATTAGTTAAACGATATGGCAGAGGCTTCTCTATGCGAAACCTCTATTATTTTATAGACTTCTACCAAGATCACAGTGACTTTTTTCAGTTGGCGATAGAAAAGCCTGAAGTTAATGCAGATAAAAATATTTTGCAATCACTGACTGCAAAATCAGATTTTGTTCCACAAGTGTTTGGTAAAACATCCGTAACAGAGATTTTGCAATCACTGACTGCAAAATCTCCAATTCGCTTGTCATGGACTCATTACAACATCATTCAACAGGAACTCACAGCAGAAGGTCGCGCATGGTATGAGAATGAGGCTGCAAAAGAAATGTGGAGTACTCGTACGCTGCAACGCAATGTTTCTTCGCAGTACTATCATCGCTTGTTACAATCACAAGACAAAGCAGTCGTACATGATGAGATGGTGCAGTTAACGAAACCTTTACAGGATAAGCTGGAGTATCTAAAGAACCCTGTTGTAGCAGAATTCTTGGGTTTCAAAAACAATACCAACTATTCTGAAAGTGATTTGGAACAGAGCATTATCGACCACCTGATTTCCTTCTTGATGGAGTTGGGCAAGGGCTTTGCATTTGTCGATCGTCAGAAACATATCCACACAGAGAAAGAGGACTATTATATCGATTTGGTGTTCTATAATTACCACCTACGTTGCTTCGTTCTCATCGATTTGAAAACAACCAAACTACGTTATCAAGATGTGGGTCAGATGGATATGTATGTTAAGATGTATGATGACTTGGTGTGCCCCGAAGGGCATAATCCCACTATTGGCATATTGCTTTGTTCTGATACCGACGAGGACGTGGCACATTATTCTATCCTCAACAACAACGACCAACTCTTTGCTGCCAAGTATCTCACTTATATGCCGACGCAAGAGGAACTGCGTCGTGAGATAGAACAGCAAAAGGAGTTTTTCAGATTAAAGAACGAAAAGTAGAATGGAATTAAAGAAATACAAACTTGGGGAATTGTTGGATGTCAAGCGAGGGGCAAGTCTTGCAGGAGAATACTATGCTACTACTGGCAACTATATACGCTTAACTTGTGGAAACTTTGATTACCAAAATAACTCTTTCAAGTTAAACACATCCAAAGACAACCTGTTTTATACAGGGCCAGTCCGTAAGGAGTTTATTATGAAGAAGGGCGATATTATCACTCCTTTGACTGAGCAAGCCATCGGTTTGCTCGGCTCTACGGCAATAATACCAGAAGATGATAAATATATTCAAAGCCAAGATGTAGCAAAGATAATATGCAATGAGGACTTATTATACCCGATGTTTGCGTACTATCTCATTTCATCAGAAACTGTCAAGAAACAATTGAGTGCTGCTGCACAACAAACAAAGATACGCCATACTTCTCCCGACAAAATCAAAGATTGTGTTGTATGGATTCCAGATTTGAAAGAACAGAAACATATTGCTTCCATTCTTTCAAATCTTGATAAAAAAATCACCCTCAACCGTGCGATAAATCAGAATTTACGTGCGAGGCGAGAGCAGAGGGAAAACTTGTTTTCACTATGCCGAGCCGATGCCGTAAATGGCGACGTCAGTCGCAATTTAGAAGCGACACCTGACCGTTCATCAGGAGCGGAAGCAGTTCGTCGCGCTGCTTAATCAATTCTTCGTTCTCCAGTGTTAATTGTAATTGAAAGGAAACGATTGGAGTGACTTTATTTGAAAAAGCCTGTAGAATAGTCTTCATGGGCTTTATACAAGAAACCGCACTCAGATTTTCCCTTGTTAATTGTGGTTGACCAGACCCTGTTATTGCACCAGCGATATTCATATATGGAAGGGCTTGTTTTATAAATTCATTACAACAATCATTGTTTCTCATTCTAATGACCATTGCATTTCCCGTTATCCAAGAATAAGGCATAGTTCTGTTTAGGACTCCGCAACTATTGCCTCTGCATGCCATCGCAATTTCACTTTCTTCGTGATTATATTTATCGTATCTTCCCACAATACCGTTCGCTCCATAAACACGATAAAGTCCATTCGAAACCAACTCGTTTGTACCAATAGTTTGTGGCTGATACATTTCACAGAAATCACCTAATATTGTATTCTCCCATCCTTCAGGAATATCACGTTTTAGTTTCTCATTCCATACCATTTTTCCGCCACTTGATTTATACGGCTTGCCCTCCTCATTGGGGAAGTCAAACTGCACAAACCAGTAGTCGTAGAGTTGCTTGGCAAATGCTTCTAAATTCCAATTTATCTGCCTTATTATTAAACTTTGTTGCAAAATTAGTCATTTCTGATAAATATCAGAGATAAATTCGTAATTTTGTGCCTGATTTTAGGATGTTTCATGAATATAGTATGACACTCAGGGAACTACTACAGTCTGTTGATGCAGAAGCATACGCTAGCATTCCACTCTACGAAAAACTGCTGAAGACGAAGCCTGAATACGGTTCAAGCAATCGGATTAAGGTGAAAGTCCTGAATGGAGAGATTGCCGAAAAGCATTCCCTTACAGAAAGTCGTGTACTCCGAATGGTCCGCGAGTCTGAGCGAAAGCTCCAGTTCAGCGATGAAGCAATATCCATTTGGAAATATTTATATAGGAAATGAGCAATATCAAGATCATACGCGGTGTATTTGACACCAAACAGGAACTGCAACATGCAGGTGTGAAGGCGGGGTTTCCTTCACCTGCCGAAGACTATATCCATGAGACGCTGGACTTCAACCGTGACTATATCCGTCATCCTGAAGCCTCGTTCTATGGTGACGTAGAGGGAGATTCGATGAAGGATGCAGGACTGTTGGACGGTGACCGTGTGATTATTGACAGGGCTGTAGAGCCACATGACGGTTCCATCGTCGTGGCATGGTGGGACGGTGGCTTCACGATGAAGTTCCTTGACCTGACACATCGGAAAGACGGCTACATTGAACTGCGTCCTGCCAACCCTGATTATCCAGTCTTCAAGGTCAAAGATCCAGAGAACTTCCAGATTTGGGGCACTGTGATTCATCTGATAAGGACTTTTGAAAAGATATAAAACAGATGTATGGTATAGCTGACTTGGACAACTGTTACTGCTCATGTGAGAAGGTTTTCCGTCCTGACTTGGAGGGGAAGCCAATTGTTGTGCTGTCGAATAATGACGGCTGTGTGGTGGCACGTTCCAACGAGGCCAAAGCGATGGGTATCAAGGAAGGTACACCTTATTTCCAACTTGCCCAGCAGTTCCCCAACCAGAAGATAGCCGTTTTTTCCTCTAACTACGAACTGTACGGCGAATTGACAGGTCGAGTGGTGAGCATCATCCGCCAAGAAACTCCTGCCTATTTCCGCTACTCGATTGACGAGTGCTTCATGTATCTTGACGGCATAGCGTTGGATCAGTTGCAGACGTGGGGCGAAAACCTGCACAAGCGAGTGAAGCGTGAGGTGGGCTTGCCTATCAGCATCGGACTGGCACCCAACAAGACACTGGCGAAGATCGCCTCGAAGCTCGCTAAGAAGTTCGAGGTGTATAAGCACTGTTGCATGATCGATACGGACTACAAACGGGAGAAGGCACTCGAATGGTGTCCGATAGAGGATGTCTGGGGCATCGGCAGGCGCTATGCTGCCAAACTCCAGTCATTAGGTTGCAAAACGGCCCTCGACTTTGCCAAGCATCACAAGGATTGGGTACGACAGACGTTCAATAACATCAACATCATGCGCACGTGGCAAGAACTGAACGGCGAAGATGCTGTGCCGAATGAGGAACTGGCTAAGAAGAAGAGCATCTGCACCAGCCGATCGTTCAACGGTATGATCAGCGACAAGGACACCCTGCGCACTCACATTGCCAACTATGCTGCCCGCTGCGCAGAGAAATTGAGAACTCAGAAGACCGTGGCCACTATTGTTGGCGTGTTTGTCAATACCAATGCCTTCCGTGAAGACCTTGCACAATACTGGAACTTTCAGGAACTGCGCCTTGTCACTCCAACCAGTTCAACGATTCCCATTGTTCAGGCTGCTCACGATGTGCTTGACCGGATTTTCATTCAGGGCTACCAGTATAAGAAAGCAGGTGTTATTGTGATGGGTATCTCACCAGACTCACCCATACAGCAGGACTTGTTTGACCTGAATGCCGAGCAGATTCAGAAGATGCGTCGACTCGATGAGGTAATTGACCGCATCAATCGCATGCACGGCTCAGAGACTATTGTTATCGGTGCCCAGCAGTACACCCAGAAGAATGGTAAGGGAAAGGCAGAAGTCTTTGCCAATGCCATCAAGCACGATTTTAGAAGTAAGAATCCGACCACCCGCTGGAGTGACATTATAAAACTACGCTGAAAATAGAAGGAATATGAAAAAATAAGTCGTGCTTTCAGGACTACATGGGGGCAGAGCATCTTGTGTCGGACAGACAAAGGGTGAAGGCTTATTAGGATGATGAGCTGCTTAGATATCGTGAAATGATGAATGACGTAATATAACAAAGCAACATGGAGTTTTCTAAAGATATGCATGATATGTTTCAAAAGATAGCTGAGCACCACAATGCTCAGTTCCGACTTTGCAAGACATTGGTGGCGGGTTTTAAGGCGACCAATGAGCAGGATCTTTCATACATGGATAACTACATGGATACTCTGTTTGATTTCATGGACCCAGGTGGTGACACGGAGGCTGTTTATCGTGATTACCTAGCTCATGTAGCGACTTTTAATCCTCAAAAGGCTAAGAAGTACGAAGAGTCTTTAGATGAGCATTTAGGATATAAAATTCATGTGGTATTTGCAGCTGCCTATGTAGCCAGAGATTTACACCAAGGGCAAAAAGACAAAGGAGGTAATGACTACTTTAGTTCTCACTTACTTCCTGTAGGAAAAAGTGGATATGATTGGAAAGAACAGGTGGTGGGATTACTGCATGACGCAGCGGAAGACACGACCAACGACATATCCACGATTTTGCATTTAGTAAAACAGAAATTAGAGACATGGATGAACAATCCAGACGACAAATCATGGATTGATGACTTTGAAGAGGACTTCTTTCAGTATCCAGCGGAGCAGTGCCATATGCCTACCGAGGAAGAGTGGGATGAAATTGCCACCGCCCTTCAATTGCTCAATCACCACACAGCACCAAACAGGGAAGAATACCTTTCTCGTATATGTGTTAATAAACTTGCTCTCAAAGTGAAGTTGAATGATCTTCGCAACAATATGGATATCAGCCGCATTGCAGAGCCAACGGAAAAGGATATGGAAAGGCAGAAACGCTATAAACTTGAATATGGGAGGCTAATGAATGCCTTTCAAGAACATATTAACGAAGAAGATCGGACAAATCGTGCATGAAGTAATACAAATAATAGCATTATATGGCAAAGAAAAAGAACGAAAATACAACCTCGATAGGTTTTGAAGAAGTGAATGGTCTCCAGACTAATAGTCAATAGGTATAGGATACAACTATCATTCATGCTTCAATTCCAAAAATGGCCGAATGAATTTGCTCTAAATCACCTAACAAGACATTGCCAAATGACCAAACGAAATTAAGCCAAATGACCAAACGAAATTAGGCCAAATGACCAAACGAAATTAGGCCAAATGACCAAACGAAATTAGGCCAAATGACCAAACGAAATTAGGCCAAATGACCAAATGGTATATTAGTCTTGACACAATAGATAGTACTATATCTTGGCATAATCTCAATATTTTGCATAGATTGCGCCAAAATATAGCATTATTATTTGGCATAATCTAATATTTTTATTAACTTTATGCCAAAATATATTGGCTCCAGAAGATAGGTACACCTGAATATGCAGCATGGTCTGACTATTCTTTTGAAACGGTATGCCTGCATCACATCAAACAAATCGTCAACGCTTTAGGCATAAGTGGAACATTCTATTCGCCATGTTCATGGGCTTACTTGAGCAAAGGCTCCGTACATTTAGGAAGATCACATCCACCAAGAAGTCTTTTTCAATAGTTTATTATTCCAGCCATTCCTTAAAGTCGCGTTGGGAAGAACAATATGGAATGCTGTTGATGTAATAGTTGCTATAGCTCTTTTCGGTCTGATAGTTAAATCGTTAAATATAAAAAAGTGATGAAAAGGATTAATAATTTAGTTTTAATAGCATTATTGCTAATAATGACCTTAACAGGTTGTAATACCCCTAAAGATCCTGCACAAATATATGAGGAGGAAAGATCAGGCGTTGTACTGATATTCAATAACTACTATTATGAGATCAAGATGCCAAATGGTGAGTCGCTCTACTTCACTGGTCTTGACAAAGAGGATGGTATTATTGGCCTAACCGAAGATCTTAATGAAGTGAAGAAAAAGCCTGGTGTACTCAACGGTACAGGCTTCTTTATTGACGAAACAGGCAAAATTCTTACTAATCGACATATTGTTGCTCCAGAAATTGACAAGATAGCTGTAAAGGAAAATCTCAACCAGATTATTGGTGGATATGCTGCATATATCGAAAGCCTTCAGGAGGAGATGAATAAAAAGTATGCAGCTATTCGAGAGTATGCTGCAAACAGTGTGTATTCCGATGACTATGGCAACCAATATACATCATTGGATGATAGCGAGATCAGTGCATTGGAGGAAGAGGTCAATACCCTTAAGAGCCAGTATGCAGAAGCAGAAGAGTATAAGCAGAATCTACAGAGTAATCTTCTGGGAGACCATTTCTCTGTTCAGCTACATTCGACCTTTGGTATTGCATATGATGGTTCTTCAGTAACTTCATTCGCTGATTTCCAGAAAAATCCTTGTATTCTGGTAAAAGCTTCAAAAGATGAGGGTACGGACCTTGCGTTGCTTCAGCTGAAGAGTAAGAAGACACCAGAAGATAAGTTCATATTCATCTTGAATGACTCATATGGCGATGAAGGCAATCAACTCCTAGTCAACGATCCACTGTACATGATTGGATATAATCATGGAATTCAATTGGCAAACACGAATAAAGGTGTACGTGCCCAGTTTACAAGTGGAACTGTAACTCAGGAGCCTGATGGAGATAGAGTGCTTTATAGCATGCCATCGATGCAAGGCTCAAGCGGTTCACCAGTAGTCAATGCTTATGGTGATGTTGTGGCTGTGAACTTTGCAGGAACTGTAGGTAGCGACAACTTTAATTTTGGCATTCCATATCGTCGAATACAGCTTTTTTTAAAGTAAGACAGTTAAAAATTAAAGAATACCAACTGATAGTTGGTATTCTCCTCTTGAAATTACCTTGAATGAATATATGTGCTTAGTAAATTCTAATAATTATACATATGAACCAAATTTAAATTGATGACACACTTTTTATATCAGAACGCATGTAATTTGCAAATAATATTGTAATATTGCATTCGAAAGAATATAATTTATATGGAAAAGACAAAGTTATCGAAGGTGGTTAAGGATTTGCGCAAGGAATATGGCCTTACGCAAGAAGATCTGGCGATGAAGTCTGGCGTAGGCTTGTGCTTTGTACGCAATCTGGAACAGGGAAAGCCGACGCTAAGAATGGATAAGGTCAACCAGCTACTTGATTTGTTTAACTACGAACTTACAGCAACTAAAAAGCAATAAGACAAGCTGAGATTTATCGAAAGACACCCTCTAATGACCCTGTCTTTCATATTGAGATTCCACAACATTAAAACTTATATGGATGAAAAAAAATATTATTTTATTTGTATTTTTTGTTATATTAACAAGCTGTTTGGCTAATGTGACAAGACATAATTGCATGCCCCCAAAATCATTATATGGTTATTGGAGTTTAGAGGGAGTTACATGGTTAAAAATAACGAGTGACTCCATCTATTTCGTAGACGAAGAAGGAACTTCTCCTATCAAATATTCTATAAATAAAGATACGATTATTTGGTATTTTGATGGGATAATTCAAAAGAGCAAGTATAATATAGTCCAAGATACGCTCTTTATGAAGAATGAAGAAGGTACAACCCAATACATACGTGTAAATGAGAAAAGATAGCGTCCTGGAGTATCCATTGACAGCAGCGCAGAACCTGTACCACCTTTGTGGTCTCGAATATGAAAGTTACCTATTGAATACAAAAAAAGTTAAAAAAATAAACAAAGTATCTAGTTTATATATAATTTTGTAAGAAAATTAATCACTTATTTTTATATATCTGATTAAATCGTATAACTTAATTCTATTATGACCAAATGAATTATCATGAAAACAAAAAGATGGAAATATAAATTCTGGTAATCGTCATAGCGGAAGCCCTTTTCCAACAAATAGTCCCATTTCTAATGAGGAATTAAATAAAATAATTATTACACCAAGTAACCAATAGTATGAGATTTTTATTAATATTCATAATGTTTGCTTGTTCACTATCAGCTTTCAGCCAAAATATAAGCTCACAAGTAGATAGTGTTGTTATAAAGTATGTATCATGGGATCTAATTACGGACATCAGTGTTGATTGTACAAATTACGAAGCTTGTATAGATTATAAGATCTATTCCGAAAGTACTCCTCATGGACTTAAAAAGTTAATGAAAGAACTCAATAAACTCAATATGTCTTCCAAAAGTGGTGAGGATATAAGATGTAAACTTGTATAACAATCTCATCATTGAACATGATTTGAATATTATCGTATCATGTAATATTCATGGTGGAAAAACTGTTGAAGTAAGATTTTCGAGAGATAAAAATCAGGCGAAGGTTATTATACCTGAGCAAATCACTTCAGCTATAAAGGATATACTATATCAAAAAATGGTATGGGATACACCTTCTAATTATAAAGCACAATGGATATCATTCAATGTTATCATAAAGGCAAATAAATCCTGAAGATTCACAAATTAACATGTGTAAAACATGATAACAGAAAAAGGGTATGATCCTTTAAGAATGTTTTTTCTATAGCTAATATTCAGCTTAATATGTCGGTTTGTAAATTTCTCGATAAAATTTCGTTTTGTTTAAAAACGGAGGTGAACACCTTGATTCGGGTTCACCTCCGTTTACATTTTATATTATCCGATAAGTTCACGCATTTAGCGCTGATGCCATTTTCATGCCCTTATCGGTGCATGGCCTTAATACCCATTGGTACCATACTCATCAGCATTCGAAATCTGATTGAGGAAGTCGTATGAAATCGGACGGAGATAATGTTTAGACTCGAATGATGCAGCGGCACGAGGATTACCTTTCGCTAACTGTGTCTCGAAAGCATGATGACGTTTCAGAAGAGCCCAACGGTTAAACTCGCCGCAAAGCTCACGAGCGTACTCATCGAGTACATCCTGCTCTGATGCGGTGTCGAGCTTCATATAATTCTCGTAATCTGATGCATGACGACAAGCACGCTTACGCAATACATTCAGATATTCTGCTGCCTTGGTGCCATTACCCAACTGCTGTTCCGCTTCGGCTGCAATGAGGTATACTTCTGCCATACGCATAATGGCTACATCACCATTTCTACGCTGCAAGTTGCTGGTGAAAGCTCCATCGTACATCCAACTGAACTTATTGAGTGCTGGGAACATCTGATAGCAGTTGGTGCCATCGGTAGAGTTCTCAATATATTTACCTTCACTGTCAAAGAGGTCATCGATATTGATGGTAACATATGCACGTCTGGCCTTCTCTTCGGCGGTAAGCTTGTCTTTACTGAGATAGATAGAGAAGCGATCTTCGTCTTCAGGAAGAGGATACTCTGTAGCGTAGATATTCTTCACCTCAATAAGGTTGGCTACATTACCCGAGTGATCACCCTTAGGCCATACCTTAGCCGGATACTGATTGCCATTGGCATTGGTAGAATTATAAGCCAGGTCAGCATAGGCATAAATCGTCTTGCCTACATTAGAATCTGCGATACCATATTTCTGACAAATTTCAGCAGTCAGTGTACGGTTCATTGAGGCATACGTACCCCAGCCAGCCTGTACCATAGACTCTTCGCCAAACGCAGTGGTAAAACAGTTATCCCAACGGGTATCGTGTGGAGCATCGAAGAGATCGATAAGATACTTAGATGGCGCCATGATATTGTTGTTGATACGACCGTAAAGATAGTTAGACTTGTCGGCTGTCTTATAGATATCACTCAACTTGTATGGGTTAGGATACATATAAGTGAAAATATTGCTGCTGGTATAATTAGCAGCATCCTTGCTGGCCGGTCCGGCTGCAATAAAGAGCGACTCCTTGTTGTTCTTATTATTGGCATTAGCCCATACATCCGCAACATCGGTATACATATCAGCTCCGTATGCAGCCTGATTCGTAATCAGGTCTTCTGCAACTTCGGCAGCGCGTTTCCAATAGCTTACACCGTTCTCAGTAAGTCCTTCGCCTGCACCCTGAGCGTATACACGAGCCAGCAAACCTAAAGCGGTTTTCTTGGTTACACGGGCATAATCGCCGTTATAGGGCGTTACATTCAAGTCGGCAGCAGCCTCAGTCAGGTCTTTGACCATCTGGGTATAAAGAGCCTCGTACGTAGAACGTTGTGGCGATAGATTACTACCCTCAGAAGAAGGCTTCAAGTTGAGCGTAATGTTACCATAATAAGTTACCAGGAGCGAGTAGTAATATGCACGAAGACACTTGGCCTCTGCTGTGAGCACCTTGATATTATCTGCGTTACCATCGGCTACATCGTCGGCACCTTCGATAACAGCGTTACAACTATTAATCTGTGAGTAAGCCTGCTTAAACAGTTTGTTGGTATAGTTCGTGTTGGTAGTCAACCCCTCATAGTAGAATACCTGCTGCCCCCATGTACGGTTATTGGATGTAAGGAAAAGGTCTGTACCACCTTCAGCCACAGCGAGGAAGTCGAAAGAAGAGAAGAGCTGACCGTAAAGCGGTTCATAGCAATACGTTTCCATGCCCGACCAGCCCTCGAAAGTAGCCAGTTTATCGCCACCAGTACCACCGGCAGGGTTATATTCATCTAGTCCACAAGAACCCAGCATGAGCGATGCACTGAGCCATGCGCATACCTGTAATTTTATCTTTTTCATTGTGTTTCTGTTTAATAAAGTGTTAGAATGTTAAGTTTATACCAAATACCAACTGGCGGGTAAGTGGATAGTTCAGACTGCCCCCCATTTCAGGGTCATAATCTTTGACGAGACTACTCTTGGCAATAACGAGCGGATTGGTAATGGTACCATATACACGACAGTTGCTCAGACCGAGTTTGGCAAGCGTGCTCTTTGGCAGTGTGTAGCCCAGTGTGATATTCTTAACCTTGAAGTAAGAACCGTCTACATAGCCCAATGAGTAGTAACCGGTATAGCTATCGATAGAACGGCTGGCATTGATAGCAGGGAAGTAGTTAGACGGATTACTTTCTGTCCAATAATCGAAGTAGGTAGGGAAGTTTCTTACACCTGTTGGATCATAGTCACTAAGCAGACTATAGTACATCGTCTGTCCATAGCGCCAGTACATGAATATGCTCAAGTCGAAATTCTTGTATCGCAGCGTGTTCTTGAAGCCAAGAGTCCAGTCAGGAGAAGCGTGACCAAGAGTCTGATAGTCGGCCGAACTGACGGTATAGTGATTATCAGCGTTGTAATAAACCTTTTCGCCAGTTTCCTCATCAATCTTATAGTATACTCCTTCACTTTCGTGAATCAATCCTGGAATATTAATCTTCAAGTCACCTGGTTGCATACCAAATACAGCAGCATCAGCCTCTTCACCCTTTTGCCATACACCGTCGAGTTTATAGTTATAGAATGAGTTAACCGGTTCACCTATAGTGAGTGTATACTGTCCGTTGGTAATATTATTAGCCGTATTACCGGTGAGCGCTGTAATTTCCTCGTGGTTAGCACTGAAAGTGATATTGGAATCCCATGAGAAGTCGCGGGTCTTGATATTACGCGTTGTCAACGCCAGTTCGATACCATTATTCTTGGTCTCACAGATATTCTGAGCCATGGTATAATAGGTCGTAGAATTATATCCACCATCGGTAATCGGCAATTCACGAGTCCAGATGACGCCGTTGGTCTTCGTCCAGTAATAATCAGCGGTGAAATCGATTCTACCATTTAAGAATGTAGCATCGACACCGATATTGGTATTGTACGATTTCTCCCAACCCAGATTCTTGTTGGTATACTCTTGAGAGAAACGATAGATGGTCTCTGTATTACCACTGAAAGCGAGTGTACTCTGTTCCAGATTAGAAACGGTAGAGTAGGGATCTATGCTTGCTGTACCGGTAACACCCCAACCGAAACGCACTTTCAGGTTATCGAGCCAAGAACGAGTGTTCTTCATGAAGTTTTCGTCAGAGATACGCCAACCCAGCGAGAATGCAGGGAACGTATCCCAGCGCTTTTCTTCAGAGAGTCGAGAGCTACCATCGTGACGTACAGAGACACTTGCCAAATATTTACCCTGATAAGAATAAGCAAGACGCCCCACGAAGCCTAAGCTCTTAGACATGGTATAACCCGATGTGATGGTGCTCTTGCTACTACCGTTGAGACCCATATTATGCCACAAGTAAGCATTATCGGTGATGCCCGTTTCCTGCTGCATCGTAGCTTCGTTCTGATTGTGATCCCATGAACTTACACCGGTAAGGGTAAAATCATGATCTTCAGCGATCTTAAAGTTATATGTAATCACGTTTTCCCATTTATAATTATAAGTGTGACTCTGGGTAACGCGTGCGATAACATTATCGTCGGTAATATCAGTCTGACCACCGGAATTGTAGAATCGATATGAATTGATACCCTGGAAATAGTTTGTTCGGCTATAACCGATATTGGCTGAAACGCGTGAAAGAATCGTGAGACCCTTCACCGGATTAATCTCGATATATGGATTGAAATAGAGATTAAATCCCTGGTTGTTGTTACGATAGTTGCTATAGTTATTCAGCAACAGGTTATAGTTGCTACTGGTTAGGGTAGGGTTCACCTTAACTTCGCCAGCCTCGTCATAAACGGTACCCAATGGTTCCATACGGAGAGCTGTTTCCAGATCAGAGAAAGCACGATTACGATAAGTATAGCTCATCTGCGAATTGATACCTACCGACAACCAGTCTTTGATCTTATGCTTCACACGAACATTGCTTGAATAGATCTTGTTGTTATCGTTCTCATACTGACCCTTTTCATCTGAATAGTTCAGCGAGAAATAGCTCTGTGTACGTTCGGTTCCACCAGAGATTGAAGCACTGTAATTCTGAGTAAAACCAGTCTTGAGCAGTTCATCAGCCCAGTTGATATACTGGCCATTTTTATGATAATTCCAAGCGCCATCACCCAGCACATTATTGAAAACCGTCTCATCGTCTGCCGTACTATTCCAGTTGCCTACAGCCTGCTGTGCATCTCTGATACCCTGTAGGTAACTCTCGCCCGAACGCATTTCAGGAAGTGATGACCATCCATTTACACCAAGGTAAGCATTAAAGTCAACTTTCGTTTTACCCGCCTTACCGCTCTTCGTTGTGATGAGTACAACACCGTTGGCACCACTGGCACCATAAACAGCGGTAGACGAAGCATCTTTCAGCACCTCGATACTCTCGATATCATTCGGATTCAGTTTGGTGTAATCACCTGGCATACCATCGATAATGAAAGTAGGAGTACCACTGGCAGTAAACGAACGGGTACCGCGCAACTGCATATTGACCCCTTCACCGGCAGCACCGCTGGTACGAGTAATATCAAGACCGGCAACTTTACCCTGAAGAGCTTCCATCGGATTACTACCAGGGTTAAGGGTAAGGTCGGCACCATTTACAGTAGTTATCGCACCAGTAAGGTCACGTTTTTTCTGTTGACCATATCCGATGACAACCACATCGTCAAGACCGAGCACATCAGGCTCCATAGCAGCGTTACCACCAGCAGTGATAACTTTATCCTTATACCCCGTATACGAGAGCTTCACTTTAGCCCCCCTTGGTATCTGCAGAGTGTATTTACCGTCAAGATCAGTTACAGTAGCTTTGTTGCCATTCAGGGCTCTTACCGTAACACCGATAAGCGGCTCGCCATATTCATCAACGATACGACCTTGTACGCTCTGATTTTGTTGGGTTGAAAGACTAGTGCTGCTTTCATTGTTCGCTAAAACATCTGCAGAAGCAGGCACGGTTAATGTTAACGCAAGTAGTGTTTTTATGGGTACACTATACCTGACACTCTTCAAAGACTTTCTCATAAATAAGTCTACTTTAGGTTTTTAGATTAATAAAAAGTTTTTCAAGAAAATATAACCTAAAGACGATGGCTTTTATTTTTTGTAATGAACTTTATTTTATTTTTTTTAATTATTGCAAAAATCGGTTCAATAGATTAAATTCTAAAATGTTAAGATAATATCACAAAATCTGTTACATTTCAAATGGACCATCTAGAAAAAAAATTGAGATATTACCATACCACAAAATACATTTTTTTTTAGACCGACTCCAAAACCCAAGCTCCTGACCTCCAAAACCTAAGGGTTTATCCGACAAAACCTAAGCTCTTACACGATAAAATATAAGGTTTTGGAGGTCAGGAGCTTGGGTTTTGTCGCCTTTAGCCTTAAAATAATTTAGTCCTTCAATCATCATGTTGCAACTCACTGATTGACAGACATTTACAGCTTCGTTGAAATTTGCGAATTCAGAGCACGTTATAGGATTCCTGACTAAAACGCAAATCTCACGACGCTTTTTGTCGGAATAATTCTAAGTAAATATCATCGACCTGATTAGAAATTGTTCTTTCGTCTGTTTGCATAATCGTTTTATTTATTGACCATGCAAAGTTAAAAAGGGTCGTTTTTTACCACAAGGGTCGAAATTGGACGCTTACGGGCAGCTCATTTGCTGGTTGCATCCGCTATGTTACAGGCAAGGACGAGGCGAAAATCCTTGCCTCTGATGGTGTGTTACTCGGCACGAATGCCGAGATGACGCAAAGTTTTGAGCTACAAAGGCAACTAAATCCAAAGATTAAAAAGCCTGTGGGACACATCGCCTTGAGCTTCAAGCCCGAGGACAAGCCTCGTTTGACGGATGAACTCATGGCTAAGATAGCCCTTGAATACATGCAGATGATGGGCATCACTGATACCCAATTCATCATCGTAAGGCATCACAACACGGACAATCCACATTGCCATATTGTGTACAACCGCATCAATAACGAGGGCAAGCTCATATCAGACAGGAATGATTACAGGCGTAATGAGCAAGTTACCAAGGCTCTAAATTTTTTGAGATTACCAAGCATCACCTTGAATGATGATGTTTTGCAAGTATTGTTTTTTTAAAAATCACGCTTTTTAGGTATTGCATCGTATCGGTAAGTTTTGTACCTTTACATAAAATAGATATGTGCAATTTTATGCTATAGACGCAATTCTATAGGGCTAGTTGCGCCATAATATTATAGCTCTATAAATTATAATAAAAATGAAAAAAAAGTTAAGTTTGTTATTCCTAGTTTTGGGATTAGTTTTGTTTTTCTCATGTACGGATGATGATTCGCAAGTTGAGAAAGTGCAAGGCAGCAAGGTGTCTTCATTTATTGTGTCTCCAGATTCTGCAATAGCAATTTCTAATCAAGCTATTCGTGCTATTTCTGAAAATAGCGAAACTCGAAGCTCACAAAGTAAACGACAAGTTAATAGTGTGAAATTGGTTAATCTTGCTTCAAATATGGCGACAAGAAGCCAAAATGAAAATGCTATTAGTTCTTCCCTTTATATCATTAATTATAAAGACAATAAAGGTTTTGCAATAGTTTCAAGTGATAAGAGATTAAGACCTTTATATGCTATTTCTGATACTGGTAATATCGCAATTTCAGATACTATTACGAATAAAAGTCTGGCATTATTCTTTCATGGAGTAGAAAGTGATATGGGAAGTGTTACAAGCGATACTCTTCTATTACGTAATAGTGGTGGTAAAACAAGTGTTGTCAATCCTCAAGTTAGTCCAATAATATGGCGAGCTCCAAGACAATGGGGACAAGGAGAACCTTATAATACTTATTGTTTTACAAAGTCGGGTGAGAAAGCAAAGGTAGGATGTGTAGCTGTAGCTTGTGGAATTGTTATGACTTTTTATGAATGGCCTGTGTATATAAACGACAAACATATAGGGTGGCATGGAATGAAGAAATATACTTTTGATCATGACATTGATTATGTTTTTGGAAAGTTGGGAGAACCCAAGCAATTAGATATGAGCTATGGTGTTAGTTCGAGTGGGGCATATATGGAAAATGTTTCGCGTACATTTGTCAGAATGGGGTATTATGCTCCTGATAAATTACAAGATTTTTCCGAAAAAGCAATTTGTAATTGGTTGTCTGATAGATTTCAAACTGGACTTGGTCCAGTGATTGTTTGTGGTAAAAATGTGAGTAGAAACAGTCGCCATGCATGGGTAATAGATGGCTATTGTACAAATGTTGTAGATGCAGAAAATAGTTCGATTCAATATAATACAGTTCTATTTCATTGCATTTGGGGATGGGATGGTGACAATAATGGCTATTTTTATTTGAATAATGGTCAGCTTGGTGGTTCTGCCTCATTATTTGCTGGTGGAGATAATGGTAATCAAGCCACAAATAAGTATAAGGATTTACAATATATAGCAAATTTTAGGATTAATAGAGATAAAGAAAGGGTTAATTTATGATGAAAAAAATAGTATTAATGCTTTTTGCAGTGCTGTTTTCGTTTTCTAGTTGCAGTAGTGATGATGATCCAGCCCTTGTAGGTAAAGGGGAAATAATGGAAATATCGGCAGAAAATGCCACGTTGGATAATTCTAAAGGTGAAGCAACTCTGTACATAGATGTTCCTGCGGCAGAAAGCACGTTTAGTTTGAAAGTTACTAATTATGATGATTGGTGGATACATTCGTTTTCTGTAAAAGAACTGTCGAGTAATAGTTATGTATTAGTCCCTAAAATAGACAATAAAAAAGTATCTTATAAAGATTGGTTCAATGCTATGGTTGCTTCCAATCAACTTAAATGTACTATTTCGGAGAATATATCTTCTGTACCTCGTACCATAAAAATGGAAATGACAGTAGGAGATGTTTTTGAGACAATTTATATAGTCCAAGCTGCTCCAAGTAAGTAAATTTGAAATAAAAGGGATGAGAAAGACTAATTGTACCTTTCTCATCACTTTATTTTTTACTTCAAAATATAAGAAACGCCTGTTTTGTTTCTATACTATCGGCAGACTTATTCCGTTGATCTTCTGATAAATATCTAAGGCATAGATATCCGTCATGCCGCTGATGTAATCCAATACTGCCATGATTCGCTCTTCCAGACTTTCGTTCTCGATATCGTACTGGCTGCTTACCCGGCGCAGAAGCTGCTTGGAGTAGAAACGGGACGGGTTGACGGCGGCATCGATGAATACCTCCATCAGCGTAGCCATGATCTTGTAACCCGAAAGTTCGATGTCGAGAACGGGCTTGCTGGCATAAATCTTCTTTCTCGAAACCTGAGTGCAGGTGATGTAGGCATTGCGCTCGTGCTCCGAGATGTGGTCGATGAGGGCTCCCTCGAAGGTGCCGGCAAGAATCTCTTCCTCGTGGTCGAGGAATGCCTTTACGCATTCGTTCTCCAGTTTGCCTATTACGCAGGCTCTCTCTTCTATCACCAGCCCTCTGTTCTGGAACAAGGCAACCTGTTCATCTACATTTATCGGTTGTTTGTCGTAATCCATATACCCTTTATAAAAAGCGAAGTCCCACCGTGGTACGCATCGTTGAGAGGCGTGGTGGGATTTGTTGCTGCAAACAATACTCTTTTTTATTGGAAACTCCAAATATTTTCTTCAAAATCTGCTTGTCAAATATGGATTTTAACGTAAAAAGTTCTAATTTCCAAGTTTTTCTCCTTGTAAGCTATGCGAGATTTAGAAAAATATCGTATCTTTGTCCCCGAATTAAGGCGTTCTTTGCATATTGCAAAATACAGAAACGAGCAGAAGTCCGCTCGTTTCCATATTGTTACCTATATAATATAGGCAAACGCCCAACTTCTTGATATTCAATCAAAGTCCAATTTAGAGCGAGTTAGTTTATTAAACTCTAAGGTTTTAGAGGTCAGGAGCTTGGGTTTTGGCGCCTTTAGCCTTAAAATAATTTAGTCCTTCAATCATCATGTTGCAACTCGCTGATTGACAGACATTTACAACCTCGTTGAAATTCGCGAATTCAAAGCACGTTATCGGATTCCTGACTAAAACGCAAATCTCACGACACTTTTTGTCGGAATAATTCTAAGTAAATATCATCGACCAGATCAGTACTATCACTTTTATGTGATAATCAGTGTTATGATAAATAGGAGAATAAATTAATTAAACATGATTACATAGAATGCCAAAGATAAGACCTACAACTAAAATAAATTTTTCCATAATAATAATTAAGAACATTTATTCCCCTTCTCCATAAGCAAGGCAATAAGCCCTAGCTCCAGTGAGAAATGTATTACCTGTATCTTTTCCATTTGCCTGTGCAATTCCCTCAACCTGTCCTGTTACCTGGAAGTAGTCAACTTCGCTTAAAGCGTGTCTCACATGATCACCGTAATTAACTCTAACAAACCAATAATTTGTAGCCAATCCTCCATTAGGATTTGCAATTTTTAGTTTTGCCACAAACATCGAATCATCCGAGCCAACGATCTCTTTCTTTGTGATTGGAAGAAGTCCAACTGCGTTAGGAGAAAAATTTTCACCAACTACTCTCATCATTACCTCTTCGGACTCAGAACCAAACGTTTTTGTAACAACACTATCCTTAACTACAGCTTTATCAGATGTCTTTTTACTATTACATCCTGCTATTAAAACACATACTCCGAGAAGAAATAATATCTTTTTCATTATTATTATATAAGAATTGTTTTCATGATGAATACATACTACTATTTATTATCAAATTGAAAATACAAATCTTCTTTTGCATCTTCGTCTTTGGTAACATACTTTCTAAATACAAAATGGACAACTTTTTCATAAGTCACACTTTCTACATAATCCCATCCTCGTTTAGACATATAGTTAAGGGCATCAACCATTGACTTGAATTCTATTTTCTTACCATCCTTATCACGAAGATTGTTTTCCGTCTTCATATTATCCCACAAAATCTGTAATCGTAATTGGCCAGCAAAATTTCGAGAACCGACAATTATACAATAGAAAGCATAAGGTTTTCCGTCATTCTTTACGTTTTGTGCATTGGCTTGAACACAGATATTCAAAGCTAATAACATTAATAAAATAAACTTTTTCATAATCGTTTGGTTTATACGTTATACTTCAGGCAAAAGTAAGTCTTTTCTACAAAATAACAAAATAATTGTTTTGTGTGTTACGTAAATTTGCGTAACTTTGTATTGAATAAACAATATGTAAACATGAAACGATATTTAATTACCACACTGAGTATTTTAACAGCTGGAGTCATCTTATGGGCAATGTGGGCTAATACAGCCCCTATCGATAATGAGCAATATGTCAAAGATATGTGTACTACATATCATAATTCCATTGCTGAAGGAGACACTGCTTATGCAAAATATATGATAAGACCCTATCATATAGCATGCCCTCATAACTATCCTCATACCTGGAGACTCAGATATCACCTGGGACTATAAAGAATAAAGGCTGGAGTATTGTTAACCCAGCCTTTTGTTTTAAAGTTCATTTTCTACTTCATGATTGTTCTGATTATCGTAGAAGAACACTATATAGTATTCACCTGACGAAAGTCGTTCAATCTGAATCCAAACCATATCTTTTAAATGCCTTTGATTATAAGCATTTTTGACCTGTTCCAACAAGTCCTCTTTAGATGTTGAACCCAATGCACCTTTAGCTTTAAGCTCATTTGTAACTTTGGCTAAGGATTCCTTAACTAGTATATTGGTTTCATCTTCTGTGTAGTTCTTGATAAAAGGCGCAGAATACTGTTTATGCTTAATAACAAACCCGTACTCAAGATTCTCATCATCTGAAATTTTGGAATCTCCTAAACTCTGATATTTACTATTGTTTGAATATTGTTCAACCAACTTATTGAAGCGGATCTTAATTTGAGATTCATCACGAGTTTTTTGTTCACAAGCATAAATTCTCCAAACTTTCCCATGATATGAAGCAACAAAGACATGAACATCCTCTCCAGCAAATTCCCCTTTAAAGCATAAATGCCCTCCAGCCATCACAGGTTTAAACCCCTTTGCCTTCAATTGCAGATTTACCTCGCCTTCTTTACCATCAACCGGGATCCCCAGAAATTTCACTGGAGACTGGGAAAAGCAGCTAATACTTGAGAGCACCAGCATTAATATGAATAGTGCTTTTTTCATAATAGATACGTTTATAGTTTTGTATTCCTACATTGTACTGCTTGCAAAAGTACAAAAAATATTTTGAAAGCAAAAGACGGGGGAAGTTTTTACAACCCCAGTCTTTTAAATTTATTGAATTTCTATCAACCGTGTTTCAAACCCACTAACAGGTTCTCCAATGCTCAGACGGGCAATCTCATCATTGATAATTTGGTAATGCTCATCGATGAACTGCTTATCCTCTGGAGAGCATCTGATAAGGTAGTGCTGTTTTTCGAATTTTACGTAGTGTAGATTACTACTTTCCTATTATCAATCATTCCATATGCAAGAATATCTTTCCTTTGTCTGTTCTTATTCTAAGTAATACTATGGAATGAATATTTAAGCAATGGGCTTCCGTCTTTTCTTACTATTCTAAACATTTCTGTATCTGAGTCTTGGACAATAGTAAAGCCTCTATATGTGTTTATGACTTTAGGAGGTGCATATCCACCAAATACAGGTTGAAAAGGTCTCTCATAGTTGAGATATGATTGAGAAGCATCACTTGCTTGCTTTATCATTGATGGTACTGATGGGATAGGCTGTACAGTTGCATTATCTGACATATTCCTGTAATTCTCAGAACTATAGAAACGTAAATTTCCTTCTGTTTCAATGTAAGCGAAGTACCATCCTCTTTTGTTCCTACACACCTTATATCCTTGTGTTGCCCATTGTGGTAGCGTTGTGTTCGTGTCTAACAGTCTTCTGTCTTGGTATGCTAATTGTGCATCCTTGATAGCATCCATTAGAGTGTATATATGGTATTTCAAGGTTGCATTACAATAGAATTGAAGTATTCGTTTCCATACGGTTAAACTAAATGTCATTGGTTTATTGGTGTTCATACTCATCTGCTATTTTCTGAAGAGAGTTAATGACCCATTGCCATCCTTCATCCCACGACATCCAAATTTCAGATTCTTGTTCTTCTGTCAGCACGCTTTTTATCTCACCATTTTCAAACAAGCATCCATTGCCAAGGTCAATTTTAACTGTCTTATTATTCTTTCCCATAACTATAAAAATGCTTATATAATAGTACAGTAAAAAATGGATACAAAAGAATCTGCAAGATTTCTATTAGTCTTGCAGATTCGTGTATATTTATTCAAAATAGGACGCTACTGCCAACAGGTATATCGTTCCCTATAAAAAAGCCAGTTGTATCCGGTTTCTGGTAACATATTCTAGTGTCTCAGGACTGATTTCCTCTGCTTTTGCATAGTCCTATTCAAGGCCTCTTCATACTGTCTGCCACCCTTCAAGGAAGTATGGTAGAGCCTTTTGACTTTTAGAATATAATCAGGAAATGCTTTTCTCATTCTAAAGAACTATATTTGCAAAATAGTATATTCAAAACATACATTTTATGAATTTTATCGATAGAAATAGGGAATTAGGCCGCTTGGAAGCTGCCCTAAAGGGTTGCAAAGGCAAGAAGATTGTTTACGCTCTATTTCTTCGTGAGACCCCCCTTTCAATTGAAGTGAACCCCGAAAGTTAGACAAAAAACTTTTCGGGGTCACATCGTTCATTGACACATGCTTTGTGAGATTAAATAACCATTTTCAAAAAAAACTATCTATTTTATAAACCTAAAGTAATAAGTGTTCTAAACTGCATAATGCCAAGATGATTGCAATCCAACTTTTCCACATCCTGCAGATACTGCTCAGCATGCTTTTGGTCTCCAAGTCCATGATAACCCAAAGCTAACATGTACTTACAGTGAATCACATTTTTAAGATCAAGAGAATCATCCCAAATCAGAAGATCAGGCAGAGAAACAGCGAAGTAATCCATCACAACATGGTCAAAAAGATGATTCTTACCATAAGTGATGAGTTTATAGAAACGGCTATGCGCTTCTCCTACTCTACCTAATCGGAGCAGTGCCTTACCCTGATAGAATATTTTATCAGGCTTGGCGTCGTTATAATACATCGCTGCTGCCGGTTCTTGATGACCTTCAGATGCTTTCTCCCAACAAACACGGGCCTTATCCAGATTACCCAGTCCTTCATAGGCAAGACCGAGGAAATAATAGAAATCGTTTTCCTGGGCTCCGTAAAGTTTACCTTCTCCCAAATGATGTGGGTACACCAGGCACTCCTCCAGCCACTTCACCGCTGACGGATAGTCTTTATTCACAAGAGCCTTCTTCGCAAGTTCTGTACGACAAATTTGGTACTGACCACTAACCTTACCTTCACCTCCCTCCCATGGATGGAAGATATGACCATCAAGTAACGACATCGCCTTTTCGTAATTACCGGTTTGGTTGTACAAGGTAATCTGCTCCAACAAAAGGTCGTCACGCTGAGCAATCAAGTCTGGATATTTCTTCAGAAAAGCCAGACGTTCTGCGGGAGCACGCTGCAGACGTTTATAGAGCTGGTCCAGTTCCATCAAGACACGGGCATCATTCTGATTCAGAGAGAATGCACGCTCCATATATGCGAGTGCTGTATCATGGTCTGCCAACTTGTTGGCGTAATAGAGGGCAAGGTTGCGCCATACTGTTGGATATTCAGGGTTACACTGAGCAGAAAGTTGCCAGTTTTGCTGAGCCTGACTGTACTGACGCTTGTCAAAATAGAGACAACCTAAATAATAAGGAGCAAAACTACCCTTATCGTTGAAATGTTTGGCTGTATTTAAAGCAAGAATCGCCTCCAAACGATTAGGGAAACAATAAGCAGGGTTAATGGTCTCTGCCGTCTTAAAAGTGGCAACGGCAGTCATCTCATCACCCATCTTGAAATAAGCCCAACCTTTATAAAAATAGGTCATTGCATCAGCGGCTCTTTCACGAACAGCAAGATCGAGAACAGCGATACACTCCTTCCAAAGTCCAGCCTGTGCATAGTCGAGTGCCAGTTCCTGATAGTTATTGCTATTGCCATGCATCAGTTCGATAAGCTGATTGAGCACATGCTCATCGCCAGTAAAAAGGTATTTCTCGTACAGAATACCATAATTGAAAAGGTCAATCTGAAGGCTCTCCTCTATAAATGCCTTCACCTCCTCATACGACTTACCGGCATATCTGAGCACAGCCACCTTCAAGGCACGAGCCTTGTGATTATGACTGTTATTGATAAGAGAACGCTCTACTTCGTCAAGGGCATCATCCAGACGCTGCTGACCTATGCTGATCTGTGCTGCTGCAAAGTAGCCAGCATCTGCCCACCCCTTATTCCAGGTAGATTTCCAAAACCACTGATAGGCTTCGTCCAGTTTTCCCTGATACTTCAATGAGACACCCAGATTGTACAATGGCTCCCCATCGTATGGATTAGGATTACGCTTGTAAAGTACATGTTGGGCTTTACGCAAATACTCTTCAGCTTTTTTGAAACGACCCTTACGAATATACCACAAACCCATAGCATTGTTGCAACGATAATCATCAGGATCTCGGCGTAAGGCCTCTTCATAATAATCAAGCGGACTATACGTAGCATGACGATACTGTTCGATGTGTAAACCGGTAAGATACAGTTGCTCATTAGTCTTTATATGCTGTGGCAACAGAGCCGCTTCTGCAGGGTCTGGAATCGGACGGACAGCATCAGGCTCCGGCATCCATTCCATCTCCAGGGCATTACGCCCTTCTTCCCGGTTATAAGCCATGAAACGGATATTCTGCCATGCACAACCTTTCATATCAATGGTGGTGTCGAAGATTTCCTCTGGTGAAAGTTCTACCACCTCATCGAAAAGGATTTCATCGTCCTGACCGAAGAGTACGATGCGATAAACAGACTTCCTCGTAGCCTGAAGCATCAAGTGGGCACCCACAGCAGTCTCCTCGATATTCATCACGAGATTCTTACTTGCATTCTTCACAATACCCAACTCCCGATAAGGCATGAAGTACTGCGTAAAATGCTTTTCCTCATACGGCATCAACCAGGCAAAATCAGGTTGATTTTCGGTATAGACACCAGCCATGAGTTCGATGTATGGACCGTCTTCATCGGTAAGGTTACGATCCCACGCCCGACCGAAATCACCATTACCCCATGTCCACTGCTTCTTACCAGGCGACAGATGATGACTGGCTACGTGCAGCATACCACCATGAGTATCATTCTCATAACCACCCTCGAAGTTATATTTCGAGTTAACAGCCATATAAGAGGTTGGCACCTTGATATTCTTATAGTTGGAGATGTCTACCCCTGCACTATAATCCATCTTGTAGTAGGTACCCGTGGCAATCGGAAAACTAGAAACAGCACGTTTACCATGGTCAAACACGGCATTAATATCAGGCGGAAAAACACTCTGATAATGATCGTTCACCGAAACAGCCGGGTTAGCCCACCACAGAAAAGTCTGTGGCAAGTCGGTACGATTGTAGACCATTCCCTGTATTTCCAGATAGGCACAACCAGGTCGCAAGGTAAACCCCGCAGCCCCCTTTTGGTGGAACATTTTCTCCTGTTCATTTACCCATACCGTGACCGATCCATCTGCATTTTCCTTGATGGTGCTATCTACCGGAAGGAAAGTGGATGGACGGTGATGTTGTGGCCAGTTGAACTCGATACCACCTGAAATCCATGGACCGGTGAGCCCTACAAGGGCTGGTTTGATGACATGGTTATAATACACAAAGTGGCGCTTTTTTATCTTATCGTAAGCCATCTGCACACGCCCGCCAAGCTGTGGCAGAATCATGACCTTAATATATTCATTTTCAATCCAAATCGCCTGATAGTCTACATCTTCCTTCTCATCAGAAATAGATTCGATGACAGGATAAGGATATACGACACCAGAAGATCCCTGATAAACTCGTTTTTCAAGGAAGATCGGATTCTTTTCAGGTTCTCCAATCTGATACGTTGGAATCGTTACAATTTCTTTCCAAGCTTTTACCATAGTATCTTATTTCGTATATTGATATCTTATTTTACTAATTCCTTCTCCAGTTCCTCTAATGACTTATCCTTCGTTTCCGGCAATCTGACCAGGAAAAACAGGAAACCACACAGACATACACCACTATAAATCCAGAATGTACCATAACTACCCAAACACTGATTAAGGAATGGAAAGGTATATGTCAATGTGGATGAGCCTACCCATAACATAAAGGTGCAAGTAGCCACAGCAACAGCACGAACTCGATTCGGGAAAAGTTCGGCGATGAGCACCCAGGTACACGGCCCTAAGGTCAGCGCATAACAAGCGATGGCTGCAACAACGAGGATGACCATTCCGAATCCTGTTGCTCCGAAATAGTAGCATATACCGAGGATAGCATAAATCAGACACAAGCCACCTGCTCCTAATAACATCAGCGAGCGGCGCCCCCATTTATCCACCGTAAAGAGGGCAAGAATCGTAAACAGTACATTGGC
This sequence comes from Segatella bryantii, assembly GCF_022024215.1. Lineage (NCBI taxonomy): Bacteria > Pseudomonadati > Bacteroidota > Bacteroidia > Bacteroidales > Prevotellaceae > Segatella > Segatella bryantii. The sequence goes on along the minus strand of NZ_CP091797.1, from coordinate 488,295 downwards.
GATACCCGTCACAACGATATTGAACAATACATCGCCTACTTCATAACCAGCACTTTGAAAAATCTCTTGCGCATAATTGAAGATGACATTAGTACCACACCACTGTTGGAAAACAGCTATGATGATACCCAGCACAAGCACAAACTTATATTTTTGAGAAAACAGGATACCAAGTCCTGCCGTCTGCGTGGCCTCAGCTTGGGCAGCCCTGATAGCATCCATCTCGCGCTGCGCATATTCCTTTCCGCCGATTTTCTCAAGGATAGCAAAAGCCTTGGCAGCATGGCGGGTACTCAGCCATCTCGGACTCTCTGGGATAAACAATGCCAACACAAAGAAGGCAAACGAAGGAACAGCTGCGGCCCAAAACATCCACCGCCAAGACATTTGAGCATTCCAACTCTCTAAAGTGATTATTCCACCAGGAATATCATCTGCTATGAGCCAGTTCGTAATCTGAGCACAGAGAATACCTAGTACAATGGTCATCTGGTTGAGACTTACCAATCGGCCACGAATAGCAGCTGGGGCCACTTCTGCAATATACATCGGTGACAAACCACTGGCAACACCAATTCCGATGCCACCGAAGAAACGCGCAACCAGGAATGCTGTAAAAGTATGAAAAGCACCTGTTGCTATAGCAGAAAACAAAAATATTAAGGAAGATATAATAAGTAAATTCTTTCGACCGATTCGATCAGCCAACGTGCCACATAATGTAGCGCCAATCATACATCCGAGGAGGGCCACGGTCATGGCCAGTCCCTGATCGGCAGCGCTATCGGTAATACCGAAATAAACCTCATAAAACGGTTTGGCACCACCAATGACCACCCAATCGTAACCAAAGAGTAGACCTCCAAAAGCAGCTACAACACAGATGAAATAAATAAATCGTTGGTTTAATTTTTCCATGTTTCGTATAGGTTATTAGATTCGACTGCAAATGTATGAAATATCAACCCACTTTACAATAGAAAAAAAACATAAAAACATGGATTATTTTATGATTTCTTGGTATTTTTGCGCAAAATAAGGAAAAAATACCATGTTGAAACGAAAAGACGGTTTTACAGGAGAACGCTGTATCGTTCTACCCAAGATGATTATAGAGATGGAAAAGCAAGATCCGTTGGTATCCAGTCTTTACATTACAGATATCGGCTATTATCCCGTAGCCAACTTTCATTATCGCGAACGCAAGGATCCTATCGAGCAGAATGTACTAATCTATTGTGTAGAGGGAACAGGCTGGTATCAGATAGGGCAAGGCAAACGTCAGGACGTCGGAGCCAACCAATACTTTATCTTACCAGCAGGTATACCTCATAGATACGCATCATCAGAAAACCACCCATGGACTATCTATTGGATTCATTTTTGTGGCAACCACGCATCATATTATGCGGAAGGAGCTGCTACCCCCCAGAGTATTACGCCTGCCATGAATTCTCGTATCAACGACCGAAACCATCTCTTTGAAGATATCTATTTCACATTGGCAAACGGCTATACACGAGAGAATTTGCGCTATTCATCTTCACTTCTACACTATTATCTGGCCTCCATGCGCTACCTCGGCCAGTATAGAAGCAGAGAGATACATCAGAAAAATAAGGAAGAAGTAGCAGAAAACGAAATCGTAAACGCTTCTGTACATTTCATGAAGGAAAATCTGGAGAAAAAAATCTCGTTGCAGCAGATGGCACAATATACAGGCTACTCCAGCAGCCACTTCTCTATGCTCTTTAAAAAGGAAACCGGTCACAGCCCACTCAACTATTTTAACCTGCTCAAGATACAGTATGCCTGCCAACTGTTGTCGAGTACCAACATGAAGATAAACCAAATCAGCTTTAAGGTCGGCATTGATGATAGCTTTTATTTTTCTCGCCTCTTTACCAAACTAATGGGTATGTCGCCCAAAGACTATAGATTGCACATTCAAGAAAAATAGAAAAAATATGAAATTAATTTATAATAGTTTTGCATGTTTTACTTATAATTTGTACTTTTGCAGCCATTATATCATTTCTGTTTATAATAAAACAAGGATATACCACAGATATTTAGTATTATTAGAGAACTTATAAAATATAATTAAAGATTTTTCATTATGGGTAAGAAGCGAATCATGTTACCAATTCTGCTTTCTTTATGCACAACTACAATTACCACTTCATGGGCTTCAACACCTCAAGGGGTGACTACTAGCAAGGATGATGGTATAGTTAGTGGACAAGTTTTGGATGAAACAGGACAACCTCTTCCTGGAGTAACAATCCGCATTGACGGCTCCAAAAACGGTGTGGCATCTGATTACGACGGCAGATTCAGTATACAGGTTGCAAAAGGTAAATCGATTAATATAACGTGTAGCTATATTGGTTGCAAAACACAGAAACGAACCTTAAAGTCGGGCGAAGATGATGTTGTCATCTTTATGCTGGATGACAAAGCTACTCTTGAAGAGGTGGTCATTACAGGTTACCAGCAGATTGACCGTAGAAATCTCACCTCTTCTGTTACAAGCGTTAAGATGGAGGATATCGCAAGAGCCGGTATTTCGTCGGTCGATAAAATGTTGCAAGGTCGTATTCCTGACCTGGTACTGAGTAACAATAGTGGAGAAATCAATTCTACACCTAAAATTCGTATTCGTGGTACATCAACGCTCATTGGTAACCGTGAACCACTGTGGGTGGTTGATGGTATTATTATCAACGACCCGGTAAACTTGAAGTCGGATGTTATCAACGACCCTGACTATGTCAACCGCATTGGTAACGCTATTTCGGGCATTAACCCACAGGATATAGACCGTATTGACGTACTAAAGGACGCCGCTGCCACTGCTCTCTATGGAACACGTGCTGCCAATGGTGTCATCGTTGTTACTACTAAAAAAGGACGTGCAGGAAAGCCTGTCATCTCCTACTCTTTCACAGGAACATTACGTCAACGCCCAAGATATACTGACTCAAAGATAGACCTGATGAATTCGAAGGAACGAACTCAGGTTTCAAGAGAACTTGCCAATATGCATTACAGTTTCCCAAGCGATATGTCGTATGTTGGCTATGAGGATGCTTTGCAAAAATACTACAGCGGAGTTTACACACGTGAAGAATTTGAACAGGCTGTCGCTAAAGCTGAAACACAGAACACAGATTGGTTTAAACTCCTCACTCATGATAGTTTCTCGCAAGATCATAGTGTGAATATCTCTGGTGGTGCCGACAAATTCCGCTATTATGCTTCTTTAGGTTATACGGGTGACGATGATGTGATTAACAGCAACACAGGCAAGCGATATACAGCAGCTACCAACCTGGATTTCACCCTTAGTGATAAGATTCAAGCCAGTTTGAACCTGTCTATGTATACCAACAAGAAACATTATAACCAAAGTGAGCTGTCACCTATTGACTATGCCTATAACACTTCACGTACTATCCCAGCATACGATGCGGATGGCAACTACTATTATTATAAAAAGAACTCTGTAGGCTCTGGAGCATACGACTATAGTTTTCTCAACGAACTTGACAACAGCTATGTAAGCCAAAGAACAAACGGTTTTAAAGCTACCATCAACTTACGCTATGTACCTAAGGAATGGTTAAACTTTAATGCTATATTTGCATATAGCGGAACGAATACCAATATTGAAGGGTGGTATGGCGAACGCAGTTTTCATGCTGCTGCTTTGCGCATGAGCCAATATGGTGTACCTGCACCAACAAACTCACAAATGCCTTTCGGTGGTGAACTTTCAGAGGATAACACCGAATTACATGACTGGACTGCCCGCTTACAGGCAAACATCAACAAAGATTTTGGCGCCAATAAAGAGCACAACATCAACATTGCCGTCGGTATGGAGGCAAGCTCAAGTAAATATAAAGGCAACCAATTTACACAGCGTGGCTATTATGCCGATCGTGGACGTAAATTCACTACATCCATCCCAGAGAAGTATACAGCTTATCTGAGTTGGTTAGCAGGAAATATGCCTACCATCACAGATAATATTACCAATCTGGCTTCTATTTATGGTACAGCCTCTTATAGCTATAAGCAGTATTTCACCATAAATGCCAACACACGCTACGATGGCTCTAACCGCTTCGGTGATCGAAGTAATGAAAAGATCCTACCTGTATGGTCGGTGTCTGCAAATGCTAATCTGAAGGAAATAGCACACATCAACGCCAACTGGCTGGACGCCCTTACCTATAAGGTGTCTTACGGTGGCCAAGGAAATATGCTTGAAGGACAAACGCCAAAACTCACGATTACCAAAGGAGCCTACGACGCACACTATGATGAGATGGTTTCTACTGTAGATAAGTTTGCCAACCCTGACCTGAAATGGGAAAAGACGCAATCTTTCAATATGGGTATCGAGGGAGCATTTTTCAACAGTCGCTTGCTGCTGTCTGCAGAATATTATTATAAAAAGACCAATGACGCATTCATGAACAAAACCATCTCGGATGTGAATGGTTTTACTTCTTATGTCGTAAACTCTGGACAGATTATCAATAAGGGTTACAACTTTGCAATCACAGCAACACCTGTTCAAAATACAGACTGGAACTGGATGGTGTCTGCTACTTTGTCTAAGGTGATGAACAAGATGAACACTGCTCCCGGAGAGGATGCCTATGACATAAACGATTACCTGAATGGTACAGCCATTGTAAACGGTGAACCTATAGGAGTGTTTTACTCCTATCGCTTTGCAGGATTGAATCCTGAAAATGGTGGTCCTACCTTTGATGACTGGAAAGATCGACAAGATGAACTGATTGGACTCAGCAAATATGAAACCGCTACACGTGTACTTGAACTGAGTGGAAAAAGAGATCCTGATATAACTGGCAGTTTGAGTTCTACGCTCACCTACAAAGACTGGCGTCTGGGTATCTTTATGGATTACTCTCTCGGCAACAAAGTGCGCTTATTCCATTTGTTTAACCAAGGTACAGGAACAAACCTCGGTCCTGGATATATTTATCCTGAAAATAACTTGAATAGGGCTTTGCTCAATCGCTGGATGAAACCTGGTGACGAGAAATTCACCAATATTCCTTCTATCATGAGCCATGATCAATATGGATTCTATGACTATACTACACACTGGTCAGAGAAGAGTTTCTATCAGGGCGTACCGTTCGGAAAGGATGCGTGGAGTATGTACGATTACAGTAACGTACGCGTAGTAAACGCTGATTATCTGAGACTTACGAGTCTTAGTCTTACCTACGAAGTACCCGTAAAAGTACTCCTCAACTATGGTCTGCAACGCCTGGCAATAACGCTCACAGGAAACAACCTTTATACCTGGTGTAACAGTAAGCTAAAGGGACAAACACCAACACAGAGTGGATTTGCCGAAGTACAATTAAGCGATACCCCATATTACACCATCGGTGTGAATATTCAGTTCTAATACGTAGAATAGATAAAAAATATGATAAAGATAAATAAAAATATAAGAAAGAAGATCATGGCAACTGGTATTATTCCACTTGCCCTTCTGCTATTGACTTCATGTGGCGACTTTCTGAAGGAATATTCTCAAGACACAGACTATGTGCGATCATGGCGAGATCTTGACGAACTGCTGATAGGTTCTGGCTATCAGAACATCATATCTGCTGATTTGCTGAGTATAACTAACGATAATCAATACTTTATTCATTTCCTGGCCGACGAACTTGACGAATACGATGGTCCAAGTCACGAAGAAGGAAGCATGGAGTATGACGGCAAAGAACGTGTATTTGGTTATTATACATGGCAGGCACGTAGTGGACAGAATGATACATACACTGGATTTAACAAAGAAAATGACAGTTGGGCTGAATACTACAGACTTATCAATGTGGCCAACAATGTAATAGAGAGTGCAAAGACATTGGACGACAACACAGAAGAGCAGCGTAAAGGCAAGCTCAAGGTATGTGGAGAGGCCCACTTCCTGAGAGCATACTACTACTTTATGCTTACCAATTTCTATGGAAAAGCATACGACCCCGCAACAGCTTCCACAGACTTAGCTGTACCTATCAAAACCTCTCAGGAGGTGGAAGACCGATTTTTCAGTCGCAATACGGTGCAGGAATGTTATGACCTGATTCTCAGCGACCTGCTCTCGTCTGAAAAGGAACTGGAAGAATATGGTACACAGACTTCCAAATATCGTGCCAGCACTACTGCCGTACATTTGCTTTTAAGCCGAGTATATCTTTACATGCAAAACTGGGAGAAAGCTGCTGAATACGCTCAAAAGACCATTAACGAGCATCCTTCATTGGCTAATCTTAAAGTCATGAGTCATACATCAGGTATCATCTCAGAGACCTCGCCAGAGCTTATATTCAGCATGGGTAGCAATAGTGTTATGGAATATACTATGAATGAAGCGAAATCATTTACTATCAGTCAGCATATTTATGACATGTATGGTGATGACGATTTGCGCAAAACTCAGTATATCTGGACAAATGGCAAATTCCATGGCTACAAGAAACATCCCGCCAATACCAATGCCTTAAAAACAGAAGACGGCAAAGAGAAAATATCAGAAGATGATGTGAACTATTATTTCAATGGCTATTATTACGGTTTGCAGAAACAACTCAATAGTGTCAGCGATAAAAACTTCTTCCGAAGCAGTGAGGCTTATCTAAACCTTGCTGAGGCTATGGCTTACATGGGCAAAGAAACAGAAGCACGCAACGCAGTGAACACCCTTAGAAAATATCGCTTCACCGATGGAGCTGATTACGAAATTACTTCTACAGGCAACAAACTGATAGAAGATATCAGAGATGAACGTGAACGAGAACTGTTACTCGAAGGGCACCGCTGGTTTGACCTTCGCCGCTATGCCGTAAATACAAAATATCAGCAGAAGACGGAAATCACTCATCACTATTACTATTATGAAGATCGTCAATCGGATGTGATTAAATCTATGTGTACATTCAAGCTTTCGGCTGACGACTGGGGATGGGTATTGCCACTGCCACAAAGCGTTATAGACTATAACGTTGGAATGCCACAGAATACTCGTGGAGAACGTACATACACCACCATAACTCTATAAAGGAAAAAGTTTATGAATAAAATATTAGCTACAATATGGCTTTTTGCTGCTGCCATGTGTTTCACAGCCTGCGAGAGTGAAGACCCGTTACAGCCTAGCAACGCCGATACAAATCCATTTATCACCGATGATAATGCCGATGACGAAGAGAGTTTGCTACGTAAGGAATTCTATTCTAAAAACAGCTGTTATCTGCTTTTCAATGACACCTTAAATACAGGCGAACTGCTCGATTTAGGATATATGATGACAGCTTCTCAGAATAACAATGCTTACACGTATGATTATCTTGCGACAATAGAAGAAAAGCACCTTGCAACACAATTTGTAGAGCAGTATCTTCTTCCACATTTAGGAAAGAAATTGCGTCCCTTCTCTTTCCTTCTTGTCAATAACATCAACCACTTCACCTATGAAGATGGCCAACTACGGGAGCCTGACGATGGAATCACAAATCCATCGTTTGTCGTGGGTGTCAGAGCTACTGCCATAGCCATGAGTGCTATAACAGAAATGGGTGAAAGCGAGAAAAACGATTACTCCAAAGAGTTGATCATCGAAATCTTGGCCAACATCATCTCACATCAAACTATAGAAACCTTCAATGCGTTCACAAGCTATGGTAAGAAGTACTATGGCGTATGGATGGAAGGATGGGTTGAGGGCGAAGAAGATGGTATGCCTCTGCAAAATGCCAAGAGTTTTATCGCACCCCATCAGGACATCTGGGGAGTATGGTGGACTGCCTACCCTACTCTTGACGAGGACGTAAAAGCGTTTATTAACTTGGCTATGAATACTACGTTAGAAGAAGTAGAAGAAAAATATACAGAATATCCTGATATCATCAGCAAATATAAACTGATGAAACAAATCATCACAGAATTAGGTTATATAAAATAAGTATGAAGAAAATATTATTACTGCTACTTGCTACATTAACGATTAGCAGCTACGCCCAAAAGGGCTTTGTTATCCAAGGATATGTTCCCTCACTACCCGATGGAACAGTAGTTGGTATTGGCGAGAATGAAGACTCTATCACAGAGTGTGCTACAACTGTAGTAAAAAACGGCCATTTTACGCTGAAAGGAAGCGTAAAACGACCTGTTAAGGGCATGTTGACTACCAATAATCTTGATTTGGTAGCTCAAAATCATTGGCCTGATGATTCTATTCATTGGAACTATATTGATATGTTCATTTCAAATGATGAGATTACAGTTGACAAGGATCTGAAAATACACGGAACGCAAATACAAAGTGATTTTGACGAGCTACAGGCCATGGGAGAATGGCTGAATAACGATACTTTGGCGTGGTCATTCATTCAGACACATCCCACATCTATTGTTTCTGCCATGCTCGTAAATAATATGCTGAAACGTGGATATGGTTTGCAAAAAACAGAAGTGGAACGTTTGGCTCAGGCCATAAAAGCTGTACCAGATGACCCTTCTCGTTTTGAAGAATTCAAATGGCGTGTGGAATTTGCCAGGAAAACTACTGTAGGGGCAGAGCTGATAGATCTGGAAATATACGACACGAACAACAAGATTACTCATCTCAAAGATGTCGTGCCACAGAATGGAAAATTTGTTCTTATTGACTTTTGGGCAAGCTGGTGTGGACAATGTCTTGCAGCCTTCCCTAAATTGGAAGCTATCGGCAAAGCATACCAAGATAACTTTACTATCATAGATCTTTCCATTGACGTGAAGGAAGAAGCATGGCGAAAAGCTATGGCCAAACATCCACAGATATGGCAACAGTATCGCACCACAAATCAAGGATACAAAGATCTGTTTACTAAATATCAGATAGGAAACGGTGTACCTTATTTTGTATTGATTGCTCCCAACGGAAAGGTGATGAAATCACCACAAAGCGTAGAGGAAATCAAAGAAATATTGAAACAGCATTTATAAAACGAGAATGAATACGAAACTGAAAAGTATATTGGCATTTACAGGCATGATGATGATTCTGCCTGTAAATGCCCAACAAATCATTGTTGAGACAGCAGATACCACAATAACAAGCAATCATTTGTTTACAACACCTAATGGCGAATACACCCAATTAGCCTTCAATGCAAAGGGAGTGGCTACATATAGCTGCAATACCATAAAAGATAAGGCGAATACAACGCTAATACTGCAAGATGGAACCATGTATGTAATGGTGTGTGAACCTAAAAAGACACAAAAACTAAAACTGGAACGTAACAAAACGGGCAAAGTGATAGGAAAACTGTCTGGGGCTAATGCTGATATGGCAGAACTATTTACCGAATATACAAAATTCTCACCAGAGATGGATTATAATGAGAAGACAAGTCCTGCAGATATCAAGAAAAAGAGCACAGAAGCTTCAAATAAGCTTGATGAGCAATATAAGCGATTGGTCATTTTGGCTAAAAAACTCAAGAATAAGGAGGATGTTGAGCAAAACTTGGTAGACATCGAAAAGGCATATCTGAAAAATCGACTCTCGCTCCTTGAAAATGAGGATTACTTAACCCATCGTGACCCAAGAGAAGACAACAGAGTGATGCAGCTTGTAGCAGAGATTGACCCTAACGATACTCTGAGCCTCAGCAATGACCTTATAACATCATTTATCTATGCTCATTTCCCAGAACGAATAACGAAGGATATGTCTGCCGAAAACTACGGCATCGGGTATATCAACACGGTTGACAAGTATGTAACCAACAAGAAGATTCGCGATTTACTCATGGAAGGTATCATCAACAATATGTTGGGCACAACCACACCTTTCAATATAGACGCTTTCTGGCAGGTAGTTAAGGAAAAAGTAGACCCTTCTATCATCGAACGGTTTCAATATATTGTTGATGCCAAGAAAAACACGAAAGCAGGTATGAAATGTCCGGATATCACTTTCTCTGATGCTGAAGGAAACAAACATCACTTGAGTGAATTCAAAGGCAAATTGGTATATATCGATTTATGGGCCACATGGTGCGGACCATGTGCCATGGAGATTCCTAAACTCGCCAAGCACATAGAGGAATATCAAGGAAACAACAAGGTTGAATTTATCAGCATCAGTCTTGATGAAAACATGAAGGCATGGAAAAACAGAATTGCCAAAGAAAAATTTCAATGGCCACAATTCATAGCCAATGCTGAAGAAAATAAGATGATATCAAAAACATTCGGTGTAATGTCAATACCACGCTTTCTACTCATCAATGCCGATGGAACAATAAACGATGCAGATGCGTTCAGACCATCAGACGAAAAATTCAAAGAAAAACTCGATGCTGCTCTCCAATAAGCAGCATCAGTTTATACGACGACAAGAAGTAGCAAAGTAAATATCAATGCTCATGAAATACATACACTTGATTATATTGGTTATTCTCGGATTAACCTCATGCAATAGTAATATATCAGAAAAACTCAATACAATTGATAATCTTTTAAATCAAGAGAAAACTGATTCTGCATTCCAGGAATTACAAACAATCTTTACCTCTGATCTCAAAGAAGAAGGCGACCGTGCCTTCTATAATCTGTTGAAAACAAGGACAGATTATCTCAAAAACATTCCACTATTATCTGATACGCTGATAAATTACAGTATAAACTACTATCAAAAAGAGAAAGACGATAATAGACTTTCAGAGGCTTATTATTATAAAGGAGCCTGCCATTATTATGATGGCGATTACACGGAAGCTGTATATAACGGAAAGGAAGCTGAATACCATGCAGAAAAAACAGATAACAAATCACTACAATACAAAATATACGATTTACTTGCCTATGCCTATCGTTCTACAGGCAATTACACCCTCGCACTGAAATATGATCTTAAAAGCTTGAAAATAACAACTGCATTAGGTAAGTATGACTGGATAGCATATACCATGAGTAGTCTCAGCGAGGACTATCACTATATCAATAAAATAGATTCTTCCGAATACTATATCCGGAAGAGTGAACCTTACATAAATTTTATTGATCAAGAAGATCAAGCCTATTTCTACTATAATATATCTTTACTCTATAAAAAGAAAGACAGACAAAAGGCTAAGTATTACCTGCATAAATCACTTGCTATTAAACCTTTAGCCTACGCATATAATGAGCTGGCAAGTATCTATATGTCTGAAGGAAAAAATGATCTCGCCAATCAAACTATGGCAAAAGGTATGAATATTACAACTGATGACCATAAGATTGAACTGTATCAAACAGCTGCCGAAATGAAAGCACAGCAACATGATTATCAAACGGCCTATGAGCTTATGCGCAAGATGGAACAATTAAAAGATAAAAATACGGCAAAAGATAAAATGAATGAAATATACCAAATTCAAGCCATATACGACCATGAAATATTATCCCAAAAATATCAACAGGAAATATTAATTATCATCTATATCGTCAGTATCGGCTTACTCTTGCTTTTGATACAATATACTCTTAAAAAATACAAATTGAGTAAAGACAAAAAAAATGTATTACAATCTCAACTTCTAATCAATATCTATAATGAAAAAATTAATGCCTTAAAAGGGTCTAAAGATAAATCTGATCATGAAATAAAAGAACTTAAAAATAAAATTTCTGAATTACAAGACAAGCAATCAAGAATACTGTATGAAGGTCAAAAGTTGTTTGAACAAATAGAATCTGGCGAAACCGTAATTCGATGGAATAAAAGTGACTTTATACATTTCATAGAATACTATAAGGTAAAAGATCTTCCTTTTGTAAATCATCTAGAAAATGATTATGACGACTTATCCCCTCGATATAAATTTTTTGAAATACTCTATCACATGGGAAAAGATGATCAGGATGTAGAACGTATTCTTGCCATTAGTAAGAGTACTATCAAAAGTAATCGAACACGAATAAAAGCCAAATTAATAGCTCAATAAAGCATCTATTGGTTGCAAAATAGTATAAGAGAGGCGGTTGCATTTTTTGCAACCGCCTCTCTTATAGGTATTTACGCTCAAAACGCCATGCAAATCTGAAATGAAAAATGTTATGCTAAAATTTGCTTTTTCTATAATCTATGCCCTATATTTGCCATCGAAATTAAAAATAATCCATTCGAATAATTAAAAATTTGTAAACCTTAAAAATTAAAATGCAATATTTGGCGACAAAACCATAGGTCTGTCAATAACTTCATTATGAGCTTGAACGTATCAAAAAAAAGTCGAAAATAGTCTGTGACTTTAAACATGACTTATAATCTTAAACAAATAAAATTATGTTATCAAATTCAATGAATGAAATTTATGTAGAGAACATGGAAGTAGCTACTAGTTCTGAGCCATTAGAAGTAATGGATTTGGAAGCTGCTCCTGTTACAACAATGGAAGATCAATCTGTTGCATATGCTTGTGCTGGAACTTTAGGAACATTGGGCACTTTTAGTGGTTGTATCGGTACTTTAGGGACATATGGATGCGCTGGTTAAGTCGCTATTATCACTGACTTTTGAGAGGATATTTGTAGATTCTACAGTTCCTCTCAATTCAAGAAACAGTTTAAATTTTATTCTATGAACATTAGTATTAAAAAAAATACATTTCTTGCATTTATGCTTGCTTTTCCTATGCTTATTAATGCACAAAGTGTAAAAGAACTTTGTGAACATAATGTGGAGAAGTTAGGAGGTAAGGTAGCTATTGAACGTGTGAAGACTCTAAGGATTACTCAGATTGGAACATCAAATGGTCTGAATATGCCAACAACAACAGTAATACTGCCTGGCAAAGCATACTACCAGAAAGTACGAACAAGTATGGGAATATTCACAACCTGCGTCTATGATAATAAAGGTTGGTCTTATTCTTCAGCTCAACCAACAAAGGTGACGGATCTTCCTTCAAATATGGCACGTTCACTAATCATTGATTCTAAATTTTATGGCCCTTTATGTGACTATTACATCAATGGAAGTAACAGTGATGTGAAATCAATTGCTAAAGAAGGAGAGACCACGATAGATCGAGAGAAGTGTTTTAAGCTCGGAGTTACTTATAAATCTGGATATAAAGCTACTGTTTATCTTTCTGCTTTGGATTACATGATACGAAAGGTTGAATCACCAGTGGGTATATTTAAATACAGGAACTATAAGAAAGTTGATCAAGTGATGATTCCACGCTACATTGAGGTTACCAACAATAGAGGGACTATTATTTCTGTAGTATCAAGTATAAAAGTAAACAGCAAAGTAAAAAATGATATGTTCGCTCGCCCTTAGTATGCTTTCTGCTATTCCTCAGACACAGGCAACGAACGATACCGTCAAACATGTTGTCAATCTGAAAGAGGTAAACATAACTGCCTCCCATAAAATTGACGACAAGGGTGGCAAAATTGTCTACAATGCTTATCTAGATAAAGTACGATCTGAAACATCGGCTATAGAACTGATGAGAAAAGTTCCAATGCTTTCTGTAGATATGAATGGCAATGTAAGTATAAGAGGGAATAGTAATATAAAAATATTGGTTAATGGACATAGTTATGGAATACTTTCATCTACTCAAATTCTGGAACAATTATCACCAGCAGACATCCAGAAGGTAGAAGTTATGACTACACCTGGAGCTAAATATGAAGCACAAGGTACTGGTGGCATTGTCAATATTATCACCCATAGGAGAATGTACTTTAAGTCTTCAGGCTATTTAAATACGGGTGTAGGCACAAAAGGAAGCCACCTAATGGGCAATTTCAATTATGCAGTTGATAAACATTGGGCGTTCCAAAATTCATTCTATGGACTTTTTGGATATTCTGAAACAACTAGTAATAGCAATTTTTCGGACAGCAAAGACGGAAAAAATACCGGTCAAATATATTGTTTACAGACAGGAGCTTTACGAAGCGACAATAAATCTATACTGAATTTAAAACTACTGTATATGTACCAAGGTGCATTTTACAAGGAGAAATTGGCGTCAGGGGAGAATAAAAAAACAAACAATGAATATCATTATTTGAGTGCGTCTATCGATTATAGTTGGACAGCAAGCGAAATTGTAAAAATGAATGCTCAAACTCAATGGTATTATCTGCCAACAAGAAATAAGATAGGCGACTGGGATAACCTTGAAAACAAGACTGGTACTTACATACTCGGACAAATGTCGCAAATAGATTGTACGCTAAAGCCTTGGCAGAAATTAGAATTCGATGTAGGATTGAGTAACAATTACAGTCATTTCAAAGACGTATATCGCAGTACGATGATTAGATATATCAATAATCTCGGAGCTTATTCTGAACTTAAATATGAGGCAACACCTTTGTTGACGATAAATGGAGGGCTAAGATATGAGTATTATCACATTGACACAGATCTCAAAAGAAAGCGTAAATATAATGATCTATTCTATAATTTGGGGATAAATTATAAAACTTCGCCTTTCTGCACCTTGAGTCTACTATTTAGCAGACGTACGGATCGTCCGACATACTCAACATTGCTTAGTGAAGGAAACTACCAAGGAGGGAATGTAATACTATATGGAAACAGTAATGTGGAATCATCGTATAGTTACCTGTTGGAAGCAGGAACATCATTATATGTAGGAGACTGCTTTTTCAAGATTTCTCCTTACTACAGGTATACCGATAAATCTATCTCACTGATGGTGCAGAAGGACAATAATGTAATGCAGCAATATGCAGTCAATATTGACGGTTGCCATTCATGGGGTTCTGAAATATGGTCTACTTTAGTCTTGATGAATGGAAAATTGAATTTCAATGGTGGCATGGATATCAAGTATAAGAAATTGAAAGATCATGGTATAAGTAATAGCGGATGGCAGCTGCAATATTCTATGAACGTAACATATCGTTTCTTTCAAACACTATACGTGAATTGCTATGGGTCATGGCAGAACCGTAAGATTTATCTACAAGGCAGCGAAAATAGTTATCTTTACAGCAATCTATCAGTACAAAAAAGTTGGCATGATGATCACTACAGATTAGCTTTATCAGTAGATAACCCTTTTAGCAATGGTGTAAATGTCAAAAGAGATTATTGTATAGATGGCAAAGAGTATCATTCAAGTATCAGGTACCGAAATACTGGTATAAGAGTTTTCTTTATCTATAAGTTCGGAAAGCATGATATGGAGAAAGATATGCAGATAGAACAAAACATTTTAAACAATTACTAAAAAACATTATGGAAGATAAAAGTAAGAAAAACAACATTCTTAATCAATTTTTTGGAGATAAGAATGTTAAATTTCCACATCAGCCTAAGTTGGTGGATGGAATTCACGTGTATGAAGCACCAAAAGGTCTAGGAATCCAGTTCCGAGGTGGAACAGAGAAATTTCTTATTAGAGGTGCCGAAGCCTACCAAATCTGGGGGTATCTCAAAAATACGCTTGACGGAAAGCATACTTTGGAAGAAATATTGAGCAAAGGAGCGGACGAGTTCAAACTAGACCGAATAAACACAGGGTCTTTTTTAAAAACTCTACATAGCTATCATTTATTGGAACCTGATGCATTTATTGCAGAAAGTCCTATTAAGATGGATTTGGACCTATTCTCAGAAAAGCAGGCACAGTATTATAATCGCGTAGTACCTCGGTCTGGCTTGAATAAAAGTGGTATGGACGTTTTAGAGAGGATACGTAGTTGCAAAGTATTACTGATTACAAATGAGATATTTGCTCCATTGATAAGTTATCAAATGCTAATGGCTGGATTTACCGATATGGGATTTCTTGTTATCACTAGCGAAGATTCTAAAGGTGCTAAAGACTATATTAGCGATCTGATAAACATCATGACCTATGAAGATATTTCCAACCTGAAAGGAGGAGACATACGTAACATTTTGTCACAGAAAATGCCAGATTATCAATATATCTTTACAGCTTTAAACAACCCGAGCATTTTCTTCCTTAATGAGATCTGTCGCATGTGCACTATTCTCAATATACCTATGCTATCTATATCTATCAAGGATAATGATTATGAAATAGGACCTTTCTATTTTCCAGAAATGGATTCTCCATGTATTTCATGCTACAATCTGAGAGAACAGAGCTATCGATTAGATTCTGCACACGAGTATATTTATCAGCAAGGTCTGCATAATGAAGGAAAAAAGACAGATGACGAGATCAAAGGATTTGATTACAATTCTCTAGCGATTGTGGTTAATATTGCAATTTGTCAATTCAAGAATGCACTAGCAAAAGTAGCACAACCTAATCTTATAGGTAACGTATTTAAATTTAATAGCCTTACCTATGTTACGTCTTTGCAAAATCTCTTCAAAGTACCAAGTTGTCCATCTTGTTCTGATACGAATAAAAGATAAATGCCATGGAAATCGAATATAAAAAACTTATCAAAATACCTGGTTTTGAGCCATTTGAAAAATGGGATATGGAGCCGAATCCTTTTCGTCAATTCAAGTGTAAAGCTCTAAGAGGCGATAACCCGAACTGGTTTGTATCTTCACTTATTCTAGCCAATACTCCAATTGGTTCTATCGAGAACCAACATCTTGGAGGTGCAGCAGGATCTTCGATCTATCTAGAAGAATCTTATACTAGCTGTGTGTGTGAAGGATTTGAGCGCTATAGCAGTATGAATTATTTCATGAAGGATAAACCCTATATAAGAAAAGTAGATTATTCCAAAGGATACATTCGATGTGCTGATGAAGAAAACGCTCCTGCAAGCTTTAAGAAGAATGGAGTGACGGTACCCATAGAACATGCTTTAGTACATAGACTTATTGACGATACTCCGGACTACCTACCTTATGAGTTGGTGCATCTTGGGTATCGTAAAGCAGATATAAACAAATTATTTGCCTCTCCTATTTCTACTGGATGTGCTTTCCAGACGGATAAAGTTAAAGCTCTTAAAAGAGGATTAGAGGAAGTATTAGAACGCCATGCTCTCATGGCTTGGTGGTATGATAAAGACAGAAAAGAGAGATCTCTAGATCTCGATAATTGCACGGATTTTGATATCCATGAGCGTGTAGACCGTATCAAATCTAAAAACATAAGAATGCGTCTTTTTGAGATTTCACCAATATCCAAATTCCCAGTTGTTTTCTGTATGATGCAGAGCGATCAATTTCCTTATTTCTCATGTGGCGCTTCCTGCTGTACAGATATTAAACATGCTATAATCAAGTCAATTGATGAAGCTGTATCTATACGCTATATGTCAGAATTTGTAGGTCAGAAGCAAATAGATATTGATAATTTCAGTTGGGTAAAAAAGTTGGAAGACCACATGGTATTGTACTCCAATTGGAAGGACTCACCTGTAATCCAGACTATTATGGCCAAGGATTCAGAGAAAATTGACCCAGAGGATTTCGACTGTATAGAAATTAGGACTATGAATGATTTGCGAGAGCAAGCGAAAAGACTGAAAGAGCTTGGATTTGATATATATTACAAAGATCTTACCATAGATGAGGTCAAACCTATAGGAATGGTATATAAAGTTATGATTCCCCAAATGATTCCCCTTACCCAATATAATAATATTCGCTGGCTGTCATCTTTGCTCAAGAATGGTAAGACGTTAGCCGATATCAACCCATACCCTCAACCATTTTCTTAATATCTTCAATTATGTTAAATAAACAAATATTAACTGATATAGAGTATCTTCTTTCTTCAAGGAACATAAAAGCTTTGTTCACAGGTAAAACAGAGCATCTGAGGCATTTTGACCCTCATATTGTAAAACTCGAAATGGATCAGGGTTTGAAAGGTTATGAGAGCAAAAATGCTATTCATCTACCAAATCCTAATATACTGCAGATGCCGCTGGATGAAGTGATGGAGAGAAGAAAAAGCCGAAGAGACTTCAAAAATTATAAAATAACGCTAAAGGAACTGTCTACACTTCTGTTTTATTCAGCTGGCTATAAAAGAAGTGAGCATTCTGGACGCAAACATGTTCCATCTTCTGGAGGTTTCAATACAACAGAAGTATTCTTTATTATTCTGAACTCTGAAGAAGTAGAACCTGGACTATATTACTTCTCTGCAAAAGATTTTACCATAAGATGCATTAGAAAAGGAGATTACAGAGACTGGGTAAAAAACGATGCCTTATACCAATCTGAGTGGGCTGATGCTTCTGTCATTGCTTTCTTGGCTGCTGATTATACTCGTCTTTATCAGAAATATAGACAACGTACCTTACGCCTCTGCCTTCTCGATGCTGGTCACGTAGCACAAAATTTTTATTTAACGTGCGCTGCAATGGATATGAAAATCTGTGAGGTTCTCGGATATGTAGAAAATGAAGTGGAAGAGGCTTTCGACCTTTCAGGCAACACTCCTACATTTTCATCAATAATTATAGGACGATAAGGTTATGCTGAAACTTGAAAAACTTTGCAAGAATTTTGGACATAAAGAAGTGCTCCATAGCATCACTCTACAAATAGACAAGCCCATAATATATGGACTGATAGGTCCTAATGGCGCAGGCAAGACAACCTTGATACGGTCAATTTGTGGAATACTTCCTTTAAGCAGCGGAAATGTAATCTATGAAGATGGCCACTCTATGCAGAATATTGCTTATATGCCAGATCAAACGAGTCTGTATACAGACATGTCATTGGCAGATGAAGTAAAATACATCGGACAACTCAGGGGACTAACATCAAAAGAAGCAATGGAAAATGCATCGAACAATATTAAACGCCTCGGACTATTAAAATATATGAAAACTCCTATAGCGGCTCTATCAAAGGGAACTGCTAGGAAAGTTCAGTTCGTCTGCACTTTTCTAATCCATCCTTCCCTTGCAATATTAGATGAACCTTTCAGCGGTTTGGATCCTATCAGTGTTATTGAGATGGAGAAGATAATTCTCGAAAAAAAGAAAGAAGGGGTAACCATCCTGCTTTCCACTCATCTTATGGAACATGCTGAGCGATTCTGTGATCACATATTCATGATTAATAAAGGAAATCTTATCATTGATGACGAACTGGAACATCTGAAGTTGATGCATCTAATGTCAGAATACCAGATAGAATCACAGACCCCATTATTGTTTGATGAAAAACATCTAGTTGTTAAAGAAAAGACAGCTGATATATACCGATATGTTATAAAGACTGATAAAGCATACACATACAAACAGTTGATGAAAGATATAAATGATACGGAAATACTTTCGTTAAATCACAAAATTCCTGATCTGAAGGAAATCTTCATAAATTCTGTAAGATAAAATCATGAAACAGTTATATTATATCATACGCCGTGAAATCATGGTGAAACTTAATAGCAGAAGTTTTTATCTTTTTGCTTTAGTAACACCACTCCTTTTTGTACTACCCGTAATTTTTTCTATCTTTTCAGGGACACCTAATTCTTCTAAAATTAGTCAAAGGCACTTGGTGGGAATCATTAGTCACGATTTCCCCTATGACACTATAGATTATCGAAATTTGAAATTTGTCTTACTAAACAAGAAAGATGTCGAAAAAGTGAGGAATGGTACTTTTTGCTACAATGATTACGTTGGAGTAGTAGATATGCAGAATGCCTCTTTTAAGCATCAGAATGGTGCTACACAGGTACAGTTGTATATGCCGGAGGCTCAAGCTAAGACATCTTCTGAATACATACACGATATCGAATCATATATCAATAGCGAATTTGTATATCAGTTTGGGACTATGCATGGCGTCAAAGAAGAAGAATTATTGGAATTGACGACTTTTGCAAAAGTATCTGTTGTCTATAGTAATACACCCTCAAACAAAGGTGGGGCTGAAAATGCCAAGGTTATGGCCTATGGAATGGGACTACTGCTCTATATCATGTTCATTCTCTTCAATAATAATATTGTAAAGAGTATTGCAGAAGAGCGATCGAACAAGTTAGCAGAAGTTTTGTGTATGTTTGTTAAGCCAGGAAGACTAATGATCGGAAAGATTCTAGGATTGGGCGCAGCATCATTAGTTCAACTAACAATTTGGTTAGTTGCATTTTTTACCTATAGCAAAGTAATAGTGTTGATAGGTAAGCATTTCAATTTCATAGACAAAGTAAATGATACTTTGAATATAGACATATGTTCAATACCGCTTACTAGTTCATTGCTGGCATGGTTGATCATATACTTCATTATGGGTTTTCTTCTTAATGGTTCTCTTTCTACGATATTTGCAATATGTTCTTCTTGTAAAAGTTCGTCAGTTCCTATGGTACTGAGCAATATGCTCAATTTGTCAGCCATTTACTTCTGCATGTACGCTGCCACGAATCCTAACAGTGGGATAACAGAGTTTGCATCATATTTTCCACTAACTAGCTATTTGGTTATCCCAGCTGTCCTTCCTTATGGAATATCTATGCAACACATAATGATATCAGCTATCCTACTATTATTACAGAGTGGGATATTCTTATTTATGACCGGTAAACTTTAT
Organism: Segatella bryantii; assembly: GCF_022024215.1. NCBI lineage: Bacteria > Pseudomonadati > Bacteroidota > Bacteroidia > Bacteroidales > Prevotellaceae > Segatella > Segatella bryantii. The sequence continues at coordinate 467,696 of NZ_CP091797.1, read as the reverse complement.
CGCAGATTCCTTGTTTAGAAATGAGTTTAAATTCATGTGGAAAAATAAGACCTTATCGACTTACTCTTTTTTAAATACTGGTGAACATATTCTTGCCATTAGTAAGAGTACTATCAAAAGTAATCGAACCCGAATAAAAGCCAAATTAATAGCACAATAAAGCATCTACTGGTTGCAAAATAGTATAAGAGAGGCGGTTGCATTTTCTGCAACCGCCTCTCTTATAGGTATTTACGCTCAAAACGCTATGCAAATCTGAAATGAAAAATGTTACGCTAAAATTTGCTTTTCTATAATCTCTGCCCTATATTTGCCATCGAAATTAAAAATAATCCATTCGAATAATTAAAAATTTGTAAACCTCAAAAGTTAAATACAATGAACAAATATTCTATGAAAGTAATAGTGGCAATGTTAGTAGTGATAATTGCAGTTGGCACTCTCCCTATTTCTGCAGGTGAACCTATAACACCGCCAATGAAGCGAAAAGCTCCTAAAAACACGACTCCTAAATCTGTTATAAATATAGATGAAAATAGCAGAATAGCTAATATTTCTTTCTATGAAAATATTGAAGATGTTACCGTTCTAATTTATCTTGACGGTGTATTAATTGACAGCTATGAAGGACAGGCTGACCCTACAACAGAATTATCATTTGACTTGTTTATAGCTGGAAGCTATACTATTTCTGTTGTATCACAAGGAAATGAGTTAGCAAATGAGTTTGTTGAATTCATCGATTAAAGAAGAGCTCACTTTCGAAAATTAGATACATTTTTTTAGTGGCAATACTCCCTTACTATTGTCCCTTACATTTAAATAAGATACATACCGGATTTCGGAACGCAGTAAGCAGGCCAGACTTTATAAAAGGAGTAGGTGTCATAAAGCAAAAGTAAAAATAGTAGATGCAAACACATTAAGAAATTTAATCTTGCTCAATATATCTAAAAATTTGTCATATGAAGAATAAAATTTTACAGATTTCTGCAATTATTGCAATTTTTATAGTAGCAATAGTTAGAATAGTAGATAATACAGAAAAAATTATCTTACATTGGGATTTATGGGGAAATATAACAAGTTATTGTTCAAAATATTACATAATATTCCTGCCTATTATTTCATTAATAATATATGCATTATTTCGCTATTACAAGAGAAATCCTTATAAAATGAATCAGATTTCAAAGATAGAAGTGACACCAGATAATACTAAACTTCTGTCAAGATATATTAGTATTGTAGCATCACTGATTCTTTTAGTATTATTATATATTACAGTATGTTCAGCGCAAATCACAAAATTACAACCCACGATAGTTATAGCTATTCTCTTTTTCATAATAGGTTACTATATCTACACAAATATAAAGCTGCGAAGAAAATAATTTTAAATTTCTAAATAACATGGACCAATCTATTGTATCTGGAATATACCACCAATGGATTTTCCATTATAAAACAAGTTGATATATTGTGCTAGAAATGAAGAAGATCTTTAATATTCCAACATATATATTATATATATTCGTAGTAATTTTGATTATAAGTGCAAACAACAACAAATTTATGTCAACACCCTATATTCTTGAAATGGGTGTAGGATTTTTAATTATTGTTTTTATGTTTGTGAAACTATTACGTGATATGAATAAATAATAAGACTTCTTTTATCGCTAAAAGATACCATAATATGAATCGTGATAGCAATTATACAGTTTCTCACTATCTGCTATATTATATTTGAATATTGAATAATATGGTCAACTATTTACAGTTACATGTAAAGATACTATCGAGATTATGCCAACAGCTTGGCATAATCTCGATTTTAATATTTTTTTGCTAGCGATTTTTCTATATGTTGTCTCAAAACTATCTCCAATAGAAATAATCGCTATAGCATTTTCACTAATATTGAGTTTACATATTAAACGAGGGGATAAAAGAATTGTAAAAGAAATATATAGAAAAAAAACAAAATGGTTATTTTGCATAGATTACCTTATCATCTTAATACCATTTTCTATCACTTGTATTTTAAAAGATTCCCTACTAACTGCTATATTATGCTTATTACTTGCTTTTATCCCTTCATTCTTTCCTAATTGGCATATTCATCTAAAGTTATTTACACACCCTTTACTTTTAAAAGGAAGCTATGAATATCAAAATAGCTTAAGAATATTAATCGTACCATACATTCTAGGTATATGTGCTTCTTTTATAGGTTTAGTCTACGAAAATAATAAGATCTTTCTGGTAAGTGTTCTGACATTTATATACTTACTGGGAATCACTTTATTTCAGAAACCAGAAAAGCAACACTTACTTTTGTACAAATCTGCTAATAGAATTATATTCAATAAACTAAAATATTCTGTAGGAAATAGTATAGTATTGTTATCTCCATTTCTTATTATATCCTTATTTTATCAACCTAATTATTTCTTTTCATGTATTATACTCCTATTGATATCCATTATTTTCCTCTTTGAAGCAAATTGTCTAAGATATATATATATAGGAAATGATTTCATTTCAATAATTCTTCTTACCACTTTATTTTCAGTGAATGTAGCTGCACTAAAATACTTATCTATAATAGTGATCTCATGCATAATATCACTCATATTTATCAAATATATCCAATTAAAATATAAAGATTTTTATGATAGAGTTGAAACACATTAAGAAAAAATACGATACCTCATATGTTATCGAAGATATTTCGTTAACATTAGAACCTGGAAAAATTTATGGCTTTATGGGCGAAAACGGAGCTGGGAAAAGTACTCTCTTTCGATGTTTATCTGGTCTCGAAAAATACGAAGGAGAAATTATAATTCCTTCCAGCACAGACATCGGATTTCTCTCTGACACTTTATATTTTTATCCACTAATTACTGGCAATGAATTTATAAAATTTTGCCTGGAAGCTGGAAAAATAAAATATACCCAGCAAGATATAGACCATCTGAACCAGATTTTCAAATTACCGTTAAATCGTTTTCCTACAAAATATTCTTTGGGTATGAAAAAACGACTCATGCTTATGATCATGATGCTAAGAGATAGCAATCTATATATTTTAGATGAACCTTTTAATGGCTTAGATTTAACAGGTGTAGTTGTCTTGAAAAAATGGTTGAAAAAAATAGGTGCTCAGCAAAAAACAGTTGTCTTATCCTCTCATATCATATCATCGCTAACTGATATTTGCGATGTCATTTTTTATATTCACAACGGAAAAATCATAAAAACTTACTCCGGAAATATTTCTCCTGATCAAATTGAAAAGGATTTGCTAGAACAAGTGAATGTGATGCAAGTTCACAATAGAAGTGCAATTTTCTAAGGTGTAGTGGTATGAAAACTTAATACCTGAAAACACCGTGGGGTTTGGGGGGCGAGCAGCCCCCATGATAGCATAAACTTGGAATTTCAACAAGCAATGCATAAAAAAGAAAAAAGGGAGACCGAAATTTCCCCAAGAATAACTAATTTTGCATTGCTATGTACAAACAGTTAAACTCGAAGCAAAGGTACACAATTTTTATCTTACTCCAAAACGGAATAAATAAAAAGCAGATTGCAACTGCAATAAAAGTGAGTCCAAGTACCATTTCACGCGAATTGAAGCGTAATTGCCGTCATCGGCTGAAGCATCGAACTAGACCTGTTGGAGGTAAGAGACAGGCTATTCCAAATAGAGTAAGCATTAGTGAAAGGCCTGTAGAAGCTGACGGGAAACGCTTCGGAGACTTTGAAATGGATACTATTGTGGGAAAAGGTAATCATGGAGCGATTGTTACTCTTACAGAACGCAGTACCAATCTGCTACTTATGAGAAAATGAAGCATGGCAAGAACACTGATAAACTGGCTGAAGCTATCATACATTTACTTTGGCCATATAAAGATGTGATCAAAACTATCACTACCGACAATGGTTTGGAATTTGCTTCACATGAGAAGATTACCAAGAGTATTGGAGCGCCTGTCTATTTTGCTGATCCATACTCCTCATGGCAGAAGGGAGCTATTGAGAATATAAATGGATTAATCAGACAGTACATACCAAAATCAACAACGTTTGAACACATAAGCCAACAGCAAATTACAAAGATTATGGAAAAAATTAACAATAGACCAAGAGCAAAACTCAACTTTTCAACACCAAAAGAGTGCTTTATGAAGAATATAAACTAAATTTGCACTTGCTTGTTGAATTCGCGGTGCGATGAAAATGGAACTGCGAGTTGTGGCTATAAAAGTCAGCCGTTGTCAGCACGGCAAACAAAGAAAAGTCCTTGGCAGTATAGTCTTGAAGTCTTTCAAGGCATACCGCCAAGGATTTTTCTTACCGTGCCATAGTCGGGGAAAGTTAGTCTGAGGAACGATGACTGTCTTTCTGCGACGACGACTGAGTCTTATAGTGGATATTCTTAAGGAGAGAAAAGCAAACGAATAAAAATACGTATTTCCTAAATTTAATTCAATAATGTTGCTTATGTAGCAATTATTTCAGACATAAACAATGCTATCGAGAAAGAAGTTCTATCATATGACCTTAACGGAAAAAGGTTGTCACTTTTTAGAGAGTTAAACTTAACTGGTTATTACTATAATTACTATCTCTCTAAAAGCGTTTACCTGTTCTGATGCTTATAACGATATTAGTTTTCAATTAGACTATATAGGTTGTCTTCATTTTGTTCTTACAACTGAAAGGGTTAACCCTTTCGCGGTAGTTTCACTGACTCGGTTACGTTCTTATCGTTCTGAATCGTGTGCAAAGATACAAACTATTCTTTAAGAATCAGGATTTATCCAAGGATTTTTCCACATTCGTTGCTGCGGTCCGCTCTGAGTATGTGCTACTGATGGTGTTTGGTTTCCAATGCTCATATGCGGTCTTTCGTCGTTGTAGAAGGCGATGATGCGGGTCAGTTCCTTCCTGCAGGCCTTGCGTGTTGGGATGGTCATCCTATAGAGCCATTCTGTCTTCAATATGCCGTTAGCACGCTCGGCAACAGCATTTTCCAACGGGTCGGCATGAGATCCTTGATGAGATTGGGATACTTACGGTAGTTGTGCTCAGAGTTTGTCGTCTTGTAACGTCTGCGACGCTTGATGCGCACCATAAGCCCGTGCTTGCGAAGCATTTCCGTGAATGCGTCACGCCCCGGGAAGCAACCTGTGTCATCGAACATCTTCTTCAGGATGGCATGCAGTTTCGATGCTCCCAGACCAGGATTGGCCTTGCGATACTCACGGGCCTTCTCCATGATGATGGGCTCTATGGCATCCTCTGCAAAACCGTCTTTATCGTCTCGCTTATTATATGCCTGTCTACTGTAACCAAACAGCCCGCAAAGCGTGCTCAGGGCCGCCCCTGAGCCGTCTTCGCGAAGCAGACTTACTGTTTGGTGCCAGATTTTTTTCTTACAGGGATATTGAAGGTCTGCTCTGCAAGATCAATCATGGTCGAATAGGCATGGGAACGGAGCTTCTCCAGTTCCAAAGCTTTGCGGAGGCGCTTTATCTCTGCGTCTTTCTCCTTTAAGCGTTCATCCTTTGTCTTTGCCATATCATCATCGTCTACAGGTTCCTGCTGCAAAGGTAATGAATCTTTTTCATTCAGGAACTTGTCCATCCAAGAAAACAGCACTGAACGGCTGCTGATGTGATACTTCTTGATGATTTTCTCTGCGGCCACACCATTTTCAAGGTATTCACGGACAATCAAAATACGATCATCGTCCGTGAATGTGTAACCTTTCAATTCTACCTCGCGTGTCTCATACCAACCTGTGGCTTCATTATACACGCGTTCTGTTCTTGTCTTGTGCTTCATTGTCACTTTCTTTTTGACTCCTAAAGTGACAACTTTTTCTAGTCTAAGTCAAAGAAATCCACTTTCGTATGATTTTTCTTGCAAAAAAGTTTGTATTATCAATGAATATTCGTACCTTTGCAATACGAGAACCCGCCAAGCCTCTCAACGATGCTCAAATGTGCGGGTCGTTTTTGTTTTTATAGGTATATGGCAGCAAAAATTCCGTTTATAAAAACATATTCCACACCCCATGAGTTAGTGCAGCTTCTCAAAACAAGAGGTATGGAAATAACTGATGAGGAAAAGGCTCAGCATTATCTTTCCCACATCGGTTACTATCGCTTGTCTGCCTATATGTACCCATTGCTTTCTATTCCCAAGGAGCAACATCTATTCAAGCAAGGAGTGACTTTCGGTAAGGTTATGATGTTGTATCGTTTTGACAAGAAGCTACGCCTACTTTTATTCAATGAAATTGAAAAGATAGAGGTCGCAGTGCGTTGTGCAATCGTGAACTTTGGAACGGAAATGACAGGTAACCCTTTTTGGATGACTGATGCCAACAATTTCTCAAATCCGTCCAAGTTCAATCGCTCTATACGTCTTATAGAAGATGAACTGAACCATACAAAAGAGGATTTCATCAACCATTTCAAAGAGACATATACCAATCAGTACCCACCTTCATGGATGCTGACCGAGATATTGCCATTTGGTGTAATCACCAATATTTATTCCAACATCAAGAATAAGAAGATAAAGAAACGTATTGCACAGTCTTTTGGCTTGCAAGTTGCACCTTTTGAATCTTGGCTTACCATTATCACTGTAACAAGGAACTCATGTTGTCATCATGCACGTGTATGGAATAGGGTATTCTCTATTCGTGCTACCATGCCAATTAGAATGTCACGTCCTTGGATTACCTTGCCGACAGATCCTTTGAAAGTGTACTTTGATATGTGCATCATCAAGTACTTCCTCGACATCATATCTCCAAATAACGATATACTTGACAAGATGAACAGACTTTTTGCTACGTTTCCAGAAATAGATAAAGTTGCCCTGGGTTTTCCTTCTGGTTGGGAAAACGAACCACTGTGGCAATAAAAGGCATATGGAGTGACTGCTAACCACCCCACATCACCCATATTTTCTGTAATTTTGGTGCAACAAAAGGTTAAAAACGTTAAATCCTTACCTTTTCGTATCTAATCAGAATCCATATGGGCACTTTTCTACCGTTTAGAGTGTATAATACTGATAATCAACTAATAATACATTCTTTCATCGAAATTTCTCTGAAGGCTTTACCATTCTTGTATGCGATTTCCATTTTCCTAAAAACATTTGAAAACAATAATTGTATCCATTTCTCAGAAATGAGTTTGCGATAATCGTGCAGGTGTAAAGGTATGGCAGCGGGCTTTGGAAATAAAAGTCAAGCCTTCGGTTTTCTAAAAAATCTCCACACCGTTAGGTAGTATTTTTCCGAAAAACCTTGTATTTCCAGCCTTGCCGCCCTTGAAAGGCACCTGAAACGAAACGACCGATGCGACAGGAAAACGCAAAAAAAATGTCGGGAAAGGGAGCGACGAAAAGGTGAAGATACGAGAACTTCGGCAGCTGAGCCCATAGTTACGCTTCCTTTTGCCTTAAGGATAGGGAATAATCAGAAAGTTTTTTTGAAAATGATGAGAAAAGGATATTTTGCTTTGCAGCGTGTCTCAAAGCTCTCTCAAATCGATAAATTTCCCTCAGACCACTTACAGACCACGCAGAGGTCTTAACAGACCACATAGAAATTCTAAAATATCCTAATAGACAATAAGTTATTATTGCGTTATATTGTAAAATTGAAACTAAATTCCTATTTTTGTGAACGATAAGAATAGAGCCGACCCTAAAAAGAGCCGACTTTTTTATTTCACTAATACAATTTATGCCAATGAGTAAAACCTACATTCCAAAGATGGGACCTAAAAAAGCCGTGATGGGATTATAGGGGAAAGAGCCATGAGGGTCTTTGATGTTCTCTGGCGTCATCCCGCGGGGAAGTGCTCCTGGATTAAGAACCTCTATTCGGTCATCATAAATAGCGATACCGACAAAGGCATTGTATTCTTCCCAATGCTTGAAACTAAACGCCATGCCAGCGTCCAACAAGTCAAAGAAATTGCCGTAAGCACGTTGGTTGTCTATGAATTCGTTCTTGTCAGTTCCTCTGAACCTTGCCATCTGAATGGTGAACTGCGGATAATAACCTTTCTCGTTCTTCGTAAAAAGCATTGCCGCTGCATTATTGGGCTGACCGTCAGAAAAGAGTAGCTGAAGTTTGTCAAGGACACTCTTCAAAGGTTCTGTTAAAACTGAATTTGGCACACGCCCGCCTTCTGCACCTATACGAACACGCATATCACGAAATATCGTTTCATGCCACGAATATACTAACTTTCTGATAAACAACCAAATAAACAAGAAATTAAATTTCATAGAAAATCACCAGAAGTTATTCATGAATACTTTTAAAACAAGTAATTCGATGAATCACATATAGTATTACTCCACTAAAAATACAAGCTATAATATCTATCCAATCATATTGCTTTGCTAAAAAACCATCAACGATTTCCCACCCTATCAAAAAAACTGTGGCATAAAAAATATTAGTAGGTATACTCCATTTTTCTTTTCGTAAAGCTTGTGTCAAAAATACAATAATGGGAACACCCAAAAAACTTGTGTAGCAATCAGCTATATGATAATCGTTTATGTGATGAGAATAAACATAAGGGCGATATACATAACTTAATAATACGCACAATATTAAAAGAAGAAATGCAATGAAACCATAAATTAATTTTAACTTCTTTCGTTTATTCTTTATGTATTGAGTATCTTGTAAAGATTTCATAATATAGTTATTTATTACAAAGGAATAAAAAAAAGGCAATGATATAGAAGTTGACCCAACTTTTAAGATTTCCTCAGAGTCAAACAGATTCTGAGGAAATTATTTTTGTATCTGATTTTTACTATAGAATCATCAAATACAATTTACAAAGTAAATTGAAATTCGTATATTTGTCGAAATTTGTAACGTTATACGTATAAAATAGCCCCTTAACACTGGACTTTTTCGTATCTTTGTAGTATAATTTAAAAAACAAAGATATTATGATAGACTTTTCAAAATTCGACAACATCATTGATATGACAATGTACTTCAACACAGACGAGAAGTGCAAGCAAGCTATCACAGAAGCACGTTGGGGTGTGGGTGATGAGCAAGATGTTGAATGCCCATACTGCCACGAGCATCACTGTGTGGTACGCAAAGACGGTAAGTTCCGTTGTAAACATTGTGGCAAGAATTTCTCTTGTCTTGTCAAGACGATTTTCCACAATACCAAGTTGCCACTTATCAAGTGGTTCGTTGCAATGTATCTTATTAGCAGTCACAAGAAGGGTATCAGCAGTCATCAGTTGAGTCGTGACCTCAAGGTTACGCAGTCAACAGCGTGGTATATGCTTCAGAAGGTACGCTTGCTGTATAAACAGTCTGATGAAGATTCTTTCGAGGGTACAGTAGAATGTGATGAAGCGTACATTGGTGGTAAAGAGAAGTGGAAGCACAAGTCAATGAAAACACCTCATACACAAGGTCGTTCTACAAAGACCAAGACTCCTGTGTTTGGTATGATGGAACGCAGTGAGTTCATCAATGGTGTTGGCGAAATTGAGCCAATTACTTACGTTCACGCATTCGTTGTTGAACAGACTGACGGTGCTACTTTGCTACCTTATATTCAGCAGTTTGTTGAGGATGGTTCAAGAGTCATCACTGATGAATTGAACGCTTATAACGGACTCGCTGCATTGGGTTATGACCACAAGAGAGTACATCACGGTGCTGAAGAGTATGCCAATGGTGACGTGTTCACCAACAGCATTGAGGGTTTTGGGAGTCACTTCAGACGTATGATTGTGGGTTGCTATCACGATGTATCTGATGAGCATTTACAGCAGTATATTGACGAGGCTGTGTATCGTTGGAACACAAGAAAAATGAGCGAATCAGCAAGATTCGCCCATATGTTCGCCAAGTCGATTGGACTTGTTCGTAAGTGGTCTGAAATCAGAATTGGCTTGGTTGCTGCATAATATTACTGTATGCTCTTTAAAGCCCTCATAGTTTTTAGACAAAGTTCATATACTTTGTTGTATTCAAAGTGCGCATTTCCATCAGGAATCATTTCACTATCGCCACCATATACATGGGATTCAGATTCTTTCTGCAAGACACTTGCAACAGCCGATAAAGAAAAAATTGCTTGTTGAATATTCTGTTGAAGATATGCATTATCGCCAACTCCTTCTTTCAGTATTTTGTTAACTGACTGCTTTACAATTCTATGAAGGTCACTTTCTGTTAGTTTTATCAATTTCTTACTCATATGTTATCTTATTACTTTAATCCAATTATTATCATTATCAATATTATTGTTGTTGATTTCGTCTTCGAAATCGTATATGTCCCATATACCACATCTTTCATCTTGGTTAGTAATCTCTCTTAGTTCCTCATCACCAAGTTTATCAAGGATATGCTTGTCGTATGTATCCATCGGAAAACTTGCAACCATAATGATGTCATTTAAACTATTCACCATTGTTTCTTTTATAACTCTATTAGTAGACTCTCTAACAATTCTATGTAAATCAGATTCTGTAAGTCTTTTATTCATATTCTATACGTATTTTTAATATAAATATCACGTAGAATTTGTTTTTCTCAGATTTTTTATGTTTTTTTGCAAAAATAAGGATATTTATTGTAGAATTATAAACATATATGAGTCATATGGGTAAGAAAGTACACTTGATTAATGAAGCTGGTGATAGAATAGAGGTTGAACGCAAAGATTTTTCTAAATCTGAGTTGTTGAATGAACAAAAGTATTCCAATTACGATATAGACGTTGATTGGTATCTTAATAACGGCTATAGTTTAGCTGAAGATATGTTTAGGAGAATAGAAAGTAATGGTAATAGCAAGTAATGAGGTAGAAAATGTTTTAAACAGAATTTTCCTTGTAGGAATAGCATATAATGGTCAAATACCGTCTCTGTATACCAAAGCACAAACAGCCATTTTGAATTTAGACAAAACTGTAGCCAATGTTTATGCATCGTCTGTAGCTAACGCACCTTATGCTTGGAAGCGAGACAATGTACTTGTATTGGTTGTTGGTAAACTTATGTTTTCATATTTCAAGAAAATAAAAAAAAATGGTGATATTATCATTGTTGTTGACGAGGTAGCAGAAAATGGAAGAATTGTGACTGAAGAAATACGAATAAGGAATATCATAAAAGAAACAATAGAGAAATATCTAAAAAAGAATTTGGTATAATGAAAATGAGCAACCGTGATTGGCTGCTCATTTTTTAGAAGTTTGGGTCAACTTCGATGTTATTGCCAAAAAAAATTGAAATCTCAACAAAAAAGTGGTTGTTTTTTTTAAAAAAACAACCACTTTTTTTGTTATCCTCTCATATCATCGCTAACTGATATTTGTCGGATGAACCGAATTTATTCGTTTTCCTTTTACAGTTCATTGTTTCTTCGTTATTCTATTTATACCACTTTGATTATTTACGATATTTATTTTGATTGGAACAGCAAGAATTTTTTGAGGTATATCCTTAATAGATGTAGTGCGATTTGATAAAAATAATTCCTTATTCATATAAATACTTTTTGCTTCTAAGTCTAATGATATGGATTGTACGCTCATATTATACATTCCCAATATTGCGGTCAAATCTGCTGCTAATGTAGTATGGTTTATACACTCTTCTATCTGAGATTTATTCTTACACTTATATTCTGGGAGACATTGCGAAACAATGATGGCAATATCACTAAAATCAGACAAATCACAATGTATGTTGATGTTTTTTTCTTTTGAATACTTGCTTAAAATAACTTTTAAACATGTATTCATTTCTTGCAAAGTTTCTTTATACCCCCTCTGTCTTTGGGATATTGGAAAAGCTGAAAGGCCCTTGCCCTTGCCCTTTCTCTTTAAATCATCAATAATATAATTAGTACTATATGGTACAGTTATACTTATTTTATCGTTATCTCCTGTAACAATATAACATTTATTTTCTATTGTATCTGCTTTCTGAATGAAATAGACACTTTCAGATTCAGTCAGAGCAAGAATATTTACTTTCAAGTCTTTGTTTTTGACACGGGTACAAGAAACAAATGTAAATATCGTAGAGATAAGCATATATAATATATTGAGTTTATTCATCTTAATTTAAGAATATGTGAAAGTCAAAGAATTTGTTAAATAGAATACTAAGTTTGCTTTCCAACATACCATTTCTATCTCAAGATCTTAATATTCATCAGTTTTAATTCCTCATTATTCATGCGAACCCATTCATCCCAGTCTTCCTTAAATAATTTTAGCAATGGGCTTGGATGTGTCCTTAATAGTTCTGACAAATAAATCTTTGCTTTCTTCTCTCCATCGCGCAGATAAATTGCCTTAATCTTATTAATAGCCATATCTTCGTTATACTCTTCATTCAATGAACTGTCACAAACAGCAATTGTCTTTTCAATGTAATAAGCAGCCGAGTCTTTATTATGTTCCCTTAAGTATTTTGCCGACATAAAGATAAGCCGTAACGGATTATTTGCTTGAAGGGTCAAAACTGCATGTTCAGCGTTGGCCATAGCCTCATCCTTGTGTCCCAAAGAAAAGAAAATCATGGAACGGTGATGATAACAATGCCTCTTACCGATGTTCGTAGTATCAATACTAAGTAAGAAGTCTGAAAGTTTCAATGCTCTTTCGAGCATTGTCGTGTCGTTACGCAGATTCCCCCAAAGGACCATTTTGGCTAAACTATCACGAAGGGTATTGAGATTTTCTTGATTCTGTCCTTTGGCACATACTACAATCAATACGAAGACAATAAAAAAATACAATATTTTTTTCATAGAAACTTATTGGTTTATTATTTAATTCTGAATTTATGATTATATCTTCCCCATACACCAGTGATGAAACCAATGATTGATTGATGTCACATATATATTATTTTTTTATTAATGTTGACGGGAACATGTTCTCCAGGCAGTCCTCTACTTCTATATTTTCCAATGAGCTTATTCCCTAAGAAAGTAAGATATATCAAGTCTGGCTCGTATATTATCTGAGGATAACGTGAATCTTTCAAGCCATATTTCTTGTATATTTTTGGAAAGTATTTCTTTACCTCCTTGCCAAAGCTTTTGTCATCTAATTTGAAAACGGGGCTCATAGCCAGCGATTGTCTCGGATCCACCGTCCACATCACAAACAAGATGTCCTTACCATGAACTTTGCTTTTAAAATTATATGGACATCTATTCCACGAATCATAATCAATCTCATCGGATATTGTATATCGCTTCAGAATGTTGCTGATATCCCGACAATATACTCTTATGACATAGTCCTCGCCTTTATGAATGGAATCCAAGGAGTCAACATAAAAAGCCAGTTCCCTTTTCAAATCTTGATTGTCTATCTCCATGTACCTGTCTGTCTCCTTATAGCCTTCATTGTTACATGAAAGACATAAGAGAGTTATCGATATTAAGAAAAATATAACTTTATACATTCCTTTAAATTTAAAATATTATGAAAAAACTTACCATTTTTTCTCTACGGGAAAAGCCAGTCCATTTCCATTTACCGAGACATTGAATATGTGTAAACAATCGTCTGTCCCTCTGCCTTAGTATATGTAAAGACAAATAGCAGTATAGATAAAATGGCTTTGTTTTTCATCGGTTTATAATTTTAGTTAGCTATTAAATGGATACTTATAAAACATTTACGTTAATATGAAATTAAACTTATAAAGGATATTTTGGTAATATCCAGTATAAAGGCAAAAAGGTACTATGGGGAAGAAAAAAATGGAATTGCGATAGACTAACCGAAAAGTCAAACGCCACGAATCGGAAGGATATGCGACATGTACAAGGCATATAGCAAAATAGTCTACAGGTATTCCATACTCCAAGATCTTTTACTATTATATCGCAAAAATAAAGTATCAAAATGAATTTGCCAAAAAAATCGAAGAAAATTTCTGAAGAAAGTGCATTTTTAACATTTCAAGCACTGTAAACACATGGGCGGAGTCAATTAGCCGACAGCGAAGGCTTGTCTGATGAGTAAGACACCGTCTGAAATGCAAGAAATTAACGGAGGTTTTTGTTGGGGGGGGGAGATTTCAATCTCCCCTATTTATGTTTCGATCGCATCGTTTGCAATATCACACTCAGTACAATCAATGCTATGCCGACATAAAAGGAAAAGTTTAATTCGCGACCTTCACCAAAAAATAGGAAGGCAATGATGATACTGTATACGGGCTCAAGATTAAAACTTAAGTTCATGGTAAAAGCAGATAAGCCACGAAGAGACTTGATAACTAATAAATACTCTCCTACTGTACAAAACAATGCTAAACTTAACAACCACCACAAATTACTTCCTTCTGGTATAACGACAACAGATTGTGTACTTGGAAAGAAATATAGGTAAAGCGGTATGATAGCCGATAAAATAGTAACACCGCCACTCATCTGATAAAACAATGACGTTCTACCCTTCACACCCTCACTCTCCTTCTTATTAAGTACACCATAAAGCGAAGCTACAACCGCTGAGACGGCTCCCACTGCAATACCTGCACGATAACGCGAATCGAAAGAGAAGATAAGTAATAGACCAGCCATGGTGAGCATCGAATAAAATAGCTCTGTAACCGATATCTTCTTATGATATACCCATGGTTCTATGATGGCCGTACAAAATCCTACGAGAGAATAACAGATTACACCTATGGAAATATTCGACATCTTGATGGATGCATAAAATAATATCCAATGCAGTCCTAATAAAGAACCCACGCCGGCTAATCTGAGTAATTTCGTGGCTGATATCTTTGGGATTCCTGCAATTACCATGAGAAAAATGGTGGCAAAAGCCATGCGATACCACGCGATGTCAACTTCATTAAGGGTTACCAATTTGCCAAACAAGCCTGTAAAACCACCTAATAAAACAGCTAAATGGGCTGAAATATAATATTCAAGTTTGTTTTCTTTTTTCATCATATTATCGGCACACCTTTTATTTTAAGAGATAATTCTTTCTATTTTCCATAATGTCATTCATATTGTCAAGAGCCCACCCAATAAGACTATCGATATGAGGCAATAAACTCTTACCTTTATCTGTTAAAGTGTACTCTACTCGTGGTGGAACTTCCGGATAAGCTTTACGTAATACCAATCCGTCTGCTTCAAGCGTTTTAAGAGTAGCTGTAAGCATCTTTTGTGAGATATCAGGGATATTGCGCTGCAACTCCTTGAAGCGCTGATTGCCATTGCGCTCCATCGTGAAAAGTACCAATAATGACCATTTATCACCTATGCGAGTCAGCACATTACGGATAGGACAATCTGGAAATAACGCATCTCTAACTTCGGTTCTGTTCATTCCAATATTTTCTTTTTGTTATATTACTGCACAAAAGTAACTATTAAATTGCTCAGCAAGAAAGTATATATGTTAAACTATGTAAAACTATGATTGCGTTTCCCTTGTATTCAGACATTAGTTACCTTAAAGTAACCGACTTACAAAAGTGTGCCTACTTGTATAATTTATTGAATCACAATAACTTTGCAACCGAAAATTAGAGTTTAACACATATAACAATTAAAAAGATAAAGAAAATGAAATCAGTAAAGACTACAAAAACAGGTAAGAATTTTACAGCAGTAAATGTCGGCAATCTCAACGAGATTAAAGATTATGTTCTTCCATTGGGAGATATTCAGATTCCTGGCAAGGTATTTATCGGTCAGGCACTGGGAACAACAGGCAGCGAACTTTCATTCCAATCATTTGCTCCTGGACACGATAATGGTTTTCTTCATACTCATAAAAACCATGAGGAACTTTACTTCATTCTCAAGGGTGAAGGTCTCTATCAAGTAGACGGTGAAAACATCCCTGTATCTGAAGGAAGCATTATCCGAGTTTCTCCTGAGGGAAAGCGTGCTATCAAGAACACGGGTTCTGAAGAAATGATCATGCTCTGCGTACAGTATAAAGGTAATACTTTTACTGCAGAAGATGCTACCGATGGCGTCATCTTGAAGGATGAATTGAAATGGTAATAAACAGATGATGCACTCCCTACTTTTGGAGTGCATCATTAATCGTTTCAGCATTGTGATGACGAAGGTAATCATAGATACCCCCAAGGTGCTCTCTTACCTTACCACCGCCAAACTCATATACTTTGCTTACCAGTCCATCCAGGAATTCACGGTCGTGACTGACGATAATCGCAGTACCATCAAAGGCTTTGATTGCCTCTTTAAGCACATCTTTACTCTGAAGGTCGAGGTGATTAGTAGGCTCATCGAGAATAAGCAAGTTAACCGGTTCTAAGAGGAGTCTTATCATCGCTAATCGAGAACGCTCACCACCGGATAAAACTTTTACTTTTTTCTCTGAAGTTTCACCACCAAACATGAAAGCTCCCAGCAGATCATTAATCTTGAGTCTGATTTCACCTTTTGCCACACGGTCGATGGTATCATAGATACTTAAATCATCATCGAGAAGCTGAGCCTGATTCTGAGCAAAATAACCAATCTGCACATTATGACCGATTTTCAGATTACCTTCAAACGGAATCTGTCCCATAATACATTTTACCAATGTACTCTTACCTTCACCATTCTTACCGACAAAAGCAACTTTTTCCCCTCTTCTTATCGTCAGATTTACACCAGAGAATACGGTATGATCGCCACTACTTTCTAAATGCTGACGCTCCTGATAAAGACGTTTAGGATAAGTTTTGCTCACATTCTCACAAATAACAGGAAAATCGCCAGAGCGAAGGCAAGGTGGAAATTTGAGGTGCATAGCCTTATTATCCACTTCGTCTACCTCGATAGGTACAATTTTATCCAACTGGCGCAAACGTTGTTGCACCTGTACGGCCTTAGTAGCCTGATAGCGGAAACGATCAACAAAAGCCCTGATATCAGCTATCTCCTTCTGCTGGTTCTCATAAGCACGCAACTGCTGTTCACGACGCTCTTTGCGAAGCTCCAAGTATTTATCATATTTTACACGATAATCTTCTACATGAGAACATGTAATTTCGAGTGTACGATTGGTGACATTATTAATAAAGGTACGGTCGTGCGAAACGAGAACTACGGCTTTGGCAAAAGACTGCAGATACTGTTCCAACCACTGGATAGATTCGATATCGAGGTGATTGGTAGGCTCATCGAGCAAAAGCACATCCGGTTTACGAAGCAAAATCTTAGCTAACTCAATACGCATGCGCCATCCACCAGAAAACTCACTGGTAGGACGGTCGAAATCAGTACGTTCGAATCCCAAACCGATAAGAGTACGTTCCATCTCTGCTTCATAACCATCACCACCGAGCATCATATATTGGTCATAAGCATCTGTAAAGCGCGTAACCAGTTCGGTATAGCTATCGCTTTCATAGTCGGTACGTGTATTCATTTCCTCCTGCATCTGGTCTATCTTCGCCTTCAACTTGGTGGTATCAGCAAAAGCCTTGCGAGTTTCCTCACGAACTGTAGTATCATCGCTCAGTTTCATTACCTGAGGCAAATAGCCCACAGTGGTATTGGTACCTATATTGACAGAGCCTGAGGTAGGTTTCTGTAACCCACAGAGAATCTTGAGCATAGTAGACTTACCTGCTCCGTTTTTGCCGACGAGGGCGATACGATCTTTCTCGTTTACGACATAAGAAATATTCTTGTACAGTGGTTTTACCCCAAATTCAACCGTTAAATTATCTACTGAAATCATGTTTTATCTTTTTACGGCTGCAAAGGTACATTTTATTCTTGCAAAGAGCACTATGTGTGCAAAGGATTTTTATGTTAAAGTTGATCTCTTTCGGCTTGTATTCCTAAAAATAAAAAATTTTCTCGCCAAGACACCAAGATACAAAAGCCTTTGCGTCTTGACGTTCTTGGCGAGAATTATCTCTTGCAGAACTATTCTGGTACAGTTTATTTTCTCGTTAATCGTATAATACGGTCTTGCAACTCTTTAATCTTTTTTCCCTTTTTCCGATTAGCTATATAAAGAATGATTGTACGTGTAATAATAAATAGAATAAAAACAAAAACGAAAATATTAATCATGCGGTATTGCTTGTATTCCTTTAGGTAGTCATCTATCTGATGGTAAAGCAATTCCAAATTATTTTCCTGACGCTCTAACTCCTCAGCAAACTGTATCATAATACCCACATTAGTAGGTGTTATCACAGTCGTTTTCAGTTTATTAACTTTGGCATATTTTTCACCATGCAATATTTTCAGAGCCAAATCTATGACCTTATCACCGCGCGTCGGATAAGTACAAGTAGCACTGATTTTACCATCACGCACCAATTCCATTCCACCACCAGGTATGTTAAGCGCATCTACGCCAGAATAAAGAATAGTACGCTTAATGCCATGTTTCTTTACGCATTTGTATGCAGCATGCGCCATAATATCATTATGTCCGAAGACATAATCGATATCCGTACGCTTATTAAGAATACTATCCATCACCTTAGTAGCCGGTTCTGCTTTATAGTCGGCATATTCTGATGCAATAATACGTATACCTGGGCATTTAGCGATAGCATCCATAAAACCCTGATGGCGCTCTATGGTAGGCATATAATCTTTAAAGCCTTTTAATTCTACGACATTACCCCTGCCACGAAGTCGGGCACACATATATTGCCCGATAGAATAGCCGATATTATAATTATCAGCACCGATATAGGCCGTATAATGATTGGTATTCACCTTATGACCGTAAAAAATAACAGGAATGTGATTTTCATACGCACGATTGATAGCTTCGACAAGAGAGTCTTTATAATTAGGTGCTACCACCAGCACATCTATACCTTCATCGATAAGCATATTAATCTGATCAGACTGCTTTTGCGAATAGTCCTCGTCAGAAACAATATTTACATCAATATTTGGATCGAAATACTTAAACTCCTTCATCTCCTTACTCAATTGATTTCTCCAATTGTCCATGCTAGATAAAGAAACACCAATAACGTATTTATGTTCTTTTTGTTCTGTACAAGAACAAACCAAAACGACTAGTAAAATGCAAATATAAAAATAGTGCTTCATAAGCTATTACTTGATATAATTATGTTTTCTTGAGCGAATATATACTACTTTTTCATCTCTATATACTATTGCCAAATATACATTTTTTTGGGGATAGTATATAGATTTCTTGCTATTTTTTTTAAAAATACGTGTAAATATCTCGGAAATGACATAAAATATAAGATAAAACCTGTACAGAAGTTGTCCATTTGCTTCTGCACAGGTTTTATCTTATATTAATATGAATACTATTGGATTATAGACTTTTAATCCATCTTCCACCAGTAAAAGTTCATGAGTTTGCGTCCCTTCTGCCCACGGAAAGCAAAATAGATATCATGCACACCGACAGGGCTGTCTTTGAGATGAGCAGAAAGGGTTATCCAGTTTTCCCATCCCTTAGTAGATGGCACCTCGATGGTTGCGAGAGGAGTTTTACTGATACTATCAGCAAAGATATCTATGTAGCCACCCTGTGTAGCACTGGCCACACGAACGGTAATATTCTTGGCACCACTATTCATATCGACCTCGCGTACCTTTAACCAACTACCATTCTTAACCTCGCTCACATACACACCATCTTTGTCATTCTGATCGGTCGTAAGTCCATCGCAATAACCGATGGTTTCAGCTTCTACACGTTCGAAAGGATTAAGTGTACCTACAGGAGCTACACCCTCTTTAGTAGGCATAATCGTTGGAATAGTACCATCAGCATTCCAAGTAAACTCCTCGATGGCTGTACTGCGGTCGAATCCGCCGCCACCAGGAAGATTTCCAGTATGATAGAAGAAATAACTATGTCCTTTGAAATCGACAATACCGCAATGATTAGTAAACGACTGCGTACTGTTCAGTTGCGGCATAATCGTGCCTTTGTAAGTCCACGGTCCCATAGGTTTCTTACTCATCGAATAAGCGATATGTTCTGGTACACCACCTGCAGCATAAAGCATATAATAGTTTTTACCATGCTTAGAAAGCCATGGACCTTCGGTATAGATATCCTTATATGCATGATTAGCTACTTTAGCAGAATCACGGAACAGCGGAGAAGGTGCTCCAAAACTCTTCTCATCTTGATGCACGAGGGTGACATCACTTACAAAACTAACCATATTATCGTTAAGTTCTGCCTGGTGAATCTCTGGATTACCCCATACCAGATAGGCTTTCTTACCATCTACAAGTACGGTAGGGTCGATATTATCCCACTTACCATCATCGTATAGTGGATGTCCGAGTGCATCCCTAAAAGGCCCCGTCGGACTGTCGGCTACAGCTACGCCGATAGCCATACCACCAGAGAGTTTACTATGGGCACATACATACCAGTAATACTTGCCGTTACGTTCACAACACTGTGTGGCCCAGGCACGGTCATCAGCCCATGAAAATGTATTCAGTCCGATAACTTCACCATGATCAGTCCAATTCACCATGTCTGTTGTCGAATACACACGCCACTGATACATCCAGAAGAAATCTGCATGCGGTTCATCCACATCAGCATAGAGATAAAGTCTGTCTTTTGTCGCCAACGGAGCAGGGTCAGCCGTATAACGGGTTTGGATAACAGGATTTTGAGCTTGAGCAAAAGTTGATGCTGTCAAAGCTAAACCTAAGAGAATATTTTTCATTTTAATTATAGATTACGATTTACTTGAAAAGATGAGGAATAAACTGATTCAGGCATCGACGCCACGTAAGCCACTCATGGTCTGTACCTTGTGAAACGTAGGTATCCAACTTGATGCCCGCTTGCTGTAGCTGTTTAGCCAACCCTTGGGTACCAATCCAGTGTTCTTCAGAACCATACCCCATAAATAAATAATGTAACTTACTGTTCACCTCCTTAGGACGAGAGAATATACCATCGTAAGTAGCATGAATATCGAGTCCAAAGATAGCTCCACTGAAAGCACCCGCATACGAGAACTTATCAAGATTTGTAAATACCATATCAAAAGTCTGATGACCACCCCAAGAGAGACCAGCCATCGCACGATGATCTCGATCAGTATACGTACGGAAAGTCTTCTCCACAGTAGGAATCAGGTCATTGAGCAAAACCTTATAAAAACTGGCACCATACTGACTATTACCCGCTTTATTACTTGCCCCTGAAGCAAAATTGAAAGGAGCTTTCACATCACCACTCTCCATGACCACGATCATAGGAACGGCATCACCCTTGGCAATCGCATTATCCAGAATATTCATCATCATACCCTGTTTGCTCCATCCTGTTTCATCTTCACCCATACCATGCTGCAGGTAAAGTACAGGATAGCGCTTATTACCCTGTTCATATTCTGCCGGAGTATAGACCATTGCTCTGCGCCACTGCCCTGTACTCTTCGCAAAATATTGCATAGAACGAACCTGTCCTTTAGCCACGCCCTGCTGCAGTCGATAGTAATCGCCCTCTTTTCCTTCCGGTATCTCGATACCACTTGCTTGCACATGACAGCCAAAGAACGTATCACTGGCAGGGTCTGACATACGCACACCATCAACAATCATAAAATAATAATGAAAGCCCACTACGAGCGGATCAGTAACAGCGCTCCACACGCCTTTCTCATCTCGCTTCATATCATATTTTTTGCCACAAATATCTACTTTTACATCTTTCGCTTCCGGAGCAGAAAGAGTAAAATAAGCACGGCGCTGTGAGTCTACTTTAGGAAATTGATTACCCGGCTCTGCAGTTGAAGCGACAACAGCATCTGCTGGTACATTTATCGTTTGACCAAATGCCGGGGCTACATGTACACTGGCCAAGGTTAAAGCCAGCGTAAGCATACATTTACTCGCAAAAATAATTTGTTTCATTGGTTTAGGTATTTTAGTTCGGCTGCAAAATTACCAAAAACCAATGAGATAAACTTTGTGAAACGTACCTTTTACTATTCTCTATGTTACATTTGGGGATTTGCTTCAACATTTTTCATTACATTCTTTCATATTGTATCTTCATGGATTGAAAATAAACTTTATCTCAGCTATGTTTCATTTCATCTTACGGAAATGTCACCTCATCAGAATCACTTTTATTTTGATTATAGAAAGCATTATCTTTGTTTTCGTTAATCAAATAATTCGTAATGATTTCTAATTTTCATAGGTTTTATTTTCTAGGTATAGTATTAGATTGTGCTGTTCCTGCCATGGCGCAGGAACAGCAGGATACAACCTCCAGATTTAACCAGGTGCAACAGTTGAATGAAGTTGTAGTAAGTTCTCGTTCGGCCAAGCAGAGGTTGAATAATGTGCAGATAGGTCAGGAGAAGATCCAACTGTCCGATCTCGTGAAAGTGCCTTCACTTCTAGGTGAGCGTGATATTTTCAAGTCATTGCAGCTGTTGCCGGGTATCAAGGCGGAAAGCGAAGCTTCGAGTGGTTTTCAGGTACGTGGCGGTACTTCTGCACAGAATGCCGTGCTGCTGGACAATACTACAATATATCAGGCCGGTCATCTTATGGGTATGTTCTCCAGTTTCAATGATGAAGCCCTGACCAATGCCGTGCTTTCCAAAGGTATGATTCCGGCACAGTATGGCGATGCGACATCGTCGGTACTCACAGTATCGACCAAATCGGGTGATATGAACGATCATCACTTTGGAGGCTCTTTGGGGTTGCTTTCTGCCAAGGTGTTTGCCGAAGGACCGCTTGTCAAGGATAAGGCTTCTTTCCTGGTAACAGCTCGACGTTCGTATGCCGATCTCTTTCTGAAGTTATCACATGATTATAAAAATTCTTCACTTTATTTTTATGATATCAATGCCAAGATAGACTGGCAAGCCAATGCGAAAGACCGTTTGTCTCTGGCTATTTTCAATGGTAAGGATGTCATGGCTGTGCAGAACCTGTCTCATATTAACTGGATGAATACATCACTTAATTTGCGATGGATGCATTCGTATAGTGACAAACTGCTTTCTACGACCAGTCTATACTACTCCAATTATAAGAGTTTTATGGAAATAGACGGATTTGGGCTTGATTTCGATGAGAATGGTTTTATACGTCATTATGGTCTGAACCATACCCTACAATGGTTTCCTATGAAGAATCTCCAATGGAATATAGGATTGCAGTCCGCCCTTATCCATTTGCGCTCTGCTGATTGGAATGTGGGTAATACTCATCAGAATGAGGAGCGAAAAGCTTGGGAGAATGCAATTTGGATGAATGGTATCTGGTCACCATGCAGTCAACTATCCTTCTCTTCGGGTCTGCGACTCAATCTGTTTACTGTTTTGGGTGGATCGCCTTACTATGAACTCGATGCAGACGGCAATATCCTGTCTACTTATTTTTCTTCATCAGGCAAATTCGTCAAGACATATACCACGTTGGAACCTCGTCTATCTGTCAACTATAAACTTACCTCATCTCAGAGCCTGAAATTGGGCTATACGTTCTCTACACAACAAATACGTGCGGTAAGAACGAGTTCCTGGTCAATGCCTTTCGACCGTTATACCATGAGCAGTAACATCATTAAGCCGGAGATGGCCCAACAGGTGAGTCTGGGGTATACCCGATTGTTGCAACATGGTGCTTACGATTTTTCACTGGAGGGTTATTATAAGGATGTAGACCATGTATACGACTATCGTGATGGTAAATCATTTAATTCTGAAATCGAAATAGAACGATTGCTTCTGGAGGGCAGGAGCCATGCGTATGGTATAGAACTGGGACTGCACAAGAATACTGGCAAGTTTACAGGATGGCTCAGCTATACTCTATCTTGGGTAGAGAATAAGATTGACGGCATCAACGACGGTCGCTGGTATACTGCTAATAATGACCGGAGACACGATCTGTCGATAGTGGCCATGTATAAGTTGACCGACAAATGGGATCTTAGTGCCAGCTGGAAATACAATTCAGGACAGGCGCTTACAGCGCCAAGCGCCAAATACAAGATCAATGGCGAGTATTTCTATTATTATAGTGAACGCAATGGCTATCGGTCACCAAGTTACCACCGTCTTGATCTGGGTGCTAATTACACGGTCAAGAAAGCTAAATATACCAGTACCTGGTCATTTAGCATCTATAATGCCTATAACCGCCGAAATCCGTTTATCGTGGGTTTTGAGAATGATTCTCGTACCGCTTCTGGTATTCAGGCTTATCAATTTTCTCTTTTTGGCATTATCCCATCTGTAGCTTACAGTATTAAATTTTGATGAATATGAAGTATGTTCTTAGTATATTGCTGGCCATGTGTCTGTGGTCGTGCAAGGATAATATAGATTTTGAGTATCATTCTACTGATCCGATGTATGTGGTTGAAGGTAGGGTTACGAATACAGATGCTGCTGTTTCGGTAAGCATGAGTCAGGACATGGAGAGTACGTCTGACTCTGTACCAGTAAACGATGCTCGGGTTATCATTACCGGTGATGATGGAAGTATGCAGATGCTGCAATCTGTAGGTTATGGCAAGTATATTGCAGAAGAAGGGTTCTGTGGCAAGAAAGGTGTTACCTATACCCTGCAGGTGAATGTGGGTGGTAATACTTTCCAGTCATCCTCTACCATGCAGGATACGACAACGATCAATGCACTTAACTTTACTTGGGAAAAAGTGATGAACGAGGAAATACTGGGTCTTCATGTTAATTTTGATGATATTAAGAACGACAGCAATTATTACTGTCTGCGAGTATATCGCAATGATACCATCTATATGTGGAATGTCATGAAGGATATGGGATATGAAAATCAGTGCATAGACCGTACCCTGACGATGATTACAAAGTCGAAGTTGGAGAAGAACGAGGATGAGGATCACGATAAGATGGTGTACGAAGGTGACCGTATCCGACTACAGTTGCTGGTTATCGATAAGCGAACCTATGATTACCTCACCAGTCTGCGTATGAGTACCAATAACCGAAGTAATCCATATCTTAATTTCGGTGGACTATGCATGGGTTATTTTTCTGCCTATGGCATGACGGAAAAAGAAATTATCTATAATGCGGCTCATTTCAAGTAAATTTTCCTATTTTTGTCGGTATGAATCAGCGATATCTTATTATAGAGGATGAGCAGTTTGCTGCAGATGAACTCCTGCGTATGATGCATAAACTGCGCCCTGCATACGAATGTGTGGGGCGAGCCGACAGTATCGGTAGTGCTTTAAATCTGTTGGATACCACTCACCCTACCTTTTTGCTGACCGATATCAGACTGTCTGATGGACTTTGTTTCGACATCTTCGTTCAGCATCCTACAGATCTACCCATCATCTTCACTACGGCCTATGATGAATATGCCATTCAAGCCTTTCGTAGCAATAGTGTGGATTATCTGCTTAAACCAGTGGAGGAAGAGTATTTGGAACGGGCTTTGGTAAAATTGGAGAAACACGGTTTGCCAGCCGTCAGCTCTTCTGAGGTAAGACAGTTAATCAATGATTATGAGCAGCATATCATCAAAAACAGGTTTTTGGTGCAGATCGGTGATGAATACCGCCATGTAGAGGTAGAGGATATTGCCTATTTCTACAGTGAGGAAAAATATACCTATCTTTATACGCATGCAGGCAAGCAGTACATCCTGTCGTATACCCTCGATGCGCTACAGAATATGCTCGATAAGCATACATTTTATCGTGTCTCCCGTAACTGTATTGCATCTATTCAGAGTATCCGCAAGTGTACCCGTTATTTTGCAGGTCGTCTGAGTATAACCCTATCGCCAGAGGCACCAGCAAAGATTATTGTCAGTAGAAATCGCGCTACTGATGTACTCCGATGGATGGATGATAATATGTAAGTCATTATGATTAAAATGGAAATGAAGTATATTCCTCTTGTGGTCCTGGGACTCATCCTGGTACTGTTTATGAATATCAGTACCTTTCTAGTTATTGCCAA
Organism: Segatella bryantii; assembly: GCF_022024215.1. Taxonomy (NCBI): domain Bacteria; kingdom Pseudomonadati; phylum Bacteroidota; class Bacteroidia; order Bacteroidales; family Prevotellaceae; genus Segatella; species Segatella bryantii. The sequence goes on along the minus strand of NZ_CP091797.1, from coordinate 441,641 downwards.
TAATTTTGATTGGCAAGAGGTGCTACATATTTGGGAACACAACATTATCCCTGGTCTTTTAATATTCTTGATAGATTATGTTATTATCTCACTGCTGAAAAAAGTTTTACGCAAACATCCCGTCTTGGGATTTCTGCTTGATGTGGTGTGCACTAGTCTTATGACCTCGCTGATCATAACCATCGAGGGCCGTCTACTCTTCTCCTTCATGTATCCTAATCGTACGGTCGACTTACTTAGGTTGATTGTGCCGGCCATCTTCAGTAATGTGCTCTTCGTGTTGCTTATCGAACTGTATATATACTATACCAACAGACGTATAGCTGAGCAGAGGGCCGTAGAAGCAGAGCGTAAAAAAGCCCATTATCAATTTCTGGCACTCAAGAATCAGATGAATCCGCATTTCCTGTTTAATAGTATGAATGTGCTTTCATCTCTGATTTATCAAGATGCCGACAAGGCGAATGTATTCACCAAGAAATTGTCAGCAGTGTATCGTTATCTTCTAGGTACAGACAAGCATATTACGGTAACGCTGGCAGAGGAACTTGAATTCGTCAATAATTATATCTATTTGCAAAAGGTACGCTTTGGTGAAAGTATACAGGTGGAATATGCCATACCAGAAGAGGCGATGCAGCGAACAGTTATTCCCGCAAGCATACAGGTTCTCGTAGAGAATGCCATCAAACATAACCGTTGCACGGTAGACACTCCACTACATATCAGCATCGTTTATCAAAAAGGCATCATCACGGTTACCAATAATTTGCAATTACGATATGATGTGGTAAAAAGTGGTATCGGCCTAAAGAATCTAGCTATGCAATATGAATTGCAAGGCAAGAAAATAGTGGTGCATCAGAATGCCGAATCATTTTCAGTTTCACTTTATTTACCTGAGCGTACTTGCGAAAGCAAAATAATGAGCTCCATAACACAAAAAAAATAGAAGTGGCATAAGTGTAAATAACTAAAATTGTAGATTTAAAGCGATGTAAATACCTGAAAGATAGCATATTATTTAAGAAAATGCTTCTTTCAGGATTTATTATAAGCTCATTTAACAGGTACAAAACAATTAACCTCGCCTAATTTATTTTTCATAACAAGTGTATCCTTGCGAAATGAAATATGTTGTACGATAGTTGCTCCCCAATAATCTAGGGACATACTATCGCCTGCAAACTGATAAGGGACTGCCACAATAGGATATTCATCTACATAATACAAACTATCCTTATCGATTTTGAACACTGTAACCTCATCACCACTTGGCGCCCAAAAACCAAATAATCGGGACTGTAGACTTTGTTGAGGCGAAGAGGCCATGCAAGACAACAGGGCAAAAGCTACTATTGAAATAAAAAATATTTTTTTCATATATCGTTAAACTTTTCCTTAAATAATAAGTTAGTACTACTATAGACCTACTTAGAATATACTAACTTCTTTTTCTGTTTATATGGGAATATGTAGGTGTTGAATTCGTTAATGTTATTTGTAAGTTCTGGTAAATCGCATTTCTTCCACATATGATCTACATATTGTACAAGGTAACGTTCTGCGGATTTTTCGACAAGCAGAAAATCGGATTGACCAAATAAAAAGTATAATTTATCAGGCTTAATACCATTGACGAATGAAAGCAAGGGATTATCTTTCGATTTAGAATAGCAGTAAGAATTATAGTTTGAATATTTGCCCCATAATATGTAGTCCCAATTTGATGTGGTTGCGATTACTTCATCTAATGTAGCATGATCGAAATCGAGATATGTCTCTATTCGCATATATTTGGGCACTGCTTCAAATTTCATACTACGATATTCTTTCTTGATAAGCACACGATATATGGGAAAGCATGTTTTCACAGAATCCTTGACAAATCCTGGGATGTATTTTTCAGCTTTAACCAACTCTTTATGAGTATTATGATCATATATTTTAGCTGATTGAGCCAATGAATTAAATGTTATGCCGAACGATATCGACAATATTAACAATCTTATCATAAAATTTCTAAATTAAAATGTCCGTGAAGGCAAGATTGCATACATTCTTTAGTCTCCATTTTTGATAACAGTCTGCTTGAATTCTTTTGCTTCTCTATCGTAATAGACCGAATTCCATAAGTCGTTAAATTCTTTTTCGGTTATCATATTTATACCCATCTTTTTGAAATCTTCCAATTCGCAATTTGTATCCAGCCAATAACCATAATTTCTATCGTCTGGCATTTTTACAATAATCCTACCATCTTTAGCAAATCCAATTTCTCTGTTTGCAATATGATTTACCACATCGTCATATTCAATAAACCATAGAGTAACATCCTCTATTTTATCATCAAAATCAGGATTTGCACTGAGTGGAACGATCATCTTATGCAGCAAACGACACCATAAGCTTCGTTTTGTTTTATTGTTCTGCTTTTTTTCTGATGACCACTTTAAAATAAAATATTTCATAAATTTGTACTACTTAATATAATCTTATTAAAGGATAATATTCAGTAATAGCTATAAAATATAGCACTAATAATGACAGCTGGTTATTACTGTTGTAGGTATATAAGAAGCAATAGTCAGCGAGACACCCAATTGCCAACAGAGTCTTAGGACATAATGTGTAGGGACTTGCGAATGCTAATCCCCACACACCTGCTATTCATTACTACTTATGGGTAAGACATCAATTACATCAAATGCTACAAAGTATAAACTACCAGCTACAATTCCCGCAAAAAGCTAGTTTCCGTTGATTCTTGTTACGATCTTCCACAATAAGAATGCCTTTCACATTATAGAATTCACTATCACCTTTGCTTTGTGTATGGTTGATTGTCACTTTTAAAGTAAACCTTTTATTCTTGTACCAAAATACGTCTTTCCGATTGGATACAAGAGTAAACTCTTCTAGACGACGATTAATCACCATGTAGGCCGTGGTTGCAAGGTCATTCACCATTATGTAGCTTTTATTTCGCATTTTGTTTGGATACTTATAAAAGACACAACATCCACCATCTATCTCTGATGGTATAGAGTCGAAGCTTCCTATTTCAATGCTGACATTCGATTTTACCTCTGCAAAAGATGTGAGAGAATATAGTATTGAAAAACAAGTAATTATAGATAACTTTAAAGCATTCATTTCTATCTGTTTTATAATTTCACTTTGGCATAGATAAATGATTTATGCTAAAAAAATGGCTCCCATTAAACATTATTTACTTGAAAGAGACGAGCCTTTGAGATAGTCAGCATCAAGCTCTTCGTATTTCCGGTCATCATATTCGGGAGGACGGTGATATTTATAATCGGGGTACACTTTATGGAGGCATTCCTCCATAAAATCATCGTATTTCCGATACGGATTCTTTCCGTTGCGTTCCCTGAACACAACGAATTCCTTCTGTGCATAATTAGCCAAGCTGTCGTAAACAGTTTTATATACCATTTCATCATCATTCTCCGCACAGATACTTGTGTGGACTTCTCCCTGCTCAAAAGTACAATACAACCAACGTTCCCCTTCCTTCTTATACCACCAAACGAGTTGGGAGGAAAAATTATTGTTCATTAGTCGAACCAGCGGCACATCGTATGCTGTAATCTTCTGGAGTATGGCGGCAGCTTTCTGGTTGATCGCATCAAAGACTGGACTGTTAGTAATCATATAGGTAAGTGAAGCTTGATCTATGTTTTTAAAGATATAGGAATCGCAGTAGGCTCGAAAGCTTTCAAACTTGTTGAGTTGAGAGTTGCTTTTCTCCCAAGACCATTTGCGCCGTGGTGGGAAAAGTTCATAGCCATACGAGACCATACTTCCGTGGGCAAGACTCGCTATTGCTTCCTCGCACGTTTCGCCAAGAAAATCGTAACATATTTCTCCGTGATCAATGAATAAACGCCTAATATATGCTCCATCGGTGAAGAAAATATCATTGTTTTCCATCTCAATCACGGGCATAGCCATTTGATAGTCGGGGATTGTAGCTAAGAGCTTATTAACCTCGGCCAGCAAGCCCTTCTTCTCATCCATTGTTAATTCTTTCATATTTCTTCGTTAAACTTTTCCTTTAAAAGGAAAAGTTTAATGATTTATGCTAAAAAAATACTATTTGACAAATGGTGTAATAAGCTTGTTATTCGCTTTTTGCTTCTTTTTGAGCAAAGCTGCTGGAATATTACTTTTTGCAGCAGCTTGGGCTGGCAATTTGATGAGTGATGGATAATACAAAAATGCAAGATTAATACCTGTATAGGTGTCTTTTGTAGCTTCCTCTCCATCAAAAAGACCAAAGGCGATACCCATTTCTGTTGCGTCACTGCTATTGAGACCTAATAATTTAAATTCCGATAATGTTATTCCGTCTTCACCTACGAAATCAGCACCAATGCCATAACCAGATTCAAAGATTGTAGCACCATCTGTCAAAGAAACGAATATCGGATAAATGCTGTAAGCTGTATTCTGATAATTGAACGTACCAAGTTGGGTTCCACTCAAGAATATAGCTTGATGTGACTTCTGATTCCATTGGAATGGATAAGTTACTCCTAAATCTGGAACGACCAAGTAAGGCTTATCGTCTTTTGCCACTTGGATAGATGCAGAATAACTAACTGTATTAAATTTGCTATTATAACCTGTAAGAATAATATCGCCTACTAAATCGGCCAACTCACCCTGAGCAATCAGGATAGAATCTGCTACATTACCCGTTTGTATCTTAATATAATCTCTACGGAAAGCACCCGTTTTATTCTCTTCAACTTGATAAACAAACCCATTGTCAGTAGACGTAATATCCACCCACTCAGGTACATGTACTAACTGTACCGGTAAAGTGTGTTGAATAGTAACTTCACCCTGTTGCGCTTGATCATCCAGATAGTTCTCCTTATCAGCTTCTATATTGAACGTAAGACCCAACTGCGAAATAGAGGTCGTCACGGAGTCACTACCAGAATAGATTTTCAACGAAGCTGCTCTACTGGTAATATTCGGATTTTCTTTTGCTTCGACCGTTATGGTATTACCCGATACCGAAACGGTTGCCCAGTCTGCATCTGTTACCGCTCTAACCGTTGTTAAAGTATCTTCAGGAATACCTACTACAACACTTCCAGTACCGCCGACACTGGTAAAGGCGACATTCTGAGAAGCAATCGCCAACGGTGTGGTAGGTGTTGGCAGATCATCGTTCTCACAAGATACACAAAGCAGTGCACCTGCAAATATATAAATACATCCTAATAGTTTATTCATTGTTATTTTGTTTTAATGTTATTATTCGGTACGTTTTTTATGATCTCATTTCGTGGTGTCATTTCAAGAGTATGATTTGTGGCTATACATGAACGTCTGTCTACGTCGTTTGGGTATAAAGCATTTTTGAGGAATAACATTCTCCCAAACTGTCCAGCTATCTATCTGATGTTTTATTCGACGAACAGCATCTTCGCACTCTACAGGATAAGAGAGCGACTGTACAAACCACAGTTTTCGGTGTCTTACATATTTAGCATAATTACGATACCCATCTACGACTCCATCTTCAGCATACAGTGGACTTGAGATGATGAGGGTATCCGCAAGAGTACGTATCTTTACATCATGATTTTCATGCACAAGACTGTCTTTCATCTGTTGTACTGTTAATTGTTCAGGATTACCAAGCACATAACCAGAAAGATTGATCTGTTCTACATTCCAAAAGCGGAAAGTGCAGCATCCAGGCTCTGGATCAAGAGAATCAGGAAGTTGTACGAAAAAGTCTGGATATCGCATGATATAACCAAAAGTGCTATCATGATAAGTTTTCATATGAGCACCATTAATTTTCTGTTGCAGCAAGTTAGCAATCGGTATTACATTATCTCTGTGATGAAGATAAATGAATGTCGATGCCACAACCGTCAGAAAAAATGTTATGATGAAAAATCGTCTCATAATTGATTATTACTTAAATATGACACAGAAATAACATCCCCGAATGATGTATATATGGTGAGGCTATTGCAAAGCCTCACCATACCCAAGAACTCTGTCTAATTCTTTCTTAAGAGACTGAGAGTATCGTATTATTTAAACAATACTTCCTTACCATCAGGTACAAGTTTGAAGGTATTTTCAGGATTAGATTCATCCGTCATCAAAATGTATGAAGGATTTCTCGTGTCGTCGGCTGTAAGCTTAAAGGTACGAGGCTGATTGACGTAGCCTAATGGGAAAACCATATAGTCGTAGTTAGCATTCTTGGAATACCATGAAGCATTGCCCAGACCTTGACCTGTAAATGATAATACGACTTCGTCTTCGCTCTTAATGGTACAGTTCATCGTGTACATACCATAATAGTATCCATCTTCCGCTGAACCACTATAGAAGCTTAAACCAAAACCTTCACCATAACTACTTGTTGCAAAGTTACCAAAGATAACATACTTGAGTGATTCGGCAAGATCACCAGCATTTTTAATGGCAACATTAAAGTATTTTTTACCGAAACTGCCAATAGCATCATAAGTAAGATAGAATGTTCCATCTGCAATCTGGTCTGCTAATGATGGTAAAACGGCAATTAATTTGATATCAGACTTACCTTTCTTCTCTGACCATTCCGTGCCTTTCGCATAGTTGAATCCATCTAAAGAATAGTTGTTAATGGTATTGTTTTCATACAACTCGATACCATTAGGAGTAATGATATAAGGCACATCAAGAGTCTTTGTCGTCCCGTCTGATTCGTATGTTACTGCGAGGTTACGATAATGAGACTTGGCACAAGCTAATGTATCTTCGCCTAATACCAACTGATATTTCTTATAATTCATTACTGTTTCTACCTGAGCAACCTTGTTGATATAGCCAGCCCATGTCTCATCTTTCGCCAATGGGATAAGAACGATTTTGGAACCATGCTTTTTACCCTGAAGGATAACACTATCAGCAGAACACTGCTGTACACGGAACTCAAAGTCACCTAAGTAGCCTTCTCCACTTTTACCAACACCACCATTACGCTTGGAAGATGGCTCAGAGAAAATATGAATAAGATTATTAAATTCGTCCATTGACAGGATAACACCATCACTCTGTTCAAACTTATAATGAGAGGTCTGCAAAGAATCGCCAAACAACTCGTTACCGATGGTTACCTGGTCATCCTTAAATTTCAGATAGAGGTTATACCCACCATATCGTGTATCAGCATAGTAGTGTGCAACCCATCCGTTTGAAGCACTCTCAAGTATTTGTTGATCTGTCGTAATAGCCTCCTGAATACGCTGAGCTGATGATTTTTCAAACAGATCATCTACCTCATTGGTACAAGATGCTGTCAACAATAAAGCAGCAAAGCTTAAAAGTATATATGATATTTTTTTCATAACGTATACGTCTTTAGTTTAATTTGGTAAGATCAAGGGTTTTTACTTCATTGCATCGACGATTTACGACAGTACGCAACTTGTCGATATCTATACCCCATGAGTCCTGCATATAGGTACGGATGATATCCAGTTTCTTCAGAATAATAGCAGCGCCTTCATCGCCAGCCTTCTTGAGCAGTGCATTCCAGCCCTCATCTGAAAGGGTGATATATGTAGAATAAGTTTCTGCAAAATCTTCGTTATACTGATCTGATGCGTAACCAGTAACGAAACCCTCTTGACCTGATTCTTCGTCAGACACATTAATCCAGTCTGTAGAATGATACTTACCAGCTGAAATAGCCTGGAAATCGGTAGTATACTGCTTCTTCTGAGTTAAGATATGACAGAACTCATGGTGCATGGTATGAAAATACCAGTGGTTTAAGTCGAGTGGAAGCGCACCTCTTGAGCGGAAAGGATCGTCCTGCTCGATATGGATGTTATGAATATCCAATTCGTTCAGGCGGAATAAAGTTACCATAATACCACCTTCTGCAGTACCCAGCACGATACTACCCTGACCACTATACTCTGGTGAACCGATAAGCTGAACAACACGGAAGGTATTAGCTTTCACAAAGTCCTCTCCTACTGCCTCACGATAAGAGTCAAGCCATACATGCTTCAAGAGAATGGCCATCGCTTTAGAATTATCCAGACGAGCAGGAACTACATTATACTCATTATCAGAGAGTTTGTCATTATAATGATATTGGAAATCAATATTATAAGGTAGTGTGAAATTATTTAATATCCAGGTATCAAACTCGGTACGTTTCGGAGAAGACGTATCAAAGATAGACTCATTCTCGATACCATTGTCCTGACAAGAAGCCAAGACGATGGTAAAGAAGGCTATAAATAATAATTTAATATATTTCATTGTATAATATGCTTAGAAAATTAACGTGGGTTAGCTTCGAGACCAGTAGATAACACATCAGCTGGAATCTGGATAGCCAAACGAAGATCGCCCGGCTTAATGTAGATTGGATTCTCGTGAGAAATATAATGCGTATAAGGTATACCATAACGTTTCAAATCCATGAATCGCTGTCCCTGCCAGAAAGTTTCGATACGACGCATCTGCAACAAACAGTATAACAAGTTACGCTGGGTGGCATTGCTGATGGTAAAGCCCTGAGGATGCAAAGTCTTCTTCACATTCTGCTTTTTTACTTCCACTTCATTGTCAGCCACAGTATCTAACTGATTAAAGAATTTATTCACATTGTCGACCGTCAGTCTTTGACGGGTATAGCCACCATGTGACGCCTCACAGTGGGCATCGCACCAGCTGTTCATATCGGCAATAGCAGCTTCGTTCTCACCCAGGAGAATTTCTGACTCAGCTCTAACAAGCAGCGTTTCGTCGGTGGTGAAAGCAGCCTCTACGATGTGAGCATAACCTGTGTTGTTAATCTTATCCGTAACTTCGAAAAACTCTATCTGCTTAGGAATCCATACCGTCTGGTTATTACCATACATCATATGAGATTCATAGAGCGTATTGGCAGAAGAACCGATGCTCTTGGTCCAAGGCATAAGTGCCCAGAATGTTTGTGATGAAACGACATCCATATTATGGTTATATCGTTTCGTGCTTGTCGCGTAAGAAGCACGTCCCATCAGAGAATACGATGTCAAAAGCAACAGATTGGATGGATTGCCACTCTTGATATAATTATTACCGATATCCTCTGTACCAGCAAGGTTGGAATAGCTAGACATCTGTCGGAGTACAGAACCAGGATTTGAACCTACTACAACAGAAGCATACTCTTTTGCCTTCTTGAAATTCAGATAGTACAGATTGAATCGAGCAGCAAAAGCATAAGCAGCACTCTTATTAAAATGATATTTTGCTGAAGTCAGATGACTGTCATCAATCATTGGCAGAGCTTTCTCAATATCTTCATTAATATTTGCATACAGCTCTTTCAGCGTACCACGCTCTGGCACTGTTACACCCGCCTGCTTCGGATAGGGCAAGCCTAAGTATTTTTCGGCTTTGTCAGGATTATAAGCCATACAAAACAGATTACTGAGACGGAACATGGCAAACGCTCTACAAAGAAGAGCCTCAGCACGAAGACCACGATTATAAGCGTTATCTTCCATCTTATCGAGTGCTTCTAACGCATTATTAGCAGTTGCTACAGAACGGTAAGTATCACTCCAAATTTTATACGGTGAATCGTTATAAGATATCGTTTCAACATCCTGCAAACGATAGATTTGGTCGATGTAATCGTAGGTAGCATACTGTGTACCGTTATCGGTTACATTATCTGAAGAGAATTCCTCTACCAGAAGAGGAGATTTATTCGGATAAGCGGTAACCAAAAGGCTTTTTACTTTTTCTACAGAGTTGACTTCTGTACGGTTATCAGGCATCTTATCGAGATAGTCACCACATGAAGTCAAGCTCAATAAGGCTGCAGCTATATAGAAATATTTATATTTTTTCATTATTATACTCTTTTAAAAAATTAGAGGCCCAAACGCAAAGTACATGTAAACTGACGTGGCATTGGAACTGCTACACCACCAGCATTGAAGAATTCAGGATCTTGACCGTTTAACTTCTTATCAGAATAAATCAAGAAGAGGTTAGTAGCCTGAAGTTTAATACTTGCATTCTGTATACGTAATGCTTCTGCGAAGCTCTTAGGGAAATCGTAGCTCAGAGAGATTTCTTTCATACGGATAAAGTCGCCCTTAGCGATACGTGCTGTACTACGATTGTAAGCATTATAGGCATATTTCAAATAGAGATCATTCTGTATCTGGCGAAGATCTGCAATAGCAGGAATGTTTGTTGTTTTTTCGTCACCAGCTTGGGTCCAACGATTCTTGAAATCCTTAGGCATTGCGTCGAGATCTGAATATCTGTAGTTAAATGAATCTGCCAAGCGAACTACATTACCAAAAGAGTAAGTCATGAAGACATTTAGGTGCCAGTTCTTATAGGTGAAGTTGTTACCAAATGAACCAGTGACAGTTGGGTCTGAAGGACCTTCATATATCAGATAATCAAGATTAGTAGACTGGAAGTTGATATCACTGGTAGTCAAGTTGCCTTCTTCATTAATAAAGGTAGGGATACCATCATTGTTCAAGCCTCTGAAATCAAGAGAATAGAGGGCACGGTATGGATCACCCTTACGAGTAAAACCGACACCACCTTCACCAGCAATCATGTCGATGATACGGCTATTATCATCCAGTTCGGTTACTCTCGTTTTTACATGAGAGAAAATGAAGTCTGTATTCCACTGGAATTTAGGAGTCACGATGTTTTTGCTTGAAATGGTAAGCTCCTCACCATGCGATTTCATGGCAGCAACATTAGCCAACTGGCGAATAGCACCCTTGGTACCATTCGTAGTCTGATAACCAATCAAATCGTAGTTGTTACGGGTATACCAGTCGAAGACTACATTAAGACGATTGTTTAAGAAACCAAGATCTACACCCACGTTAAACTCATGTTTCTTTTCGTATGTCAAATCAGGGTTTGCGATATCCTTGATTTCAAGACCAGACTCTTTATCTGAAGCAAAAGGACGCCATACATTGGTACTTTTAATAATCGCTTCGGCATTAGATACAGAAGGATCATCACCGGTAAGTGAGTATGAAGCACGCAAAGTGGCATGACTGAAGGCTGGCTCAATACGTTCAAACCACTTCTCCTCATGGAGGTTCCATGCAGCAGAAACGTTCCAAGTAGGCAACCAGCGAGCAGAAGTAGCTTTACCCAGACGGTTACTACCTTCGTAACGAGCTGTAAGGTTCAAGCTATAACGACCTTTGTAAGAGTAGTTTACATTACCAAAGAATGCCGCTTTACGGTTGTAGAAGTTTTTAAGGTAATAGTAGATATCGTTCTGTTCAGAAGCCTGCTTGAAGTAATAATAGCTGTAAGCACCGAGATAACCCATGTCGTACTGCATACCTACACCATTGAAATAGCTACGGTTGCGCTCGATATTATTCACCTCCATACCACCATAGAAGTTGAAGATATGATCTTCGTTCCATACATCATTATAGTTGACAGAGGCACGGAAATCATAACCATTCATTTTATATTTGGTTTCACGATAGAAACCACCTTCAGGGAGTACTGAGAATTTCTGTGTATTTACCTGATCAGGATCTTGATATAACCAAGGGTTAGAATCTATCATGGTAGCATCATCCATAGCGCGGAAAGACTGAGCCATGTTAGAATACTCTGTGATGGTATTCGCTTGTGTGGTAGTAGAGTACTTATAGGCTCCCATCAGTGACAATTCTACCTTAGAGATAGGCTTATATTTTAACTCTGCCTGGAATCTAAGATCTACGATGTCATAATCCATATAGTTGTTAGCCAACTCATGATGGATGTTAAACGGAGCATAGTTACGCACGTAAAAAGCATTAGGATCAAGAGTACGAGAAGAGTTAATCGCATAAGAGTAAGGGTTGATATCGAAATCACGACTAACTTTACCAGTTACAGCATCTACACTCTGAGAGGTTGTACCCGGAGCCTTCTGCATACGATAAGAAGTATTGGCACGAAGACCTAAAGACAGTTTAGAGCTAAGTTTATAGTCAGCATTGATAGCTGCAGTAAAACGCTGCATCTTGCTAGCTTCTGTCCATCCTGGGTCTGTCAAATAAGAGAAAGAGGTATAATATTGTGCCTTATCCGTACCTGTAGACATGCTGATAGAGTGATTCTGCATGATAGCAGAACTGAAGAGCTCATCAAACCAGTTAGTATTGCGGAATTCTGCAGCCTGCAAATAAGTAGCACGGGCTTCAGGAGTATTCGCAAGTCCGAAAGTGCCGGTAGAAGCATTATAAGTACTCATCAACTGATACATCTTACCATAGACACCGCTCGATTCAGCACGTAAGGTTCTACTGTAAGATAGCAAACCAGCACTTTCCATTTCTTTGTAAACACCCATTTGCTCCTGAGAGTCCATGATGTTAAACTGGCTGTAGCTTGGACGAAGACGCATGGTAAACTCACCAGTATAGTTAATACGGGTACTACCCTGACGACCCTTCTTGGTTGTGATAACGATGACACCAGCCATCGCACGCGCACCATAAATAGAAGTAGCACTACCATCCTTCAATATCTGAAAGCTCTCGATATCATCTGCATTCAAACCTGCAACTGCAGATGACAAAACGGTAGAAGCATCACCCGAAGAAAGCTGATCAGCATTGACCTCAGTAACATCTTCCATAATGACACCATCAACCACCCACAACGGTTTACTACTACCATATATAGAAGTAGCACCACGAACACGAATTTTAGGAGCAGCACCAAAGGTACCAGAAACATTCTGAACACTTACACCAGCAGCACGACCTTCGAGCGAACGACTGATATCAGCCACACCGTCAATTTTGGCTTTAGCAGCATCCACCTTGGTAGAAGCACCAGAGAAAAGTCGCTTGTCGATTTTGTGCATACCCGTTACCACCACTTCACCAAGTGTTTTGTCGTCAGCAACAAGGCTAATCTTCATACCTTCCTTAGGAGAAACCGTAATGGTTTTCATGCCAAGATAACTGACAATCAACTTTTTACCCGAAGGTACACTGAGGGTGAAATTACCATCAATGTCGGTAACAGCACCAGTCTTCGTACCTTGCACGATGATAGAAGCACCGATAATCGGTTCTCCATCTGAAGCTGAGACAACGGTACCTGTAACTTTGTTTTGGGCAAGAACGGTTCCTACGAAAAGGAACAGACTTGCGAAAAACATTGCTAGTCTTTTTTCCATAAAAATCTCTCTCATAAAAATTAAAAATTAAACAATACTTCTTGAGACGATGGTGTAAGTATCACTGAAAATGCAATTAATTTCATCCTATTTACTAGTGATTTTTCACGTTTGGTCTTTCCGAAGGTTACTTATATATTCACATTAATAGTTGACATCTACTTTCAGTCTATTATTATATAGTGGTATATGATTCTATATTGAAAACGTATGCAAAGATAGAGTATACTACTTGCATAACCAAACATTTGTATAGAAAACATCAAATGCTTTACATTTTTTAACGCTAATTCTGTTGAATATACCGTACATTTGGTATACAACTTGCTTTTTTTGTTATCAAATAGTTAGCATTTATCGATTATTTGCTTCATATTGAAGATTTGTGTATTAATATTGATAGTATATTCATAAAATATTATAAATTCTTACTACATATTTAGCAATTATTTAAGGGAAATAAGAAAAAATGAGTAACTTTGCAATAAATATGAAAAATTTCAGCAAAAATAATTATTATAGAGATTTAATTAAGTTAGGTATTCCTATTATTATCGGCCAGTTGGGTACTATTGTTTTGGGGTTTGCAGATACCTTGATGATTGGTCATCATGGTACAGAAGACTTGGCTGCAGCAGGACTCGTGAATAACGTATTCAACCTAGTACTTTTGTTTTATCTCGGCTTTTCGTATGGTCTTATTCCATTAGTGGGCAACTTATATGGAAGAGGCAAACATCAAGAAATCGGTCAGAAAGTAAAGAATAGTTTATTGGCTAATTTCTTGATCGGCCTATTGCTGATGTTGGTGATGACGATTGTTTATTTTAATCTAGAGAACATGGGGCAACCGAAAGAACTTTTATCACTGATACGTCCGTATTTTATCGTTAATGTGATAAGTCTTCCTTTTATCGGCCTTTTTAATGGTCTCAAACAATTCTTTGATGGCATCACCCATGCTAAGGTATCTATGTGGGTTATGATTATCGCCAATCTGCTAAACATCCTATTTAACGGTTTACTCATCTATGGATATGCTGGTTTTCCCGAACTCGGACTGCTTGGTGCCGGTATAGCCACACTTGGGTCGCGCGTGTTTATGGGCATAGCACTACTATGCATTCTACTTGGAAGTCGTAAATTTGCCATATACAAGCAAGGCCTGATGCAAGGTATCATTAATCGTAAAGATATGAAAGATCTGAACGCACTGGGATGGCCTATAGCATTGCAGTTGGGTATGGAGACAGCAGCCTTTGCGCTGAGTTGTATTATGGTAGGATGGATAGGCACCACTGCTCTTGCCGCTCATCAAATAATGGTTACCATCGGACAGTTGTTCTGTCTGATTCTTTCGGGTGTTGCCACAGCAGCATCTATCCGTATCAGTGTATTTTATGGACAGAATAATTATTCGGCAGTTATCGAGAATGCCAAGGATTGTTTTCGGTTAGAACTGATTATCGCAATGATTATTGCGATACCGGTTATTATATTCCGCAATCAAATAGGCGGTTGCTTTACCAATAATACAGAGGTTCAGCATATGGTGTCAATAGTTATCTTCACCTTGATAGCCTATCAGTTTGGCGACGGTTTACAGTATACCTATGCAAATGCACTTCGAGGTATTGCTTGTGTGCGTCCGATGGTACTTTATGCCTTCATCGCATATTTTGTAATTAGTTTACCTTTGGGATATTTGTTAGGTATTCATCTGAAGTTTGACTTAGTAGGAATTTGGACAGCCTTCCCTATTTCACTTTCAGTTGCTGGCATACAGTATTATCTTCGATTTAAGAAGGAAATGAATTTGAAGATGGCTCAGGGGTATTAAAAAGATTAACACGATAGAGACGTCTGCGTTTACAGAAAACATTGCAAAAATAATCCCTCGCTGATTTTCGGTACAACATACTCTCGGCCGTGGGTATAATACAGTAAAAGATTCATCTAGATTATTTAAGTTAAAAAGAATTAAGCATCTGTCAATATTTATCATGAAATGGTTAGTTTTGTAAGCGAATCATTTTATAACATCAACAAAAAGACCAACATGAAAAAAATTTTATTTAGTGCCATGGTTATGGCAATGATGTGCATGACAACAACCGTTAGCGCACAATCTAACGAGAGTAACCAGAGCAAGAAAGAGTGTTGCCAGAAGAAGGCTAAAGCTTGCTGTGAAAAGGATGCTAAGGCTTGTTGCAAGAAGGAAGCTAAGACTTGCGGTGAGAAAAAGGAGGATAAAGTTTGCTGTAAGAAGGACAAAGCCAACTGTGATAAAAAGGCTAAGGCTTGTTGCAAGAAGCAAGTTAAGAAACAATAAAGTTCTCTCATAAGCCTTTGCGTCTTAGCACTCTTAGCGTGAATGAAATACTTATCTAAGAAGGTTTGGATAAGTTATGATTCTCGCCAAGTACGCTAAGACGCAAAGGCTTTTTTATATGTTTTCAAGTTAAAGGGCGAGTCTCCCCGTCCATTTGTTTTCACAACGGAATAATCCTTATTGTGATGTTAGCTTTAATGTGGGTGTTGTTTTTGTATCAGCAAAGATAGTAAAAATTCAGCTAATTATTTTTTTACCTGTACAATACTATAAACGGAGTTTATCAGAGTACCATCTTCGGCAAATTCATTGATGGTACATTTTGCGGCTTCTTCCTCGACACATGGTTTGCCATCCTTGTTGGTGAAAGAAACCTCGGCATAAACACCTCCGTTAGGTGTAGGTCCGTCAATCCGTTTTACTAACTTACTTTTCATTTTATTATTGCTTTTGCTGCAAAGCTACACATAATATTTTGAAATTACAAGGCGTTTAACGAAGTTTACCAATATGTGCGCCTATCTGTTTTGTTGCGTGGCGTCAGCCTATAAGCACGATGGCGTAGAGTTCGATATGTCGCTTATGGACTTTGCCGACAGCCTCACGCCCGAGGAGTTCAGCCACATATACAAGGCGGACGGCGCAGTATCAAGACCGTTGGGAACGTATGCGTATGCTTGCGGCAATAACCATACAGCCGTATGCCAAGAAAGGGCTAACGCCCCACGGACTTCTACCCTTTCCATGGGAGAAGAAAAAGCCGGAGCATACGAAAGTAGTCCCGGCAATATCTAAGGAAGATGCGTTAAAGCGTTTTGAGGAAGTGTTGGGAAAAGTAGGAAACGACTAAATAGTGTTATCTATTCGTTCGTTCATCCGAACTAATAAAAGACATTTGACAGATGGAATAGAAAAACAATGCAGAAGAGCCGCCAAGTGCTAACAAGCCGTTGACTGATTGGTTATTGAAAAAAGCAAAATACGCCAGACAGATAACCCAAACAACAAGAGACAACAAGGCAATTACGCCCCAAACTTCATACTTTTTTGAATGCTTGTGTGGCGTATCCTCGCCTACGACTTCGACACTAACAAGTTCTACCCTGATTTCGTTTTCAGGCTTACTCGCTACATCGTTTGTTGCGGCTTCTGGTATGTGGTTGATGCTCTTACAATCCTTTTCCATAACACTTAGTTTGAATGCTTCGCCACAAAGATACAAAAAATATTGATTACTTAGTTACTTATACGCTGTTGTTTTTGTATCAGCAAAGAAAATAAAAATTTGCTAATCTCAACAATTTGTAAGCTTACAAAAAATAAGAATCATACTATAAAACAAAAAGTGATTATGAATAAAATCCATAACCACCTCTTTTTTTATTATTAAGAAATATATGAGCGGAAAACGAGACTCGAACTCGCGACCCCAACCTTGGCAAGGTTGTGCTCTACCAACTGAGCTATTTCCGCAATTTGTAGGGAAGACCGGACTCGAACCGACGACCTCCTGGTCCCAAACCAGGAACACTACCAACTGTGCTACTTCCCTATTCTGATGCGGTGCGTACGAGACTCGAACTCGTGACCTCCTGCGTGACAGGCAGGCATTCTAACCAACTGAACTAACGCACCATTTTTTAGACCTATTTAAGCCCTGCATCATTTCTTGATTGCGGGTGCAAAGGTAAGACATAAAATCGAAACTACCAAACTTTTTCCAAGAAAATTTCAAAAAAAACATATTTTTACCTTCAAAAAGCTCGGTAACAAAGTATTCAGGCCATGTATCTTGTTCAATTCCTTGCCATTATACTTATATCCATGAGATAGATTGGTAGCCCAATAGTCTCTTCCATCAATATGGCTCTGGAATATCATGATTTAAAAACATTACTGTCTACTGAACTTCATATAAAGCTTGTGCGAAAAATAAGCCGTCAAAGCGAGACCTGCCAATGATAAGCAGATACTAATTAATACATGTCCGGTGAAGACAGAGTAGCCTAGCTCAATAGCTAATAGTGTAGTGATACTATTGCTGATGACATGCAAAATGATGGTATAGAGCAAATTGTGTGTTTTAAAATAAATGTAACAATATAAGACAGAAAGAGGAAAGGCGAACAATATTTGCAATGGAAGCCAATGCATTATGGAGAAGATTAGAGATGTAGCCAAAATGGCTGTCAGCGGTTTATATTGGCTCAATAAGCCCCTTAGAAAAACACCCCTGAACATGATTTCTTCTGATACAGGACCAATAAGGCATATTGCCAAAATTGAAAGAAAATCACTTGAATCTTGGGTGTTGCCATCTTTTATAATGCCAAACAAAGGGAAAGCTAACAGAGCCGTAAATATGACATTAAGGAGTAATGCATGGCCAAAAAAGGAGAAATCTTTGACAGACCATCCATCATGATGCCAACCCTTAACACGGTTAACAAGACAGGATACTCCTACGACAAATACCGCCATAATAAATACAATAGCCACTTCTATAAATCGTTGGCTAAAAGACTTCTCTATCAAGATTGACATGATAACACCAATTGGTATTATAGACAATATCAATAGTGCAATAACTTCCCAAATTCTGTTGGGGAAAAACTTGCTCACATTATTGTTTTCTAACATATGATATTAATTTACACCTTTGTATGGTGTCAGGTTATTTTAACTAAGCGTAAAGGTAAGACTAACAAATCTTCTTTATTACTGCAAAGATATCAAATTATTTGATTTGCAAAAAGAAATTTTAATATTCTATCAAAGAAAAATGATCACCAAGATTGCTTACATCTCTGATGATACTTCAATATATGGTAAGAGGGGGTGTGCCAATTTAGTTTTTTTTGCACACCCTCTATTAAAATCAGATTCTAGTTAATTAGAAAATGATTATCAATCAAAGATTGCATTATGAATTAATACAACTCCATTGTAACATGCTTCACCAAAGTAGATTAGAGGATTACTTGTGCCTGACCAATGTGTCTTCCATTTTTCACCACCGTTAATCTGTTTCATCTCTTCAGCTGTCAAGCTGTGTACAGAATCTTTTAAATAATTTTTCATTTGATCTTGATTAAAAAGTTAATAATGTTAGATGAAAGAGTAAGTTCAACCTCTTTACAATTGCAAATTTCGAGAAGTATAGTGCAATAGAATTGCACTATACATATTTTAACACTATTTCCTTTACTCTATTCTGAAAAACTTCTATTACTTGATAAACTTGAGTGAAGTAAAATTATACGCGAGAAAAGTAGATAAAGCGTGAAAAAATAGACATAAAATGGTCTTAAAAGTGTAAGAAAACAAGAAAATAGAACTTTTTTGCGATTTTTTTTGAGAAAAACTTGCAGGAATAAAAATAAAACACTACCTTTGCACCCGCAAATGAGACAAGGTCCCTTCGTCTATCGGCTAGGACGAGAGATTTTCATTCTCTAAAGAGGAGTTCGACTCTCCTAGGGACTACTTGTTAATCGCTTCAATGAAATTTTCGTTGAAGCGATTTTTTATTTCTCCCCTTTCGAATTCTTTACTATCCTGTTTTAACTCTACCAAGAACATAACTATTTTATTACATATTTTTGCACATAACAAAAAGGATGTGTGCAAATTGAGAAAGAAATACACTTCATATTGCAAAAAAATTAAAGAATCTTTCTTTTTTCACCTTATATATATATAACTTTGTAATTATGAATGAATCGTCAATGACAAGTGAAGAATGGTATCAGCAGGGAAATGTATATCGCAAAGAACAAGATTTCCAGAAAGCGATGCATTGCTACATGGAGGCTATTGCACTAGATCCGAATAGTAAAGCTGTTGAAGCCAAGAAGATGCTGGAAGATATTTACAGCTTCTATTGTAAGGATATGTATAATCCATAAACTTGTACTCAGACATAACGGGAAAAAAGAATTAGATTAAAACAATATAAAAATGGGAATAATCAAAGGCGCTATCGTCGTTAATACAGACAGATGCAAAGGTTGTAGCCTTTGCGTTGTAGCCTGTCCGAAAAATTGTATTTCGATAGCGGAGAAAAAGGTAAACGTTCACGGTTATCCTTATGTTGAACCTAATGCACAGAGTGACTCGTGTGTAGGGTGTGCTTCGTGTGCTATCGTATGTCCAGATGGATGCATAACTGTGTATCGTAAAAAAACAGAAGATTAACCTGATATGAATCAAGAAGTAAAATTAATGAAGGGCAACGAGGCTATCGCCCACGCTGCTATCCGTTGTGGAGCTGACGGTTTCTTTGGCTATCCGATAACTCCCCAAACTGAAATTATAGAAACTTTGGCTGCTTTGAAACCTTGGGAAACCACTGGTATGGTGGTATTACAAGCTGAAAGCGAAGTGGCTGCTATTAATATGATTTATGGTGGTGCTGGTGCCGGTAAACGTGTACTCACCACTTCTTCTAGCCCTGGCATCGCCTTGATGCAAGAGGGTATCGCTTATATGGCTGGTGCCGAGGTGCCTGGCGTCATCGTAAATGTACAGCGTGGTGGTCCTGGTCTGGGCACTATCCAACCATCTCAGGCTGACTATTTCCAGGCTACTCGTGGTGGTGGTAACGGTGATTATCAGGTTATCGTACTGGCTCCAAACAGTGTACAGGAAATGGCTGATTTCGTTGACTTGGCCTTTGAACTGGCTTTCAGATATCGTAACCCTGCTATGATTCTAAGTGATGGTATCATCGGACAAATGATGGAAAAAGTGGTTTTGCCTCCGATGAAGCCTCGTCGCACTGAAGAGCAAATTAAGAAAGAATGTCCTTGGGCTACTATCGGTAGGACTAAGGACCGTCAACCTAATATCATCACTTCTCTGGAACTGAAGCCTGAAGAAATGGAAAAACGAAACCTTGCCCTTCAGCAAAAATATGCACGCTGTAAAGAACGTGAAGTACGATTCGAAACACAGCAATGCGATGATGCTGATTATATCATCGTAGCTTTCGGTAGTGCTGCCCGTATCGCTGAAAAAGCGGTTGAAATCGCTCGTGGTGAAGGTATCAAAGTGGGACTGTTCAGACCTATTACACTCTGGCCTTTCCCTGAAAAACAGATAGCAGAACTGGCGCAGAAAGTTAAAGGTATACTGGTAACTGAAATCAATGCCGGACAGATGATTCAGGATGTAAAACTGGCAGCTAATGGGGCTACGCAAGTACGACATTTTGGTCGCTTAGGGGGTATCGTTCCTGAACCACAGGAAATTGTTGACAATCTCAAAAAAATGATGAATCATGAATAGCGATATAATAGCACCAGAAAACTTGGTGTACGAGAAACCTAAATTGATGAACGATGTGAACATGCATTATTGCCCAGGCTGTTCACACGGTGTGGTACATAAGCTCGTGGCTGAAGTCATAGCTGAGATGGGCATGGAGGATAAAACGGTGGGCGTCAGTCCGGTTGGTTGTGCTGTTTTCGCTTATCGCTATATTGATATCGACTGGCAGGAAGCTGCTCATGGTCGTGCTCCTGCTTTGGCTACTGCTATCAAGAGACTTTGGCCAGACCGCTTGGTGTTTACTTATCAGGGCGATGGTGATATGGCTTGTATCGGTACAGCAGAAACGATCCATGCTTTAAATCGTGGCGAAAATATTACCATTATTTTTATCAATAATGCGATTTATGGTATGACAGGTGGACAGATGGCCCCTACTACACTGGTTGGACAGAAAACTTCTACTTGTCCGTATGGTCGCGACCCTGAACTTCATGGTTACCCGCTCAAGATGCCTGAAATAGCTGCTCAGCTTGAAGGTACTTGCTATGTAACCCGACAGAGTGTGGAAACGGTTGGCGCTATCAATAAGGCGAAGAAGGCTATCCGTAAAGCTTTCGAAGCTAACATGGCGGGTAAAGGCAGTTGTCTGGTTGAGATTACTTCTACCTGTAGCAGTGGTTGGAAAATGTCTCCGATAAAAGCGAATAAGTGGCTCGAAGACCATATGATGCAGGTTTATACAAAGGGTGATCTAAAAGATACGACAAAACAAGAATAAGTCAGCGTGATTGGTGATACTGACTTCATGTGGAAAATTATACGTCAATGAAAAAAGAAATCATTATATCTGGATTTGGTGGACAGGGAGTTCTCTCTATGGGTAAGATCTTAGCCTACTCTGGGCTTATGGAGGATAAAGAGGTGACTTGGATGCCAGCATACGGTCCTGAACAGCGAGGTGGCACGGCAAATGTAACGGTCATTATCAGCGATGAACGTATTTCGTCGCCGATTTTAAGTAATTATGATGTTGCTATCGTGCTCAATCAACCATCACTTGATAAGTTTGAATCTAAGGTAAAACCGGGTGGTATTCTGATTTACGATGATTATGGTATACTCAACCCTCCTACTCGTACTGATATTGAGATTCACACTATCTCGGCTATGGAAAAAGCTGCCGAGATGAAAAATGCGAAAGTGTTTAACATGATCGTATTGGGTGGTTTGCTCAAGGTATGTCCTATCGTACCCGACTCTGCACTCGAAAAGGCTCTTTATAAGACGCTGCCTGAACGTCATCATGATCTTATTCCGCTGAATATGAAAGCGGTAGAAGAAGGTAGACATATTATTGCATAATAAAATAAGCTATAGCCATCTCTTGAGGACTCTAATCCCTTAGGAGATGGTTTTTCTAATGATAAATGGTATCATGAAGTTCTTGAAAAAAGAAGAATTACTGAAAAAAGATGATATAGCTGCCAGGATGAATGAACTGGCAAGACTTAACATCCCTTTCCTTTTCGTCATTAACTATGACAGAACACAAGCATATATTGAGCCATTAGATAGCATCGACCCCAATACAATCATGTATCAGTTTGGTCAGGAGGGGAATATTCCTGACCATAGCTATCTTCAAGAACACAAGTTAGAATGGGATTTCTTACGCCCTGACCGCAAACAATATCACGATAGTTTCAATACGGTTGTTTCAAATGAGAAGGCGGGTAATAGTTATTTGGCCAACTTGACATGCAAGATTCCTATACATACCAACTTCACTCTGAAAGAGATATTTTTACGCTCATCAGCACGGTATCGACTCTGGATTAAAGATACCCTTGTTTGTTTTTCTCCGGAGATATTTATTCAAGTAAAAGGAAATGAAATCAGTTCTTTTCCGATGAAAGGTACAATCGATGCCACACTACCTGATGCACAGAACCTACTGATAAACAATGCAAAGGAAGCTGCTGAACATGCTACGATAGTAGACTTGATACGTAATGATCTCAGTATGGTGGCCAATCATGTGCATGTACCGCGTTATCGCTATGTAGAACGACTCGAAACGAATCATGGTGCCATTCTTCAAACGAGTTCTGAAATTAGAGGAAATATCCTACCTTATTATCACCAACACCCAGGCGATATGCTGATGAAACAACTTCCTGCAGGAAGTATAACGGGTGCGCCGAAACCGAAAACGATGGAGATTATCCATGAGGCTGAAAACTATGACCGCGGCTTTTACACAGGGGTTATGGGGATATGGAAGGATGGCGATATCGATAGCGCTGTCATGATACGATTTATCGACCAAGAAAATAATAAGCTGTATTATAAAGCGGGCGGTGGCATAACAGCGAGGAGTGATGAGGAAAGTGAATATAACGAAATCATAGAAAAGATATATGTGCCAATTTGTTGAAACCATAAGAATTAAAGATGGCGTTGCCATGAACACTCGCTATCATATCGAAAGACTGAACAAGACTAGAAATCATTTCTGGCCTTCAAGTAAACCTATCTCTGAATCGGAACTTCTTACCGATATACCTCAAGTCATGGGTCTGCAGAAGGCTCGTGTGGTATATGACGCATCTGGCATTACGCTTCGTGAATATCATGCGTACACCATTCGCGACGTAAAATCTATCTGTGTGGTAGAAGATAATAGGATAGACTATACTTGGAAAAGTACGGATAGAAATGTACTTACTGCACAACGCGATAAAGCTCCAAAGTATGATGAAGTGATTATCATTAAAAATGGTAAAGTTACCGATACTTCCTATACGAATCTCTGTTTTTATGATGGTCATCGCTGGCTCACTCCTGATACTCCCCTACTCAAGGGTACTATGCGTCAGCATTTGCTCGACGAGGGAAAGATAATAGTATCGCCTATAACGAAAAAAGATATAGCTTCATTTGAAAAAGTGGCTCTTATCAATGCCATGATGGATTTGGGCGACTTGATTCTCCCTATCAGTAGCATCGACTTTACACCTTTGCGCATTTAGCGAGAAACTGTTAATATGCACAAAAACAAAAAAGGTGACTATGAACTAAATTCATAATCACCTCTATTATGAGCGGAAAACGAGACTCGAACTCGCGACCCCAACCTTGGCAAGGTTGTGCTCTACCAACTGAGCTATTTCCGCATTTAAATATCAAGTGAAGAGGAGGAGACTCGAACTCCCACGTCACAATTAACACTACCCCCTCAAAGTAGCGCGTCTACCAATTCCGCCACCTCTCCGACTGGTATTTAAAGCCTTATGATAATAGTAGGGAAGACCGGACTCGAACCGACGACCTCCTGGTCCCAAACCAGGAACACTACCAACTGTGCTACTTCCCTATTATACAATACTGAACTTACCTTTCAAAATTAGTAGGGAAGACCGGACTCGAACCGACGACCTCCTGGTCCCAAACCAGGAACACTACCAACTGTGCTACTTCCCTATTCTGATGCGGTGCGTACGAGACTCGAACTCGTGACCTCCTGCGTGACAGGCAGGCATTCTAACCAACTGAACTAACGCACCATGAAAAGTAATTTCTCAATTGCGGGTGCAAAGGTAACACTTTTTTTTAAACCCACAAACTTTTTCTATGTTTTTTTCTAAAAAAATATTCATCAAGTTATTTTTTACGACTTTCCTACCTTATTTTTCCCTTTTTATTCGTGATTATTTATATATTTGTTGCGCAAACTAATATTTCTAATATCCAAGATTATAAACTAGAAGATGAAGACACAAGTAAAGAAAGTAATTGTACTGGGGTCTGGCGCCCTCAAAATCGGACAAGCTGGTGAATTTGACTATTCAGGAAGTCAAGCTCTCAAAGCCTTACGTGAAGAAGGTATAAAATCGGTGCTGGTTAATCCTAACGTTGCAACCATTCAGACGAGTGAAGGGGTTGCAGACCAAGTGTATTTCTTACCTGTAAATACACACTTCGTTACCGAGATTATTAAGAAAGAACGCCCCGATGGTATCCTGTTAGCTTTTGGTGGACAAACGGCACTTAACTGCGGTACAGAACTTTATAAAACGGGTGTACTGAAAGAATATGGTGTGCAGGTGCTGGGTACTAGTGTAGAAGCCATCATGAACACAGAAGACCGTGACTTATTCGTCAAAGCGCTGAATAAGATCGATATGAAGGTTCCTGTATCTCAAGCTTGCGAAACTCTCGACGAAGCCATTGCTTCAGCCCGCAAGATAGGCTACCCGATCATGATTCGCTCTGCTTATGCACTGGGTGGCCTCGGTTCTGGTGTATGTCCCGACGAGGCAACATTTAAAGAGATTGCTGAGAGTGCTTTCACCTTCGCCCCTCAAGTTTTAGTGGAGGAAAGTCTGAAGGGATGGAAAGAAATCGAATTTGAATGTATTCGAGACGCTAACGATCACTGTTTTACCGTAGCATCAATGGAGAATTTCGATCCATTAGGTATCCATACGGGTGAGAGTATTGTAGTGGCCCCTACTTGTTCGCTAACTGATGAGCAGGTGAAATATCTGCAGGATATTACTATCAAATGTGTTCGACACCTCAATATAATAGGCGAATGTAATATTCAGTTTGCTTTTAATGCGGATACGAATGATTATCGTATCATCGAAATCAACGCTCGATTAAGTCGTTCTTCTGCCTTGGCATCTAAGGCCACCGGTTATCCTTTAGCTTTCGTTGCCGCTAAAATTGCCCTTGGATACACACTTGATCAGATTGGTGAAATGGGTACTACCAATTCTGCTTATACAGCTCCTTCTCTTGACTATTTAATCTGCAAGATACCTCGCTGGGACTTAACCAAGTTCTCGGGTGTAAGTCGCAAGATTGGTAGTTCGATGAAGTCTGTCGGCGAAATCATGTCTATCGGCCGCAGTTTTGAGGAACTCATTCAGAAAGGTCTTCGTATGATAGGACAAGGCATGCATGGTTTTGTAGGTAATGAACACATCCGATTTGATGATCTTGATGAAGAACTGGCCAATCCTACCGACCTTCGTATATTCGCCATTGCTCAGGCACTCGAAGAAGGATATACCATAGATCGTCTATACGAACTCACCAAAATAGATGCTTGGTTCTTGGAAAGACTCAAGAATATCGTAGACTATAAACGGGTATTAGAGGGGTACAATCGTCTGGAAGATCTCTCTACTGATGTACTTCGCCAGGCTAAAGTATTAGGTTTCTCTGACTTTCAGATAGCTCGTTTTGTCTTGGGCAAGGTTGAGGGGAATATGGAGAAAGAGAATCTGGCGGTTCGTGCTTATCGCAAAAAACTGGGTATCTTACCGGCCGTAAAACGTATTCCTACGGTAGCCAGCGAACATCCTGACCTGACCAATTATCTCTACATGACTTATGCCGTCGAAGGATATGACATCAATTACTATACCAATGAGAAATCGGTTATCGTACTTGGTTCTGGTGCTTACCGCATCGGTAGCTCTGTAGAGTTCGACTGGTGCTCGGTTAATGCTGTTAACACCGCACGCAAGTTGGGCTATAAGAGTATCATGATCAACTATAATCCAGAGACCGTAAGTACCGACTATGATATGTGCGACCATCTCTACTTTGACGAGCTCTCTTTTGAGCGAGTGCTCGATGTCATTGATTTAGAAAATCCGAATGGCGTCATCGTAAGTGTAGGAGGACAGATACCAAACAATCTGGCTATGAAACTCTATCGCCAGGGTGTACCTATTCTCGGAACTTCTCCGGTATCTATCGACCGCGCCGAAAACCGAAGCAAATTCTCTGCCATGCTCGATAAACTGGGGGTAGACCAACCAGAATGGAGTGCACTGACCTCTCTAGAAGATGTGAAAGAATTTGTAAATCGTGTAGGCTTCCCTGTATTGGTTCGCCCATCGTATGTGCTCTCTGGTGCAGCCATGAACGTATGCTATGACAACGAAGAACTAGAACGCTTCTTGGCATTGGCCAGCGAAGTAAGTAAGGAATATCCGGTGGTCATCTCTCAATTCATGCAAGACACCAACGAGGTTGAATTTGATGCGGTAGCACAGAATGGTGAAATCGTAGAATATGCGATTTCTGAACATGTGGAATATGCCGGAGTTCATTCTGGCGATGCTACGATGGTATTCCCGGCTCAGAATATCTCATTCGCTCAAGTACGCAATATTAAGAAGGTATCACGGGCGATAGCTAAGGAACTGAATATATCGGGACCATTTAACATTCAGTATCTCGCCAAAGGGCGTATTCTCAAGGTTATCGAATGTAACCTTCGCAGCTCTCGTTCATTCCCATTCGTATCTAAAGTGCTCAAGCGCAACTTTATAGAGACAGCTACCAAGATTATGCTGAATGCGCCTTATAGTAAACCAGACAAGAGTGAGTTTGATATCGACAGAATAGGTGTAAAGGCTTCACAATTCTCATTTGCTCGCTTACAGAATGCCGACCCTATACTGGGTGTAGACATGAGTAGTACGGGTGAAGTGGGATGTATAGGCGATACGCTCGAAGAGGCTTTGCTCGATGCACTCATCGCCACAGGTTACAAGATTCCATCAAAAGAAAAAGGTATCATGATTTCCAGTGGTGGCGCCAAAGAAAAGGCTGCTCTACTCGACTCTGCCATCATGCTTGTGAAAGCGGGCTATACGATCTATGCATCAGAAGGAACAGCTCGTTATCTGAACGAAAATGGTGCAAAGGCTACCGCTGTGGCATGGCCAGACGAACATGTGAAGGGTGAAGAAAACATTATGGATATGATACACGACCATAGATTTGACTTGATTATCAATATTCCGAAAAATCACTCCAAACGTGAATTGACCAATGGCTATCGTATCCGTCGTGGTGCTATCGACCACAATATTCCGTTGATTACGAATGCACGTCTTGCCTGTGCATTTATTGAGTCGTTCTGTACATTAGGTCTAAATGACTTACAGATCAAGAGTTGGAAAGAATTTGAGTAAAATATAAATCATAGACAAATCGCAGTGAGAATTAAATAAGTCTCACTGCGATTTTTTTAAGGACGCTAAAATTCAATATTATTTCAACTCGAAAGATCCTACCTGGATGATGTCTTCTTTATTCTGTTTTCCAATATTTAGAATAGCAAAATTACCGCCTCCCTTACTGAAGAAATGACTATTTATCTTAATATTCTGAAAACCTTCTGGTGTAGTTTCCGTCATTTTACCATCACGCGTACAACTACGTAATGTGCCTGTTCCTACTTCTGTATCTGGTACATCTATCAGCCAGTATCGGCCTGCGAATGGGAAACGAACACTTAAGCCACCATCCGTAGTGACGCCTCCTAATATAAAGAATTGTTTTTTAACGGCCATACTGCCCCAACTACCAAAGGTAAGGTTGCTACCATCTGCATCGGCCCAAATAAACTCCCGATTGAAATTTACTTCAAAACGGTTATATGGATCGCGCGGATTCTTGTCGGTAGGTACGATATAAGAGCCATCTGCCATGGTGATAACATTATTCATTTTTACAGGTCGATTGTTATACATTAACAAGCACGACCAAGGAGCTCCAGGCAATGATAGGCGACCTTTCTCGATAGCCTTTTTGGATGTAAGATCACAATCTAAGGTAATATAATCATTGGTCAGAGCAAATGCTCCTGCATACATACCGTGAATATTTCCAACAAAAAGGCCCAATAAAATATGATTATCATCATAACTCATCACATTAGGACGTAAAGCCAAACCGTTCACAGGTGTTTCGATATCCAAATGTTGTTGCCCATCCTTGGATATGATATCTACAAACATTTGCACAGAGTAATCTGCTGTAGCTAAACCAGCTTTGCCAAAATTAAGTTTAGACTTATCTCCATCATAACGACGAGCATTATTAAACAGGGTTCTAAAAGCCGTTATAATTACTTTTCCATCATCAGTAACTTCCATGTCGGCCTCTAAAGATGTAGCCAAATTCTTAATATCTGGATGAGGCAGCGCTTCACAGGTGGTCAATATGTTAAAATCACGGTCGAATATATAGAGTTTATGACAAGTTATAAACTTCTTAACATAATTCGTCAACAATGCAATATATTGCCCATTCTTCGAGACGCTCAAATAATAACTATCAAAAACATCCTTACGCTTTTCGGTCAAAGCCTTTTGCCCCTTTGCTGCGAACGTGTTCGCATCATAAGTATTATACTGAAGTCCGCCGATATTTGAATCATATGATAATACAGCTATCTCTTGCTCATTAGAAAAGATATTCATCAGGGTAAACTGCGTATTCTTATGTTGCACATACTGCTTTACATTGCCATTAACATCAAGTCTTACCAAATGTAGTTTGCCCTCTTTAAAGGAGTAGATGATAAACTCATCTTGATAATTACTCAGTACATTCCAATCTTTACCCTTCATCTCTTTAGGCATAGGAACAGCACTCTTAAAACTCACTACAGCCTCTTGAGCTGACATAGTCATGGTCATCAAGGCCATTGTCAAAATAAATAATAATCTCATCATGGTCTTTGAACTTGTTTTGATGCCTACAGCCTCCATATTCGGCATTTGTAAATACTATATCATAAAGCCTAGTTCACAATATCAACACGCTGATATCTAGGGCATTGGAGAATGGTTAAAGATAGGTTATTTTTAAATATATTCCAAACTTTTCAATAGGAAAATATACACCTGTTTTCTAGTGTGCGAGCACAAGCGTTTTTATCGTGAACCATCAAGAAATAAGTACGCTAAAATTATGGATATTTAGAATAACAAACTTATACAAAATAACAGGATAACACCATAAAACGATAATGGTGTATAGAAAAAGAATCATCAGAAAAAAAGATTTTTAATAACTATTTGTATCTTTGCAATATGAACAAATCGAAAACTTTTATAAAAATCATAGTTCGATTCATCGCTGCATGTCTATTACTGATAGGGCTGATGGCTAATTATATCCCTTTTGATAATGAAGACGAGATGGAACTTCTTGACTCGAGCTATCATTATGAGCTTAAGACTATGGATGCTAACTTAAAAACCGTGGTACAAGAAAGTGGTCTGGAACATACTCCGTACTGCCCTACGCTGTATCCTTATACCTGGAGACTCAGATACCGCATCCTTCTATTGAAAGAAGGCATCGAGAATGCATTTTTTACTTTTTACTTGTAAATGTCGTTTATTTTAAGTACTTTTGCTTAAGATTTGACATTCTATATCAACTATGAAATACAACAAATGGTTCTCTGGATTAATGATGCTGCTAATAGTCTGTTTAGCCGATGCCTGTAGCGACAAAAAGATAACAACTCATGAAACTATCAAAAAGTTTTATGATATCAAAAACATAGAATATTATTATCTGGATCATGACAGTATCAAAAACGATTTGTGCTTTCAGTTTGTACCTAGTAAAAAAGGAATCATTATCAATACCAGATTATTGTCGGAAGAAACTGATGACGTTAAGTGTATTGGTAAAAAACCTAACTCTCATCAGTTCCTACATATTTTACGTTTAAGTCTGAAGTCGGCTTCACAAAAATATAACTTCCGCCGACTGGAGAGTATTACCATGTCATCACTCGCCTATCCCAAACTGGCTGCTGAGTACGCGAAAAACTACCAGAGAATCGCTAAGAACCCTCTTCATCCTACTCAAGAAGAGATTGAAAAAGCAGTAGCGGAAACTTCACTTCGACAAGATTTGAATGAAATTTTCAGTAGCTATAAAATAAGGGTGACGAATATCGAGCGACTACCAGATTACAAAAGTATTATCGTAAATAAGTCGAAATACATCAATAGCTGCGATAAGGATGCGACTGTAACCTATCCGTCTGAGCTATTCGACGATGCTTTTATCATACACCTTAAAAGGTGGTAAAATATTTCATCGCTGTATACGCTTTACTCTTTCGTAATAGGCATATTGGCAGCTCGCCAGGCCATAATGCCCCCCTTCAGATTAACACATTTATACCCGACTTCGGCCAACCTGCTGGCAGCATTGGCTGAACGACGACCACTACGACAATAGACGGCAATCTTTCGGTGAAGCGGTAAGGTGGCTTTAGCCTTCTCCACAAAATCACTTTGTCCCTGATCTATCAAAATAGAATTCTGGATATGTCCCTCTGCATATTCACTGTTCGTCCTTACGTCGAGTACTACGACACTGGTATCAGTGAGCAGCTTAGCAAACCCTTGAACATCGACATTCTCAAAATTCTGTTGGGCACAAGCTGTGGTCAGACCAAGTGTGGCCAACATACACATAAAAAACTTCTTCATATACTTAACATCCTCTTCCGTCTATACTACAAGTTGCACCCTCCTCTTGTGGTCTAGGTTCAAGACCCACATCCTTTGAATAGAGTGTTACCGTTCCATCTTCGAGCACATAGCATGGAATACCCAAATCGTCCGCAGCTTTAGCTTCATCAAATGCAGGATTCGTATCACGCAATTTGATAAACTCTTTTAGATTCCTCACGTGCTTACCAATGTCTATCACTTTGAAATTAGGATTATCTACCACCTGTTTTTCTACATATTCGCAGTCGGGGCAAGTTTCCATCACATACATTTTAATCATAATTCTTACTCTTTATATTACAAATAATGTTATTTATTGCAACAACTAACCGATACGCGGTCTATTCATTATTGCAATAAAGCGCTAAGATACCTACTATCTTTTGTGAAATTACAAAAAAAATCTCATTCACACTCTATTTTTTCTATTTTTGAGAATTTATTTGCTTTTTTTAAAAGCTAAGATAATTGAATTTATTTGACATTAGGCGCCTTGAGGTTTGCGTATTTGGATTCGGTATGCCAGATGGTCTCAAATATGAAAATTATGCGGTATATTTGTAACTATCTGAATATCAACACGTTACAGACTTAACGTTTCGTCGGTTAAAAAAAGGGGCGCCAAAACCCAAGCTCCTAGGGGTCAAAAGCTTAGGGTTGACGCGATAAGGTCATAGAGTTTAGCGAACAAAGTCTTAGGTTTCGACCCCCAGGAGCTTGGGTTTTGGCGGGAGAGAAAATCGAGGGGTGGAAAAAAGTCCAAAGAGGCTAACCAAAAGTTGAATATTTTGAGCTAGATGACGATTTTTAGTGACGATGTTTTTTTGATATTTTATTTGACATTCTTTCCTGTACGGACAACGTTCCGTAGCCGTAATTGTTGATATCTAAGCAGCCATTATATCTCTTTCCTAAAAAAAATATGTAAATTTGCTAAATAATCGACCAGGATGAATACCGATGCGTATTTATTATTGCAGGTCGAGAAACATAACGTGGTAAGATAGTAATAGAAATAGAGAAACATGAAAATTATCATAGCCATAGATTCGTTTAAGGGATGTCTCCGCTCTACCGAAGCAGGTATGGCTGCAGCAAAAGGTATAAAAGATGCCATAAAAGATGCTGATATACAAATACTTACAGTAAGCGATGGAGGCGAAGGGTATCGAGAAGCCTTCTGTGATGCTGTAGATGGAAATAGCATTGAAGTGCCTACACGAGATCCGTTGATGCGACCTATTACGGCTCAATATATGTTAAAAGACAAACTGGCGGTTATTGAGATGGCTGAAGCAAGCGGACTTACTCTGCTTTCGGAGAAAGAACGCAATCCGATGCGGACTACGTCTTACGGTACAGGTCTGCTTATCGCTGATGCTGTAAAACGGGGAGCCAAACATATTATTATCGGTTTGGGAGGTAGTGCTACCAGTGATGCCGGAATGGGGATGCTTAAAGCGCTCATAGATACCTTTGCACCTCATGGCAACTGGAATAGTATCGAGGAGCTTGATGATGTAAAGTTTACAATTGCTTCTGATGTAAAGAATCCACTTTGTGGTAAGTACGGGGCTGCGGCTGTATTCGGACCGCAGAAGGGCGCTACGCCGGAAATGGTAAAGCTGTTGGACGAACGGGCACGAAAGTT
The DNA here is from genome assembly GCF_022024215.1 of Segatella bryantii. Lineage (NCBI taxonomy): Bacteria > Pseudomonadati > Bacteroidota > Bacteroidia > Bacteroidales > Prevotellaceae > Segatella > Segatella bryantii. The sequence goes on along the minus strand of NZ_CP091797.1, from coordinate 408,774 downwards.
TGCTGAAATTTCAGCTTCCCACTTTGGTTATGATAAGCAGAATGAGGAAGGTGCAGGAGCGGCAGGTGGTTTGGGCTATGCACTGATGCAATATTTGCATGCTGACTGTAAACCTGGTATCGAATTATTGCTTGAAACGCTTCGGTTTGACGAACTGACCCAAGATGCAGACTTGGTTATTACTGGGGAAGGAGCTGCTGATCGACAAACGCTAATGGGTAAACTGCCAATAGGTATATTACATCATGCGGGCCAGGCTAAGGTGTGGCTGATAGCCGGTAAGATAAGTGACCATCAGGAACTTCTGCAGGCTGGTTTCAACCAAGTTGCCTGTATTAATCCACCAGGAATCATTCTGGAAGAAGCAATGAAACCGGAAATAGCAACAAAGAATATCCAAAATACGGTCAGGGAAATGCTTAAAACCAAGTTTCTGACCAATGAAGATATAGCATCTAAACCAAGAGAATAAAATGTTTCTGACCGATTAAAATCATGGATTCTGACGAAAATAAGTGGAGAGTGAAAAATGTAAAAAAATATTAAACCAAAAAGCATAAAAAACGCTGGATAGCCATTCGATTTGAAAACAATAATATTAATATTATATGGCTTCCAGCGATAGTATGTCTCTTGACAATGCAAAAGTAATACAATTTTTGGTTTGCACCAAATAATTATTTAATTACTTTTCAATAATCTCAAATAATAAAATCCAGGACAAGGTGTAGACGATGAAGCCGTCAGTTTAACTGCAACTTTCTCTTTTACCTTACCTTTAGCATCTACCAACAAGTTAGCAGGTATCGGATACTCTACATTAAAGAATATTCCTTCAGCTCCTTCCACATGAGAAGGTATCTTGATATCAGCTATTTTTACTCCATCTACCGTAAGCGTAGCCATACGTCCACGGTCGCTTGTGGCAAAACGACAAAGCAGCGACAAGCCATCCTTCTGTTTATCCTTATTATATAAGGCATATTGGATATAGCCATTAGGTTGTGCATCACGATAGGTTTCGCCATGCCAGTTACCACGATTACTGTCATCACTATACTTATACTCATGTCCGGCTTCACTCTGCTGCTCACCTGTTGCCACAAAGTCGATCGTACGTGCGTCGAGTGCCTGACGGGCAGCTTCATGCATGGCAATATCACTCTTGGCATAGTTACCTAAGGTCTGCTGATACCAGTAACACATATAGCGTGAATGGTGGATGCTATAGAATGGTTTCAAAGTAAGCGATTTCCACGCATAGTTACCAATCAGAGAGTCTGTGCGAGAAGCATCAATGGTGAAGGTAAGTTTACTAGGGTCAAGCGTTTTCACACGACGGAGAACCTCACTACGATCACCAATGAGCATCGGTGCACTGATCAGACTTTTACTGCTACCGACAGCACCAGGAGAGTGATCCATTCGGCCATCACCAGCATACTCATTCTGCAATTTTTCTACCTGTAAACCTGTAGCACGTGCTTCGGCCTCATTCTGTGATGTGGTCTGAGCGCCCAACAGTATCGGTCCATACTCCAAAGCGATATAATCCTCATAATTCGGACACGCTTCCTGGCGCAAGGTCATCGGAATATCGACAGTGATAACATCTCCTTTTTTCCATTTACGCTCGAGTGTCGCATAAGCAGAAGTTCCTGCTGATGGAATATTCAACTGCTGCGTCTGGCCATTTACCTGGATACGATAATCTGATGTCGTCCACCATGGTCGACGAATGGCGATGGCATAACGTCCAGACTTTTCTATCGTAATCGTGGTCTTAGGCTCGTAAGGATAATTCGTTTGCTGAGTCAGTTTAAACTTCTTACCATCAAGTTTGCTTGCCGTAAAAAGATTTACATACAAAGTACGGTCACCATCATGAGTATATACGAAATGGCCATATTTACTATGATTCTCCATACCAGTACCCACACAGCACCACATACCCTGGTTAGGCACACTATAGATACGATACCCCTGTGGGCGTAGTGTGGTAAAGTACACATAGCCACCCGTCTGAGGATCCTGAGTAGACAAGATATGATTCCACATGGCATACTCATAAAAATCAGCATAACCAGCATCATGAGTACGGTCGCTTAACATCTCAGAGAGTTTAAGCATATTATTGGTATTACAACTCTCTGGACCTTCGAGGTTATCGATATAGCGATTACTGTTAGTCTTAGATAGGAAATGCTCAGATATACTATTACCACCGATACATACCGTACGATGATGAGCTACATCTTGCCAGAAGTTTGAAGCAGCAGTAGCATACTGTAATGCTGCAGGATCTTCCTCTACGATACGTTCGAACCCGATATACTTAGGAACCTGTGTGTTAGCATGACGATTATCGAGGAAAGTAGCATTGAGCGACTGCAAACCCTCTAACATTTCGCGCTGGCTATACTTCTTAGCCGCTTCGAGATAACGAGTATCCTTAAATATAGCATAGCAATCGGCCATACTCTCATTGATACCACCATGCTCGATGGTTAACATCTTCTGCATATCAGCATCGCTTACCTTAGCGATAAGTTGAGTACACCAGTCTGCCATCTTCTTCAGCATTAACTTAGCATCCTGATTATGCGCATAAAGATACGCATCACGCAGACCAGCCATCACCTTATGTTCACAATAAAAAGGCACCCATCCACGATGTTGCCAGATACCTGAGATATCGCCTTGATAGAGTTTCTCCCAATCTTCATTGATAGGCTGTCCACCGATAAAGCCATAAAGCCCCGTGGTATTCTGATCGAAAGAGTTCTGACAATCTTTCAAAACATCAATCATGTAAAGAAGACGAGACTGTAGGCGCTCCTTGGTGGCAGCATCTTGACAAGCTGCATAAGCCATAGCCAGCGCTGAAAGATAATGCCCGCCAATATGACCAGAAAGGTCAAAGCCGTCACCACCCCAGTTTTTAAAGTTAGGATGCTTCTTCTGCCAATCAGCATAACGACCTTCGTGCAAACCCGCCTGACGAACAAATGGGGTAAGCAGTCGATCCACATCGTAAGCTAGTAACGTGTTAAAATTGATTTCCATGGCCGATTTCATCGGACCATCAAGAAGTTGAACATCCTGAAGATCAAAGTGATTCGGATAAATTTGACTCTGAGCCTGCACTGACAGCGACGCTGACATCCATAAAGCAGACATGAATACGATTGGTTTTAAAGGTTTCATTTCTTAGGTTAAATGAGTATCAAAAATATGGTTTATTGCTATATGAGTGCAAATATAACACTTATTTGTTAATTAGGCAATAATGTAATCATAAAAAACACAAAAAAAAAGCGGTGGACTTCACAGCCTCCCGCTCCAAATCTTCAATAGGTATTAGCTTTTATTTAAGGTAAAAAGATTGTATTTAGGATAACACTGCAAAGATAGCAACTTTTATTAAACAACCAAAATTTTAAACCTGTTTTTTTAAAGAAAACATAATTTTTCTGCATTTTTCGACAAATAAATTAAAAAATTGTCATATATAACCATATTATTCTCATCAAGAACAGTTTATTATGCAAATAAGCATAAAAAAAGGCTTGACCTAAAATAAGAAATTTCAGATCAAGCCTATTTATTGATATAACTCAAGCTATTGTGAATCAATAGCGAGCATTTTTTTTAGTCTTCAAGACAAGAATCGAGTCCCTTAGTAATAGCCTCACGATCCAAATGTTGGCCTATGAAAACCAACTTCTGCATACGGTCGCCATACTTGTCATCCCACTGTGCCTTCACCTTAGGATTATTTTCGAGCAGTTGTTTCAGTTCATCAGCTGGCATAGTAGCATACCACTGACCTGCATTGGTAAGATTCATCTGCTTACCAGCCTGTTCGAATACATAACAAGTTTCCTGTTCATCACGGAAGTAAACCAAACCCTTGCAACGAATAATATTCTTTGTCCACTTCGTAGAAACAAACTCATCGAAAGAACCCAAGTCGAAAGGACGACGGTTTTCATAAACAAAAGTTTCGATACCATACTCCAAAGCCTCACCACTTTCCTCGTTCTCAAGGTCGACATCCTCCTCTACAGCTTCAAGCCATGCAGCAGAAGTGGCAACTTTATTGAAATCGAAATTATGCGTATTAATCAGTTTGTCGAAAGGAACATCGCAGTAATTACACTCAATAATTTCGGCTTTAGGCTGGATGGCACGAATAATACCCTTCAGTTTACCCTTCTGCTCATCGGTCATATTTTCTGCTTTATTGAGAAGTATCGTGTTACAGAATTCTATCTGCTGGATAACGAGACTTTCCAAATCATCTTCACCGATATCAGCTTTCTGGAGTGCGCTACCATTATCAAACTCCTCTATCATGCGAAGACCATCGACTACAGTTACGATACTGTCAAGACGAGGTACACCCTTCTTAATCATCTGTGGAGCTAAAGTAGGAATAGAACAGATGGTCTGAGCGATAGGAGCAGGTTCGCAGATACCGCTGGCTTCGATCACGATGTAATCAAACTTATCCTCGTTGACAAGGTCTGTAATCTGCTGTACAAGATCCATCTTCAGTGTACAACAAATACAACCATTAGAAAGGGCTACCAAATTGTCGTCGCTCTCACTCTGACCGACAACACCACCCTGCTGAATAAGTGTTTCATCTATATTTACCTCACCGATATCATTTACGATAACTGCAAACTTAATACCTTGCTGATTAGCCAAGATGCGATTTACCAATGTCGTTTTACCGCTACCTAGATAACCTGTAAGTAACAATACAGGTACTTCTTTTGTATTCATCATTCTCAATTCTAGTTATAATTTTTGCGAAGATACAACTTTTTATCGTAATTCGAAATGATTTCGTACAACTGCAAATTTAAAATATGCTAAAAAACAGCATCAACAACAAGCTGATAATACACAAAATCTCAACAATAACTCTTCTAATCCCGAAATGGGGCTCTTCAGAATGAGGTGAAAAATTCTTTTTTAAACTCATTAAATCTCTTCTTATTAGTAAAAAATAAAAAATCAATCTCTTTTAGTACGATTCTAGAACAAGCTATACGAACGAAAGTGATATATAAATACTATGCTGCATTCTATGCCATGCTAACACCTTATACTATTTCATGTAAATCTGATTCTCGCACTCAGAAGAAAGATTATTAATTAAACGCATTAGAGCCACTTCTATGGAGGCTTTCTTTATTCGTGTGCAAAAGTACTATTTTTTTATGAAATAACAAGAATATTTATATTTATTTTGAAAGAAAAAATAACAAGAGATATAGGTAGTTTCACTTACTTTTTTCTCTATTGAAGAGTAAGTGATATGAGTCCGATAACTACATCATTACTAAGTGTTTTGATCGTAATACTTTTCAGTTTTTTGTCGCTCTTGAGCGGCATGGACAATATCTCTGCAGCACCATCCGGAATATAGGGATTAGCCCCATTAAACTGAGGAGATTGATGCAGTTGCAAGGCATCGGTAAGATGACGAGACACTAAACCACTGCCCAAATGAACACGATAAGGTCTTGGGGTTTCTACTTTGAAAGCATAATCATCGATGAAGTAGTCTTGCTCTATCGGGCACCAATTATCTGGATTACGCAAAGGTAATATATCCGTTGTACCATCTTTATAGGTTACCACGATTTCGCCGTTGTCGATACGACTCTGCATATTATTGGTGCTTCCGGCCAAGAGCAGCCATGCACAACTGGCTTTGCCTGTTAATGGTATCTCTACACTATCCGGATAATTATCCCAAAGTGATGTGTAAATGATATTCTTACCTTCTTTCGCACTCATGAAATCGACGGTCTGATCATCGAGCTTCGCCTGAAAGACTCCCAAACCGATGGTCTTGCTGTCCTTCAATGCTGCTGCATCAGATACAAGACTAGACCGGAAGCCTTCGTCTTCGATTGCTGCCGTTCGATGAGGAATACACCACTGTCCGATACCCTGCACTGGTATCTCAAGGGTAGTATAAGGCGAACGAGGACTGAGATACTTGTTCTTGAAGATATCGTCTATATTACTATTATATAAGGTGGAAAGATCAATCATGCGGAAAGGACGATGCGATACTGCCGGAGGAACGGTACCATAATTGATACTTGATGCAATCACGGCAGACGTAGCTGGCGACTGTATATGGGCAAAACGATGTTTTTCTTCATCGGAAATTTCGATGATCTGAACCGAATCTCTATTTCCTTCGACACAATACCTTACTCCATGAACTTTACCCTGAATTTGCATTTTCAGAGGTTGCTTAAAATGCTGATGAATCTCAAAGACCTCCTTATCACCCTCACGACGAAACTTATACGACAAATAAGGAGACTTAAACGAGAGACTATCCCACTCTTCAGGCCATCCCGGTTGAATCGTGCATGTACCCGCTAAGGCATTCGGTTGAACGCCAAACAGTCCATTAACAACAGCACGCGCCGTAATACCTATATTATCGCCGAAATCACGATAAGCCTCACTGACAGCCTCATCATAATAACTAATCTGACCGAAATTGCCCGGACTCTGTCCGAGATACATTTCATCGAGCAAATCACTCTTTAGCAGTTCGAAGCCCTCTTGACGTCGACCAGCCTGAAAATAAGCTAAAGCCATATTAGCCACCTCTTCATGAGCTACATTATTCGTACTCCAGTCATAAGGCATCCAGTTGGTAGTACTCAATGTATGAGGGGTCCAATCGATAAAGATCTTACCACGATATTTTTCCGGAATGATATACGCTATAGGAATATGAGGAATCTGTGTATCGACATATTTCGTATTTTCATAATCTTTATAATCGACACCACAGTCTATCGGAGTATAGATACTCCACAATGCAGCACTTTTATGCAATCGCTTTTTACCCATGAAATCTTGAAATTCCACCCAGTGGTTTTCCGACGCATCATAGAGTCGCTCACACATCGCACGATGAATAGCTTCGGCCTCACGCTGATACGGCACTGCATCCTCGCCAAGTATCTGTGCTATACGGGCAGCCAAAGCATTACCTCGATAATTATAAGCTGAGCTATGGGTAACAGCTCCACTATTATAATATAGGGCATCGCTAGCCCATATACAACAATAGGCATCGTACAGATGATCGCCATCCGGGTCAAAGTTCAGTTTCTCCCACGCCAAATGGCGCTGCAACACAGGCCACATCTTGCGCATATAGACCGTATCTGCATCATATTCGAAATGAGTCAAGAGTTCATCGATATAATTCAGGTTCATATCGTAGTGATGCATCTTATGATTATTGTTGGGCACCCGACAAATATAACCATTACTATACATCGGTGTTCCCCATCGCTCTACGGCACGAGCCAGATGACTCGCTGTATCCTGAGTAGGATGCTTCTCGACAGCAGGAATATCGGTAACCTGACTATTGGCATAGGCATCGAAATGACTGACAGCCCGATCATTCCATCCCAGTACATCAGCGACATATCCTCCTCGCCAACCGGCAAGTGGTGTACGCCAACCAATACAACCATGTTGCCAGGTTTCGCCATCCCATAATCCATCAGCTGCCGCAACCAGGTTAGGGGCTAAGGTATTGATAAAAGCATCTGGCGTCTGAAAAGAGATGATAGAGGTAAGTTGATCTAAAGCTTTTTCCTCACGAGCCATCTGCGCCTTGGCCTTGTCTGTAAGCGCGACTTCAATTTTGCATCCTTCATGATGATAAAAGAAATAAGCTGTCTGCTCGGAATTACGCTGTGTACGATAAAGTAAACGCCTATTTCTACGACGCGATGTGGAAGATTTAGAAAAAACGGTGCAACTTACTGAATCTAATGCCACATCGGAAGCCTCAAAACTAGATCGTGGTTCTTTACCCAAATCACCATTTCGCTCCATCTTTGTCTTGCGTACAGGAGAAGTGATGAGGGTTATCTGCAAGGGCTCTTCAAAATTTTTAGCCGTAAATTGCCACACTGCACCGTCCTCAAACTGTGACGCTAAAGCGACAATCTGTAGGGTAGCCTGACTGCCCCAACTTGCATCTTGAAGCAAATAGGTACGTCGACCACCACGATAACGAGCCTCACAATAATCAGTAACATCTAGTTTTTTGGTGGTATTCCCTACTCTGACGATAAACTGAAAATGATAATTTTTCTGCTTATCCCAACAAGCAAACACAGGACGGTCGGAAGTTTCGAGTCTGAAAGGAGTATGGGTACCATAAAGCGCTCTCGTATAGCGATTATCTCCATTAACACAAACGATATCTTCACCTTCAGGATAATAGTGTAATTCACGTGAAGGTTTTTGTGCAACACCTGGTAAGATGCACCCCATCAAGAAAAGGATAGTCAGAATTATTTTAAAGTCTTTCATAGTTTGCAGATCAGTTCATCAAAATTGAGGAATTCGTCCTTATTCTAGCTTTCGCTATCAACATTCTATCTATATCTGTCATTGAAGTCACAAGCCAACCTTCTATAAATGACGTCCCAAATATAAATCTTTTTTCATAAAGTAACAAACATTTTAAAAAATATTAAACTAAATCTATACGAGAGGTATAAACCATAAAACGATTGAAATTCTTAATGTTATAATATAGGATTGTTATCACGACAACGATTGATTTTGCAAATTTATGCATATAGTCTTATTTTGTGAATATAATTGGCTATCTTTAACGCGTGAAATAAATTAACATAGTATTACTGTAAATTTTCTAAAAAATTGTATATTTGCAGCTACAATTTGATAATAACACATATAACTGTTTCATTATCAGACTTAAAATTTATATACAACATAAATATTAACAAAAAACCAAATACGCTTCGGACTGATGACAGACGATTACAAATTCCAAATAACAGATGACGATCCAATATCACTGTATAATTACGCCAAACAGTGTCAGGATGCTGGTGATACTGATGACGCCCTTATCTTCTATAACAAAAGCATCACTGCAGATTCCACATGCCCTCATGGTTGGTATGGCATGTCCTATATATACTTTCAACAAGGCGCATATGACATCGCCTTCAAAAAGAGTTGTCAAGGAGTAAAAGAAGCAGACTATAGTAAATATCATGATCCAATACATTTCGAATTAGGTCAAATCATGTTGGATTCTGCAAGTAAACTTGCCGAAAAAATCAATATTGTAAGTTATAACAATTCGGTATTTAAAGAACTGGAGCAAAAAGGAAATTGCAAAATATATTGTAAAGATTTTAAACAAGATGAAATATCCTCCTTTCTGGGATTTGGTCCAGATTATAATCAAGACTTCCACAACATTGTTTATAATTCAGCATTGCCTGATTCAGAATATCGTATACTCCACGAACTTATTCACTTGAAGTTCAAGATAGAGAATCATAAAAAAGGCATCAAACTGCCATACACCTTTAGTAATAAAGCCTACCAACTTTTCTATTACAAAAACATTGCCACATATCAAAATAAGTATAAAAAGTTTAGTCCAACAGATCTTAACAAGAGAATGTCAAATGACTTCACTCAACTTTATGCACTCCTTATAACGAACATTATAGATCTTTTTATTGAAAAAGAAATATACTATAAGATTCCAGAATTAAGACCTTTACAGGTACTATCTACCATTGCAGAAAATAAACGAATAGAAAAGAGAACGCTTGGATTCGAAAACCATATGCCTACAGAGATTTTCCATAAAATTATGATAATAAATCATTTAGAATTCTTAAATTTAAAAGAACTATATGGTATGAATCAGATAACAGACATTCCGATAACGTCGGAGCTGATTAAGAAAGCAGAAGAGCTTTATCAAATTTGCAAAGAAGCAATGTATAGTTCCAACTTCTGTACACAAATCGCCACAACGATGAATATCGTTGCCGAAAAATTAGAATTAAAATATTTATTAGAATAATCGAATATGGACTCAACATTAAGTAGCTTACTGAAAAAAGGGTTTGTATATATCGGCGATGATCAAATAGAATCAGCTATACAGACTTTTAAAGAAGCTCTTCTGTGAACGGATAATGATGTGCATAGTACTACCTGATGGCGTTGGCACAAAAAGATCGGGGACGAAGCATACGAAAGTGCTCCGTCCCAGAATGATATTGGGTATAAGAATGTTTACTTAATCACAACCTTTTTGCCGTTCTTTACATAGGCACCAGTCTTGGTTGGCTTGCCATTCAATGGGCGGCCGCTGAGGTCATACCAGTTGGCTTTCTCTGCGCCGTTTACCTTCACATCGCTGATACCTGTAGCGGCTTCTCCGATGGTAACTACTATCTGCGTCACACGTGCTTGATTTTTGGATGCAGTCAGTGTAAATGTTGCTGCATCGCCAGTCCACGTTCCTTTATATCCCTCACTTTCGAAGGTGTATTGGCCTGTGGTGGGAGTAGTGAGGCAGCCGGGACCATACTTGTTCTCACCCGTAGCATAAGCTGTTAACTCAACACTCTTGATATTGCCAACGGTGGAGGTAACCGTGAAAGTTTCATTCTTAAAGACACGAAATTGATCTTGGGTTACTGTACCATTACTGACTGCAATGGTAATACCTTGCTTTACCAACTGGTATTCAACACTTGTCTTTGCATCAAATTCACCAGGCACAAAAGTTACCTGCGTTTCTTGTGCCCATGCGCCCATCACTACTGCTGCAAGCAGCATGAACATTGAAAGAAATCTTTTCTTAATCATAATTGAAAGAATTTAATATGTTAGTAAATGAAATAATGATTATAAACTGTCGATAAGAATGAGCTGGCACTCCCTCTCCACGTCCACGTCGTCGGTGGGTCTCACCGGATATATAATTTGGTGAAAAGTACAAAAAAAAAATTAAAAAAGCTGCAATTTTAAGGAATTTAACACGATTTCGTACACAAATATTGTTCAATTTGTATTGAAAGCATTATAATGGGAATGGAATCACCCTTGAAAGACCATAAAAAAAACAACAAGACTAAGATAACATCAAAAAGCATAAGAAAAATTAAAAAAAGTGCAAAGATCAATTACAGTTTATCACAAAAATATATAACTTTGCAAATAATTATAAACCAAATATTACCGAAAATGAAAAAACTGATACTATCATTACTATGCATTTCGCTATTAAGTAGCTGCTCTATTAATTTTGGAAGAAGTGTAAATATTCTTTCGTTTTCTTCAAAAGCTTACGACAATGCTCCTAAAAAGGAGATAAAAGTTAAGAATTTTAATAGCATAACCAACGAAGGACCGTTGCAGATATACTATGCCTATGCAGACAAACCAGCCGTTGTCTTAGAAGGAGACACTGCCCTATTTAATAAAGTACAAACCAAGCAAGAGGGTTCTAACCTTACCATTAGCATGCAACCAGGTACTTATCACAACTTGTGGCTGAGAATAACCATTTATTCAAATGACATCAAAGAAATCAATCAGACCGGTAGTGGTGACATTATCTGCAAGACACTGAAGCTAAGGCATGATTTAGACCTCAATGAAGTTGGTAGCGGGGATATTCGCATTAACCAGTTAATATGTGACGAACTTGACGCCGAGGTATGTGGTAGCGGAAGTATCTACATCAACAATATAAAAGCTAACGAAGCTGATCTCAACATCATCGGAAGCGGATCTACTGAAGTAAACGGTAGCATTACAAAAGTTGATGCAGATGTCACTGGATCTGGAAGCATATACGGAAACTTGAGCTATCAAAAAATAAAGGAAAATAAAACAGGTAGCGGAAACATCAATCTTTCTAAAAAATAAAATAGAAAACTCATTATAGTATCTTCCCACGATCAAGACTCGTTCGGGACTTTCACCCTATAACGTACGCATATTGGGCGAACCAAAAAAGGACTTCCTTCACAGGAAATCCTTTTTTATTCACTTTCGTTTTTTCCGTAAAATACATTCAATTAAGATCTAAAAAGTTGTGCGTAATAATATATATATCGTTAACTGTTATTTTTAGAACACATGTTGATACAGATAACCTTAACTTTACGATGCAAATATATAAAAGAAAACAATACATACCAAGAAAACCAAGACGCAAAAAGACCCACAATCTAAAAAAAGTGACGCAAATTAACGCACAATTTTTAAAATTGTCTTATCTTTGTGCAAAATTTTAATATATATATACTTCAATTAAGCGATATGACCCAACAGGCATTAAAAAAAAGAATCACGTCATTTATAACATCTCGCACACAAAATGCATTGGAGCGAGTAAGACTAGTAGTGTATATCTGTGGTTGTATTACACAGGTCGTTTTCTGGACCCTACATCTGACAGGCTTAACAGGCATGAAAGATTCCGTACTCTATACTTTCTCTGTTATTCTACTGATAGCAAACTTTGCAAGTTTGTGGTTATATCTCAGTAAGAAAGTTGACTTGGTGATGAATATAGTCTGCTTAGCATATCTCACACAGTTAATACAGTCACTTCGTGTGGTATATCTCAGCATTATCAATCCGCCTAATGTGCTTCCTCTACTGATTATAAACCAAATTGGTTCGTACACCATACTGCTCTATATAACCATCTGTTTTGTACCACGAGCACCTTTTTACATTACTGCTATGAGTTTGATAAGTTTAGCGTTTGCCGGTTTTTACGACGGTGGCCGACTTGGTCTGGACCTAGTCATCTTTATGACCATCATGACGATATTAACATATATCATGTCAGGATTCAGTCAAAAAGCCGTGAACAGCCTGCAGCAAGAGAACACCGTATATCAAGACACCCTTAACGGTTTGCTCCATTCTTTCCATATGACCCGCCAGGAACTCATCGCCTATGCACGACTCAGTCGTAACAAAAAAGAAGATAAACATATTATCAATGCTTTTTTTAGCGAAATGGATAAAAGGGCCGAACACAACATTATTAAAGCCGTAAAGATAAGAATGGCAGAAATAGATTCCGAAAAAATTGATCTGGCAAAGCGCTATCCCGACTTCACTCCGACTGAAATAGAAGTTTGTAAATATATTATCGAGGGAAATACTCAGAAAGATATAGCCCGAATTACAGGTAAATCCGAATCAAACGTAAGTACCGTAAGAGGACGTATTCGCAAAAAACTCGGTTTGAAGCCTGATGATGACTTGCGAACCAAACTTATGGAATAAGAGATATCGCAGTGACTCTCCCCTTTTCACAAAGGGGGAGATCGCTGATGTAAGCCAACCTTCACATCTATGAATTTAGTTAAAACTATGTTAAACACGTTTCGTTTTCTTTCGAATTTCCTTTCGTTTTTCTATTTTTGCCGTAAAAATAAGAAATATAACACGTCAAAAACCTATAAATATGGAAGCTCTTGAGCTAAAAAAGAAAGCTGCAGTTCTCAGAAAGAATCTGATAGAACTGATTTATAAGGGTGGTACAGGTCACACCGGTGGCGACCTATCAGTACTCAACGTACTCACCACATTGTATTATCACACGATGAATGTAGACGCCAAGAATCCGAAGATGGAAAATCGCGATCGTTTCATTCTGAGCAAGGGTCACTGTGCCGAAGCCCTCTATACCATACTTTGCGATAAAGGCTTCATCGAGCAGAGCGAACTCGATGCATATGGTACATTCCACGCACATCTTGGTGGTCACCCAGACAATTCCATTCCTGGTGTCGAAATCAATACCGGAGCATTAGGTCACGGTCTCTCTGTAGGTGTAGGTATGTCATTAGCAGGCAAACTAGACAAGAAAAACTACCACGTGTATGTCGTTATGGGTGATGGTGAACAGGCAGAAGGCAGTATCTACGAAGCTGCTATGGCTGCCAACAAGTATAAACTAGATAACCTCGTAGCTTTCATCGACCGTAATGGTTTGCAGATTTCCGGTTCTACAGAGGATGTTATGCCACTCGAATCTATCGAAGAACGCTGGACAGCCTTTGGTTGGGATGTTAAAACTATTCATGGAGATAACATCGAAGAAGTAAAGGCAGCTCTTGATGCCGTAGATTACAGCAATGGCAAGCCACATCTCTTTATTTCTCGCTCTACCAAAGGATTAGGCGTAAGTTTCATGGAGAATGTTGCCAAGTGGCATCATGGTGTTCCTACTAAGGAGCAGTATGAAGAAGCCATGAAAGAACTGGACGAACAAATCAATGCACTTTAAAACTCATCTACGAAAATGAAAGAAATCAATAAGTTATCATGTCGCCATAGTTTCACAGGTACTCTGTTGGAATTGGCTCGTGAAGATAAAGATATCGTTGCTGTTACTTCTGATGCTACTGGTAGTGCTACACTGGGTGATTTCGTTAAGGCTCTTCCAGAACAGTTTGTAGAAGTAGGTATTGCAGAACAAAACTCAGTAGGCGTCGCTGCCGGTCTCGCTTCTTGCGGCAAAAAGCCATTCATCTTTGGTCCAGCTTGCTTCTATGTAGCACGTTCTTTGGAACAGGTTAAGGTAGATATGGCATACTCACAGATGCCTGTTAAGATTTTCGGTGTGAGTGGCGGTGTAGCTTACAGTCAGTTGGGTGCAACCCATCATAGTTTGCACGATATTGCAGTATTGCGCACATTCCCTGGTATGGAAGTATATCTGCCATGCGATTACTGGGAGACTCGCCAGCTCTGCAAAGCTTTGGTTAACCGCAACAAACCTGCTTATATCCGTGTAGGTCGTAACGCTGTACCTGATGTTTACGATGACGAGAACTTCGGATTTGAACTCGGCAAAGCCAAGACCCTTCGCGAAGGTAACGATATTACCCTCGTAGGTTGTGGCGAAACCGTAGCACACTGTGTAGAAGCTGCAGATCAGTTGGCTAAGAAAGGTATCAAGGCTCGTGTTTTGGCATACCATTCACTGAAGCCATTCGACAAAGAAGCCTTGATTAAGGCTGCACAAGAAACAGGTGCTGTAGTAACGGCAGAGGAGCACAGTGTATACGGCGGTTTAGGCGGTATCTGTGCAGAGATTCTCGCTCAAGAATGTCCTACCAAGATGCGTATCCTCGGTGTGCCTAATGAGAACGTAATCCACGCTAAACCACAGGAAGTATTCCACTATTACGGTTTCGATTACGAAGGCATCATGAAAGCTGCTGAAGATTTGTTGAAGTAATTCTATCCTAAACGACTACTTCTATGAATTATATCATCTCTATAGACCAAAGTACATCGGCTACTAAGGCACTGCTTTTCGACGAACAATGTAAGTTGAAGAACAGAGCCTCTGTGGCTCATCAGCAACATTATCCTCAAGCAGGATGGGTGGAGCATGACGCTGAGGAAATATTCCATAACATGGTGCAGGCCATTCGCGAACTGTTAGAGAGCGAAGCTGCCAACAGTCAAGTTTCATTGGATACATTCCTGACTGACAACCATTTCTCTTTAGCTATCACCAATCAGCGCGAAACAATCGTTGCTTGGGATAAAGCAACAGGTGAACCGATATACCATGCACTCGTATGGCAGGACACTCGCGGCACACACTATTGTCAGGAATGGCGTCAAGATGCCCACTTACAACAGTTGGTAACAGAACATGCCGGACTGAAGATAGATCCGTCTTTCTGTGGAAGTAAAATACGTTGGATACTTGACAACGTAGAAGGGGCTCGCCAAAAAGCAGAGCAAGGCAAACTGCTCGTGGGTACCATCGACTGCTGGTTAGTATGGAAACTCACCGAAGGTCGAGTATTTGCCACCGACTATACCAATGCATCGCGTACCATGTTTTTCAATATCCACACCCTGACCTGGGATGCCGATATTCTGAAAGCGATGGATATCCCTGCCGCTATTCTGCCTGAAACACGCGCCTGCGACGCCCTCTATGGCGAGACTACAGTAGCAGGACTATTTAAGCAACCTATACAGATAGCTGGTGTATTAGGAGATAGTCACGGAGCCCTCATCGGACAAATGTGTTTCGGAGCAGGTACTGGTAAAGTAACTTACGGAACAGGTTCTTCTGTCATGATTAATATCGGAGAAAAAGCCCAGAAGGCTCCAGAAGGTCTCGTTACCAGTATTGGTTTTACCCTGCAAGGCAAAACCTACTATGCTTATGAAGGTAATATATACAGCACAGGTGCTACTCTGAAATGGCTCACTGATCAGGTAAAACTCATCAACAGTCCGGTAGAAACCGAAGCATTGGCCAATAGTGTAGACAGCAATGGTGGTGTATACTGCATACCAGCCTTTGCCGGTTTAGGCGCACCATGGTGGCAAGATCAAGTAAAGGCAGCTATCGTGGGGATGACCTTTAACACAACAAAAGCACATATCGTACGTGCAGCTGTAGAAAGCATCGCTTATCAAGTAACCGATCTTGTGAAAGCCATGACATCAACCACCGGCATCAGTATCAGCGAACTCTCTGCCGATGGCGGTCCGACCAACAATCAGTTCTTGATGCAGATGCAAGCCGATCTGCTTGGTGCCGACATCGTATGCACCGATGTAGAAGATGCTTCAGCCCTTGGAGCAGTCGTCGTTAACGGATTTGCGCGTAAAGTGTGGTTACAAACAGACGAGGTTATCCGTCTAAAGAATATCACGAAGCGCATCAGCCCCGATGCAACTCATGATACAACCCAGGCTTATGCAGGCTGGAGACAGGCTGTAGAGCATCTTATAAAGCAATAAAAACTATATACTATATACGAACAAGATATGAAAAATGGTAAAGTGTGTTTTGGCGTGATCATTGGTACTCGCGCCTACTTCAACTCAGAGTTGGCTAAAGACGTGAAGAAGCAGTTGCTCAAAGTGCTCGACGAACAGGGCTATGAGTATATTATCCTTCCTGAGGATGCTACTCCAACAGGAGCCAGCTCTATTGAGACCATCGAAGACGGTATCAAGAATGCAGAACTCTTCCGCGCTCATCGCGATGAGATCGATGGTATTATCGTATCTTTGCCAAACTTCGGTTACGAAATCGGTATTATCAATACGATTGCCCGTGCAGAATTGAATGTACCTGTATTGGTTCAGGCTTGTGACGATGAGAACGACAAGGTAGATCTCGACAGCCGTCGTGATGCTTTCTGTGGTAAGATTTCTGTTTGCAACAACCTTTATCAGTATGGCATTCCTTTCTCTCTGACATCTCTACATACATACAGTATCTATAGCGACTTGTTGGTTAAGGATATTAACAAGTTTGCTGGTATTTGCCGCGTAGTTAATACCTTACGCCACTGTCGTATCGGACAGATTGGTACACGCCCACTCGGTTTCAACACTTGTCGCGCTAGCGAGAAATTATTACAGCGCAGCGGCATTACTGTAGTTCCTGCAGACCTCTCTGAGCTTATTTTCGCTGCTCAGAAGATTGAGGACAATGATCCTGCTCTCATCCAGAAGCTTAAAGACATTCACGACTATGCTAAGGTGCCAGAGGCTTACGAAGATAAGCTCCGCACTCAGGCTAAGTTTGGTGTAGCTGTAGAGCAATGGGTAAAAGATAATAAGGTAGACGCTCTAGCTTTACAGTGCTGGGACTCTTTGGAGCAGAACTATGGTTGCGCTCCATGTATCACTATGGCTATGCTCGGTGATATGGGTGTACCATGTGCATGCGAAACAGATATCGCCGGTGCTGTATCTATGTTGGCACTCCACTTGGCTTCAGGCGAGGCTGCAGCTTTGGCAGACTGGAACAATAACTTCGCTGAAGACCGCAACAAGTGCGTATGTACACACTGTGGTAACTTCCCACGCGGCTTTATCGGCAACAGCGATCTGAAACTTACCCCATTAGGTGTACTCGGTCGTACTTTAGGTAAGGTACGCACTTTCGGTGCTATCGATGCTAAAGTAAGCGAAGGCGACTTCACCTTCTTCCGTATATCTACTGACGATGCTGCTGGTAAGATTAGAGCTTACGTAGGCGAAGGCGAAATAACCAACGAACCTTATGGTATGGATGGTTGTATCGCTGTAACGAAGGTAGACAATCTGCAGAAGTTGATGAAACATATCTGTCGCAATGGTTTCGAGCACCACGTAGCGCTCGTTCGCACCGATGTAGCCGACATTCTGCAGGATGCCATCGAGAACTATCTCGGATGGGATCTCTATGTACACGAATAATAAGCAAATATGACAAATCAACAAAACAGTGCCAACTCTACAGCGACATGGATATGGTATCCTGGCGATTACGAGATTTGGTTAGGTAACAAAGTCAATAATCGCCGTACAGACCGTGGTGCATTCTTTCCACCTTTTTGGAAACAGGATAGTCACTATGTCACGGTAGAGTTTAGCACGACCCTTTCTCTTGCAAAAGAAGAAACTGTAACTCTTGCAGCTGAAGGTAAATATAATATTAAAATCGACGGGAAGATGCTTTTTGGCATGCCTTCCCGTTTGGTGCTTCCTGCTGGTGAGCACAAACTCAATATTAAAGTGTGGAATCAACTCACTCCGCCTGCCCTCTTTGTCGAGGGAGAGACTGTCCATACCGATGGCACCTGGAAGGTGACCAATGAGGATAAAGAATGGATAGACGATTCGGGCAAGGCAAGTGATACCAGTGCCAGTGTCTACATGGACGCTGGTTACTGGAATTTCAACACGATAGACGAGTTGCCTTCGCAGTTTAAACTTACACGTCAACACCAGGAACCGGTAGCCATGGAGCCTAAGTCTAACGGCAGACTCTATGACTTCGGCAAAGAGACCTTTGGTTATCTGCATTTTGATGGTGTCAAGGGCACAGGTATTATTTATGTATACTACGGAGAGAGTGCTGAAGAGGCTCAAGATAAGGACTTCTGCGAAACCCTCGACCAGTTTGAGGTAAAGCAAGACGGTACGATGGTCGATCTCCAATCGAATACACCTTTTACCGATGGTATCACACCGAATAACAAAGCCTTCCGCTATGTCTATATCGAATGTGATGATACCGTAACGGTAGACCGTATAAGTATGGAATACGAATACCTACCGGTTGATATCCGTGGATCGTTTAAGTGCAATGATGAGGAAGTAAACCAGATGTGGAACATCGGTATCTATACCCTACATCTCACCACACGCGAATTCTTTATCGATGGTATCAAGCGTGATCGCTGGACATGGAGCGGTGATGCTTATCAGAGTTATCTGATGAACTATTACCTCTTCTTCAACAGTGAATGCGTAAAGCGTACCACCTGGCAATTACGTGGCAAAGACCCTGTAACCGCTCATATCAACACCATTATGGACTATACGTTCTATTGGTTTATGGGTATTTACGATTACTATCTCTATACAGGCGATGCTCACTTTGTAACCCAGATATACCCACGTATGCAGACGCTGATGGAGTATGTTCTCGGCCGAACCAATAGTAATGGAATGGTTGAAGGTCAAAGTGGTGACTGGGTATTCGTAGACTGGAGTCCAAAACCGATGTCTAAGCAGGGCGAACTCTCTTTTGAGCAGATATTGCTCTGTAAGAGCCTGGAGACCATGGCCCTTTGTGCTGAAATAGCAGGCGAAGGCGATGATCATCTGCGATTTGAACGTTTGGCTAATCATCTGCGCAAACAGTTATTGCCAACTTTCTGGGATGCAACACGTCATGCACTGGTACACAGTGTACCATCAGACTGTCGCATGCCATCGACCGATGCTGCTATCACTCGCTATGCCAATATGTTTGCTATTTTCTTCGACTATCTCGATGAACAGCAGAAGAAAGAGGTAATGGAGCATGTTCTTCATAATGATGCGATCATGCCGATTACCACGCCTTACATGCGTTTCTACGAAATGGAAGCCATGTGTAAGATGGGCGAACAGGCTGACGTACTCCGCCAGATGAAAGACTATTGGGGTGGTATGATTCGTAATGGTGCTACTACATTCTGGGAGGCTTATGACCCGAACGCTGAAAATCATCTCTCTATGTATGGTCGTCCATACGGCAAGAGTCTTTGTCATGCTTGGGGTGCCAGTCCTATCTATCTCTTAGGTCGTTACTTCATGGGTGTAGAACCTACCAAACCGGGATATGAGGAGTATGATGTTCGTCCTTCATTAGGTGGATTGAAGTGGATAGAAGGAAGCGTACCTACGCCTAACGGTGCTATCGTGCTTCGCATGGATGAGAATCGTATCATCATCAAATCGACAGAAGGTTTAGGACATCTGCATCTGCCAGGTCGCGATGTTATCGATATTCCTGCCGGTGAGATGGTATCTATAGAGTACTAAAAGTCATGAAGATATGAGTGTATTGAAGAGACCAATATTTTGAGATATGCAAGTATATTAGAAAGATAGAAAATCTCTGAAGCATACACAAGAAAAAAGTCCTGTTAGTTCTTCCCTAAGAAATACTAACAGGACTTTTTCTATATCATCGTTGTTTCCTATCACATTATAGTTCGTACATCAGATAGTGACTGTCGTGCATACCCAGACTCTGATAAACCTTCTGTGCCACGATGTTTTCCTTATCTACATAAAGTCTAAGGGCACCAGCATTATCATTCTCAGCTATAACACGCGCAAACTCAAAAAGTTCACGAAACACACCTTGACGTCTGAATTCAGGATGCACGTATACCGACTGTATCCAGTAATATCGAGTATTATTCCAATCGCTCCACTCGGTAGTAAGCATTAACGAACCTATCGCCTCGTTATCTTCATTACGAGCAATAAGATAGATTGCCTTACTTTCATCCTCAATGGCATTTTTCACTCCCTCGCGTACGGTAACATAATCTAACTGGGTACCCTCACTCTCTTGCGCCATAGCCAACTGAAACTGTACCAATGTTTCCGTATCTTGCATTTCTGCAACACTTATCTGATACTTCATATTGCTGTTATATCAACTTCCTTTTTTAAAAATTGCATGTTATCGGACGCAAAGATAACGATTTTATTTAAATAAACCAAGCAAAAACACTGGCACCGATCACCGTGAGAATACCCGAAACGACGATAGACAGACCGCTCATAGCACCTTCTATCTGTCCCATTTCCATCGCACGGGCAGTACCCATAGCGTGAGCAGCTGAACCTATGGCAATACCCTTGGCAATAGGTTCTTCTACATGAAAGAGTTTCAATATTTTATCGGCAAAAATGTTGCCAAACACACCTGTAAGCAGGATAACCACTACGGTAATAGATACGTAACCACCAAGCTCGTCACTGATACCCATACCTATCGCAGTAGTAATAGACTTCGGTAGGAATGTAACATAAGAAGCATGGTCGAACTGGAAGAGTAAAGCAAGAAGGAATACAGATATCAGGGAAGTAAGCACACCCGAAACAAGTCCTGCCACCACAGCTTTATAATTCTTCTTTAATAGTTCTATCTGCTGATACAAAGGTACAGCCAGGCAGATTGTAGCCGGCGTAAGCAGATAATCCAGAATACGAGCTCCATTACTATAGGAAGTATAGCTCACACCACTGATGGCCAAAAAAGCTACTACCAGTACGACAGCAATCAGTAACGGATTCATCAAAGCCCAACCAGTTTTGCGCTTGAGCCACATACCTAACCCGTACGAACCTAAACTTAAAAAAACACCTAAAAAAACAGACTGTTCTAACATTGCCTTTAATGCTGACACTGAAGCCAGCGCTACTATCGTATTCATTCAGCACTCTCCTTTCCCTTAGTTACCACCTGCTTGACTTGATTATTTTTCGCCTTACCTCTTCTTATGACATACTGGGTGGAAATACCTGCAGCCCCCATAACCAAGAAAGTGGTAAAGAAAGTAATAAAGATATACTGTACTAGAGAAGGACGGATAACCGCCCACGAATTAATTAATCCGGCAGCAGCAGGAATAAACATAACCGGCATTATCGCAATAAGAAATATGCTTGTTTCCCGAATATCTTTCACCTTAATCCATTTCTTCTGAAGGAAGACAAAAAGCAAGATTATACCATAAATACTGGCAGGAATAGGTAATGGGATAATATCATGGAGTACTTCACCGACAAAGGCAAAGGTAACGATAATCAAAAACTGAATTAAAAATTTCATATTACTTCAACTGTAAATGCACACTTGCAATATAACTCTCGATAATCTGAGCTGCATCTTCCGCCGAAAGACGACAACTGTCTATACACAAATCATAGTCCTTGGCATCGCCCCAAATCAAACCGGTATAATAACGATGATAAAATACTCGACGCTCGTCCATGAGATGATTAAACTCCATAGCTTCTTCGGCACTCATGTTTTCTTCTATCATCGTATTTTTGATACGTGTAGTCTCATCACCTTTCAAGAAGACTGACACTAAATCCTCACGATCACGGAAAATATAGTTACCGCATCGGCCGATAATAATACAGTCTTGCTGTCCTATAAGATCAGCCAACATATGAATGGCTTTCTGATGAACTTTACCTGCAGCATCAGCATAATCATAAGAAATGGCAAACATCAAATCGTCTACCGGTCGCTCATCAAAGAAGTCATCCATCTCTGAAAGGACCCCCTTCTGCCTTGCCATTTCCTTGAGCGATTCACGCGTATATAAAGGAATATTATAATGTTGAGCTAATATTTCCCCCACATGGAGAGCTCCACATCCACACTGTCGTGCTATTGTAATAATCATTATACCTTAATTTATGTTATTCTAAAATCAATCATGGTCTACAGTAATGCTTTAGAATGCTAAAGCAAAACTGTAAACACAAAACAAAGGTACATATTTTATACGATGCAGCCGAAGGCTTACATCATAATATAGTTTTTCTACCGGTATACATGATATGTATCAATAACACACATCAATTCTTCTGGTATATTACTTCAAAGCGATATTATAATTATAATACTGCGTATCGCCTGTAATATCCTTCACTACTTTGATAAATGGAGGGAAATTAACGCACTCCTGTGCAGCGACACCCTTGGTTTCGAGTATCATCAGATTATTTACAGGAGCAACGAATCGGTCGAGTTCAAAGTATTGTCCTTTCCATACAAAGCTACTACGCATCTTATGAATCGTCTGACGATAAGGATCAGCCTGTTGCAACAAACTCTCATAAAGATTATTACCAATTTGTCGCTCCGTTTCGATCTGCGAAGTAGCAGATATTTTTTTCTTCGTGGTAAGTACATTCACGACTTTGCCACCCTGCCAGCTACGTTTACGCATACGTACCTCACTGCCTGGCTCAGTTACAAGATAGGTTTGTACGATTTCGCTATCGATACTCTCTGGCATTTCACCTGTAAGTTCCACGATATATTTACGCTCTTCCTCGATAGGTTGTGGCAAACCGAGCACACCTGAAATCTCCTTGATAACACGACGTAACTTAGTATCGAAATCATCGTGATTATTAATCACGCGATGATGTGGATGTGAACTCCACGCAGTAATCACTTTTTTGTCAAGCATACGAGCGATAGCCAAACCAGCTTCATCATTTTTCTCTACACGAGAAGAGTTGTTGGCTGTCGTATAATACTGTTCTGCACCATCAGCAGCACTAACCAAGTGGAGTACCGCATCATAGCGCTCATCACGAAGTTGAGCTGTTGTCGTACCTAAATCGTCCATAAGTTGTGCCCAAAGGCGTGGATCCATATAAGCCGAAATATCGAGTGCACCACGGTCACAGATAATAATACTCTTATCACCATAAGCCTCAGCCATTTTCATAAACTTATCTTCAAGAGACAACTGCATCTCCATAGTAGCCTTCTCACCCTCATAGAAGAACTCCTTGTTGGTAGTAAGGTAATCCATACCACTCTGGGTAAAAATAGTAGGCACTTCGGGTATAGTAAACACCTTCCAGCCTAAATTAGAAAAGTGCTCAATAACTTTAACCAATGCTGTAGTCTTACCAGCACATGGACCTCCAGTAAGAACGATTTTCTTTATCTTCTCCATAACATGAAAAAAAATTGCTCGGCAAAGTTAGCAAAAAAGGTTGTAACTAAAGACGGATTTTGGAACATTAACGCAATTCGGCCTATAATAAAGGCAATACGGGGAAGAACGGGGAAGTTCAAATTTGGACTAAAAGCAAATTGGGGAGGATTGGTGAAGGAGTTAGGTAATTCCTTGTTGTGAAATAACAATTCAGGGAAACAAAAGCCTAATGTCTGCCGAGTTTGCTCATCAGAAAGCAGACAAGTATCTTTGTGTGGCACTCCACAGAAAAGTGCGTATTAGGCTACACCCTTCAACGGAACTTAATTGCTGCATTGCAAGCAGAAAGTAGTGAAAAGCGATGGCTACGTTGTTTGATGTCAATGTTCCTGCTATCAGTAAGCATTTGAAGAATATTTTTGAATCGGGAGAGTTGAAGGCTGATTCAGTTGTTTCCAAAATGGAAATAACTGCCTCTGATGGTAAGAACTACCAGACACAGTTTTATTCACTCGATGCTATCATCGCTGTGGGTTATCGCGTAAACAGCGTTCGTGCCACGCAATTTCGTCAATGGGCAACAAGTGTTTTAAAGGTTTACGCCATTCGTGGCTATGTGCTTGATAGGAAACGTATGGAGAATATTGGGCTAAGCGTATAGATGCTTATCTGAGCAGTGACGAACGCCCATTGCTTGACAATGCAGGTAGCGTAAGCCATGAAGAGGCAGTGCTACACGCTGAGACTGAGTTTGAGAAATATCGCATCGTTCAAGATCGTTTGTTCCAAAGCGACTTTGATAAGTATTTAGGTGAGTTACCTTTTGATGGTGAGTAAGATTCCTATGCCACATACTATTTCAGTAATAGGACGTAGCCTAATACGCACTTTCCTGGCGGGTGCCACATCATCGGGTGTTCATTGAGTGCATTTCATAGCAGAATGTGGAATTGAGAACGGTCTCCAATTCGTAACCCCATTTTCCTTCAATCCCACAAACTGCCTTTATACAAAGAAAAGCTGAGAATTCTTCCAAAGTTAGCAAAAAAGGTTGTAACTAAAGACAGATTTGAGAGAATTCAAGCAATTCTGTTTATAAAAGAGGAGAAAAACAAAGGGATATTTCGATTAACATAAAGCTCTAAAGCAGCCAAAGGAGAATAAGAGAGGTTGGAACGTAAACAGTTAGGAATGAGTAGATTTGCACAAAGTTGCCAAATCGGCATAAAGCAAGCGAGTGAGGAATATTGAAGTAGTTCAGTTACTAAATCGTGAGCCACAGTTACCTATGCAAAGCAGGTAACAATGCGGAAAGGCAACTTTGTGCATCAACGGATTTTATTGCGCTGATTCTCAATGTTTTGCGTATCAAGGAACGCTTGCAAAATGATTATATTTGCACACTCAAAATGTAAGCGTTATGAAAATCGAAAAATTCAAGGTGTTGCTCTACCTAAAAAAGAGCGGAACGGTATCCATGCCGACCGATACTGTATGGATGACCATGCATGAGATTGCCGACACGTATAATGTATTCGGCTGCTATGTGCGCAAGGCTGTCAAGGCTATATTCAAGGATGGCATTCTGAAAGAGCAGGGTGTGCGTCGTCATGTCAGGAAGAACGAGCGCATCAGCTATGATGTGTATAGCCTTGAACTCGTCATTGCGGTAGCCTTCCGTATTGACAGCATTGAGAGCAGAGCCTTTCGGGAATTCATCATGCAGTCCGTCATCGGCAGACAGACAAGCCGCATTAAACTGGTCTGTATCTTTACAGAGAATGCAATGGCATAGGCCTGCCATAACGCAACATTCCTTGGAGGCT
Source organism: Segatella bryantii (assembly GCF_022024215.1). Classification (NCBI taxonomy): domain Bacteria; kingdom Pseudomonadati; phylum Bacteroidota; class Bacteroidia; order Bacteroidales; family Prevotellaceae; genus Segatella; species Segatella bryantii. The sequence goes on along the minus strand of NZ_CP091797.1, from coordinate 383,039 downwards.
TTGCGCCTCCAGCCACTTGGGCGAACCACCGCAGTGTTTTAGCATGGTATTAGATTTATACAGGTAACACAAATGATACCCGGCAAACACGAACAACTCGGTATAGCCAATAAAACGAGGCGACAACCTATAACAGCCACACTCGGTAAGTTATACGTTGTCGCCTTGTTCATTTCACACACTCATCAAGGACATTCTCCTACACACCTTTCATTCTGTACGCTTCACGATAGTTAGCCATCAGAATCTTCTGAATGTCGGACTCGCGGTAGAGTATCTTTCCGCCAAGCTGGATATACGGGATGACACCGTTGTTTCGGTAGTCCTGCAGGGTTCTTCGGCTCAGTTGCAGCCTGGCGCAAAGCTCCACGCATATGCTGTGCTCCACGTTTGTGAGTGCAAAGATAAGGCACGGCAATCTAAAAACAAGCGTTTTCAATTTTTGTGGCAGTATGTTGCCGGGGGTTGCCGACTTCAACGCCAAAAACAACAAGAAAAACTTGCACGACTGCAACGAATACATGAACAATGAAGAGTTGAGAAATACGTTGAAGTTCTCACAACTATGCAAATAAGCAAGCCACAACTAAATTGCCACGTTACACCCAATCAGTTGCATGGCTGCACTCAGTACACTTACTTTGCACCCGACAATCGGTCAATGGTGCAAACCGTGACCACTATACTAACAAATAAAACAGCATAAGCTATGGCAAGAACAAAAGATGTAGTCTTACCCGTTGGCGGAATTAAATTAGTGCGTACTTAATCCTGCCTATGGGCTTATTGTTAATGTAGTTGATATATTGTAATGCAGTCAGCGCTCTATCTGCACCGCCAGCAACAGCACTGTCATCCATATAATCGTGGTGACTTTGTGCCGCAAGTGAGGCAACAGAAAGAACAAAACTAACCAAGGCTAATAATTTCTTCATAAACTCGAATGAAAATGTTTGTAACTTATAAAGAATTAACCATTTTAATGCTATCTTCTATTTGTTTTTGACGTTGAGCATCTTCATCAGCTTTATATGCCCTCTCACTGTATTCATCAACCTCCTTTTCTACTTCCTTATTAACAAAGTGAACAGAAACCTTATATTGATATGGCTCATTTGCGCTTTCACTTCCTCTATCTGAGCCTATCAATTCATCAATATATATAACTATCCTTCTTTGAGTTGTTTCCCATTTAGCCACATAGCCATGAACCTCAACTTCCCTATTGGATATATATTGACCGAAATAATTACATAGGTCAAGAGGTTTTTCATTGCACTTGCCATACTTGACTTCAAATAGTTCAATTAAATGGTTTAGTCTATTAGCAATGTCTTGGCCAGATTTTCCGTAATTACGGAAAGATTTCCATTCTACAGAATAGAGTTTTCCCTTATATAATCTATTATTATTTGAAGAATGTTTGAGGTCATAGGCAGAAAACTCTTCTATATCTTCAAAGTAATCTATAGGAAAAAATTCATAAGTATCAAAAATGAATCCGTAGCCGCTTCTACTTTTTAATGCTTCACAAAACTCTTTTGCAGCTTTTTGTGACTGTACCTTATTCATGCCATAACATACTCTTCCAAATACAGTATCTCCTTTAGCTGCGAATTTACGTTCCCTATCAGTAGAATCATTTTTTAGAGCTAATGCTACGGAATCTTTCTTGGCTTGTTCCTCAACATAGGCGTTTGCCTTGTTAGTGTTCTTGCAACCAACAATTAGCAGAATGAATATGCCGATAGAGGTATATAAAATCTTATTCATATCAGTACCCAGTAGATTCGACCTTATAATTACCGTTACTATCTTTTGTTAGTTTGGCATCTTTCAACTTAACAATCTTCTTATCACCAGAGGCATATTGAGATTTCAGACTATAGGAAACATACACAGTGTTTCCTTCGACCTTATCAACCTTAACACTGAATACATTACAATCCACTGCACCAACAGCACTGTTTGAATTACTAATATCCCATTCCTTCTGCAAAGCATCTTCTATGGCATACTTATCCTCACCACTTCCACATGAGCAAAATGAAATTGCCACAATCACCATGACTGTTTTTAATAGATTCTTCATCATATCAATCTTTTTTTGTTACAATATAATAGCGCAAAATTACGAAAAACATTCCATAGTTGCTTACAAAATGACATTTTTCATTCCTTTTTTCACCATCATTTGCACAAAACCATATAATCTATGCAACAAAACTGTTCAAATACAAGGTTTATTTCAATAGAAATAACTACCTTTGCAACTGTATGAGGTCTAGCGAGGTCTCATTACATCTTTGGTACAGAGGGAACGTTTCACTATTCCATGTTATATGTAAATAGTAATTGAAAAGTATACCACCATAATAATCGAAAAGTATACCATCCAATCAGAGTTTACGTTATAAAATAATAGCTCGCATGAGTGCTGTTTAACGTACAGAGAGTTTAAAAATGATTGAGATGGATCAGAAAGAACAAATCCTTCATTACCATCGTGTTGATGGTTTGAGCTTACGGGAGATTTCCCGTAGAGTTGGTCTTAACAGAAAGACCGTAACACGCTACATCCGTGATTATGAAGCATCTATCAGGGAGAATCCTGAAGAGGGGTTAGACATCTGTCTTGCCAGTAAGCCTAAGTATCCTGCACGCAATGTGGAGTGTACCCGCATGACTGAGCCTGTATGTGCCGAGATAGAATACTGGCTTCAGGAAAATGCAAAGCGCCGGCAGACAGGCATGCGTAAGCAATGCCTGAAAAAACAGGACATACATCGTGTCTTGATAGAGAAGGGATTCAACATCAGCTACTCCAGCGTTTGCAAGTACATCCAACGGCGCAAGACGGAGAAGTCAAAGAAACCCAAGGATGTATTTGTCAAACAGTACTACGAGCCAGGACAGGAGTGCGAATTTGACTGGGGAGAGGTTAAACTACGCATAGGAAGCAAGCCTGTTACGTTTACTATGGCCGTGTTTGCTCTGTGTCACAGCGAGGGGCGATGGGCATACCTTTTCCGTTATCAGGATAATCTTGCCTTTATGGAGTCTCACCGCAATTTCTTCCACGATGTGCACGGTGTCCCTCATACGATGGTATATGACAATATGAAGGTGGCTGTCACGTTTCTATGTTAGGCATCAATGAAACTGCCAACAATTTAGGATTACGTACGATTTGTGTAAAAACGACAACTTCCATCTTTGACAAATCTCCATTGCCTAAAATGAAAAAAGACAGTAAAGAGGTGGAATATGCATTTACCTGTTCAAATCATATAAAACTGTTTTACAACGATAAACATCAGTTGTTTATACTAATGAAAAATGGGATTGCTCAAATTCGCTAATCAATTGTACTGCTTTTTTGGCAACTTTTAGTAACTTTGCTTTCTAAATTGAAAAAATATGATAAGTAAAGACGGAATAGAAGCTGCATACTGCTTCATTCACCAGAAATATAGAGTGTATGCTCACTCTAACAGTGAAACTCAAAAGGATGAAATCGAATACGCTATCAGCAGTTTTGTTGAACAGATGAATCCTGAACTTTATGCAAAACTGAGTCAAGGTAATCGCGACTTCCTGCTCTCACATGCCACTTTCGCTGCAGATATGGAGCGAGCTGAAGCGATGCTCGAAACATTATTATAGCACCCAACTGGATAATATATAGTTCTCACAGAGAACGCTATGATGCAAAGTTCGTTTTTTTTAGAAGACATGATATAAAAATAATACGATATTTTTATTATATTTGTAGCATATAACCAAAACATTCAACCAAAAATAAAGATATGAAGCACATTCGCTATACTCAAACATCGCTTCTCGTCTTGGCGCTTACAGCTTTAGCTATGCCTGCAAAAGCTCAATATAAAAAGATTATGCCCATAGACAGTGTCGCTCCAAAACATCAGATTGGTTCGGTAGATGTTATTGACGAAAAACGCATGAATAAAGGTTTGGTAACCAATACCTTACAAGCCATCAGCGGTCAGGCTGCCGGACTTAATGTGCAGACGGGTGCCGACCGTATGGCCATTCTAAACAGTGTGCGAGTACGTGGTACCACATCCCTGACTGGTGGCAATGCCCCACTGATCATCATCGATGGCGTATATAGCGATATCTCAGCACTCAATATACTCTATCCTGCAGATATAGAGAGCTTCAGTATTCTCAAGAATGCGGCAGAGACAGCTCCATATGGAGCACGTGGTGCTTCAGGTGTCATCGTGGTGACTACCAAGAAGGGACAGAGTAAGCAGTTTCATATCTCATATGATGGTAATATCGGTATTGAATCGGTCAGCGATAATATCAACATGCTCGATGCCTCGTCGTATGTGGCCACAGCACAAGCACTTGGTAAGGATTATGTAGACGGAGGATATAATACCAACTTCAGCGATGTTCTGACACGTACCGGTTTCGTACAAAACCATCATATCGCCTTCAGTGGAGGTAGCGATACTCAAAATTATCGTGCCTCACTGGCCTTAATGCAGGAAAATACCGTCATTAAGAATAATGGTTACAAGAACTTTGTAGCTAAAATAGATGTAAAACAGAAAGCGTTCGACGATTTGCTTACTATCGATTTGGGGGTAACAGGCAGTACACAAAAGAATAATGAGATAGACGATATACAGAAACTCTTTTACTCTGCTGCCGCACAAAATCCTACCTATCCTGCTGCCATGAACGCATCAGGTGGATGGGATCGCAACACCAATGCTTCACAGATCAATAATCCACTGGCAACCCTCTACCGAGAAAACAAAGACAAGATCATGAACTTCAATACCCATATGAAGTTCACTTTCCAACTTACACCGAGCCTCACCGCTACCCTTTTCGGTTCTTATTCGTATACCTCTGACGAGAACGATAACTTTAAACCGACATGGGTATGGGCTCAAGGACAAGCCTCACGCTACGAAAGCAAACGGGAAGACTGGTTGGGTCATGTCATGCTTGACTATCAACATACCTGGGGCAAGCATCATCTCGAAGCCAAAGCCATGGCTGAATATCAAAGCAGCAATACCAATGGATTTGGTACACTGGTCAAAGGATTCGCCAATAACGTAGTTAGCTTTTACGATCTGCAAGCAGGTTATCTTATGCCGTTCGGAGGAACCACTGCCGACTATATAAACACGAGTCTGATGTCATTTCTGGGACAGGTAGACTATCGCCTAATGGATCGCTATACCCTATCGGTCAATGCGCGTGCCGATGGTTCAAGTCTCTTTGCCGATGGAAATAAGTGGGCCGTATTCCCTTCTGTATCGCTAGTCTGGAATATGAAGCAGGAAAACTTCATGAAGCATATCGACTGGCTATCCCAACTCGATGTAAGGGCCGGTTATGGTATATCGGGTAATCTCGGTGGTGTTGAGGCTTATAATTCTCTCTCTCTGCTTAATCCGTCTGGCCTGATTCCGTGGAAAGGAAGTATGGTTACCACCTATAATATTACTAATAATGCCAACCCTAACCTGAAATGGGAAAGTCGTGGTACTTTTAATATAGGTGCAGACATGGCACTGTGGAATAATAAGCTGGTACTCAAAGCTGAATATTACTACAGTAAGACTTGGGATATGCTTTATCTTTACGATGTGCCAGTACCACCATATCCTTTTAATAAAATGCTCGCCAATCTGGGTACCATGAGTAACCAAGGTTTGGAATTTGGTATCGGTTATACTCCGATACACAAGAAGGATATGGAACTCAATATCAACGTAAATATGGCGTGGCAGAAGAATAAACTGTTATCGCTCAGTGGCGATTACGATGGTAACTACTTCACGGCGCCCGATCGTACGAGTATCGGTCAACTGAATGGTGCAGGATTCCATGGAGGCAATAACAATATCGTATACCAGATAGTTGGTCAACCACTAGGAGTATTCTATCTGCCCCACTGTGAAGGTTTACAAACCAATGCCGATGGTACCACCAGCTATAAGATAGCTGATTTGAACCATGATGACAAAGTAGACATCAGTGATGGCGAAGACCGATACATTGCCGGGCAGGCTACACCGAAATGGACGCTGGGTAGCAATATTAGCTTCAGATATAAGCAATGGGATATCGCTTTACAAATGAATGGAGCCTTCGGACATAAAATCTATAATGGTACGAGTTTAACTTATATGAATATGTCTTCATTCCCAGACTATAATGTGATGCACGATGCTCCGCTTTATCGTATACAAGACCAGACAGCTACTGACTATTGGCTCGAAAGTGGCGACTATCTTAACTTTGAACATCTCACTATCGGCTGGAATGTACCTGTTAACCAAAACCGCTTTATCAGCAGCCTTCGTGTTGCCCTTAGCATTAATAACTTGGGTACAATAAGCAGCTATAGCGGGCTTACTCCAATGATTAACTCATTTGCCGTAAACAATACACTTGGTATCGATGACAAACGCTCATATCCACCTTACCGCTCATATAGTGTATCATTCGCCATACAATTCTAATATTCAGATGATTATGAAAAAATATATCGCATTTATAGCCATTGCTCTTCTTACAACCTCTTGCCTGAAAGAGTATCCTAAAGGACAACTCACGGAAGACGAGGCCTACCAGTCTGCTGCCGATATTGAACGCAACTGTGTAGGCGATCTGTATAACTATATCGGATCAGGAAATGTCAGTGAAGGACTAATGGGAACCGAACGAGGAGTATACGACTTTAATTCGCTTACCACAGACGAACAGATGATACCCGTAAGAGGCGGTGACTGGGAAGACGGCGGATTCTGGAACCGGCTCTATAACCATACCTGGAAACCGACTGAGACTGAACTCAACGATACTTGGAATTATCTATATAAGGTAATCGGACTGGCTAACCGTTCGCTCAATATCATCGAGAAACATCGTAGCACACTCACCGATGCACAGTATCAGGCTTACACCGCCGAGGTGAAAAGTATAAGGGCCATGTTTTATTTCTACACGATGGATCTCTTTGGACGCATCACGATGGATGACGACCTTATACTTCTCGACCGTAGTAAAGCCTACCAACGTATCATCGCCGATTTACAGGCATCACTGCCTTATTTATCAGCAGAAGCCAGTAACCATGAAGGCGCAATGTATGGCCGGATAACCAAGGGAGTAGTATATTTCCTGTTGGCTAAATTGGCACTCAATGCAGAAATATATATGGACGATAACTGGACCGACGGTAACCACCTTGACGGCAAAGAAATAACGATACAGGTAGGCGAAAAAAAGTTAAATGCCTGGGAAGCCACAATAGCTTATTGCGACTCACTCGAAACAAGACAACCTTATTATCAGCTTGAATCAGATTATCAAACAAATTTTAGCGTATACAATGAGAATTCTAAGGAGAACATATTCACCATCCCGATGAATAACTATCAGAACACCAACCGATTCAAGTATATCTTCCGCTCTATACATTATGCCCACGCATCTGCTATTGGTATGGATGCAGAAAACGGCACATGTGCAACGATCAGTACAATGAAGGCTTATGGCATAACCGAGGACGACTCTAACCGTCGCACGACAACACCTGATAACCGGCTTGCCATCAATTTCTTTATCGATACCGTTTATGATCGTGGCAATCTGGTAAACGATGGCTACGGACATGCCTTGGTATACCATCCGATGGAAGTAACAGAAGACCTTACCGGAAGTGTATACGAAAAGATCGCTGGTGCTCGTATGCGTAAATATGAAATAGATTATACTGCACTCGATGACCATAAAGTACAAAACAATGATATCGTTTTATATCGCCTGGCTGATGCCATACTGATGAAAGCGGAAGCATTAGTACGAAACGGACAAAACGGTGACAACGAACTGAACAGAATACGCGATCGCGTAGGTATGCCTCATATCGCAGCTACACTTGACAATATACTTAACGAACGACTGCTTGAGCTGATGTGGGAAGGTTGGCGCCGTAATGATTTGATACGATTTGGCAAATATACCAGCCACTATAATGACCGAATCAATGCTATTGACGATACAATAGGCTTTACCACAGTGTTCCCTATTCCGTATGATGTATTGCAATTGCATAAAGGATGGATACAAAACTATGGTTATAAGTAGTTTTTTTATAGATTTTAATAAAAAAAGTATAATAAAAATTTGGCATTTCGCAATTTTTTATTACCTTTGCACTCGCTTTTAAGGCACGGGGGTAGTTTCCAGAGTGGCCAAATGGGGCAGACTGTAAATCTGCTGCTTCTAGCTTCGGTGGTTCGAATCCATCACTACCCACGTTTTACGTGGTGATTGTCATAAATTACTTCTTTCCTTTTAAGCATTTTGGGTAGTTTCCAGAGTGGCCAAATGGGGCAGACTGTAAATCTGCTGCTTCTAGCTTCGGTGGTTCGAATCCATCACTACCCACGAAAAAGGATGTAAATCATAATGGTTTACATCCTTTTTTCTTTTTCTGCCTTCATAAGAGGGCTTCGCAAACTCTTTTTGCTTCACCCTCCTCGCCGATTTGCTGCCGCCATGTATATTTATAATTATGGCTTGATGTAACGCGCCAAACCGTAAATGTAACGACGAAAACCAGGGCGATAGTTGAGTACACTATCGAACCATCCAAGATGTTTAGCTACAATTCTTACAACAATACCTACATAAACCATGGCAAAAAGCGTACCCACACCCGTTATATGCCACTGCCATGTACCAAAGAATATGTAACTGAATACTACAGCCAGAACCACTAAAGTAACATCGACCATTATCTTCACCTTAGGAAACTCAACACCTGTAACGCGACTAATTGCAATCGGCATACCCTCACCCGGCATCGTGACACTACCACATCGTACTTCCAACGCAATACCTAAACCTAAAATGGTACAGCCAACCCACTGTGCCAGCAATTTACTCCATAAGACAGTAGGAACAAGCCACGAAGTAAGCAGCATATTTACATCTATCAGCGAACCAAAGAAAGCACCGATAACAAGTTGAAACAATTGTACCCATTCAAACTGCTTACGAAGTATCATCATCTGCACAAGTACAAAAATGAAATTAGCCACAATAGTATAAACACCTATACTCCATTGGGGAACGTGAATACCTTGTGATCCAGCCTGCTGAAAAACGTAAGGAAGCGTAGAAATAACACTTGACCCTACAGCGGAGCGCACACATACAGCTACTCCTAAAGTCATTACATACAAAGAAAAAAGCAGCAACACATGCTGCCATACAAATCCTAATACCTTGTCTTTTAATACCATAATATGTTCCATTTCCCATGCAAAGTTACAAAAAAGTTAGATTTGCTACAATACCCATATAGAACATTTAAAAAGATACCCTCGACGCATCATCGTATGACATCGAGGGTATCACTACGTTCCATATAAGTACCTTGGAACTTCAAACACTAAAATGAAATATCTATTTATACGAAGTTAAGACTCATCTTCTTAAGAAATGACTGTTCTTCAGCTCAGCATATCCATCTGTAGACCAAAGAGCGAGGAAGATAAGTACTGGCTGGAAAAAGAGTCTTATCAATCGAGCGGAATCCGTATTTAATCCGAATGCATCGATATGATTAAAATACTGATTCAGATTACCTGGGAAGATTGCGATATAAAACAAGGCCAGCAAAATACCTACTGTTCCTTTGTGCTTATAAAGGAAAAGCATACCTAAACCAAGTATCATCTCTACTACCCCTGATGCCAATACAACAAAATCAGTAAATTCCGGTGAAAACTGAATCCATGTTGGTACCTGGGCAACAAACTCCAAACGACTAAGTGTAAGATGCGAAAATCCTGCAAATGTCATAAATACCCCTAAAAGCAAGTGAAAAAAAGTTTTGATGTAATTCATAATTCTTTCTTTTAATAATTGAACAGAAAAGTCGTACTCTATTTTTTCTATTAAGATTTTACACTCCTTCCTTAGACTATCTTTCTACGACTTAATAATTTCACACATTTATTGCACTAATATACATATATTACCACACATCGCAAGCGATAATGCACCCCTTTTAAGTTTTTTTAAGAACCATCATTAACTTACACTTTATTAAAGCTTTATACATAGAAAACTTGATATAAAAAGTAAAAAAATTACATTCCATTTGCAATATTAAAATAAAATAACTAATTTTGCAAAAAAAAAATTAAATCTTATTAATTCTAACATGAATAAAATAGTAATACTCACTTTTTTTTCCGCATTTTTAACTCAAAGTTTTGTACAAGTAAAAGTAACAAATAACGATAAGTGCTACATTTATTGTTGAATAATTTTTTCTGTCCTATGGACAGAATAAAGACATTTCCACATGAAATACAATAACGAAATTGATTTTTTTAGAACTATTCTTATTGGATTAGTCATACTTGTACACATCGTAAATTTTGGTAATATATATCCATCCATAAAGGAGGCTATTTTAGCTTTTATAATGCCTACTTTTCTTGTGATTACCGGATATTTAGTAAATATCAACAAGTCTGTAAAAGATTATGTTCTTTATATACTGAAAATATGGCTACCATATATGATTCTTGTAACAGGATTTGCGGTATTATCATTGTTTCTTCCGGTTCGTGATGGTATTAAAGTTTTAAATACATATACCATTCTTCATGTTCTTTTTATCAAATCCATTGGTCCTTATTGGTTTTTACATGCAATGATAGTATGTGGAATCATATATTACTTTGCTTTTCATTTTACACACAAAATCAATATCACTGCAAAATACTCCATATTTGCTACTTTACTTATTGCTATTTCATTACTAACACCTTTTTTGAATATCAAGATAGCTATCTACTATTTTATTGGCGTTGGTATAAGACAATATAGTAAAGACTTTTCGCGAATATACAAGAGAAGTTTATGGCCCATAATTCCTTTTGGATTAATCATTACAAATACCATTTTTTATGATTGGGGTACTATCTCTGTTTTGATATGTGTCATTTGTTTCTTATCTTTTTCATCATACTTTTTCTCTTTCATAAAAGGAAGGGCTGAACTCACTGTAGAATATATAGGTAGAAACACTTTTCCGATTTATCTTTTCCATCCGATATTTACAATGTTATCAAAATATCTATTACCTGCTTTCAGATTTGATTCGACTGGGGTATTACATGCTGTTTTTACGATTTTGATTAGTATTATTGGTAGCATCTATATAGCTAAAATATTAGATTGGTCTCATCTTTCCATTCTTTTGGGGCGGAAAAAGGTTTTAAGATAAAAAGTAAAAAGCGGACTAGCTTTATGCTGTCCGCTCGTTACAATTATAAATACACGGTTAAACTTCTACTCTACTGTAGAAGAAATGGCTGCATTGTAATCGATTTCCTTATTCGGAATAACCCATGTCCAATAGTTATTATCTTCCGGAGCTTGAGAAATAACAAAGTTGATATTGAAGCTGCCACCATCCTCGGCAGAATGGCGAACCATAGTGATACCCCAACGCTTATAATCAAACCAGTCGAAGCCTTCACCCCATAGTTCGATACGACGATACAACCGCACTTCTTCAAGCAGTTCATCACCGGTCTTGGTACAAGTATAAGCCTCATCACGACCAGAATCTCGGGTCAATGTCTGCAACAACTGTTGTGCTTCAGCATCCTTTCCCAGATGACAGTCGGCCTCAGCCTGAATAAGATACATTTCTGAAGAACGGAACAAATTCAACTGACCGACACCAGGCTGATCTGTATTCTGAGTTTTAAACTGCATATAAGCACACACAATACTAGTACTATACAGTTTATCACCATACTTACTCTTCGCATACGTATTAAGGTCTGTACCCGCCACAGAAGTACTGGTATTATATGCATATTCCTTAGGATCAAGGAACATATCTTTACGGATATCTGTCTCTGGAATAACATCATAGAGTTCCTTGCTGATAGCAGCTGGATAGTTACGTGCGATGCTCGCACTCGAATTACTACCTTCGTAAGCGAAATACTGGTAATAATAAAGCGTTTCTTCAGATGAACTATAAACACTCCATATCCATTCATCATTCGGAGTATTAAAACCACCATCCTTATATTCAGAAGCACTCATCAACGGATAACCCTCACGGGCCATCTGTGCATATTTAGCAGCATTACTCCAATCCTCACGTGTCAATGCTGCACGGGCATATACCGCATAAGCCACACTCAAATTAGGAGAATAATTATCATCTGCATCACGATCTTCTCCCGATGCTGTAAAGTCGGCGATAGCCTCATCAAGATCAGCATAGATTTGCGCATAAGTTTCGCCAAGTGTAGAGCAGCTCATACTGTCTGTACTCACATCGGTACGCAATACGATACCACGGCTTGCTCCCTCATTGCTGTCTTTCCAGCGATGACTATATATCTGCGAGAGCATCAAGAAGCTATACGCTCTAAACGTAAGAGCTTGCGCCTTAATGAAAGCCTTATCTGCATCACTTCCTTCTGCAGCATCGATATTAGCGATAACGGTATTGGCATTACCGATAATCTTATAGTAATAATACCAAGGATAGTAACAGTAGATACTGGTAGAACGTTCATGATAGGTACTGTTCATCAGAGGAGCCCATCCCGTAAGTTGACAGCGTTGATAGTCATTGCCAGGATAATTACCATAGTAGGTCTTGATAGTACCCTCACCATTGAAGCCCTGCGACTCGAGATACTGGGTCGTCATCATTTTACAGATTCCATTAATGGCTAATTTGGCATTGTCTGTCGTCTCGAAGATAACCGAAGGACTTACCGAAGCTGTAGGAGTAGTATCAAGATAATCGCTGCTACAGCTGAAAAGCATGCTGGCCATACATGCTATGAATATATATCTTATTTGTTTCATGATGCTATACTTTAGAACTTAACATTTATACCGAATGTAAACACGCGTGGAGTTACAAGATAATTACTCTGTGAACCATCGAACGACTGCTGTGGATTAAGTCCCTGACGTGCTGAGATCGTAAAGAGATTCTCACAGGTAACATTAAGATTTACCTGGTCGAGACCGATTCGATGAACCAGTGTTTGTGGCAACTTATAACCCAGAGAGATATTTTTCATAACCAGATAGCTGGCATCAGTAAGCCAGCGAGAAGAGGTGGCATTGTTATATGCACTCAGCGTGCTATTAATCTGTGGAATAGCATCGGCTGAAATACGATTCACGGAAGTTTCGGTCATCCCTTCAGGTACACCACTCCACGAGCGAAGCAAATCGGTATGCATATTCGAAGCACTCGTAGAGGTTGACATCAAACTTTGATAGATAGAATCGTACACCTTACCACCAATAGAATAGGTCATCATCGCACTGAGCGTAAAGTCTTTATATCTACCGGTGAGAGAGTAACTTCCATATACTTTAGGAATGGCAGACCCTTGATATTCCTTAAGCGCATAGCTTGTATTATTGACGTAATACTCACCATTAATCTTAGTTACCTTTGAAGTAATATCGGTACCCGATGCGTTTCCTACTATGGTACCATCTGTCTCGGTATAGCAGTAATCTTCCAGATTAGCCTTATAGAGCGAGTTACCCGTCATCATGTCTACGCCGACATAGGTGTAGGTATAAAACTCGTAACGGCTTTTGCCTTCTTCTATCTTGTATATACCACTGATAATACCGTCTTTATTTTGTTCTGGTAGTTTAGTAATCTTATTTTTCAGTGTTGTAGCGTTGAAGCCAAAATTCAGTCCCCAGTCCTTTTTCTTCACGATATCAACATCAGTATTCAGTTCGAAACCATAATTGGCGATGGTACCGATATTCTGGGTAATGGTAGACTCTGCTTCAGTAACCGATGTAGCACCTGCTGATAGTGGCATATACACATCGAAGAGCAGGTCACGATTGCGACGGTCAAAATATTCCAGACTCAGATTCCAACGGTTGAAGAATCGTCCTTCCAGACCGATACCTAGTGACGAACCCGTTTCCCATTTCAAATCATTGTTAGAATTCTGAGAAAGATAATAAGCACCCTTGTTGGCATTCTGGTCTGAAGTATAGAGAGCCATATAAGCATAATAGTTGGCACCGGCATCATTTCCGACAAGACCATAATCGGCACGAAGTTTCAAGCTGTTTATCCATCTGTACTTCTTCATGAAGTTTTCCTTGCTAATCATCCAGCTACCACCTACACTACCGAAGGTACCCCATCGGTTATCCTTAGAGAAGCGTGAAGAACCGTCGCGACGGAAAGACACTTCACCCGTATACTTGTCGTCGTATACATAGCGTACACGTCCCAGATAACTCTCTGTACGATAATTGTTCTCCCATCCTTCTGCGGCGGTAATCGAGGTAAAGTTACTCAGATTATCCTTTCCTGCAAAGACCTCGTTTGTCTTGAAATTGTAAGTATAATCGTAATTGTAGTAATAATTTTCATGACCCAAGAGCACATCTACACTATGCTTACCAAACTCATGATTCCATTTCAGCTGCTCCTGTACCGTATACGTCTTATAGCGATAATATTCACGCATAGCACGACCACTATTACCCTTACCATCACCGATAGTAGCATTGTTATAGTAACGGTTTTCCTTGTTTACTGTGTTTAAACTACCGTTCACCGTGAAACTGAAATTATAAGGTAGCTTGAAGGTAAAATAGGCATTACTAGCCAAGGTGTTGCGATAGGTACGATTTTCATTCAACTCATTCTCCCAGATGACATGGCGGTCAGAGAACTGGTTACGGGTAAACACGATATTACCGTCAGAATCGGTATAATACCCCGGATCATACTGTTTGTTACCACTCGCATCAAGCATATAGGTACCATCCGAATTATGCAAGTGAACCGGATAGATCGGTGCAATATAACGGCAATACATAAAGGCATTCGTATATGAACTGGAAGCATCACCATTAGAGAAATCAGTGGTCTGATGACTACCATTGATAGAGAAACCTGTATTAAACCATTTCTTTGGACGGAAATTCATATTGGCACGACCTGTCAGACGATTGAATCCAGAATTAGATACATATCCATTTTCATCGAGATAGCCCAATGAGAAATAATAATCACTCTTCTCGCTAGACTGTGAACCACTGAAGTTATACTCCTGACGAGCTCCACTCTGTATGGTTTGGTCATACCAGTCAAGATCGTCAAGATAGCCATCCAATATCTGAGCATCAGATACTAATTTACCATTAGAATCAAAAAGCTCATTATCCGCCTTATTATAAATGTTGAGATACAGACGCTCGCTGATCAAGTTATTGGTAGCATAGGCAGCCGCTGTTGCTGCATCATCGCCCGCAGAGATACGAGAGTTGCGAAGATCCATCCAACTGGCCTCCATAAACTGGTTGGCATTCATCGTAGAATACTCTGAGATACCACGATTATACGTACCTAAATTCGCACGAAACTCAAACTGCATCTTACCATTCTTACCCTTCTTGCTCGTAATAAGAATAACACCATTGGAAGCACGGTTACCATAGAGGGCACATGAAGCAGCATCCTTGAGTACCGTAATACTCTCGATATCATTCGGATTCAAGTCAGAAATATTACCATCATAAGGCACACCATCGAGTACATAGAGAGGATCGCTGTTACCATTTACGGTACCAAAACCACGAATACGAATAGAAGCATCTTCACCTGGCTGACCATACGTACTGTTGATCTGCACACCCGAAGTAGAACCCTCGAGAGCTGCTGTAACACTTGAAACCGGACGCTTTTCGAGTTGCTCTGAACCAACCTGAGTTACAGCTCCTGTAAGAGTAGACTTCTTGGCAGAACCATAAGCTACTTGAACCACTACCTCATCAAGACTATTGGCGTCTTCTGATAAAGTAATCTTCATGTTAGGCTTAATCTGTACCTCTTTCGTCTCCATACCAATATACGAAATGGTAACAGACTTTCCCGACTTGGGTACTGAAGGCAAAACAAACTTGCCATCGACATCAGTTACTACACCCAAACGGGTACCCTTGATGATAACAGAAGCACCAACAACGGGCTCACCGTTTTCGTCTACTACAGTTCCCGACACTGCGTTTTGAGCTAGAGCTGTCCCTCCACAAAGGAACAGGCTCAATGCTATTGAACCTAATTTTTTATTCATAAGTAATTTGTGTTGGTTTATAATTTCTCTCTTAGACTCTAATTTCTCTCTTAAAACTCTATTTTTCCTCGTGATATCCTAAGTCAAACCACAATAAAGTCTCAAAATGTAACTAGTAGTTCTTGTAATATTCCTGTTAAGTCTATTTAATTTTCGTTGCAAAAATAAGCTAATACATTCTAATATGCAAGTAAATCAGCCAAAAATGTTACGTTTTGATAAATTTAAAAATACAATGTTACACCATGCACACATCATGTTACACTATCGTTAATAGCACCTACAAAAAAACGGGTATGCGACAAGCACATACCCGAAAGTTAATCTAATATCAACTAAAAAAAATGATTAGTGAATGGTAATTTTCTTACCATGATGTATATATATACCCGCTGGGAGCGAAGCACCATGAAGTGCTGGAGCTACCTGAATACCCTGCAAATTGAATACAGGTCCATCGGTAACTTCAGATTCAGTCGCAACACCTTGTATCGCTGTAGTCTCTGAAGAATTATATTGATTAGACTTCGCATTAGCAGTACCATGAGAGATCTTAATATGACCCAAAACTACTTCAAGCCAGTCACCACCGTTACCCCACTGGTCAGCTACAGGAGTCCAACGTACATGATAATACCCTGTAGATGGAGCCGTAAAGTTTACTACACCATAATTTGCATCGTAAGTACCTGTATTTAGATTTCTGTCCACATTCTTGGTAACATTAATAATCTGACTGCCTAAAGAGTGATTGTTCTTATCAAAGACTTCACATTTCAGATAAGGAGCCCCTTGCCATGCTGCAGCAAAATAACTAAAGTTATAATTACCCGCAACAAGACTCAGTCCATAGTTTTGCGCTGTACCAAACTCAGCGTAACCAGCACGAGTAGCAGCCTTCTGACGTACATAAAGAGCTGTAGGCAACTGACCAGCCTGAGTAAACTTAAATATGCGAGGACCTACACCAGCCAGAGCACCTGTAGCCACCTGTTCACCATCATCGACAATAGTCCAACCAGCAGGCACCATATTCTCTGTATTGAAAGCAAGAGGATTATCCATATTGATAAGACTTACATTACCGACGAGCACTTCTTCCCAGGCACCACCATTACCCTGAGCATCGGCTACAGGAGTAAAACGGACACGATAATTGCCCTTATCCATAACATAGAAGCTCAGAGCCACTTTCTTTGATTTAGATACAGTACCCTGTTGACCATCCATATTAGGAGTAGCATTAACTATTGTAGAGCACAATATCTGATTGTCAGGGTTAAACACTTCTACTTTAAGATAAGGTGTACCCTTCCACGCAGCAACATTACAGGTAAGGAGATATTCGCCGAAACCAAGATTCAAGCGATGACCATCCATGGCACCATATTCGATATAGCCAGCTTTATCTGCTGCTATTTCACGACAATAGAAAGCGCTCTTGAAATCGCCACCCGCAAATGTCATTATGCGAGGGCCACGGGTAATATCGCTGCCTGGATATACCTGACTGCCATTATCAGCTACGATCCATCCTTCTGGAATATAGTTGGCTGTGTTAGCCCATGCAGGAATCAGACTGGTACCCGTTGGGGTTGTTGTTGAGCCAGAAGTAGAACCACCCTGATTGCCACCGGTACTTGGCTGAGTATTACCAGATGCATGTGCATAGTTTACCTTGGCATATTCGCGATACCAATCCCAACATGCACCACTACAAGCCTCTTTCATACCATTGAAAGCAGGTTTTACCACACCATTATTAATATAAGCGTCAATATCGATATAATCGTCTACAGAAGTAAGGTTCATCGAGATATTGCCGAAATGATCCATAACAGCCTTCCAGGCATTACCCCACTTAGATGTAGAAGCCGTACCCCACGTACCATAGTTGCTTGCTACCCACTGACCGAACTCATTCAGTTTACCTGTACCAGGCTGTTCTGGACTCCAGTCTATCTCACTTACTAAGATAGGTTTCTTGGTGACAACCGGTACTTGCTTTTGGAAATTATAGATAAAAGCATTGTGATCATAACTCTTGTCGCTTGCACCATACCATCCAGGATATACATGTACGGCATAACCATAATTACTATCGCTAACCGGATATTTATCATAGTCAGCATACTGACTCTGATAGCCCGTTCCTGGTACCCAGATAATACCCGTATAGCCATTATGACGGATGATATCGATGATTGGTTGGAAATAATCGCGCATCGCCGTAGCCGAGTTCTGACCATACTGATTCTTAATATGTATAGGTTCGTTAGCCAATTCGAGCGAGATGACACCACTATTCTTCTTCAGCGTCTGACTCTTAGAGACGATATCCCAAACCGTCTTGAGATAGTTCTGGTAAGCATCACCTACACGCAATTCCTGAGGACACACTCCAGGTGGACGAATCACAACAAAAAGACCATGATTCAGAGCCTTCTGAGCAATAGGCAGATAAAGTGTTTCGAGATATTTTTGCAAGCGAGCAGAGCTGAAACGTGAGATATCATTCTCTCCACCACCATTAGTAGCCTTCTTATTAGGGTCATTCGTCCACCCTGGCTCTAGATGGAGACGAAACAAGTTACAATACGCACCCGAGCTGGTCTTGGTAATCGCAGTAAAGAGTTTGTCAAAATAATTAATACATCCAGGTACAGCCTCATCATTACAGTTCCAGCCCCATCTGTGCTTATTAAAATAAGGACTTGGGGTGTCCATAACGCCATGAAGCACAACCTTATTCCCATACTGATCATTGAGTTGATTGCCCGAGACATGCAGAGGCGCTACAACTCCGAACTGTGCCAGTGCTGCCATAGGCAACAAAAGCAACGAGCCAATAAAGGCTAAAATTTTCTTCATTGTTAATAAATTGTTTTAGATTTATAAAATGTTTTAGGTTATTAATCGTGGCAAACATATGTAAAATAAATACGAAGAGCTTTGCACGATGTATCAAATTGTTTGCAAAACGTATTTTGTATTGTATATTTACTCAAAAACACTTATTTTTGCGAAAATAAATCACTTAAATCTATGAAAAAATTTTTATTACTCGTATGTTTGAGCTTTTTAACGCTCGCAGCGAACGCTCAGGAGAAAATACCAGAACTAGAGTATGTATGCGAATTAAAAGTAAAGTGCGACCCTGCTTATAGTGTGGGAAAAACTTCTCATGGCAAGCGTGTTATCATTCCGATTGTCGGTGGTAGCTTTGAAGGTCCCAAACTCAAGGGTACTGTGGTAAGAGGTGGAGCTGATTATCAGCTGGTAGATGAAAATCAGGAACGCACTGAGCTCAAGGCTATTTATGACATTAAGACTGACGATGGCGTATACATCCATGTTTGCAACGAAGGTATACTGTCTACCAAAAACGGCAACTTTTATTTTCGCACTGCTCCCAAGTTTGAAGCCCCTAACGACAGTAAGTACGATTGGCTTAATCATGCCATCTTTGTCTGCATTCCACAGGTAAAAGACTACATCTCACTAAAAGTGTGGCGAGTCAAGTAAAAGCGTAGCAAGTTTAATCCAAATATCTTTTAACGATTATTAACTGGCACGAAGTGTACTATTTATCAAATAAAATAGTATATTTGCCTATAGAAAAGTTTTGATGCGAATATAATTCAACAAGGGAACTTGTTGAGTACACTCCGAAACAAAAACCGCTCAAAAAAACAAAAAAGGTGTTGAAGTGATTTCAATGCCTTTTTGCTATTATCCATGATACATCCTGAAAAGTGTTAAATGACATAGCTCAGACATTATTTTGCTAAACTATTCGATATATCCCATCAAAATTGTAACTTTGCATAAAATTTACTGAAAATGGACATTAAAAAGTTTGAGGAAGATCTTCATCATGATCTTCATGAATATTTCAAGGGAAAAAAAGAACTCGATGAGCGATTTGCAGAATGCCCAGACGTAGAAGAAAAATGGGAAGCTATAGCTAACGCTTATCTGGCAGATGGTATGCGCGAATTTGCGAATTATCCTACAGCCTCTCTCGGCTGGATGATGTTTATCGGCATGGCGCTGGCTCAATACTGGGACACAGAATGGGAAATCTATGACCAAGTACCTGATCTGTATGTTTATATGCGCGACAAAAGAGATTTTGACCATCTCGATGAATATATCTGTGAAGAAGTACTCCATCTGGAAAAAGATCAGCAAAAGGCTACCTCTGAAATGATCAGCGAGTGTGCTGCTCGCGTACTCAATATCCTGCAACATGCAGATATCCAGCCTGGTACCAAAGAAGCTTTTCAAGGCTATGTGGCTTGTATACACCAAATGTATCTCATGGGTATGGGTATCCAATTGCATCGCCTGGGCTATCACATGACCCGATTATAAGGCCTTAAACAGAAGAATAAACGCTTTTTGCTGAATATATTTGTACTAGTCGAATAAAGTTTGTATTTTTGTCGTTCTAATTAGCAAAAAGCATAAAAAGAAATATTGTCGATAGGAATATAATAATAAACGATGCGAATGAATAGAAGAGTAGTTATCACGGGTATGGGAATTTGGTCTTGTCTCGGTACTAACCAGAACTGCGTGGCTGAGGCACTGAGACAAGGGAAATCGGGCATCGGACTGGACCAGAAAAGACTAGAATATGGTTATCGATCTGCTCTTACTGGTATTGTAGAGCGTCCACAACTCAAACCGTTTCTCAAGCGTCGTCTTCGTCTTGACTTGGCTGAACAGGGTGAATATGCTTATATGGCTGCCCGAGAGGCTTTTCAGCAAGCTGGCATCAGTCAGGATTATCTTGACCAAAACGAGGTGGGCATACTCTTCGGAAACGATACATCAGCAAAACCTATCATTGAGACGTCTAAGCTTATGGAGGAAAAGCACGATTCTGAGCTCCTGGGCTCTGAACTCGTATTCAGATCGCTTAATTCTACGGTAACGATGAATCTAAGTACCATCTTCCACCTTCGTGGCATCAACTTTACGGTAAGTTCTGCTTGCGCCAGTGGCAGCCATGCTATCGGTATGGGTATGATGCTCATACAGCAAGGTATGCAGGATATGATACTCTGTGGTGGTGCCCAAGAGGTAAACTATGAAGCAATGTCGTCTTTTGATGCTCTTCGCACGTTCTCTATGCACATGGATGAACCGCAGAAAGCATCGCGACCTTTTGACAGAGACCGAGACGGACTGGTTCCAAGTGGCGGAGCTGCCGCACTCGTGCTTGAAGATTATGAGCATGCTGTTAATCGTGGAGCTACCATTTTGGCAGAAGTAACTGGATATGGTTTCTCTTCTAATGGTGGTAATATTTCGCAGCCTAGCGATGTGGGATGTGCTGTGGCGATGCAGAGAGCGATGGATATGGCTGGAGTAAAACCGAGTGATATCGATTATATCAACGCGCATGCTACAAGTACCAAACAGGGGGATATGTTTGAAGCTATCGCACTCCAAAAGCTTTTCCAAGGTGAGCATGCACTTATCTCTTCGACAAAGGGTATGACGGGACACGAATGCTGGATGGCTGGTGCTAGCGAAATCGTGTATAGCATCTTAATGATGAAAAATCATTTTGTGGCACCCAACTTGAATTTCGATAACCCGGACGAATACTCAGAACCTCTTCATCTGGCTCTTCAGACGCAAGATGCCGACTTGAATTATATTCTGTCTAATAGTTTTGGATTTGGAGGTACAAACTCTGCACTCGTGATCAAAGACATCAGATAAACCAATACAAAAGATAGTTATACCTTATTTATATAAGGACATGAAGAGTTAATAACTAAATTAGGAGTTTTTTTTAGATATCATATGCATTTATCAGAATCAGTTCGTAAACAATATACAACAGAACATTTGTCTGCACGCGAAGCTCAACGTAATGCTGAGTTTATCGCTTTTGGTCCAATCATTTTCCAGGTGGCCCGCATTATGGTGAAATGGGGAATATTGGATATGCTTCGCGATAAGGAGATGACGATCAACGAAATCGCTGAAACGACTGGCAAAACGATTTATGCTATCAAATGCCTCATGGAGGCCTCTCTCTCTATCGGACTGGTTCTGATTAACGACGTAACTGACCGGTTCTCTATCTCCAAGACGGGATGGTTTCTTATCAACGACCCGGCAACGGTGGTAAACATGAATTTCAACCATGATGTAAACTATCTGGGCATGTTTGAACTGGAACAGGCGCTTGACCATGGTAAACCGGAAGGTTTAAAATATCTTGGCAACTGGAAAACGGTATACGAAGGACTTTCTCAACTGCCGGCCGACGCACAGAAGAGCTGGTTTAATTTTGACCACTTCTATAGTGACAGTAGTTTTGAAGAGGCGCTGCAGATTGTATTTGCGAATCATCCGAAGACCTTACTCGATGTAGGTGGTAATACCGGAAGATGGGCGCTGCAGTGCGTAAACTATAATCAGGATGTAGAGGTAACGATCATGGATCTGCCTCAACAGATAAAACTGATGGAAAAAGAGACCGCTGGTAAACCTGGAGCAGACCGTATCCATGGATATGGTACTGATATGCTTCATACAACCAATCAGTTTCCTACCCAACCGCATTTTGATGCTATTTGGATGAGTCAATTTCTGGATTGTTTCGCAGAACCAGAAATACAAAGCATACTGGAAAGAGCGGCTAAAATTATGGATGGCAACGCTAAGTTGTATATTATGGAGACCTTATGGGACAGACAGAAATACGAACCTGCCGCCTTATGCCTAACACTGACCAGTCTGTATTTTACAGATATCGCTAATGGCAACAGCAAGATGTACCACAGTGAAGACCTAATTAAAATCATCGAAAAAGCTGGGTTAAAGGTTACTCAAATACATGACCATTTAGGGCAAGGCCACAGTATTATCGTATGCCAGAAAAAATAAAACCAGAATATATACCTAAAAGCCATTAAGGCATAAAAAACAGATACATGAATAGAGAAAAAATCGAAGAGATTGTACGCGAATTCCTTATCGAAGATTTGGAAGTGGAAGAAGAAATGATTAGTCCTGAGGCAAGTTTGAAGGATGATTTAGAAATCGACTCACTTGACCTTGTTGATATCGTGGCTATTGTGCAGGATAAATTCGGTTTCAAAATTAAACCGGAGGAAATGGGACAGGTAAAAACGCTGGCTCAATTCTGCGATTATATCGAAAATAGAATGAATAAATAACAGCTTATTTGTAGCAAATTCCAGAAAGATGGCTGATAAAGTTTGGAAAGGAAATACAGGAGGAACAACATGGATGCAACGGAGCCTCATCACTATGATGGAGTTTATTCCGCTGAGAATAATGTATGTCGTCATCGACATCTTTGTGATTCCTTTTTATATGCTTTTTGTGCATCAGGCTTATCTGGCCATGTACCATTTCTACAGACAGCGACGTGGATGCAGTATGCTGGGTGCGTTTATGAATGTATACCGTAATGAATGTAAATTTGCTCAAATTATTCTGGACAGATTTTACATTTACTCGGGTGGTAAAATGGAATTTGAAATCGATAATTTCGAACTCTACGAACAGCTGGCGAAGAGCGATGAGGCTTTTGTTATCTATAGTGCACACATCGGTAACTATGAAGCTGCCGGATATAAGTTGAAAGCGAACAACAAACGCTATAATGCGTTAGTATATGGGGGCGAATCGGAAACGGTGATGGAAAACCGAAGAAGACTTATGGCCGAGAATAATATTAATATGATTGTCACGAAAGATGACTTGAGCCATCTTTTCGAAATGAATAATGCTCTGAGCAACGGGGAGTCTTTAAGTATTCCAGGCGACCGTATGTTTGGCAGTCAGCGACATATTACTTGTTCTTTTATGGGAGCTAAAGCAAAATTCCCACTGGGGCCGTTTGCTATTGCCGCCCAAAGAGAGACTCCTGCTATCGCTATCCATGTGATGAAGGAAAAGACACACCTGTATCATATTTACATTCAGAAGATACATGGCGAAGGAAAAAATATAAAGGAACGTGCTGAAAATTTGGCGCGAGACTATGTGGCTGGACTGGAGAAGGTGGTTAATGCCTATCCTACTCAATGGTTTAACTATTACGAATTTTGGGCATAATCATGGATGAAAATAAAAAAAAGGTCCAAACTGACGATGGTATCGATATCAGACAGATAGATGTGCATGAACTGCTCTTACAACAAGAGCCTTTTGTCTTTATCGACCAGATGACTTATTACGATGAACGATTAACGACATCCTTATTCAGAGTCAGCCCAAATCATCTCTATGTAGAAGAAGGTAAACTACAAACCTGTGCGCTGGCAGAAGTGATAGCCCAGACCTGTGCGGCACGAATCGGATATATCAACAAATATATACTGAAACGTACCATACAAATGGGATTTATCGGAGCCATCAGAAACCTGAAGGTATATGCCACGCCTCTCGTTGGTGATTTACTCGAAACACAAGTTGAGATCAAAGAAGAAATCATGGGGATGCTTCTCGTAGAAGCTCAGATTAAAAGGGGCGAAGACCTCATCGCTGAAGGTACGCTAAAAATGTCTCTTACCGAACAACCCCAATAAACAATAATCAAGGAAATATAAATATGGAATTGAAAGAACAATTAAAAGCTATGATTATCGAGGCTTTAAACCTCGAAGATATTACTCCAAATGATATCGAAGACGACATGCCGCTCTTTGGAGAAGATGGTCTGGGCCTCGACTCTATCGATGGTCTTGAACTTATCGTATTGCTCGAAAAACATTTCGGTATCAAAATTAAAGACGCCAAAAAGGGTAAAGAGGTTTTCAAGAATATTGAAACCATGGCTACTTTCGTAGAAGAAAACCGTACGAAGTAAACTTCACTTATATTAGCAGGCAAGTGACAAAGCACGTATTTATATCTGGAGCAGGTGTGATTTCTGCCATCGGTAAAAATCAAACGGAGATGCTGTCTTCTCTACAAGAGAGTCGCTCGGGCATTGCTGCTCCTGTCTATCTGAAAACAACCCATCTGGAGTTTCCGCTGGGAGAAGTAAAGGCTACCAATGAAGAACTGGCGGCCTTACTACATCGACCTGTAACTCAGGCTGTTTCCAGAACAGCTCTATTGGGTATGGTGGCCGTTCAAGAAGCCCTGACAGATGCCCGACTCGATGGTTCGCAGCGCATCGCTTTCATATCAGGAACAACGGTGGCTGGTATGGATCAGACTGAATGTTACTATCCTGATGCCTTATCGGCCGACATGATTTGCCAGCATCCATGTGGTAACAGTACCAATAGCATAGCAGACCACTTCGGCTGTTTCGACTATACCACAACCGCTTCTACAGCCTGCAGTTCTGCTCTCAATGCGATTATCTTGGGTAAACTGCTTATCGAAAGTGGTAGATACGATATTGTGGTTGCGGGAGGCACCGAAAGTCTATCTAAATTCCACCTCAATGGATTTAAATCACTGCTTATCCTCGATGAACAGCCTTGCAGACCATTTGACAAGACAAGAGCTGGACTTAATCTTGGTGAAGGTGCTGCCTATGTGGTTCTTGAAAGCGAAGCTTCAGTAAAACAAAGAAATATACACCCTAGATTTATACTCGAAGGAGCAGGAAATGCTTGCGATGCATTCCATTCTACAGCTTCGTCTGAACATGGAGATGGGGCTTATCTGGCCATGAGCCAGGCGCTGACTGATGCTCATCTACTGCCGCAAGACATAGACTATATCAATGCACACGGCACAGCTACTCCTAATAATGATACGAGCGAGAGTGAAGCCATTCGTCGAGTATTTGGCGAGGCTATACCACCTGTAAGCAGCACAAAGGGATTAACCGGACATACGACAAGCGCCAGTGGAAGTATAGAGTGTGTATGCTGTATGCTTGCCTTAGCGCATCAGTTTATCCCTCTGAATGCCAACTGGCAAGAAGCTGACGAAAACTGTATCATACCTTTTACTGACGATAAAGACCAAACTGCTCATGACTTGCGACACGTCATGTGTAATGCTTTTGGTTTTGGTGGAAACGATTCTTCAATTATCATAGGTACCTATCATGAATAAAGTATATATCATCGCCAAGACTCAAGCTGTAACACCAGAAGAATATCGACAGTATATTCATCCGATAAAGACTCGTCGATACGGCCGACTGGTGAAGCGTGCACTGGCTACTGCTCTAAAATGTATACAAGAGAGTGGTATAGATCAGCCTGATGCGATTATCAACGGTACTGCATTAGGCAGTTGGGAAGATTCAGAAAAGATTCTCGACGGTATGACAGCAGAAGGCGAAGACGTAAGTATGCCTACACACTTTATGCTCTGTACCCATAATACGGTTGCTTCTATTATAGGCATCTATACACATAATCATGGGTATAACAATACCTACAGCCAGGGGAAAGTGTCGCTCGAATCGGCGATGCTCGATGCGTTTCTGCAATTACAAATGGGTAAAATCAAGACAGCACTGGTCTGCCAGAATGATGAACTGACTCCTGGATTAAAGGATAAAATCGAAAAAGCGGGACTTCATCCTGCAAACCTGGTGAATGATGATGCGATTGCCTATATGCTTTCTACGGAAAAAGGTGAACACGCGATTGCTGAAATCAGCGATATCATCATCCACCATACTCCTCATGGAGACGAAGCAAAGATCATCACCATTCCCTGTACAAACCAATAAGAGATATGCAACTCATCCTATTAGCCATCATACAAAGTTTGCTACTATGCAGTGGACAAGTTTTCTTAAAATTTGCCCTTAGTCGCATGGGGATATGCTCATGGACATGGCAATTTATATCAAGCCAACTTACGAATTGGTGGTTCTTAGCATGTGGCCTTTGTTATCTTGCAGCATCCATCTTATGGATGTATATTATCAAAACATTCCCCTTCTCGATGGCTTATCCGATGGTATCGCTAAGCTATATATTCGGAATGCTGGCAGCCATGTTTATCTTCCACGAGGATATCCCGATGACGAGATGGATGGGTATATTCCTGATCATGACCGGTTGTGTACTGGTCGCAAAATAAGATACAAAATAAAAAATCTACAATGAAATTACTGCAGTCATTATATACCATCATAGAAGAGAAAGATGATTCCTTCAGTATAAAACTGAATGCAAAGCATATCATCTATCAGGCTCACTTCCCTGAAAAACCGATTACTCCGGGTGTATGCATACTGCAGATCATACAAGAACTTGCTGAAATAAAATGCCACCAAAAACTTCAACTTGACCAAGTTAACAACCTGAAATTTGTAAATCCTATATCACCAGGAGACCATCAGAAATTAGATGTTATCTTGAATATCAGCGAAAACCTCAACGTAAAAGGATACATTAAAAGTGATAAAATCTTCACCAAATTTTCAATTCTATTCAAAATCTAACTGGACTTGTTATGGATAATACTGGTAAAATTATTGACAAAGAAAGAATTTGCGTTATCGTACCTACCTATAATAATGGAGGTACTATCATAGACGTTATCAAACGTATCTACAAATACACCAATCATGTCATCGTGGTTAACGACGGATGTACAGATCAGACCGCCGAAAGCCTTGAACAAGCTGCTTTCGAACATATCGAAGTGGTAACCAATAAGAAAAATAAAGGTAAAGGGAGCGCATTAAAGGAAGGGTTCAAAAAAGCTATACACCTAGGCTATGAATATGCGATAACTATCGATGCCGATGGGCAACACTATCCTGAGGATATCCCGTTATTGGTAGATGCACATCTTAAAAATAAAGGATCATTTATTACCGGCGAACGTACACTAAACCCGGAATTAATGAGAAATGGCAGCAACTTTGCTAATAAATTTTCTAATTTCTGGTTTCATCTGCAGACTGGTATTAATCTTCGTGATACCCAGTGTGGCTATCGCATGTATCCGCTCCATTATATCCACTCCAGTTGGTTTATAACATCTCGTTACGAATCAGAACTGGAATTTCTGGTATATGCAGCCTGGCATGGCGCTCCAATTGTCAGCGTACCTATCCAGGTGTACTATCCACCTAAAGAAGAACGTATCAGTCATTTCCGTCCCGGTTATGACTTTACACGAATCTCGATATTAAATACGTTTCTAACATTGATAGCACTCGTCTATTTCATACCGAAACGTATGATTAAAAAAATTATATCATGAGTATTTTTTTTCTAAAAATATATCGTTTTTTCAACCAGCATAAGTACATTGCCCTTGCACTTCTGCTGGCACTGACTGGAGTGTTTGCCCTGCTTGCACTCCATATTCATTATGAGGAAGACATCGCCAAATTCCTTCCTAAAAATGAGAAGACCGCCCGTTTCCAGAATATCTATCAGAAAATTTCTGCTCAAGACAGGATTATCTTTCTCTTAACATCGAAAGATTCTGCCCGGAAAGCTGACATCGATACACTCGAAGAGGCTATGGATGAACTTGGGGAAACTCTCGAAAGTAAGACAAAGGTAAAAAATCTGCAGGTTACTATCGATGAGATCCAAACTCAAAATATGCTTGGGTTTATCCTGCAAAATGCACCTTATTTCCTTACTGAGCAAGATTACCAACATATCGACTCGCTTCTGGCTAATCCTGACTATGTGGAAGAACAGATGGCACAAAACGTACAACTGGTACAAATGCCTATGAACGACGTGGTCATGGAAACGGTAAGACATGATCCCGCACACCTGTTTAATCCGCTCTTACAACGACTAAAAAATCTGAAAATCGATAATGAGGTGAAAATGCGAGACGGCTATTTGTTTACAGCCGACGAAAAATATGGTATGATTACCTGCTCCACCCCATACGGATCGAGTGAAACCCAGAAGAATGCCTTGCTTGCCGATGACTTACAACAGGTTGTCGACAGTATGCAGAACCAATACCCTACCCTGAAAATAACCATGGTAGGTGCTCCACTCATCGCTGTAACCAATGCCAATCAGATCAAATCAGACTCCATGCTCTCGGTAGCAATAGCCGTGTTCTTTATCTTAGCCCTGCTACTGTGGCATTATCGCCGCATCGCTGATATGCTATGGATAGGCTGTTCGCTGGCATTCGGTTGGCTTTTTGCCTTGGCAGGCATGGCCCTGTTTAAAGATTCTATATCTATTATCGTACTCGGTATCGGCTCTGTTATTATCGGCATCGCCGTAAACTATCCGCTTCATTTTCTTGATCATATTCGCGAGGAGCACGATCGTAAAGTAGCCCTCAAAGATATGGTACCCCCACTGCTTATCGGCAATATCACCACCGTTGCCGCATTCTTCTGTTTGATAGGATTAGATGCTCAAGCCATGCGCGACTTAGGTCTTTTTGGGTCGCTCATGCTTATCGGTACGATACTTTTTGTACTTGTATTTCTACCAGTGTATGCCCAAGGAAGTAAGCTAAAACCTAGGGCTGTAGCTGAACATATCAAATGGAATATACATATTCCGCACCTGCTGCCCTTAGTGATCGTCATAACGATCATACTAGGCTATTTCTCGCTGTCTACATCGTTTGACTCGAACTTGCAGAATATTAACTATATGACGAGCGACCAGAAACATGATTTGAAATTACTCGCCGCTACCGTTAAAGAGGCTCCGGTGTATATGGTGGCTGAGGGTAAATCGCTCGAAGAAGCGCTGCAACAAAACGAAAAACTGATTGATACAATCTCACAACAGCAAGAGATATCGCATATCACGGGTATAGGAGACTTTGTTCCTTCTCGCAAGCGACAGGAAGAACGACTGAAAAACTGGAACGCTTTCAAGCAAAAATATGCAGCGCGACTCAAAGATGAAATTATAAAAACTGGAAAAATACATGATTTCGATAAGGAAACTTTTGCACCTTTCCTTGCTAACCTCGATAAAAACTACACCACTCAACCGATAGCATACTTCAAACCGATTGTGGGACAGGTTGCTGATAGCTATATCCTCCAGGATAAGACGGGCTATCAGGTAGTAAACTATGTCTATACCGCTGATAAAAACAAAACGAAGGCCATGACACCGCTGGCTTTCTCAAGCGAGGATCTCAGTAATCAACTGGTCACTATTCTCAACGATTCTTTCAATTATATCGGTATCGTTTGTGGATTTATCGTGTTTTTGTTCCTGTGGATTTCGTTTGGAAGCATCGAACTCTCGGCCTTATCTTTCCTTCCTCTGGCGGTATCATGGATATGGATTTTAGGCATAATGCAATTATTCGGAATCCAGTTTAATATCGTCAATATTATTCTTGCATCTTTTATCTTTGGTCAAGGTGATGACTATACCATCTTTATCACAGAAGGTTTGATGTATGAATATACCACTGGCCGCAAACGACTGGAATCGTATAAAAACTCTGTCATGATATCAGCTATCCTGATGTTTATCGGCATCGGTTGCCTCGTTTTCGCCAAACATCCTGCCTTGCAATCATTGGGAGCGGTGACAATTATCGGAATGATTACTGTCGTGATGATGGCCTATTATCTTCCTCCACTTGTGTTCCACTGGCTTACGATGAAACATGGTGCTAAGCGGGAAGTGCCTCTTACGCTGAAACGCTTGATTTATAGTGGTCTTACCTATACGGTTTTTTCCTTCGTCATGCTGTGTATAGGCTATCCTTATACATGGTTTCTCACTCATCTGGGCAAGATGGATGAAAAACGTAAGTTGAAACTGCATCATGTCATACAGTATTGGAATGCATGGGCGGTACGAAACCTTCCTGGTGTAAAGTTTAATATCAAAAATAAGAATCTGGAAGATTTCAGTAAACCTGCTATTATCATCTGCAACCATCAGAGTCATCTTGACCTTATCACATTACTACAACTCTCACCCAAAATGGTTTTCCTGACCAAAGACTGGGTATGGAATAACGCTTTTTTCGGACCAATTATTCGCCATGCCGAGTTTTATCCGATAACAAATGGTGTAGATGATAATATGATTCACCTAAACGACTTATTCCGTCGAGGTTATAGCATCTGTATTTTTCCGGAAGGAACCCGAAGTAGCGACTGTCACATACAACGTTTTCACAAAGGGGCTTTTCTACTTGCACAACAGTTAAAAGCGGATATACTACCACTCTATCTACATGGAGCAGGACATGTTATGCCAAAGTACGACCATATTTTACGCAACGGACAAATCACATTAGAGATTGGCGATCGTATACCTTATGATGCTAGTATAAATGCTCGTCAACTTACCCAGCTCATCCACAAAATGTACCAAAAACATTATGCTGAAATGCAGAATGAATTAGAAACGGAGCAATACTGGTCTGCATACGAGAAATATAGAAAGATTTATCAGATATGAATATAAAGATCCGAATCATCGCTTTCACAATAGCCTGCTCGATGGTACTCTCCATACAAGCACAAAAAGTAATCGAGTTTTTGCCTAAAGGAAAAGCCAAAACGGCAATTATCGTTTGTCCCGGTGGCAGCTACTGTTGGTTGGATAAAAAGACAGAAGGGATAGATGTGGCACACTGGTTGAACGAAAATGGTATCGCTGCTTATGTTCTCTACTATCCTACAGCCGGTTGGGCGGCTTTTGCATACCATAGTCGCCTGATCTATCGAGGTCACCAGTATCCCGATCAGATCAATGCGCTCAATAAGACTCTTCAAAAGGTTCGTAGCAAAGGCTACCAATTTGTCGGTGCAATGGGATTCTCTGCTGGTGGACACCTGGTACTGACGTCGGCTGAATATAGTCCTAAAGACATCGCACCCGATTTCGTCGCTCCGATATATCCGGTAGTAAGTTTATCTGCTGCTTGCACTCACAAGCGCTCTCGTCGCGGACTGTTAGGCGAATATCGTAAACGCAACAAGATGTTGTGCGATTCGCTTTCTATGGAAAAGCATGCGGATCGTATCACCTGTCCTGTATTTCTTATCAACTGCACGGACGATCCTATCGTAAATTATCGCAATTCAGAACTAATGGACAGTGCATTGACAGCACATCATAAACCACACTTTTATCGCCAATTTAAAACGGGTGGACACGGTTTTGGTGCTACTGCAGAAAAGACTTCTCCAGAGGCTATCAAATGGAAATCTCTGTTCATCAACTGGCTAAACCAATTGATCAACAGAGATATCATCCAATAGAATTGTTTTATTGAACGGCTTGAAGATAAATGACCTCACCAGGTGATGTCATGATATCATAGACAAACAACTTCTTCTGTGGCTGCAATTGCAAATGAGCTTCAGAAGAGACGATAGCTTTTTTACCCTGTGCCACTTTAAAGAGCGGATTAGGATTATCGCCCTGAGCAACAACCAGCTGTTTATCTTTACTCTGCAGAGGTGTATACGATGCTATGCGAAGATTACCACCGATCACAGACTTCACCTCGGCTGTAACCAGTTTACCCTGTTTCCAGTTCATGGCTACTTCAAAATTTCCACGAGCCTTCAAACCCGAAACCTGTCCTTGCTGCCATACATCAGGAAGAGCTGGTAACAGTTGTACCATGCCATCCTGGCTCTGGAGCAACATCTCTGCCACTCCAGCAGTAAAGCCAAAATTACCATCAATCTGGAAAGGCGGATGTGCATCAAAAAGATTCGGATACATTCTACCCTTAGGATAGTTGGCTGCATCAGCATCAGATGGCAATACACTTAACAGATTTCGCACAAGCTGATAAGCATGGTTTCCATCTAACAAGCGTGCCCAAAGATTAATTTTCCAACCAATACTCCATCCCGTAGCTTCATCACCACGCTGAACTAATGTATTGCGAATAGCTTCGAACAACTCTGGTGTGCGGGTAGCTGATATCTGATTACTTGGAAACAAGCCATAGGCATGAGACACATGGCGATGGCCGTCCTTCGGATCATCAGCATCTTCAAGCCATTCTTGCAACTGGCAATATCGACCTACTTGCATAGGAGCAAGCTGACGAATATGTTGTCGCAAACTATCGGCATAAGCCTCCGACTCTCCTAATACTTCTGTTGCCTGCAATGCATCTTGAAGTACATCAAAAGCAATCTGATTATCCATCGTACAACCAGCAGTTACAGACGGTTTGCCATGAGGACCATGTTCGGGCGAAATACTTGGTACTGTAACCATATAGCCATATTTCGGATGACGAACCATAGCGGTAAGATAGAAATCAGCTGCTCCTTTCAACTGCGGATAAAAAGTACGTAAGAACTGTTGATCTCCTGTAAAGAGATACCGTTGCCAGAGATGGGTAGAAAGCCAACCAGCTCCATTCGGCCAAATACCCCAGGTGGCACCATCTACCATACCCGTAGTTGCCCAGATATCTGTGTTATGATGAGCCATATATCCTTTCGCCCCATACATCTTAGATGCTGCTTCTACACCAGTCTTACTAAGATTTTGCACCAAACGGTATAAAGGCCATTCGTTATCTGAAAGATTGGTGGTCTGAGCGGGCCAATAATTCATTTCGGTATTAATATTTATGGTATATTTGCCATCCCATGGCGCATTCATATCTTTATTCCAAATACCTTGCAAATTGGCTGGGGTTCGACTATCTATCTGGGATGAAGAGATGAGAAGATATCGTCCATACTGAAATACTAGTGTAGCAAGAGCTGGATCATTACTTTGCTGAAAACGACGTAAGCGTTCATCTGTTGGTAAAGAAGTTTCATTCGTGTTTTCGCCTAAATCGAGTGAAACACGACCAAACTGGTTCTGATACACTTGCTCATGTTGCTGAAGTAATGCTTCGTAAGTATATGGAGATGCTGTCTGCAATTCGCCAAAGGTTTGTGCCTCTGCATCCAGACTAACCTCATTATAGCTTTTGAAATTGGTACCCATAGCCAAGCGAATCTCTACTTGATTCGCATTCGTCACCTCAATCGACTCTCCATTTCGCTTTATTTTACCTCCAATATTCAAGACACGGGTAACGGTACTCGCCTGAATAACTCCTTTTATGCCCTCATGATCTGCACCATAACCTAGCATACAAAGATCGCCCTGTTGATTCAAGGTGATAGCATGGCGAAGTGGAGAGGTATAATGTAATTTAAAGGATATAGAACCACGTTTAGAAGCCGTTAAGCGTATTACCATAACATTTGCATGATGCTCTGGCGATGAGAATGTGGTAAAGACTTCACGCTTATAGGTTACTTTACCTACTTGGAAAGTAGTCGTAGAAACTGCACGATTAAGATCTAACTCTCTACGATAATTACGGGTATCGCCAGCACGATAATTAAAATCGATTTTTAGAGAGCCTACGCTTTCATAGGGCATACCATGTTGACCCGTCATAAAATTCCGATTAATCATAGCATGAGCCGCTTTCTCTTGACCATCAAAGATAAGTTGGCGAACTTGACGCAAGGTATCAACGGGAATGGCACGTACATTACTATGGGGACCTCCACCCCACACGGTTTCTTCGTTGAGTTGAATTTCCTCAGATTGGACACCACCATAAATCATACCGGCAATACGTCCGTTACCAATTGGTAAGGCTTCTTGCCAAATAGAAGCAGGATGATTATACCACAATTTAAGTTCCTGGGCTGCCTGGAGTTTTAGACAACTTAGAACGAAAAGTAAAAAAAAGATTTTTTTCATGTTTATTACAGGTTCTAAATCAAGAGAAAGATTATCTCTCTGGTTTATATAAAGTTTGATTGCAAAAATAATAAAAAAATTTGAATTAATAACTATTCAAATCAAAACCTTTTGATGAATAAACGAATAGACATAAATCACATACTGTATAAAACAAAAAAAACGAAGGAAAATTCCCTCGCCAATTTAGGGGATATCCAGCCCAATTGGCTGAACCCCTTTAAATCGCAAATTGTTAACCTAAAATGAATCTTTACCTACTTATAACCTAAAAACCTATATGTTAACCTAGTCTATATATACAATCTTTATTTACCTATCTATTACCTAATGTAAAACCCTTAATTACCCTAAACAATCAATTAACCTTAGTTTGGTACTGCAAAAGTACAAATACTTTTTGAATTAACAAGTAAAAAATATGTTTTTTAGCATATTTTTCACCCTTTTCTTGTTTTATATCAATTTTTTTGTGTACGAACACAGTTTTTAACTTTAATAAAGCAAACTTACCTAAGAAGGAAAAACATAAACCAACACAAATTACAAAGATAAGGGAGAAGATTAACAATAGACCAAAAGCGATATACAACTTTTCAATACCTAAAAAGTACTTGATGAATAACATCAACTAAATGAACACCTGCTTGTTGGATTCACAAATCGCGAAAATTTACTAAAAATTTAAATTGTGTAAAACAAGTCTTAATTATTATAATATAAAAAATAATCATTATAAGTTTCAGATTGTTATAATATATTTGCAAATGAAATAAAATTTCAACTATACCGCTGCATTTACTTACTATTTGAACGATTATTCTGATATTATATTGCATGCGAATAATATCCAGCCCCGTCTGGTAAAAAAGGCGTATACCTACCCAGAAACGTTATATCCAGGACAACTAATTCAATAAAAAAACAAAACCAATTAGAAACCAATTAGAAAATGAAAGATTTATTTTTTGAATCTCTTCATACTTTATTAAGTACTATCATTTTTCTACTCATAGCATATATGCCCGTTGATGCACAAAACAATATCGTTCGTGGGCATATCTATCTACAAAACTCAAAAGAACCACTCGCTTATGCAACAGTAAGAAACGCTACTTCTAAAGCAATAACTTATTCTGATAGCTTAGGCTATTATGAAATTAAAGCCCAACATGCTGATAGTCTTGTATATAGCTATATTGGATGTTTAGATCAAATATTCCATGTTACTAATCAAAGCCAACATGATGTCTATTTAAATGATCAAGCCCTGAGTCTTGGCGAGGTAGAAATAAGGGGTAGAAAAAGGCCTATTCAACTATTACATAATGGATTATTAGTCCGTATGGATGCTATTAAAAAAGACGGTAAAATACTCTCTGATATCCTACCCCAAATACCAACTCTACATCTCAAAAATAATACGATTACAATGGCCGGAAAGGACATCGTTTTAGTATATTTGAATCATCATCAACTATATATTAAAGGTAGCGACTTACTAGAATATTTAAATTCACTAGGATTGGATAATATCGAAAGTATCCAAGTCATCTCTAATCCTCCTGCAAAATATGAGGCAGAAGGAAACATCGGAATTTTGAAAATCATAACGAAACGTTCTGTTAATCCAGGATGGCAAACTCGCTTATTAGGCAAAATATCAGCAGCTCATGATTTGTCTGCTGGAGGTTCAGCGAATATCATTTATTCTAACCAGAAATTAACGATAGGAAATATCATCTTAGGTAGCCATTCCAATAATTTCACACATAGCAGATATTCTAATTACTTCGAAAATGAGGTCATTTCTACCAATAATCCAAGAAAAAACAAGATTACAAATGTAATGATGCTCACGAACTTCAACTATGTTTTTGATCACAAAAATAATTTATCAGCTACGCTGCAAATACCATGGTATGACAAAGATAAAAATCATGATATCGAGAACATTACTAGGTACCAATCTTTAAATAATACAGTTACAGACTCGATTATGTCTTCTCTTGGACAGGGGTATTCTGGAAATCATCAGTTTAATGGAGAAATGAATTATGCACACTCCTTTAATGATCATTCAGATATAAATGTAACAGCAGGATATATTAATAACTATATCAAAAACTATAGAGGTTGGAGATCTATGACCTACAACCCACTACTTTCTGAAGACGAAACATATTTCAGTCGTGGTCATCAGAATTATGATATTTTTACCTTTAAGATAGATGGTAAGAATCAATATAAAAAAATAGATTTTACAGAAGGCTATAAATTTTCATATACAAACTCTACATCATTTAATGAAAATAACGAAACTTTATCGCCTAATGCCATACCACAAAATACCTTTGGCTACCGAGAGACAAGTCATGCTTTATATCTGAATTCATCTTTTTCATACAAGGCTTTATCTGTAGATCTTGGTCTTCGAGGAGAACTCACTTATACGAAAGGAATATCATATACATACCAGCAAACTCATACGAATCACTATTTTAGATGTTTTCCTTCTATTGATATGAGGTATGTGATCAATGATAACAACGTTATCAATGTAAACTATTCTGGAAGAATTAAAAGACCTGATTATCACTTATTAGATCCTTTTCGATGGTACAGCAGCAAATATGATTACTCGGAAGGAAATCCTTTTCTGAAACCATCAAATATACACTTGGCAAGTCTTACTTATATGTACAAGGATCTTTTATTTACTAGAATTTACTCCTCTAACACGACCAACGACTTTGGAAAAATGGTTATCCTAGATGCAGACCATATCCAAAATCAAATAGAAAGGGCTGATAATTATCTAGATATATATCAGTTTGGAATTAACTCGGAGCTTAATCTTCAAATAGGTACGGCGATTGAATCAAAATTGTCTAACGATATTACCTATACCAATTACAATTCTAAAGCAGCTCAATTTAAAAGCATAAAAGGATGGGGCGTGAATTTCACACTGGATAATACAATTGCCATAAATAAAAAATTGTCGGCTTCGATATATATGGAAGATAACTTACCAGGTTATTATAATTATCGAAAGTTCAGAAATTCATTCTTGTTGAATATTGGACTACATTATACCAACAAAAAGAAGGATATGACGATCCGTTTACAAGCAGAAGATATATTAAAAAGTAGTACTCCTAAGTACTCATACTATTCA
>NZ_CP091797.1:157500-340000 GCF_022024215.1 Segatella bryantii | reverse complement strand
AGATATACATTCTTCAAATGTATGGGTTGTCCCATTCGGAAATCCTCGGATCAATGGTTATTTGCACCTACCCGAAGCTTATCGCAGCTTATCACGTCCTTCATCGCCTCTGTGAGCCTAGGCATCCGCCATACGCCCTTTCTTACTTTTTTCTTTACCGGTTCATTTCATTTAGTGTTATCCAAATAAAACGAACGGTAGCTCATACTTTCAGCTGTATTGTTTCTTGAACTATTGCTAGTTCTCGCTACAGTTTTGCTTGTGTCAATATGTCAAAGATCTTATTGGCTTATCTCACTCTATTAAAAGTGGATTACCTGAAGTGGAGAATAACGGATTCGAACCGTTGACCCCCTGCTTGCAAAGCAGGTGCTCTAGCCAGCTGAGCTAATCCCCCAAACTTTTTTGTTTGAGAAGACTGGAAGTTTGTGTAGTCCCAGGCAGACTTGAACTGCCGACCTCCACATTATCAGTGTGGCGCTCTAACCAACTGAGCTATAGGACTATAGTTCCGGGTTGGCTGACTGTCCAAGATTTCTGGGCTTGCATCTTCGAGCCCGGCTTCCTTTTTCTCTTATATGTTAAACAGGTTCTGTAGTACAAGGAAACTTTGGATGACATCAACCAACCTTTTCGTTTGTCATGTCTCTTGACTTTTACTTACTTCAAAATAAGCATCTCTTCCAGAAAGGAGGTGTTCCAGCCGCACCTTCCGGTACGGCTACCTTGTTACGACTTAGCCCCAATTACCAGTTTTGCCCTAGGCCGACCCTTGCGGTCACGGACTTCAGGCACCCCCGGCTTTCATGGCTTGACGGGCGGTGTGTACAAGGCCCGGGAACGTATTCACCGCGCCATGGCTGATGCGCGATTACTAGCGAATCCAGCTTCGTGAGGTCGGGTTGCAGACCTCAGTCCGAACTGGGACCGGCTTTCTTGATTAGAATGACCTTACGGGCATCCGACTTTCTGTACCGGCCATTGTAACACGTGTGTAGCCCCGGACGTAAGGGCCGTGCTGATTTGACGTCATCCCCACCTTCCTCACACCTTACGGTGGCAGTGTCTCCAGAGTGCCCAGCTTGACCTGATGGCAACTGAAGAGAAGGGTTGCGCTCGTTATGGCACTTAAGCCGACACCTCACGGCACGAGCTGACGACAACCATGCAGCACCTTCACAGATGTCCCGAAGGAAGTCACTATCTCTAGATCCGTCATCTGCAATTCAAGCCCGGGTAAGGTTCCTCGCGTATCATCGAATTAAACCACATGTTCCTCCGCTTGTGCGGGCCCCCGTCAATTCCTTTGAGTTTCACCGTTGCCGGCGTACTCCCCAGGTGGGATGCTTAACGCTTTCGCTTAGCCACTCACCCCGAAGGGCAAACAGCGGGCATCCATCGTTTACCGTGCGGACTACCAGGGTATCTAATCCTGTTCGATACCCGCACTTTCGAGCTTTAGCGTCAGTAACACTACAGCGAGCTGCCTTCGCAATTGGAGTTCTTCGTGATATCTAAGCATTTCACCGCTACACCACGAATTCCGCCCGCTTCCTGTGCACTCAAGTCTGACAGTTCGCGCTGCAGTGCCCAGGTTGAGCCCGGACATTTCACAACACGCTTACCAAACGGCCTGCGCTCCCTTTAAACCCAATAAATCCGGATAACGCCCGGACCTTCCGTATTACCGCGGCTGCTGGCACGGAATTAGCCGGTCCTTATTCGTAGGGTACATGCAAATAACCACACGTGGCTAACTTTATTCCCCTAAAAAAGCAGTTTACAACCCATAGGGCCGTCATCCTGCACGCTACTTGGCTGGTTCAGACTTCCGTCCATTGACCAATATTCCTCACTGCTGCCTCCCGTAGGAGTTTGGACCGTGTCTCAGTTCCAATGTGGGGGACCTTCCTCTCAGAACCCCTACTGATCGTCGGCTAGGTGGGCCGTTACCCCGCCTACTACCTAATCAGACGCATCCCCATCCATAAGCGATAAATCTTTATTCCATCTCAGATGTCTTTAATGGAAACCATAGGGCATTAATCTTACTTTCGCAAGGCTATTCCCTACTTATGGGCAGGTTGGATACGCGATACTCACCCGTGCGCCGGTCGTCATCAAAGAAAGCAAGCTTTCTTCATGTTACCCCTCGACTTGCATGTGTTAAGCCTGTAGCTAGCGTTCATCCTGAGCCAGGATCAAACTCTCCATTGTAAAATATCTTTGAATATCTATATAAATAGATGATTTGTCTCTGTTTCAAGGACGCTTATCCTTTTATTGAAGTCGGTTTAAAGCCTGGACAAAAACTAAACTTGACGGTTCGTTTTTGTTACCCATTCACACATATCTATAATATGTGAACGCTTCTTGTACTACTTCTCTGTCTATGTAATCTTTTCAAAGAACTCTTTCTCTTAAGCCTCATAACCAACGTTATTTGGCTGCTTCCGTTTGTTTGAAAGCGATTGCAAAGGTATACAAAATATCCATAACCTCCAAATGTTTTCAAGAAAAAATTGCAAAAAACTAAGATTTTGCACGTTCTTTGACAAATATGCCCTATTATACCCTTTATTTCGACTTTTTAATAGCATCGAACATCGTTTGCATCCAGCAACATCTTTCAACGGTGAAGAATCGAACAACTTCACTCCTTATATATATATGATAGTCATGTTAGGCTCATGAATACAAATTATGTTGGCCTCATAAATATAAACCAACGTGCTGATCTGATGGAGGCAAACTTGATTATGCCAAGTACATCACAACAGGGTAGGACGAGAAGCAAACTGAACGTGTTGCTAAGAGAAAGATTAGAATTTAATTGACATCAACAGAGTTGTAGCTTGCGTATTTGAAATGGCGATGTAAATGTGCCTCAAATACGCGAATTTTGAAGCATTTTCGTATCTGCCTGAATATCAGTGCGTTACGAATTTTACACTTCGGTGGCTTAATAAATGGGCGCCAAAACCCCAGCTCCTAGGGGTCGAAAGCTTAGGGTTGATGCGATAAGGTCATAGAGTTTAGCGAACAAAGTCTTAGGTTTCGACCCCTAGGAGCTGTGGTTTTGGCGGGAGAGAAAATCAAGGGGAAGAAAAAAGACCAAACAGGCTGATCAAAAGTTGAATATTTTGAGCTAGATGACGATTTTTGAAAACGCTGTTTT
Source organism: Segatella bryantii (assembly GCF_022024215.1). NCBI lineage: Bacteria > Pseudomonadati > Bacteroidota > Bacteroidia > Bacteroidales > Prevotellaceae > Segatella > Segatella bryantii. The sequence goes on along the minus strand of NZ_CP091797.1, from coordinate 336,822 downwards.
TTGATAAATTATTTGACAGTCAACCCATTAGAGACAGACAAGACCTGTTCACACCCGACACATCGCGTCGTAACAATATTATAAGTTTCTAAAAAATCCTATCTAAAAAAGACGAAGAATCAGCCATAATATCTAAATCTTATAAATCTAATCCTCAAAACTATAACAACATATTAACATATATCTTATAACTTTGCACCCATGAAGAAAACAGTTCCAATTATAGGTATGGCTTGTTCAGCATGTTCAGCAAATGTACAGCGCAAGCTCGATGAGCTCGAAGGGATTCGCAAAGCCCAAGTAAACTTAGTAGGTCGCTCAGCGTTTATCGACTATGATGAAAACAGCATTACACTCGAGCAGATCAAGAAAGAGATTAATTCGATAGGATACGACATGGTTATCGAAGAAAATCGAAGTGCAGAAGAAATAAGCAAGCGAGAGTATGTATTACTCCGTCGAAAGACCATACTATCCTGGATTTTCTCAGTTGCAGTGATGGCCGTCAGCATGCAATGGATAAACCTTGGAAGTAAAGAATATGCCAACCAAATGGCTATGCTTATTGCCATCTTCAATATCGTATATTGCGGCAAAACATTTTATATTACAGCAATAAAACAGTTACGCCATGGTACAGCCAACATGGACACCCTCGTAGCCCTATCTACCGGTATCAGTTTTATATTTAGTACCTTTAATACCTTTTGGGGCGATGCAATCTGGGGAATACGGGGAATAAGTTGGCACACCTATTTTGATGCGAGCGTAATGATCATCACCTTTGTACTTACAGGCCGATTACTTGAAGAAAAAGCTAAAGACAGCACGGCGACAAGTATACGTAAACTGATGGGCATGGCTCCCAAAACAGCACATATCGTAAATGGTCAGGAAATCGAAGAAGTACCTATCTCAACCATAGAAATAGGCGATTTACTCGAAGTTCGTCCTGGAGAAAAAGTTCCTGTTGATGGTGAAGTAACATGGGCAGAAAGTTTTATGACAGCCGATGCAGCTTATGTAGACGAGAGTATGATAACGGGCGAACCAACACCAGCCGAAAAGAAAAAAGGAAGTAAAGTTTTAGCCGGAACAATACCCAGTCAAGGCAAATTTCGCATGCGTGCCCGTCAGATAGGAGAAGATACAGCTCTTGCACACATCATACGTATGGTACAAGAAGCCCAAAGCTCCAAGGCACCCGTTCAGCGCATTGTAGATAAAGCCGCATTAATCTTCGTGCCCGTAGTAGCAATTATTTCACTTATCACCTTCCTGACCTGGCTTCTTGTAGGTGGTAGCACTTATCTACCCCAAGCCATCATATCGGCTGTAGCTGTGCTTGTGATAGCCTGTCCATGTGCTATGGGACTTGCCACTCCAACTGCACTCATGGTAGGAATCGGGAAAGCTGCAGAAAAACAGGTACTCATTAAGGACGCATCTGCTCTGGAGAGCATGCGTAAAATAGATGCTCTTGTTACCGACAAAACCGGTACACTGACTCTTCCCAATTTAAATATCGACTTTACCCGAGCATCCAACTTGACTTTAGAACAACGCGAAGTATTAAAACCGAATGCTAAAAAAGCGATACAAATATTACAAGATCAAGGCATCGAAGTATATATGATGAGTGGCGATCATGAAGAAGCTGCTCAATACTGGGCAGAACAAACGGGTATCAAGCATTATCAGAGCAAAGTAATGCCACAGGATAAAGAAAACCTGGTGAAAAAGCTCCAAGCAGAAGGAAAAACGGTAGCCATGATGGGCGATGGCATCAATGACACTCAAGCTTTAGCACTGGCCGATGTGAGCATCGCTATAGGTAAAGGTACAGATGTCGCCATGGATGTTGCCCAAGTTACACTTATGGGCAATGATCTCATGGCTATTCCCGAAGCCATAAAATTAAGCAAGCGCACCGTACGGATGATCTGGCAAAATCTTTTCTGGGCATTTATCTACAATATCATTTGTATCCCATTAGCCGCAGGAGTACCTTACCTATTTGGCATCGATTTTCAGATTACCCCGATGTGGGCGAGCGCCTTAATGGCTTTGTCATCGGTATCCGTTGTACTCAACAGCCTCAGACTTAAATTAGGATAATATAAAAAGTAGTTTAGGCTAAGCACCTCTTGAACGAGGAGCTTAGCCTAAATAGCATAAAGGAATACATGGCTTGGAATTAGAAGCCTGCTTCAACATTATTAATCTTTTCTTTTCTTATTTCTTGGACAGAATTGACAACATCATAACTTTCGATTAAACCTTTAATTAATTTGGGTTGGTATTTCTTGTCTATATCCCAGTCCTCTACATTGCCATTAGTAAATAGAACACGTATTTTCTTTATGTTTTGTTTTTTATTAATTATTCTATCAATAGCTTCTTGGTCTAAATCGAAAAGTGTATATGTAATATAATGCTCTAAAACCTTGTTTGTAATTTCAAGAATTTCAGATTTGTAATCAGTTTGAGGTTCTACGAATGTATTAATTGGCAGTTTTAATACAGAATCATCTTCGAATTTTAATAGCATTACGCTTCCTTCATCAAATACTGCATATGCCTTCTTAGATGAATACTTAAGAACTAACACATAATTAGCATTGATCTTTCCAAAAGCAAGTTTAGGCTTAAAGTTAATACCATATATTTTCTTATTTGGAAATACAGTAAACGTACCATAAGATGTTTGGGCAAAACTAGTTGAGAAGCATATTAGCATCATTAACAATAAAAAAAATTTTTTCATAACTATAAATGTTTGTTTAATTTATGTTTTCAAAATTGCGGAAAGCATTTCAACCCAAAACAGAGTATCGCTAAGTTAAAACATTGTTCATGAGAGTTTTAATTTTGAATTAAAATAAATTTAAGAGACATTATTAATTATATAAGTATAGAGCTGATGATTTATTTTTTCTCCTTCTTAATTGGATCGCAAGTGATACCAACGCCCAATTTCTTGAAAATCTTACGGTCTACTTCACCCAACATAATCGTAAAATGAGCCTGACATCCACGCAACTTAGGTAATTGTTCAAGCGCTTTCTTACAATTTTCATCCGTTTGGCTAAGAATAGAGAGAGCGACGAGGACTTCATCCGTATGCAAACGAGGATTATTGCCACCCAAATATTCTATTTTAGTCTTCTGAACAGGCTCAATCAAGTATTGAGGAATGAGTTTCAAATCATGATCGATACCAGCAAGACTCTTCACTGCATTCAGAATAAGAGATGACGCTGTACCGAGAAGCACACTACTAGCAGCAGTAATAATACGTCCATCAGGCAACTCAATAGCAGAGCAAGGCACACCAGCTTCTTCCTTACGCGCTTTTGCTGCTAAAGTAGTCTTTCGGAAATCAGTGGTAATTTTAGCCTGCTTCATCAACAAAGAGAGCTTGTTAACCTCTGCTTCATTTACCCCACCATTAGCCAATTTATTAAGTGCTGTATAATAACGGCGAATAATCTCCTGCTTAGATGCTTCCTGACAAACCTCATCATCACTGATACAGAAACCGACCATATTAACACCCATATCAGTTGGCGACTTATAAGGACATTCGCCATAGATACCTTCAAACAACGTGTTAAGCACAGGGAAGATTTCGACGTCACGATTATAATTAATAGCCACCTTCTCGTACGCATCAAAATGGAACGGATCAATCATATTGATATCGTTCAAGTCAGCCGTTGCAGCTTCATAAGCGATATTAACAGGATGATTCAAAGGAAGATTCCATACAGGGAAAGTTTCAAACTTGGCATACCCAGCATTTACACCTCTTTTATTTTCATTATAAAGCTGAGACAAACAAACAGCCATCTTACCACTACCTGGTCCAGGCGCTGTAACAATAACGAGCGGACGAGATGTTTCCACGTAATCATCTTTACCAAATCCCTCATCAGAATCAATAAGAGCCACATTATGAGGATAGCCCTCAATAGTATAATGATAATAAGCACGAATACCTAAACGCTCCAAACGCTTACGATACATATCGGCACTATTCTGACCATTGTAATGCGTGATAACAACACTGTCTACAAGGAAGCCACGATTCTGGAACTCTTTGCGCAGACGTAGCACATCTTCATCATAAGTGATACCAAGGTCTTGGCGAACTTTATTCTTTTCGATATCAATCGCACTGATTACAATAACGATTTCCGCCTTATCACTTAGCTGCTGCAACATACGCAACTTACTGTCTGGTTGAAAGCCTGGCAGTACTCGACTAGCATGATGATCATCAAAAAGTTTACCACCTAATTCAAGATATAGCTTACCTTTAAATTTCTCTATTCTTTCCTTGATATGTTCTGACTGAATACGAATGTATTTGTCGTTATCAAATCCTAACTTTTTCATCAGATTTTTCTCTTAATTGCCGATTTGTAAATTCAATTTTGCAAAGGTAATCAAAAATTTGCCAAAAGCATGAATTCGTACCAACTATTGTCAATAAAAGAGCAACTTTTCACACCATTCAAGGCACATAGAAAGCATATTTTACTCCATAAACTTTTTAGCAGCACGAAGCTGATGACGCATATTACTGAGCAACTGCTGACTCTCCTGAAGTACATTCAGATATAACAGATTAACCTGCATCTGAGAGTTCGTTTCACTATCCTGCATACGGTCAATCTGACGCTTACGAAGAATAGAAAGTTCGTCTTTTACATTATCAGCCTCTGCAAGAATCTGACGATAATTCTCGTATCTACCCGTTTCTATCTGTGCACACGAAGCCTTCATCAGTTCATTGATACTACGCTTAATCGGCAAGAAATCAGCAATCAGTTCAGGTGATAAAGGATTAAAACTATTGTCTACATGCTCCTTGATAGGCTCAAGCATACGTCGCAATCCATAAATTAGCTGTTGGTTACTATTCATACCCAAATGAAACCAAGTATTACGCTCTATAGCGATCATACGAGGAACACGCTGTAATACCAACATCTCCTGACGACGAACCTTCTTCAACGGTTGCTTCGCAGCCACTAAATCGCGCTGAGCTTTTCTTAAAGAACTGGTCTTCTCATTTTCAAGACCATCTATAATTAAGTTAAACTGTTCTAAGGCGAATTTACAGCAATCAGACTGCGTTCTTCTTACCTGCTTCTGAAGCATTTCCCACACAAGCTGTGGGTCACGGGTACGCATCATCAGACGGAATACATCTTTATCACGATTTTCAGAAGCCTTTTTCTCTTTATATTTACGACTACTTCGAATAAGTGAAGCGATAACCACTACGATAAAAGCAATATTAGCAACGATACCTCCATAATACATGACAAGACAGATAACAGCTGCCAGGAGGAATGAAGCTCCAGCTGTAATAAACCATCCACCGATAACAGAAATGACACCCGTTACACGGAATACAGCACTCTCCCTACTCCATGCTCTGTCGGCCAGAGAAGAGCCCATAGCAACCATAAAAGTTACGTATGTAGTAGACAAAGGCAATTTATAGTTAGTACCAATGGTAATCAGCATAGAGGATATCACTAGGGTGACAGCAGCACGTACCAAGTCGAATGCAGCAGTTTCATCTTCCAGAATGATACCATTTTTATCAAATCTACTATCTATCCAATGCTTTATATTTGCCGGAATAATCGCTGAAATCTGCTTGTTAGTAGTTTGGAAAAAACGTACTATAGCACGAGCTGCAGAAGAAGAGCCAAACATTTCATCGCCCCCATCCTGTCTACTCAGGTCGACAGATGTTTTAATGACATTCTGAGCTTTTTTGGATGTAACCATTGCCACAACCATAATGACACCGGCAATAAGCAAGTACAACGGTGATGTCTTGGCATTCTCCATCAGTGATGACATCATAAAAGCATTAGGAGCAGCACCATTTGCATGAGCCACGTAATCTTGATAACTGTCAAGACCTGAAAGTGGTACACCGATAAAGTTCACCAAGTCATTACCTGCAAAAGCCATAGCCAGCGCAAAAGTACCCATGAGAACAATAACACGGAAAATATTGACCTTAAACAGATGAAGTATCTCCATAAAGACTGTAGAACAGCCAAATGTAATCAATAACAACAACTGAATATTACCATTGATCCATGTGCGTATACCAGCATCCATGTAAGGACTATTGCCTACACCTTTTAAGAAGATAAAATAAGATAAAGCTGTAAAGGCGATACCACCAAAAATAGCAATAGAATAACGTGAATACTTTTTGTAATTAAAGGAAAAGACCATTCGACTGATCCACATGATGAGCCATCCAAACACAAAGGCGAAAGCTACACTCACAAAGATAGCAATAATCATACTCAAAGCCTGACCAGAATTGAGTAACATATTATAATCGAGCGAAGGGTTTACAATCGTTTTTAGGGTAGCAATAGAAAACGATGCTCCTAATAGACCAAAAACGAGAGATATCGTACTTGAAGTAGGCATTCCCACCGAATTGAACATGTCTAATATAATCACATTAGCCACCATGACGGCAAAGAATATGGTCATTACTTCAAAAAAGGAATAATGTACAGGGGTAAGAATACCATGCCGAGCCACATCCATCATACCTGTTGACATTACTGCACCCAGCAACACTCCTAAAGAGGCATAAATTAATACTGTACGAAACTTAGCTGCACGAGCGCCGACTGCAGACTGCAAAAAATTGACAGCATCATTACTAACACCTACGAAAAGGCCAAACACTGCTAAACTAAGCAGAAAGACCACAATGACAAAATAAATTGTTTCCATAAATACTTATTTGTAGGCAAATATACAGGATGTATGTTACAGAAACATAACACTCATGTTACAATACTGTTACAACTTAAAAAATGAACAGCCTCAACTCGTTTTCGAACAAAAAAAACTGTATATTTGCAAATATATCAGTAATATCGCAACATGAAAGATGAAAGTTATCGCATATTAGTAGTAGATGACGAAGAGGACCTCTGTGAGATTCTCAAATTCAATCTCGAAATGGAGGGTTACATCGTAAATACAGCTAATTCTGCAGAAGAAGCACTCACACTTGATATCGCTTCTTACCATCTACTTCTTCTCGATGTCATGATGGGAGGCATGAGTGGTTTTGCCTTAGCCAAACAGCTGAAAAGCAATGCTACAACAGCACCAATACCCATTGTCTTTCTAACTGCCAAAGATACCGAAAACGATACGGTCACCGGTTTTACACTGGGAGCTGATGATTATATCGCTAAACCTTTTTCTATTCGTGAAGTAATACTCAGAATTAAGGCTGTGTTACGCAGAACAGCCCATCAGAATGCTATCGATAATCAAAATACCTTATCATATAAGGGTATCATCATCAACCTAGACCAGAAGACGATAACTGTAGATGGGCAGAATGTGTCTTTTTCAAAGACAGAATACGAACTTCTAAAACTGTTATTAGAAGAAAAAAATAGAGTTTTCTCACGCCAACAACTTATAGACAGAATATGGCCTAGCGATGTACAAGTATCCGATCGTACGGTAGATGTAAACATCACTCGTTTACGTAAAAAGATCGGTCAATATGCCACACATATTGCTACCAGACAAGGATTTGGTTATTATTTCAATGCATAAATCATGATTAAACTCTCTATAGGTAACAAACTATATCTCAGCGTAGTATCTATATTTCTGATTTTCGCCATATCCTTTATCGTATTCCAGCAAAATCGCGAAAAGCAGTATAAGATAGAATTTCTCAATTTACGCCTACAAGATTATAACGACAGGATGCATGTATCACTTTCTATCTTGGGCAAAATGGATGAGAAAACGTTGAGCAATTATGTTCAACGTAATTATGAGAAAAATATACGCGTAACGCTTATTCGAAAAGATGGACTAGTATTTTTTGATAATCTGATAAAGGATTATTCTAAGATTGCTAACCACTCGAATCGTACGGAGTTTATACAAGCGATAAAAACAGGCGAAGGCTCTACAGTAGATCGTCTCTCGAGCACACTTAAACATGATTATTTTTACAGTGCGACCTATTTTCCCGAGGATGGATATGTGATACGAACGGCTTTACCATACGACAATGACTTGGCAAAATCATTGGCAACCGACCAGCATTTTATCTGGTTTGCGCTTGGCGCCATTCTATTACTAACGATATTCCTTTTTCGATTTACCAATCGACTGGGACAAAACATTAATAATCTCCGTACATTTGCCTGGAGAGCCGACCATAATAAAAGTCTCGATATCGATGACCTTATCCACTTTCCGAATGACGAATTAGGTGAAATCGCAGAGCGCATCATCAAGATATACAGAAGACTGCAAAACACGCGTCAAGAACAAGACAAACTAAAACGTGAGCTTACTCAGAATGTAGCGCACGAATTGAAGACACCTGTGGCAAGTATTCAGGGCTATCTTGAAACTATTATCAATAACCCGAATATAAATGAAGAAACAAAAGCACAATTTCTTCAACGCTGCTTTGCACAAAGTGAGCGATTAACATCACTTCTACGTGATATCTCTACGCTCAACAAGTTGGACGATGCGCCACAGCTACAAAACTTTGAATATGTGGATATAACAGAGATCGTGCAGAACATACAAAAAGAAACGGCTCTTCAATTACAGAAACATGAAATGAACTTCGTAAACCAGTTACCGCCTTCTTTAATCGTTAACGGCAACCGCTCATTATTATATAGCATATTCCGTAATCTTACCGATAATGCGATATCCTATGCCGGCCAAGGTACAACGATAACCATATCAGCTACTCTAGAAGAAAGCGTCTGGCACTTTACATTCAGCGATAATGGCATAGGCGTACCCTACGCACACTTGAATCGACTTTTCGAAAGATTTTATCGCGTAGACAAGGGAAGAAGTCGAAAAATGGGAGGAACAGGTCTCGGTCTAGCCATCGTCAAAAACGCTGTGCTCTTTCACCATGGCAACATAACCGTGAAGAACAATCCTACAGGAGGATTGGTCTTCCACTTCACATTAAGCGCTATCAAATAAGTTTATCCATCAACAACAAGGTCATAAAACCGAGTAATAAGGCATACGTGGCCTGCTTCTGATACCCATGCGCATGCGTCTCAGGTATCATCTCGTCGCTGGTAACATAGAGCATTGCTCCTCCTGCAAAACCGAGCATAACCGGTAACAGCGTCAATGATACAGAGCCCAACCCAAATCCAATCCATACACCGACTACCTCAAGCAGACCGATAGCCAACGAAATGACCATAGTTCGTATCTTAGACACACCGGCAACCAGCAATGGGGCAATAATAACCATACCTTCTGGTACATTCTGAAGAGCAATACCCAAACTTACCGACCAATCGATTTCCGTAGTGCTCATACTAACGCCAGCAGCCATGCCTTCGGGCATTTTATGCAAAGCAATAGCCATAACAAAGAGGAGAATATGATTGAGCGATTTGTTATTGCGATGCTCTTCTTGATCTAATCCTGTAATATGATGCAAATGTGGAGTAACCAAATCGAGGACATTAAGAAATAATGCTCCAGCCATAACACCGACAACCACTATCCACCAAGTTGTAGAAGACGTCATATCAAAAGCAGGTACAATTAATCCTAACGTTGATGCGGCAAGCATAATACCAGCACAATAGCCTAATACCGTATCATTCCACTTATGAGGAAGTTCCTTAATTAGAAAGCCCAAAACAGCACCTATCAGAGTGGCTCCGCAAAGTCCGGCTGCACTAATCCAAATTTGAGACATAAATGTTTTTTTATTGCGATTAAATGAATTTGGGGATAAAGGTAAGCCTTTTTAGGAAAATAGGCATTATTTTTTTGTATAAAATTTGCTTTTTATTAGAATAAATAATATATTTGCATTTATCATACCTTAAACAAAAACACACATTTATGAAAAACTTCTATTATTTATTTTTAGCTACACTATTCTGTATGACCAGTTTGTCGGTATCCTCCTGCACAAAAGATGAGGTTAACGAACAGACAGAACTTGTTGTGAAAGATGCGACCAACCATAATGAGGCACTCAAACTAGAACAAGACTATCCTATAGAGAATCTTGCTTTCTTGATGAAAGGTATCTTTGTACTCGAGGACGAACAAAATAATATCACCAGTGTAATGGCTTTTGATCAAGATTCCATATACATCTTCAGCTGTAACACTTGCCAATATAAACACAAGAAATATCAATTACAACAAAATGGAACCATACTTCAGATAGATAACCAAAAAATACCTATTGCGCGTTGGGCATACCTGAATAATCATAACCAAGGCATTATCCCTCTCAAGCTGACACCAGATAACACTCAATATTGGCTCGCATTCGAGAAAATAATACTTGGTGATGGCAATGAGCAACAAGAATTCGACCGTACCCAGCTCATCGCATTTATCAGAAATCAAAAACCTTAATTCGTTTAGCATTTTTCTTCATCCCGGCATGGTTAGTACGACACAAACCAATCTCTCGCATGAAAATAAAATAACATAAAAAAGGATTCGCCTCACGGAGAATCCTTTTTTATGTATCCTTAATCTTCCTATGCAGATTAAGCAATGTCTCGTACTGTTTAAATGCGAATAACCAACTTAAATATGTTGACCGAAAATAAGCATTCCCTAATGCGAAATCAACTACACCTAGCTTAATTAATGTCTAATGCGAATAAGTTTAATATACTAATGCGAATAAATAAACCAATAATCTCTTTTTGATAGTACAAATATAATAAAAAAAAAGGAACCTGTCAAGAGTTAGAGGCCACTTTTTTCACTAAATTTGTTATTTTTTTTCTGTGTTCGAAAACAAGAAAATCTGTGCACGATAACAAAAAAAATAAATGATTCGAAGTACCAACATAACAACAAAAAATGTGTATTTCTCATTCAAATCCATCCTTGATGACTGATTATCAACGCTAAGATTATCTATAATAGATACCAACTTTTACCACCAGTAATCAAGTAGAATAAGTTTATATCGTTAATTTTGAACATATATCACTGATTTCAGCCAAAAAAGCAATATAATCATAACATATCTTAAAATATTTGTTTATATTTGCAAGACAAAATTATATAAATCCCGTGAATGTAAAGCATTAACGGCAAGTACCTTCAAAAAGCATAAAAATAAATTATAATCATAAAACATCTCCCAGCATGAGAAAAACATTTATTACATCGACCCTCTCTGGAGCGATAGCTATAGCAGCAGCAATACATCTAACAGCATGTCAAAGCAACGATATTGCCCCAGACACACCTGTTCAACAAAACGATTTAGTCAACACCAGCCTCGCTATTTCGATTCCACAGAATGCTGCTGGTAAAAATTACAAGGGACTTAACAGCACTACTAAAGTTTCCTCTCGTGCATCCCAGGAAATCGTACAGGGAGCAGACAATCAATTCAGAGGATTATCGAATATTGTACTCATACCATATTCTACTGATTCTACTCAACGTAATGGTGCCAATATCACACTGGAAGATATCAACAAGAACCAACTTAGCAGCGGAAGCCTTGCCAAGGTGTATGACAACATTTTGTTAAGCGTGGGTACAGCTGGAATAAGAGCCTACGCACACGCAAAGGATACGACTGAAGCCCTAGAAGGCTATCACTTTACCAATGGTACCCTCACAGCAACAGGACTTGACGATGAGGCTAATACGGATATCAACACTATTAGTTTTACACCGGTAAGTATCAATGCTTCTTCTGTACCATCAAACAAAGCCCAGTATCTTGCTAACCTGCTTACTGAAATCGCAAAGACAAATGCAAACGGAGTTAGCTGGAGTAATGATGAAAATGAAAAAACTGCATATTATAATTTCATAAAAAACGCTGCAGGATCATCTAAAACTGTACTTGGCCTGATACAAGAATTATACGATAACATGAAGAGCAAGAGCAACGCTATGTCTGTTGCCTTGATAAATAAAATCAATACCGTTACCCTGAACGATGTTCAGGACATCAATGGCGGTTCATACCCTTGTATCACCAACAACAACGGCATACTATCACTTCACAGTGACCTGGACAATTATCCAACCGAACTGAATCTTCCTGATGGAGCTGCTGTTGTAAAATGGAACAATAACACCGGTTTTCAACCGGTAATGGGTTCAAGTACGATTTCCGAATCAATTTCTACTTTGGAAATACCACGATATGTCTACATGCCAAATTTGTGGTATCAAGTAACTTCTCCACTGAAAACATCAAGCATCGATCAGACTAAGGTCATGACAACCAACAAAGATTGGAGTGAAATTGTAAATGACGTCGACAATTTCCCTAACACTAGTGTCACAACAACCACCAAGACTATCGCTATGCAACAACCTCTGCGATATGCTGTGGGACGTATGGATCTCACTATCAAGTTGGCCAACGGCAACGTACTCTACGATAAAGCTGGCAATGTGGTTACTCCTAATGCGAAGGGATTTGAAGTAACGGGTATCATTATCGGTGGACAGAAGGCAGTAGATCAAGATTTTAATCCGATTACCGACTCTAATAGCAAACAATATGCCATATACGATAACTCGATGAGTAATATGTATGCTAGCAGTAACGGTAGTGATACCAACTATACGCTAACATTGCCATCTGCAGCAGAAGAAGTCGTTAATATCGCCATAGAACTAATTAATAATACTGGCCAAAATTTCGAAGGAGCTACTGGTATTATTCCTAACGGTGGCAAGTTCTATCTTATAGCCAATCTGAACCCACCAGCTGCTAAAAGTGGCTATACAGCAAACGAACTTAATCAAGTCTTCAAACAAGACTATATTACTACCGTGAAACTGACCATACCACAAAACTCTACTGAAGAAAGCGAAAACCACGAGACAGGTCTTGGTAATGCCTATAATGTTTTGCCAGACTTGAGTAAATCACTCATCAGCTTCGGCTTCTCTGTAGACCCATCATGGCAATCGGGCTTATACTTCGAAGTAGAACTCTAAAAGCAAGCGCATGAAAATGAAAACCATCATACGATATATAATGCTGGCACTGCTGGCAGTGATGATGGGCAGTTGTAGTATCATTTATGAAGACTTAGACGACTGTCCGTCTCCTCCAGAACCGGAACCTGTCGTTAATACTACCGATGTTACAATAACCTACAATCTAAGTGGTGTTATTGAAAGTGATTCGCTCATGGAAAAAAGCCTCGGTAGTCTAAGTTCTCATAATTATGATTCATATTTTTTCGATGATAACAGCAAAGACTTTGCGCTCAAGACTAGATACAGTAATCAGGGTACGAGTTTGACGATCCAGGGAGAGATGAATATCAACAAATATATGAATGTAGCTATTACAGATGTAAAAGAGACTTCACAAGTAACCCTGAGCGACTCGTCTAGTTTTACGAATTTCAGTATCAATAATATCCTCGCGGATAGCATAGGCAGCCATGCCAAGATTATGTATTATGCGCTCGAGACCATGAATATCGACACACTTAATCGCGAGTTTACCGTAAATTTGAGTCCGATGAACAGTGTGGTAGAAGTCATTATAGACACCACTGCTGCCACACAAATCGTTAAGAACGTTACGGTATCTATCGACAGTCTCTATACTGGAATAAACTTTAGCAATGATTTTTTATATACCTTTAGTCGTAAAGAGATTATTAAAACATATCCAGCAGTCGCAATCGAACAAGGGAAACTTGGTTTTGTCGGAGTAGGATTCCCATCGCCAGAAGAATGGTATTATACCATAAAAGCAGCACTGACCACAGGAGAGACGGTCTATACTCGGATAAAGGTTGAGGAAAAATTAAAACCTGGTGAAAAACGAATTCTGGAAATCAAGATGAACGAATCCGGTACAATAGGTGACCAGGAGTTACAACAGAATATGGGTATGAGTGTCATCACGACATGGAAAGAAGGTCATACTTACGAACCGTCTATCTAACCTCACTCCCCATGAGATAATAACGAAACGGAAACATATGAAAATACATCAGTTATCCATCCTTATGCTGTCCGTATTGCTATTCATATCGTGTAGCAATCATGAAGATACAGAACCATCTGGCATAAAGACGAAAACACTTCCCGTAGAAATAGAGATACCTGCAGAACAAACGACACGGGCTTGGGGAGATCCTGGTTCTGGATATAGCTATAAGCTGCCTCGCTATCTTTATCTTTTTCTGGTAAGTAAATATGCTGACTCGAATAACGATACGACCACAACGGTGCAATATATCACTTCTGAACTTGATTCGGCACTGTGGGAAAAGAATGAAGAAGAAAACATCTATAAATATATAGGTGGTATCAAAGTTCCAATACCAGAACTGAGAACGACGGGTGAAGTCTATTGTGCTACATCTTACAGTCCTCTACATCTCAACTCTGATGATCCATTAACACAGCAAGATGTACTGAATACCTCTTTCAGTTTCAGCAAGAACGATGATACCTATGCACATCTCAAAGATATCTACTCTACTAACGCCGACTTGAAAAACGGTACACAGTATTATGGTATAATTAGTGACTACGAGTCGAATAATCCATATATTAAACTGAAAATGTATCATGTGGCAGCCATACTGGACATAGACTGGAATGTTGCAGAGGATATCAATGAAAGCGTTAGTGTAAAAAGCATCACCATCGAAGGTTTAAAACAAGAAGGATGTTTGCTTTTCAGGCCTAACAAGAATACAACTGCCGGAAGCAATACATATCAAGAGACCTTCAATACGACACCAGGAACTCAATGGTATGGACGTACCTATTATTATATTATACCTTATGCAGCCGATGGCACGAACATACAATTACCATTACGCATAGAAAACGGTATTTCGGGTGGATATAAACAAACCACCATCAATATGACAATAAACCAAAGCAGCTTTGTTCCATGGATGTACGGTAATATCATCATCAAAGATGCTACGGGATGGCTTAATGATTAAAGTATAACCCAAAAACGGATAGAACAATATGAAACGATATATACTCCTTACCTTTTTTGCGCTATTTATACTAAAAGGATGGGCACAAACGGATACAATAAGATACGTTAATCCAAGCAACAAATCAAAAAATGTAATGCCTGATGGCAAAACCTGGGCCACAGGTTATGCACACGTACAGGATGCCATCAATAGTCTACACAACTACATGAAAGCTAACCCGAATGTCACGTCGGGCAGCATATATGTCATGGGTGGTGACAGTGCCATTTTCTCCCCACTTGAAACCACAGAGAAAGAGGCATCGTCTATACAGAATACCGCTATTAATATCTATGATGGTATACATGTATATGGTGGCTTTAATCCACATAACCCGGAATCAACTCCAGCAGAACGTATATTGGTGGATGAACAAAATGCTGACAATACCATTACAGTAGGTGAAAGAGACGCTCTTGACACTGCCGGTACCGGATCGGATATTGCACACTGGTCATTTAAGACACCAACCATCTTTACAGGTAAGCATGGTGCTGGTGAAGTGACATTTGAATGGAATGATACTGAAAAGAAATATAACACAAGATATCCTAGCAGTTCGTATCACGTCGTATGGTTTGGTACTGCCGGTGAAGAAACGGATGAGGAAACCAGTACACATAAAAAAGTAACAAACCGCCGTAAAGCCTATACCTATGGTGCCAGTCTAGACGGTGTTACGATACAAGACGGTAACGCCAATAATAAACAGTCAGAGATACGAGCCCATAATAGCTATGGCGGTGGTGTATATATGGTAAAGAACACGATCCTTCGCAACTGCATTGTTACTCACAACAGTGCTGCTATAAAGGGTGGTGGCGTATATCTAGACGGTGGCGGTCTGGTAGAAAACTGCCACATCGTAGAGAATCAGAGTATCGGTTCAGGTATCACCGACGGAATGGGCGGTGGTGTTTCTATCGGATGGGAAGGTGGAATACGAAAGAGCTATATCGAGAAAAATGTTGCCCGCATGGGTGGTGGCCTAAATATTACACACGAAAATGACAGAGTTCCACTGAGTTGGCAAACTGATGACAGAAACCAGTATGCAGGATATGCCACTTCGTGTATCATCACCAACAATACTTCTATTACAGAAGCCGGTGGTGTTAATATCGGCAACGGTGGAGTCATCGTAAACTGTACTGTAGCAGAAAACGAAAACGCCGGTGCTGATGTAACCTATAAGAATCACCGATACGGTAGAAGCGGTGGTGTATATATAGACAAAATGGGCGTTGTATATAACACCGTTATCTGGGGCAATAAATGTAGTACGAATACGGATATACAATATGCGGCTTACATACAGGAAACAACCGATGAAAACACCAAGGTGAACCGTCCAATAGTAGCCTATACTGCTATTGCAAATCACGATATCACCAACTGGAATGGAACCCATAAAGATAATGTACTATCACTCGAAAAGGGAAATTATCCTGAATCAACTACTGCTTCAGGACATTTTCCTTATTTTATGGACCCATCTTCTATCATCGGTGCGAATGGTCAAACACCCAACAACGTGTATACAGACTGGCGTATCAGTGCTCGTTCCGATTTAGCATATCGTTCTGTACAAATACAAGATATCCCTACTTACAATAAGATCATCTTACATGCACAGGTGCAAAGCGACTTACGCGGTCGTACTCTCTACCCGATTTCTTCTTGCGGAGCCATGGAATGCGATGAAAGTAAAACCCGTGAAATTATGATGGCTTCTGTTGAAGAAAGCGACAATGGTCAGTTAATACCTACTATTTTTGTAGACCCTAATTTCAATGCCATTATCCGTGGATCTATATTCGGAACAAGTTGGGAATCACCATTAACCAATGTCAGTGAAGCCATTAACTATTTCCAAAAGAAATATTCAGATAAAGGCAACAATACGCAGAAAGTTCAAATTCTGATTAAAGAAGGTAGCATAAACACGACAGGACCAAGCTCGTATGTCAATAATATGCTCCACTCAGCTTCTCTCCGACCACAATCTTACATGCGCATATTTGGTGGTTATCCTTCTGAATTAACTGGTACAAATACCCAGCAAACCATCAACGAAACTACTTATGCACGTAATCCATTGAATTACAAGACTATTGTAAGTGCCAATAATATTAACCAGGGATTTAATACCAATAGTGTACATGTCATGGAGTTGAATAACGTACACGACGTGATCGTAGATGGACTTACCCTGGAATATGGTAATTCTACTTCTATCAATTCAAACAACACACTGCCAAGTGGCGGTGCCATTATGATCTCAAATGTCAATTATGACACGAATACCGAACCTACGGGACGTGTGAACATGGACAACATTGAGATAAGAAACTGTACGATGCGAAACTGTGTTGCAGAAGAATCGGGTGCAGCTGTCTTTGCAAATGGATTCTATTATACAGGAACCCAAGATGATGGTGCCGACGGAAATGTCGCACTTAAAAATGTTTGTCATATCAGTGCTAAACTTCTTAACTGCGTCATCAACAACAATACCAACCAGTCTGGCACAGGTATCGTAACAGCCCGAGGTAATGCAGAAATCGTGATGGACCATTGTACATTAGTTAACAATGTAGGTATACCATTGCAAAGTATGCAAGCTCGTGGATATTCAGGAACGATCAATGCAACCAACTGCGCTATATTCGGAAATGTAACCGACTCGGTAAACATAACCGATATCGAAAACTACATCGCACCATTAGCAACTTCTCAAAATACGACCCTGAAAACCATTATCGGTAATAATAACATCGTAGACAAGACGATAACAATTCCGACGGGTTTCATGGATATGACCAATATTAAACAAGTATTGGGATCCGATGCCAACGACATCAAGAGCTATGCTCACTTTGAGAACGCTACTCAAACTGTAGGCGCAAGACATAATCAGGATAATATTACTATGTATGGTGGTGCTCCTGATTTCATGCCTAAAGATATGAACCCGATGGTGAATGCGGCAACTACTGATGACAGTAATGCCACATCTACCGACCTTACTACTGTAAATAAAAGAAATATCGGTGGTGCTCCTGATGCCGGCGCTATCGAGAATAATACACTCCCTGAAAACGGACAGGTAATCTATGTTCGCGAATCAGACGGTGTGGATGATAATGCTCACGGTGGCAGCTGGGGTTCTGCGCTCAAGACTATCTCCGCTGCCCTAGAACGTGCCACATACGGACAAGACATTTGGGTTGCTGCAGGTAAGTATTATGAAAACCTTACCATGAAGGAAGGCGTCAATGTATATGGCGGATTCCTGAACTATGGTAATCCAGGAAAAGAAGAAAACGAACGAAATATTTCTAACGAAGATTCTGAATATCAGACCATTATTGATGGTGACAGAAGCGGTAGAGTACTGAATCAGGAAGAAGACTTTAGCAAAGAAACGATCTGGGAAGGATTTACAATACAAAATGGTTTATGGGCTTCTGCCATTGCTGATGAAATGACTATATCTGAAAATGAAGTCATCGTAGATACACTCACGAGTGCATGGAGCCATGGTACTTACGGTACGAAGATAGTGAAGGAAATCACTCAAAATGTTACAGGTCACTTTACTAGACATTATAACGAAAGTGAACCTTCTTGGAAATCGGGTGTGGGTGTAAACCTTATGAGTAATGGTACACTGAAAAACTGTCTGATTAAGGATAACTTAATGCAGATGCAATACCCTACCCAGTATCTGGTTAAGAATGTACGCAATAAAGTTATTAAGATTACAATCTACACCAAAGACAGCGAAAATGGCATCGAAAAATCGACGACATCCATCAAATACGATAACAATTCAAGTCGTATCTATAATATGGTTGATGGTAAGTACAAGAACGCTAAAGGTGGTACAGAATATGGTGGTGCCGGTATTGCTACGACAAGTGGAAGTAAAGTACTCAACTGTATTATACGCAACAATGTTATCGATTTCAGTTCTCTTGATGGTAGTGTTGTAGCCAATGTATCTACTCCTGCTCGCGGTGTAGGAGTACTTATGGATGGTGGCGATATTGTAAATTCACTTATTGTAGAAAATTATTCAAATGTCGGTTCAGGTGTTCTTGGACAAGGCATTTACATCAAGAGTAAGAGTAGCCTATATAGCTGTACCATCGCATATAACAATGGATTCAATGTAAGAAGCAACTTTACTGGTGCTGCTGCCCCTGGTGTGTGGGACGATGCTTCTAATCCTAATAAAGGTAGCGGTTGGGCTGCTAATGCATCACAGTTCTATAACTGTATCATCTGGGGAAATGCAGGTTATGGTATCACAGGCGAAAACTATAACAACTTGTGCCGTACAAACTGGCAGGCCTCTATCGGTGTTACCGGTTTCTTACATAACTGTTACCACTCTACTCCATCCACCTACTTTGCCATAGAAGGTGTAAACAACAGTCACTCTGCGGTAACAGACTCCACCTTGGTATACAATACCAAGAATATCGACTATAATGGTGTGCCTGAAGCCAATTCTAAATATTACGAGGCCGCGTATGTAGATGCTTACCGCCAAAGCTGTTATGATGCCAATCTGTTTAACGAATACAACTATCCATATTTCCCAGATGGTTCATCAGACAATAATTATAGCATCAATCGCGCAAGCGATGTTGCCAATAATTGCATCAACATGGGTGCTGATGAATGGGCAGACGAAATGGATAGCAAATTCAATATTATAGAAGATATTACTGGAGCGAACCGTGTACAAGATTGTAAAATTGACAAAGGTGCATACGAATACGATGGTACTGGAGAAATTACTCCTGTAATAGAAGGCAATTCTGCAACTTATTATGTAACAGAGAATGGTGCTGGTACTGCCAAAGGTACGTTGACAGAACCAGCCTGTATGCAGAAACTACAGAAGATACTCGATGCTGCTGGTCGATATAAATATGCAAACCCTACTTCTGCTGTAACTGTAAAACTCGCCAGTATTCCTGACGGTCATTACTATCCAACCCGTACGACTCAAGAGAACTACTCTACCATTAATCCGCGTAACTTCTCTATCATCGTACCACGTGGTGTAAAAGTGATGGGTGGCTATCTTGACACGGATAATTTTGCTTCTCGTAACATTATTGACAACCGTACCGTACTGTCGGCAAAATATACCAGCGAAAACATTGTCACGCAGAGTTATCATGCCGTAACCTTCACGGATCATGTATTTGATATCAATCAAAATCTGGAATATGAGGATGATGGTGTAACTCCGAAGTCCATCACCAAGAAATTAATAGATACCTATGGTACAACGCTGATTGATACCATCCAGAATATCGAACAACCCAATATTCGAGCTGTTCTTGATGGACTCTATATTGAAGATGGATCTGCCAATGGTATCAACACAGAAGACCAAATCGGTGGTGGTGCTATCATACCAAATTATGCCATGATCCAGAACTGTATCATCCAGAATAACAATGCACTAACAGAAGGTGGCGGTCTTTACTTACAAAAACGTGCTCTCGTAATCGGTTGTATTGTAGAAAATAATTCGGCTGATTATGGTGGTGGTATCGCTGTCGTCGATAACAACGACATGAGTGAGAATGCGTATTTGAATTACCCGTATGTAGTATCATCTACGGTCGTCAATAATACCGCTACTACTCGTGGAGGTGGTATCTACTTCCTCAATAACTTCCGTACCAACTCCAGTGTATACTGGGCTAATACTAGTAACGACCAGGCTGACTTATCGGGTGTTACCACCACAACAAATGGTTTGAAAGGTGATATCTATCCCGTTACCTATTGTGCTATTACCAACCAGATAGCAGACGGATCAAACAATATATCTGTTGATGCTGACGAAACGAAAGGTGTAAGGTGGAATAACACAGACGACGACAAATACTACTCATTACAGGTACTGTCACAGCTTACCCGAGGTGGTATGTCGTATGCCAACTTCCGCCGAATGCAAGAAAGCTATCCAAGCATCGACTCTCTTGACATCAATGGCTTGTCACGTATGGCAGTAAGTTTATCCGACTATAATGCCAAACGATCAGATTACGATGGTAATCCATGGACCGTGAAGAGCAATTCATATATCGAAATAGGTGCACGTGTGGTCAACTATGCATTCATGACCTACACATCACAAAACATTACCACCGACAATCTGATGACACGAATCTTTGTGGCCCATACAGAATATGTAGAACCACAACGAGCTATTGCATGGCAGCAATCTGACAATACGATGTATAAACAGGTTGGCAGCTCATTTGCCAATCCGTTCTTACGCCTTGACGATGCCCTGGAATATGTAGCCAAAGCCCGACAGAGTTCGATAAACAATATCAACAATACACGATTTGAAATTTTCCTGGCGCAAGGTAGATATTTTCCTTACACCAATATCGACCGTAACAACTCTTCAGCCCGAGGCAATACCTTCCTCATTCCTGAAAAGGTTACGATAATCGGTAGTATTGATGTATCAAAAGATGACCATATGTACTGCCAGAGCAGCACTATAGGACAGGATATAACCATCACAAGTAATCAAAATACCTATACCCTCAAAGGGTGTACCACAGATAGTATCCGCGCTGCTCGTGAGCATATCGATTTCAACAAGAACTCGATCTATGAGCTTTGGGAAATGGCTGCTCAAACCACCCTGAGTGGTGAAGTTACTATCGACGACAATACTCCAGGTAATGTGAACCATGTTATCTCTATCATCAATGATGATTCCAAAACGGGTAAATCGCCTGATATGTTTACAGGCACAAACCTTACCAATGGAGAAACCACATTAGACCGTACTAAGGAAAGCCAGGAGTCTATGATGAGTCGTATGATCATCATAGATGGCATAAAGGTTACCAATGGTAACGCCAGTGAATATACTGATACTACAGTATACAACCTTAATGGCTACTTCCGAGGTGGTGGTATGTATATTGATGGAAACCCTGAGACTACGGTCTTCGCAAATTCTAACGAACAGCATAAGTTGACACGTACTATCGAAACAAATGCTATGGAACGTGGTCTGCGTGATAAAGCTGTACTCCTTGCTAACTGTATCTTCCAGAACAATAATGCGATACAGGGTGGTGCCATCTTCTCGAATGGTACACTCTATATTAGTGGTTCTGAATTTGTACAGAATACAACTGTCGGTCCTAGTGGTTCAACTGCTAATACGGATAACCGTTATGTATCATACAGTGGCGGTGGAGCTATTGCGTCCAACTCAGACTTATTAATGGGTAACTGTCTGTTGGCCAATAACGAAGCACTATATGGAGATGTTGCTATCACCATAAACGCTGATGATGTAACATTACATAACGGAAAGACCGTCAATAAGAATGCTAATCAATATCAGGGCTATGGTGGTGCCATCTGGTTGGGAGACGAATCCGCCATCTATATGATGAATACCGATATCGTACGCAACAAATCTGTAGGATATCCTTGTATCTTCAACTCTATCCCTAACCGTTCTGACAATATCCACCACTATGCCATCAATAACGTGTTCTGGGGTAACGAAATCTCTACAGAAAACAATGATACGCTCAAAACAATCATGAACATTGAGGAGTGGAAAGGTGTCGACAATGCACCTTCTATATTCTTTAATGCTTTTGAAAGCGGTCAAGCTCACACTCCTTATCGTACTCTCGATCCAAAATATAAGCGTATCAACTTTACCGGAAACTTCCAGGATATCGCTCCTCAATTAAGAGAGACACAGGAAGACGGTACCGTAATACAGTATGATATGAACATACTGCTCGATAGCGACAACGATGCTCTAGATGGTCCTAACTTTAAGGAACCTACCGTAGAAGCAGGTGCAGATGGTTACATGGAACAATGTAACTGGATGCTCTCTCGTATTAACAACTTATGTGATAACGGATGGGGTTACCTGGAACAAGATGAAAATGGTAAATTCATCAAAAATAGTGATGGCTCTTATGCTGGTGGTGGGTATTATAACTACTGGTCACGTCTCACTAACCGCTATAGTAACCTTACCTTGGTGCCACTGGGCGACGAGGTTTATATGGAATATAGCAATGTAGAAACTGACTTGAACGAAAGTAACAAACGTATCTCTAATGATCCATTGCATAAAAAAGGTCTCAACTATGACTATATCGACATGGGTCTGTACGAATATCAGCATACGATTCTAGCATTGAATAATAGCCACGAAGTAGATACCATTTGGGTGGCTCCTAGCGAAGTCGTCGGTCAGAACGATGGTAAAACTTGGAAGACCCCTACCTCAGACTTGCAACGTGCAATAGAGGTGCTATTAATGAGTAGAAACGACCATCCTAAAGTGCTCAATATCGAAGCCGGTACATATTCTCCAGCTTACGTGATGAACGATAATTTGGGATACACAATCGCACTGGGTAACTATAACAACAACTCTATCGAACTGAAAGATACTGTCTATACGGGTATCGGTTATGGTATAAAGAGTCTTACTATTAATGGTGGATGGAATACCGAAGCCGAAGAATGGAATCCGGAAACATATCAGGTTATCTTTAAACCTGGTAACATCTATGGTAGCACAACGAATCATATCTTGAATATCGTAGATGTGGAAAACCGTGAGACCGAAATGGATGTGAAGGAGGATAAAATAACGCGCCCTACCTTTAAGACCGTACCGATTACCATTAATGGTATTACCTTTATTAATAATACAGGACAAAGTACAAGTGGCGGTTCTTCTATTAACTATCAGGACCAATATTGTTCGGAGAGTAAGACCGAAACGGCTACAAAAACCACCGTTCCACTTAACCCGAACGATAATGATGATCCTAAACTGATTATCAAGAATTGTATTTTCCGTGAGAATGGTATACCAGGCAATACGACAGCTGCGCCAGCGGTTACTATTGGTACAGGTGGCGGACAGGCACTTATCTACAACAGTCTGTTCCACTCAAATATCGGTATCCCAGTAAAGGCTGTTGATACCAAGATAACCAACTGTACCTTCGCACTCAACGGAGGTCACACACAGCTTTCTGAGTCTGGATATACTTACACGCTCAATTCAAACGAAGAAAACAAGACATGGGGTCCTTATACCAGTGAACTGCATAACTGTATTATCTGGAAGGATGATACTCTTGCTTCTACCAAGTATGCACAACAGTATGAATTAACACATACGGGCAACCAGATAGATGAGGGTTCTGAATATAACAGTTATAATGCCGTATATGGTATCGAGAACACGAATGAAGACCAGGCACATTACTACAATGTAGGCTTGGGTGATAACAATAGTCTTGTGCTATATGGTCCTAACTTCATTGCCCCATTCGAGAGCAATGCAGCAGATTGTAACTTTAAGATTAGACCTGCCGACCATACCTGCCGCCGCGCAAATGCACGACTTTTTGCAGAGAAAGCGCTACTTCGTAATTTTACGGGTATGAGCGATGAAGCCATTCAGGATTCTGTCGTTACTGATCTTAAACACCAAACAGACCTCTCTGGTACCTTCAGCCGTTACAATGGTAAAGGTATGGAACGTGGTGCTTACGAAAATGTCATTGACCTGCAGCGCATATATTATGTAAAGCAGAATCAGGCATTCAATCCTGAAGTACAAGATGGTAAGAGCTGGAATTCTGCATTCGGTGGCGGACATTTACAGGATATCATTGACGGTGCTACACTTTATGTACACCTGAATACGGATAAAAAGAAATCATACGTCCTGGTAAATGGTCAGGCTACTGAACCACAGTTGACTATACGCGATGGTGTAAACTTGTATGGAAGCATACATTCTCTCATAGAACTGGGTGATACGCTGAATATGCAAGATAACGAGAAAGAGAATGCGATCACTGACATGATTAATCATATCAAGGCTGACCGTCGTGGTATGGCATCTGAAACCAACAGCGCTAATGCCACCCGTATACGTGGTCTCATTACGGAACCGGTCAATAATAAAGATAACATTCTGGGTAGCATTATAGATGGCTTTATCATCGAGAATGACAGCATAGCTGAAACTCCGGCTATCGAACTTGATAATGATCGTACCACCCTTCGCAACCTTATTATACAAAACAATAAGAACAAGGGTGAAGCTCTGATCAAAATCAAAAATGGTTTGCTCTATAACTCTCTCATCTATAACAATACGGCAACGACCCTCGTGGACAATCAGGGTGGTGTACTGCTCAACAATACCATTATTGCCAACCAGGCAGATGGTATTACTGTAGACAATAAGAGTGGTGAGGTCATCAATACGTTGATGTGGAACACTGCTACTGGCACATCAGCTGAAAAGAATGGAAACGGAACATTCACCACCTGCAATACGGCAAGCCAGGTGAATCCGTTCATTCCATATATGGATAATACCCTTTATGCTCATCAACCTACAGCATATACAATCTATCCTACCTATTACTATCAGTTGCACGAAGCGAGCAGTATGATTAATGCCGGTACGAATATAACCACACCAAGTGGTGAACTTATCATCGGCAACAAACACTTCTCACACGATGCAGTAAACTTTGCAACAGACCGTGATATCTTAGGTAATCCACGTCTACTCGGTAAACAGGATGGTGAAACATCCAACCATATTGATATTGGTGCTTTTGAAGTATGGAACATCTCTGACCATCAAAATGTCTATACCGAAAACACCACAAACACAGAGGCTAATCTAACGGAGGATGATGACAGCTACCGTACCTATACCAAGAATTACGGTGGCAACTTCTATCCACATGCGGGTAGTGTCATGTATATCGGGCGAGGGGCAAGATTCAATTTCAACAAGAATGCGAGTGAAACTCCTATTTTTGACGCCGACAACGCATTCATGCCAAGTTATCTACTCCTCAAAGACAGTGCCTCTCTCTATGGTAATCGTAACGTGATACGAGCAAGCTATGTCGCTATTGAGAAGACACTCAAAAAGGGTGATCGCTATAAACTCATGTCGCTTCCATTCAATGAGTACTATTGGGATAATGTAAATGTGGTATCTAGTCAAGATGGTAATATCACATTAAGTAAATTCGATCTCACCAATGCTGTGGTTAAGACCTACAATGGCGAAACTCGTTCTGCATGGAACTACGAATATCAAACTGAAAATTCGTCATGCTGGGAGGATGTGCATGTCGATACTCCTCTTCAAGTTGGAGAAGGATGGATGATAGACTATGGCCGCTCTCTCAACGAAGATCAGACCATTCGAATGACAGCCTTTGCCAAGAATAATAACAGCTTTGCCTACGAGGAAGACGGTAGCGATAAGCAGGTTATTCTTACACAGCATAACACGATAGATCGTAGTGGAACGGCTCACTTTACTAGAGCAGAAAATATGGGATGGAACTTTATCGGACTTCCATACTTGGTAAGTAATTACAATACTGCTACCGGTCAGAATGGCAAGTACCAGATGCACATTCCACATGTGCTCTATGGCGTAAACAGTGAAGACGGTACATACCAGAGTGCAGACCAGATGGTAACTCTCCCAAGCTGGGAAGAAGGTTCTGAGATAACGATGGGCGACGGCTACTTTACACAGACCGCAACTCAAAGTGATACCGAAAAAGTTACCTTCCGCCTGCCTATAAACCCAGAAGAACCAACACAGGCTGCTGCCAAGCCAAATATCATGCTAACGGCAGAGAATGGTACTAAAGATGCTGTTAAGATGGCTCCATCTGCTGAAGCCACAAGCATTACCTACAGTGTTGGTAACGGTGGTGTAAAATGGGATGCCATCAACGATACCCTACCAGAAATTTATGCAAACGCTTCTGACGGCACACGTATGAGCTGGGTACCTGAAGCTCCGGTAGAACAGGAATTGGGTATAGGTATCAAAGCTGCAAAAACGGGTAACTATACGATATCATTACCTGAGGTTGATGCTTTTGATCAAGTTAGTAATGTATGGCTCATAGACCATGCAACGGGTTCTGTTACCGATCTTAAGGATAATGCTTACCAACTTACAATCAGCAAAGCTGGTACATACGACAACCGTCTTGCTATTAAGTTTGGTGGCATGCAACCTACGGGTATTAAGACTGCAGAGGCTAGCAGTACATTAAGCATATATGTAGAAAATACGACCTTACATGTTA
Source organism: Segatella bryantii (assembly GCF_022024215.1). Taxonomy (NCBI): domain Bacteria; kingdom Pseudomonadati; phylum Bacteroidota; class Bacteroidia; order Bacteroidales; family Prevotellaceae; genus Segatella; species Segatella bryantii. The sequence continues at coordinate 309,539 of NZ_CP091797.1, read as the reverse complement.
AGGGTATCGAAGGTGCAGAAGATGTCAATATCTACACCATCAGTGGTAAACTCTACAGCCATGCTCATCAGGTACAAAACGAATATACCAAGGAACTACATCCTGGTGTATACATCGTGAAAGTTAAAAATACAACCAAGACCATCGCCGTGAAATCACAAAAGTGATTTCACGGGCCGATGGCTCTTTGATATGAATAGCCATATATCCATGAACATTTCGACGGGTATCATGAAAAAAAAATCAGTCCTTTTATTTCTTTTGTTTACTCTACTGACTATTTCGAACAAAATACAGGCACAGGATTTAGAGTCAATAGACCTCATCAAATACTGTCAGCACTTCCATTTTTCAGATAAGAATATAGCCCAATCTGCAGAACAGGAACAATATTTGGCAGATTTTTTCTTTCTCTTGCAGCACGTTGAGGATGACGATTACAAGCAACATGCCATCAATAACCTGTTCCAAGAAGCATCCCCATATCCAGAAGCCATCGACTTCATATTAGACGAAAGTCATCGGTACTTAACCGACTGTGAATCACCTGTATACAATCCTAAACTCTGGGAATTTTTCAGACGAGATACACGGGGACATGTCGTTCTCGACTTTCAATATACTGATGAAGAAGGACGAGACTCTACACTCTATACGACTCCTCTACAAGGTGATATTACCCTATTCTTCTATAATCCTGAATGCGAACATTGCATGCAAACGATAGCTGAATATAAGATACGCGAAGATGATTCCTGCATAACAGACGGAGAGACCATTTGGGCTATCCACGTAGGAGAAAATGATATACTCTGGCATAATACACTACCACTTTTGCCCAAGTTGTGGAAAAAAATAAAAGATCGTAGTCATCTTATGACACGACGCTGGTACGATCTTGAGAAGTTGCCTCATATCGTTAAGATAACAGCCAACTATCAAGTGAAATAGGCTCAATAAAAAGCATTACTAGAAAAACATTAGAGGTTCGACTTATTAAAAAAGTCGAACCTCTAAATAAAAAAATAATATAATGAATTACAATTTAATAACCAAGAACTTACTAACACTCCAGAACTTGTTCACATCCTTGATGTGTAAAGTAGAAGTACCATTTGCATTCTGAGTAATCTCATAAGAACCTGCAGGCATTTGAGTCATAATCTGAGGCTTCTTAGAATTCAAGTTAATATCATTATAGTTACGGATATCAATTTTGCTGAAATCTGCACTCTTCAACTTAGATACATCAATCTTTTTCTTTGCAAGGAAACCACCAGTCAACAAGCCCTTATTCTTCAGCTCCTTACTTGTACCAATCTGCACATAAGCCTCATGAATCGTTTCATCTTGAGCATTCATAACCGTCTGCTGCTCTGCAACCGTATTATTAAGCTGAGTATTCGTGGTATTAAGAGCTGTGATATCATCATTCAACTTGGCGATATCTGCGTTCTTCTTGTCCAACTCTGCCTGCAATTCAGCAATCTTAGCTTCTTTCTCATCCAACTGCTGCTTGTAATAAGCTATCAACTTCTTCACACGCTGAGAATAAGAAGAATTACTGCTGCTAAGCTTTTGCTCGAGCTCTGCGATATGCTCACGCTGACGCTTAACGATATCATTTAAGGTAGACAACTGAGTCTTTAAAGTTTCCTTATCAATACGCTTTCCCTCAGGATTAGAAGACTTGCGAACAATACCTTCCTGAGCAGCAATACTGTCCATACCATCACTCATAACCTGAATAAACTGAGCCATAGAGGTAACATCTTCAGCACGTAGACTATCTACATTTGCAAGAGAATCAAGCTGTTTCTGCAATGCTTCTGCTTTATTATCCTTGCAACCGACAATAGTCAAACCTGCTAATACAACGAGGCTCATTACACTAATTTTACTTTTTTTCATAACGATAACTCTCCTAATTTTAAATGAATAATAAATAATAATATAGGAATAATAACTAAAAATTTTTTAACAAAAACAAATTTTCTTTCTACAACAAAGGTATAGTAAAATTACTGATATTAATAACAAAAACGCATATAATTATGATTTTTTATACAACAACCGTTACGATAGAGGAGGAATTTTGGAATTATTTACTTACGTTGTGACGAATTAAACTATACCAATAAATGATAATTATGACTCTTGCAAAAAAGAAGCTTCTTCGCAAAAGTTACTGCACGAAAAACTATCGTATTTCAAAATAATGTACTACCTTTGCAAGTCGAAATAAAATAAAATCATGGCAACTCATCAACAGAAATTAGCAATCAGACAACAAATAGACAATTTTATAAAACAAGGCGGAGACTTCGCATTTGTTTTTGGAGATATCCGTTTGCCAGTAGAGTACAATGAAGCATTAGGAACATTACACGTTAATGTAAAAGACAAAAAAGTTTCTCTTGTCGTAAATTATAATATCGACTTACAAGATAACCTGAATGACTTGATGGAACATCTGCTTACTGAGTACCCAGAATTAACTGACTAAGCTATTAAAATAGCTCCATCAATAATCCCCATTAGCATTAATAAAAACTAAAAAGAAGAAGCCTTATGGAATATATGTCTCAAGAGGGATACGATAAACTCGTAGCCGAACTACAACACCTTACTAAGGTGGAATTACCACGAGTAACAGAAGCAATCTCAGAAGCACGCGATAAAGGCGATCTGAGTGAAAATTTCGAGTATCATGCAGCTAAGCGCGAACAAGGACGTCTACTGGGCCGTATTCGTTTTAAGCAGAATGTACTGGCTCATGCTCGGGTTATCGATTCTTCACGGCTCAGTGCTGACAATGTACAGCTTCTCAGTAAGGTTAAACTTACGAATACCGGTAATAATGCCAGCATGAATTATACCATCGTAAGTCCGCACGAAGCGAGCCTTAAAGAGGGTAAGATTTCTATCAAATCTCCTATTGCACAGGCTTTACTTAATAAAAAGGTAGGTGACGTGTTCGAAGTAAGGGTTCCTGCTGGTCTACTAAAACTGCGCATTGATAATATCGAATTATAATACTTCACCAAAAAATACTATGATTGCTGCTTGTTTATTGATTCTCTGTAATTCTTTCAACATGCAGGCTCAACAAACCGATAATCAGCTACGTGTGTCTTATTCTACCACAAAAGACACGACCATAACTAATTCTCATCATGAGCCTAAGTCTGTTTTACATCGCGAACAAGTATCTCATCATTTTAAGGATGACCGTAACAAATATTTAAATCAAAAAGCAGAGAATAAAAAAGATTCCAATATCATTATTGATAATACCGGTGTCAATAATAAGCGATTTGAGGGTAGTTTGTATTCTGAAGTAAACTATGGCAGACACGGGGACCTTGATTCTCCTGACTTGCTCGACTTGCCTCATTTCATTATTAATGGCCATTTACATTTGGGCAAAGGGTGGACTGTTGTGGCCGAACTGGAATATGAGCAGTTTTATGAAAATAAACAGTGGGAATATAAATTTGATGGCAACTTTACATCCAACAAACTGTATATAGCCAAAGATTTTTCTAAGGCCTTCAGTGCAAAAGCCGGTATTATCGAGGTTCCTGTAGGTATCGTCAACGCAGGTGGACCTGCACTTACCATCTACGACCCAGAAAGCGAATCGAATATTATTCCGATGACCTGGCACGAAGGTGGCGCCAGTATATATGGCTCCCTTGGTAAATGGGATTATCAGATTGGCGGCTATATCTATACTTCTCTCCCACTAAAAAATAGCCAAATGCTAGGAGGAGCTATTCGCCTGAACTACTATCCTATCAACGGTCTTCGCATGGGTGTGAGTAGCTACTGGGGAACGCCATGCAAAAGTCAATATCACCGACAAGATTTGAATTTTCTTGGTACAGACGGACTATGGTATGGTGCTTTCGACTTCGATTACCAGGAGAATGGTTGGATTATAGACGGTTCTGCTATTTACTGTACCGACCAATCAGCTAAATCTGCTGGTATAGAAATCGGCTATGACTTCTTTGAGACAACTGAAAAGACAGATAAGATGGAACTTATTCCATTTATGCGATACGATGGATTGTTTCATTTAGGCGAACTCAACTTTAATAAATATACTGTGGGTATCAACTTTTCACCACTCAAAAACCTGGTAGTAAAAGGCGAATATGCCATACGACACCATCAAGGAGGGTTTGAAGAAGGTGAAAAAGCCACTTGGCATTCTTTTGATATCGGAGTAAGTTATACTTGGGAATTCTGATAAAAAAAGATAGAATATGCTCGATTTCGATGTAGAAATAGAAGACAAGACCAAAGACATCATCAAGGTAATCGGTGTAGGTGGTGGCGGATGCAATGCTGTAAGCAATATGTACCGGGAAGGCATTGATAATGTCTCGTTTGCTGTATGCAATACTGATAGCCAGAGTCTGAGAAATTCACCTGTACCCGTAAAAATACAATTGGGCACAGGTTTGGGTGCTGGTGCCAATCCTGAAATCGCCAAACGAGATGCCGAAGAAGCCGTAGACGATATCAAACGATTGTTGTCTGACGGCACTAAAATGTGCTTTATCACTGCAGGCATGGGCGGTGGAACGGGCACGGGAGCAAGCCCGATTATCGCTGGTGTGTGCAAGCAGCTGAACATTCTGACAGTAGGTATTGTTACCATTCCTTTCTTTTTTGAGAAACGCAATAAGATTATCACGGCCTTACAGGGAGTAGAACAGCTTCGCAAAAATGTAGATGCCCTGCTTATTGTGAACAACGAGCGTCTTTGTGATATCTATGCCGATACACGGGTACCTATCAAGGAAGCATTCAAAACTGCCGACAAATTACTGAGTGATGCCACAAGAAGTATAGCAGAACTGATTACTGTTGAGGGCACTATTAACCTTGACTTTAGAGATGTGGAAGCTACTATTAAGGGAGGTGGCGGAGCTTTAATGGCTATCGGAAGAGCATCGGGCGAAAAACGTGTTCAAAATGCGATTCTTAATGCACTCGACTCTCCTCTTCTATACGGCAGCGATATTTCTAAAGCCAAACGCATTCTCTTTAATATTTATACGAGCGAAGAGCATCCTCTCTTGATCAGTGAAATGCAAGAAATAGACTCTTTCATGTATGAACTTGATCCAAATATTAATGTGATATGGGGCGTATCTGATGACAATACTGTTGGCGAGGATGCCAAAGTAATTATTCTAGCAACGGGACTGGATAATGAGTTCCTGCCTAGAGAAAAAGATCATGGAGAAGATGAAACGCTATATTATAACGAAATCATCGAAAGTCTCTATCGAAAAAATCAGACTGAACATTCTGAGGATGCAGATAATACTGAAAAGGATATAAGCACTGAAATAGCTGAGGAAGATGTTAATGCAGAGAATGACAAAAATACTGAAAAGGATGCAAGCACTGAAATAGCTGAGGAAGATGAAAATGATGATTTTTCTAATCTTGAAATAGAGACTTTGGAAGAGCAAAAAGAGAAGAACGAACAAGAAACGCTTGAAAATCTGGAAGAAAAGGATGACCAGAAAGAGGATAAATTAACGTTCAGACCCTATAATCCTGCAGCAAATCATAATTCCGTCATCAAGAAACCGACAAATTATGATGAAAACGGTGCACATGAATACGATATCAAGGAACAAGCGACCCATCATCTTAGTTTCGCCGAACGGGTACGTCTTCGCATTAAGAATACAATGGATAAATTCACTGATGAATGATCTGAAGAATAACAATTACATCCGCACAAAGAACTAAATATTGGAAAATATCGCGATTATATCAAAAGTAAAGTGATTATAACTAAAAAAGTGAACTAGCAAAATGTGCTAATTCACTTTTTTCTTTGCAGGCGAACCAGGAATCGAACCCAGAAAGGCGGTTTTGGAGACCGCTATTTTACCATTAAATTACTCGCCTATTATGCAATAGGTACTCCCTTTTACAAAACGATTGCAAAAGTAATATTTTTTTTTCAAATAGCCAAAATTTTTTAAGACAAGTTTACAACAAGACTATATATTTTGGCTATTGATTTAAATTACGATGAGCATAAGCCTGAATGCAATCAGGTATTTTACGCTCATAGCTCTCGTTACCCAATAAACTCGATGTCAATAGCATATCTGCAGTCGTACGATTAGTAGCAAAAGCAATATTGTAAAGTGAAGCCAGTCGAGACAAAGCCGACACATCGTTCTGGTGTCCCTGCATCACCAAGTTGTCACAAAAGAAGATAAGCATATCTACCTGTCCGGTAGCAATCATAGCACCTATCTGCTGATCTCCCCCCAGTGGACCACTCAGTAACCGAGTAACCTTATCTTTAAAAGGATAAGTTACCACTTCTTTATCACCATCTGTTTCAGTAACAATACTCAGCTCACTGATAAGCTTTCCGGTAGTACCCGTCGCATAAAGATGATGATTAGAGAGTAAGTCTGCATTAAACTTAACCCAATTCATGATTTCTTTCTTACGTGAATCGTGTGCAACAAGTGCAATATTCAATGTTTCTTTCATATATCTTTTTTATTTACTTTGTTAATTAAAATAGCAGTCCACCTTTTGAAGTGAACTGCTTATTCATGCTTCTCACGTATTACATTCATTTTTTAATTAGTACATAGGCACTATAATAAACTTACAAAATCTCTCTCTCAACGACAATAAGATAAAATACATCAAGTGTTGTCTTTACGATTGCAAATATAAACAAATTGAAACTATTTTAGTTTAATATATTACATTTTTCTACAAGTATAATTAGTATTCTTACTATTCGTAAGTCAAAGATTAAAAATACTAACCAACTGTAAGCGTTTATTATTAAATATCTTACAATACGTAAGAATAAATATAATAAATAAAACATTATGATATCAATTACACCACTTTTGCCAACAATAAGCTATCTTTGCAGCCAAAACACAAACCATTATATATAAAAGAAATAGCTATGCATATCAAAAAGAAATGGATTTTACTCATGCTTGGCATGGCCTTTATAGCCATATCAGGATTATTCGTCAGTGAACCATCATTCACCTGTGATTTTAGTAAGATCAATGGTGCAGATGTATCTTGGCTCATCACCTCCACGATTTTTGTATTAATGATGACCCCAGGACTGTCTTTTTTCTATGGAGGAATGGTAGGAGCCCGAAATGTAATATCAACCATGCTCCAAAGTTTTATCGCCATGGGTATCATTACAGTACTCTGGGTAGCATTTGGTTTCAGTCTGTGTTTTGGTGACGACATTGGTGGCATTTTAGGCAATCCGAACACCTTTTTAATGTTTCAGAATGTAGGAGCCGACACTTATATTACCCCAACAGGAAAATTAGTAGGTGGCGCAACGATACCGTTGGCTCTTTATGCTCTGTTCCAGATGAAATTTGCCATTATTACTCCTTCACTGATTACAGGTTCATTTGCAGAGCGAGTACGTTTTTCGGCTTACCTCTTCTTCATGATGTTTTTCTTCATAGTGATCTACTGTCCATTGGCACACATGACATGGCATCCAGATGGACTATTCTTGAAATGGGGAGTAGTCGATTTTGCAGGTGGTATCGTTGTCCACGCCTCATCTGGTGTTGCAGCATTAGCCGGAGCGATATTTCTTGGTCGAAGAAAGACTCAGACCAAGAATGAGGAACCAGCCAACATACCTTTTGTGCTCCTCGGAGCTGCCATGCTTTGGTTAGGATGGTTTGGTTTTAATGCAGGTAGTTCTTTACACGCCGATGGTGTAGCCGTTAAAGCCTTCTTAAATACCACGACAGCCTCAGCAACAGCGATGATGACTTGGATATTTTTCGATTGTCTTCGTGGCCGTAAACCTTCAGCTATGGGCGCAGCTGTAGGTTGTGTCGTCGGTTTGGTAGCTTGCACCCCTTCAGCAGGATATGTTACTGTAGGGCAGACCATATTTATTGCATTCATAATTACCATGATATGCAATATTGCCGTATACTGGCGTTCACAGAGCCGCATAGACGATGCTCTCGACGTATTTCCTACCCATGGCACAGGTGGTATTGTAGGTACAGTCATGACAGGTATCTTCATTCAGGAAGGGCTCATTGCCGGCACATGGGATGGCTTTGTCGTCTTCCTCTATCATCTGTTAGCCATCGCTATAGTATTCGTTTACACCTTTATTATGAGTTATTTCGGTTATTGGTTAGTAGATAAATTTGTACCTATGCGTGTCAGCATCGAGAGCGAACGGGTAGGTCTAGACCTTAGTCAACATGATGAACATTACGGTCTGGCCCACTTCGGAGAACGGGAACTTGCCGAATATGAAAGACATATTAAAGACAAAAATGGATAATTGACTATTGTATTTAAGCAAGAAAGGGGCATATCGTGAGAAATGCCCCTTTCTTATTTGATAATACCATCCTCGCCATCATAGTATCGAACAATAGAAATGAAATACGATATTATATATTTAATATATCCTTTGGATTATTCTGATATTTTTATTACCTTCGCCGCGCCTAAATAAAAAGATTAGCTTTATACATGAGAACCTATTTACTAATGATGCTTCTTATGGTCATTTCTACCGTGAAGAGCCAAACTTATGACACGACATTCTACAATGAAGATTCAGGTCTAACCCAATGGCATGTTACTCAAATGCTACAAGACCACAATGGCATGATGTGGTTTTCCACATGGAATGGTCTTAATCGATTTGATGGTAAGGAATTTATTGCATTCAAGTCGAAAGCTGGTGATGGAAGCAATATGCCTACTGATCGCATTCGCGATATGATACTTGCCAAAAATAATGACATATACTGTCGCGTAGATGAGACATGGTACAGATTTAGTCAGAAAGACGGCAAGTTTTATAATCTTACCGTCCGCGCTAATCGTATTCTCAACTCGGTCTCTCACAGACAGACCAGATTTATGAAGGGTAAAGAAGAAAAACTCTTCGAGATGTATGACCGACAGGGTAATTTATGGTGCATCATGAAGAATGGTATCCAAAAACTTACTCCATCACATTCTCCCGTAAAACAATTAGACCAAGTGGGCCATTCATCTCAAATAAGAGCTTTCTTCAAAGATCATAAAGGCCAGATTTGGATTTCTAGTCGTGAAGAAAAATGCATCTATCTTTTTGACCGTTCACTTCATTTCAAGAAATCCATTCCCATTCAGGCCTCAGCCTATACCATAGCAGAAGATGCGCAGGGACAGATTCTTTTGGGTTGCAAACCTGAAGGTTTGCTTATAGGCAATGAGAACGGCTTTCAACGCTGCTCACCACCTCTTGATATCTATGACATCGTTACTTCCAGTCATGAACCAACTTGGATAGCCTCGTTTCAGGGCATTTTCCAACTGAAAGGCGGCAAGTTAACATCCTGGCTGCCACCTACCGCACCCCAAATGCGCTTCCGCAAAATATTCCGAAAAGGAAATGTTCTGCTGGGAGCCACAACAGAAGGACTATTTGTGGCTGATATCAAGAATAAAAAGTTTATTCTTCATCAGAAAGAGGCCAACAGAGTCAATAGTATGAGCTCTTCGGCCTGCATGAATATTCTGGAACACCAGGGGCACCTCTATATTGCCACAGAAAGCGGCGGAGTCAATGAAATTCTCAATACGAATCTGCTCGACAAACAACTCCGGTTCCGACATTTCGACATGTCAATGGGCCTTGCCTCAGACATCGCGCTGTCTATGGTATCACTAGGAAACAACATACTTATCGTAAGCAGCAACAAACTAATCATCCTTAATCCCCAAACCGGCAAGTCTCGTTCGCTTAGTAAGCACTTTCTGCAACGATCCTGCCGATTCTGCGACGCCACCCCTATCCGTCTGGCTGACGGCCGCTGGTTATTAGGACTCCAGGATGGAGCTATCCAGATAAACGAGAAAGCACTTCAGGGCAGCAGATTCCGACCATATTTAGCATTGACAGCCATAAGCATAGAGAATCATCCCACCCTGTATCATGCAGATGCACTCAACAAAATTACACTTCAAACTGATGAACGAACGCTCTCTCTCTCTTTCGCTGCACTCGATTACAGTGATCCCCATCATATCTTATATGCTTATCGACTGGCTGATGATACCGAGTGGCACTATCTGGGGCACAATCGTACGATTACACTCCCAGAATTAAAGCCAGGCGATTACGAACTTCTCATTCAGAGCACCAATGCAGACGGCACATGGAGTAACAATACTCGCAAACTATCAATTCATGTTACCCCTAAATTCACAGAAACAATCTGGTTTACACTGCTTAATCTTCTGACTATCATTACCATACTGGCTATAGGAGGCTATACCTATTATTATATAAAACGCATGAAAAGCCAGCAAAGGGAAACCCTTGAAGCCTATCTGGCACTACTCCATACAGAAGAACAAGAACAGAAAACAGCCCAAGAAAAAACAAGTAAGCCACAACTCTCCGAACAAGACGACGCCATCATGAAACGTGTCATGACCTTCGTTGAAGAACACATCGGCGATACTGATGCCGGTGTCAGTGAAATGGCCGAAGCAGCATTAATGTCAAAATCAAATCTTACCCGTAAACTCAAAGAACTTATAGGACTCACCCCTGGTGATTTTCTTAAAGAGGCCCGCATCAAGAAAGCCACAGAGTTACTAAAAAATACAAATATGAATATATCCGAAATAGCTTACATGTGTGGATTTAACGATCCCAAATATTTCTCCAAGGTATTTAAATCCTCTATCGGAAAAACACCGAGCGAATATCGAGAATAAAAATATCATATACAAGCGCAAACACCCTGTTAATCGGTTGTTTGCGTTTTTTTTACCCATTCTTTTCGTTATTTTTCACCCTATCCCTTGTAGAGTTATCTGTAATTTTGCAACCGAATAAATTACTAATCCTTTTTAATAATGATGAAAAATAACCTAATGAAAATTCTTATGGTTCTTGTCGCCCTTTTGTCAAGTTTTGGGGCACAAGCCATACGCAAGGTTCACACTATTGGTGATTCGACCATGGCCCCTTACGATCCTTCACAAACCGTGACTCGTGGCTGGGGAATGTATCTTCAAGACTTCCTCACCGAGAATCTACTAGTAGCTAATTATGCACATGGTGGATGCAGTACCCGAAGCTTCTATGAAGACTCCCGTTTCTGGGCTACCACCAAAACTCAACTGGCAGAAGGCGACTACGTATTCATACAGTTTGCTCATAACGATGAGAAAAACGACGGTATGGATGGAGCAGAACTCAAGGCTTATTACGAGAGCATCGGTGATGCCCAGGCTTCCAGCGTGGACACTCGTGGAACTGTTCCTAATGGTGCCTATAAGGATTACCTTATTAAGTTTGTCAACGAGAGCCGCATCGCAGGCTGTACACCTGTATTGGTAAGCCCTGTATGTCGTAAGTATTTCACAGGTAACAAGATTCGCCGCAATGGTCGTCATGATTTGGGCGACAGCTACTCTGTCCTCACCTCAAACGGTGTTCTCACCAACCAAAGTGTAAGCGAAGACAATACTCTTATGGATTACCCTGCCATGATGAAACATGTAGCAGACTCTATGGACGTGCCTTTTATCGATCTGACACAGGCTTCTGAAGAATTATTCGAAAAATATGGTGATACCAAGGCCAACGAATTATTCTTCGACGGTAATGGCTCAACCCACTTTAATGAGACTGGTGCTACCATGATAGCCCGACTCTGTGCCCAGAAGATGAAAGAACAAGGTATCCTTGCTGACGATGTCAACCTGACAACTGAACTCACAGCTACTCCTTCAGCCCTCAGTCTGGGTAGTGGCTACAAGGGACAAAGTCTTACCAAGAGTTTTACTCTTAAAGGGTTTGAACTTAGTCCTGAACAGGGATCTGTATCACTGACCACTACCGGAAACATACTGGTATCAACAGACCAGCAAAACTGGAGTTCATCGCTCACCCTCTCGTACGAAGCCGGCATGATACTCGAAACTCTCTATGCCAAATATAATATCACTGATGAGAACGCAGAGATAAATGGTAATATCCAGATAGCACAAGGTGAACAGACTGTCAATGTAGCCGTAACAGGAGAAATCGTGAAACTGGAAACCGGTGAAGCTCAAGACGGGGTAACCGCCACATGGACTCTGGGCGATGGAACCACAAGCTCTACCAACGGAGAACTATCTGTTGCTGGTCTTACCTCTACTGCTACCATGACTATAGGCAGCAAACTCACAGTAGCATCTCCTCAGAATGTCAACTCTCTATCATTCTATCGTGTACAGCCAACAGAGACCGTCAGCGCAGATGATGACAATGCTACCATCAACTTCACTCTCACCCCTAAGAAAGGACTTGTATACGTGCCTACACACATCGCCTTCAAGACTGTACGATTCGGTACCGATGGTGGTCTCCTCGATATCGTTGCATCAGTAGGCGACAACAGTGTGACCATTGCTCAAGATATCAAGCCAGATCGCAACAATACAGGTTATTCAGACCTGAGCTATGATATTCAGAATCTGGTTACTACAGGCGACCCTGTCGTCATAAAATTCTATGTCAAGAGTCTGGGCAATACCAAACAGATAGGTATACGCGATATCGTAGTAACAGGAAATTTCTCTGGTACCGTTGTCGAAGTACCAAGCTATACTCTCAATGTAGGCAATTCTGATCCTGATGCCGGTACGATTTCAGTAAGTCCAGAAGCCTCCGTCTTAGACGAAGGTACAGAAGTGACCTTGTCAGCAACAGAGAACTTCGGCTATCACTTCATTGCCTGGAACGACACAGAAGGCAACTACCTCTCTGAGTCTAATCCTTACACCTTTAAGATAACAAATAACGTAGATGTAAAAGCCGTATGGCAGAAGGCAACTGTTTACAATCTGGACGTCAAACTCACCAATGGCGCCCGTTCTAACCTCGTAAAGATTGAGCCTGAAGGCAATATCGTAGATGGTAAACACCAGTATGAGATTGGCACAGAAGTGAAACTGACTGCCCAGAATAATAAGATTATGACCTTTACTGGCTGGGAGGACAACACGACAACAACAGAACGTGTCATTACCATGAATTCAGACACAACCATCACGGCAAACTTTGCCACTGATGATTATATCGTAGGTTGGGATTTATATGATGATTCACCAAAGACCGAACGAGCAGCAGACTATAAGTCGGATACCGAGAACGCCGGCCTACTGAGTCTGCATAATGAAGAGGGAGCTACCACCTCATGGCTTTCACGCGGATCACAAAACGGACAGGAGAATGGCAAATATGCAGCACGCATCTGGCATCCGCTGACCGATAAATATTTTTTTGAAATTAATTTCTCTACCCTCGGCTACAATAATGTTCAAGTAAGCAACTGCCTGGGTACCGACTATAATTCATACTCTACTATCTATGAGCAGGTATCTCTCGATGGTAAGGAATACGAAACAATAGGTACATTCGAAAATATTCCTGCTCGAGGCTGGAGCGATGTCAAATCCTTCACATTACCAGAGAAATACAGCAATCAACAGAAAGTGTATGTTCGCTGGTATCCTGATTTCGATAGCGAACTGGTAGGTGTTAGCTCTACCAATGACGGCCTTTCTATTGCAGAAATTTTTGTTACTGCAGACCATGCATCGGGCGATGACACTGTAGCACCTACTCTACTCAGCTCTAATCCGGCAGATAAGACAGACGGTGTATCAGCTTCAGGCAATATCGTACTTACCTTCGACGAAAAAGTACAAGTTGGCCAGGGAAATGCAACACTTGGTGACGAAACTCTTCAGCCAACCATAACCGGCAAAACCGTAGTATACCCATATTCTGGTTTATCATACGCCACAGACTATACCTTCACTCTTCCTGCTGGTGCAATTACCGACCGCAATGGCAATGCCTTCGAAGGTGTCAGCATCAGTTTCAGCACCATGGAACGTCAACAGCCAACCGCCAGTGTCTTTGATGCTATAGTAGCTCAAGACGGAACAGGCGACTATACTACCGTTCAGGCTGCTATCGATGCTGCTCCTGCCAATGCAGCTACTCCATGGCTTATCTTTATCAAGAAGGGTGAATATAAAGGACATATTACCATACCTGCTACCAAACCCCATATCCACCTCATTGGCCAGGGTAAAGACTATGTTACTATCAGCGACGAACGCACCAGCGGTACCGGCCAGTATGGTATCGAAGATGGTGCTACACTCGACATCGAATCGGATAACATCTACATGGAAGGTATCGACCTGATTAATTCGTACGGTGTAACTCAAAATAATGGTCCTCAGGCTCTGGCACTCTGCTCTAAAGGCGATCGCCTGATCATGAACAAGATGGGGCTCCGCTCATATCAGGATACCTGGTTCACCGGCAAGGACGATACTCATCGTGCATACATAAGCAACAGTTTGATAGAAGGCGCCGTTGACTTCTTCTATGGCAAGGGCGATGCTATGATTATAGACAACACAATCAATATCGTCCGCAAGAGTGGTGGTTATATCGTAGCACCTAACCAGGGTGAAAACTGTAAATGGGGTTATGTGTTCCAAAACAATATCGTAACAGCTCCTGGTATACCTAGCGAAACCGACGTATGGTTGGGGCGTCCTTGGCATGAAACACCTAAAACGGTGTATCTCAATACCCGTTTCGAGGTAACTATCCCTGCTACTGGGTGGTATCCTACAATGGGTGGTATCCCAGCACTTTGGGCAGAGTTTAACTCTATGGACGGACAGGGCAATCCACTCGACCTTTCTCAGCGCCGTGTAGATTACTACTATTATGCCGATGCAGAGAAGACACAGCTCATAGAAGGCAAGAGTGCAAAAGCTGTTCTTACAGCTGAGGAAGCTGCACAATATACCGTTAAGAATGTATGTAGTGGAGACGATGGATGGAATCCTGAACTAATAACAGAAGCCTGCACTACTCCAGAAGTAACTTCTGCTGATGGTATACTGTCATGGCAACCTGTAGCTTATGCTATCTGCTACGTCGTAACTCAAGGCGACGAAGTGGTAGCAATCACTACCAATACAACCTATGATACTACTACCGCTCTAGCATCTTCAAAAAACACAGAAAGTTATAAAGTACAGGCTGTAAACGAATATGGATCGCTCAGTGAGTATGGCATTCCTGCCACAACTACCGGTATAACAACGATTAAACAGACTGACACCAAGAGTGCAACTGAATATAACATTACCGGCCAGCGTGTATCACCAACCTACCAAGGTATTGTTGTCACTTCAGGCAAAAAGCATATTCAAAAATAACTTATATATAACCATTAAAAGAGGTTTTGTCTTCACTTTTTGAAGACAAAACCTCTTCTTATCGGTCAGAAACGTATAGAAAAAGCTTTGGAAAGCTTAGGAGAAATGATTTTCCAACATCAAGAATTGGAAGATTATAAACATACTGTTGCCGAGAAAATGAAAGAAAATGGTATCAGTGAAGAAATCATCAGGAAGTGCCTGGTGTAAAAAGAGACCTTACTTCTATAAGACTTCATGCTAACACGCTTAATAATCAGTCACGATGAAGGAGATTCTGTCATACCCCCTCAGAAAACCTTCAAGCGACAAACAGAAATCTTTCAAACTTAACACGAATAATCAAATTGAACGAAAAAAGCTTGGAATATAAATAAATTCAACTTATATTTGCAGTATAAAAATCAAAAATATTAGTTGAAGTTTTACATATATTATTCGCACAGACCTACTTGGGAGTGATTCTTAGGAAAGGCCTGATAGATTATTCGCATAAATTTCTTATTATTGAATCATTTTATCTCGTCGGAGATAGCAAATAAGGCGTTAGCTTTACAGCAAACGCCTTATTTACGTTTATACGTATATAAATATTATGATTATCCAGCATAATAATTATAAACTATTAGCAGATTCCTTTTATATCGTGTACAAATCATTATTTCATGATAAGGGATTATTATTCTACCACGTTAAGTGCGAATCAAAGTGAAAATGAACTTTTTTGAGCAATTACTTGGTACAATCATTCTTTTTTATTTAATTTGTACCAATAAAAATCTAAATTATAAGAATAACAACATTTAGTGATTTTCTGCTTTCTCTTGATGAACACACTCCCTCATAGAGACATTATGCCTTATGTCTTCTCATGAGACTATGAAAAAGATTCGCAAAGCACATAAAAATAAGTAGCTTATGCAGGCAAGATTTAAGAAAAGAGCCAAGGTATTCGACATCGTGATTACCGCCGTGGCTGGAATGCTGTCGGTGGGCGTAATGCTCTATGGCGTATTTTATTTCGGACTGGGCGAGGCTTGGCCTGAACTGGTGCTCAACATGTTCTACATCGCCTGTCTGGTGATGATATGGATGTACTTCTTCAACTCTCCCCGTATCACCACCCAGCAGTTCAACTACTGGTGTTCCGTCTCGGTGGGTATGACGGTGCTGCTGCGCGACATTCTCTTTGCACCGCCGTTGGCGTTCTACGCGCTCCACCTGTCATGTCTCACCCTGTCGGTGCTGCTGCTCTGTATGCTCACTTTCTTCTATGCACGTAAGGACTGGAAGAGCTACACCAAGCGCAATCTCTGGGCCATCTGCATCATCGACATGCTTATTGCCGCGCTCTACAATCTGGACATCTATCTGGAACCCACCAATGAGTACACCGACTATTTGCTCGTCGAAATTTGGATCCGTCCCACCATCACCTACGGGCTCGTGGCCTGCTTCGTGACGGAAAGGGAGAATAAATAAACACGAATATCACGTTAAAGGAACTTTATCTTTGCACCGATAGACAAACCTACGATATCTGTGAGCTTTACTTTCTTTTCGGTGATATACGAACGGAGGTAAAGGTCGCAGGTACTAAACTCGTAAAAGAGCGAAATACTCCTCTTATTCGTACGATGCTTCGGTGGAATATTCCACGAAATCTGCTGACCTAAGAATACGTTGATTCGAATGCGAGTAGATAAGAAGTCGTAATAACTCTTCGGATAACGGTCGGGCTGACTTCCCCAGAAATCCTTACCAAACACGGTATTCAGATACAAGCCGCAGGTAAGTGGGTCTACAACTAAGTTTTTCCACGTCTTGATCTGCCAAGGAATAAAAGTCTGTTTCAAGGTCATCGTTATCTTCGGATCGTCAGAATTACCCTTCGGAATGAAACCCATCAGTAAATGGGTTTCCCATTGTTCACGCTTACCATAATCCCATCCGATACCTAACGACACAACACCCATATTGCCATGGGTCTGAAATATACCTTGTGTAGGAATTAAGTGGGCCCATCGCCTATAACGACGTATCACCTTTCTATCGTAATCTGAAAAACTGGTATCTCTTAACACAGAATCATTAAACTGGGCAAAGAGTTTATCAGTATTTACATTCTGAGCCTGTATACTGGCATTCGCCAGTAACAGATATAAAACAATAAGCAGAGATTTAATATTTAACAATTTCATAATAATAGCCACTTGGGGTGATGGTGAAAATAAAATAGGTACGCTTCTCCATACTTGGCATACCATAATACATCAAACCGTCATGAAAGAGGTCATCGGTCTGGATATTATGATCGTGACCATTAAGACAGAAGATAGGATGTAAAAAATTCTGTACATAATACTGAAATGGTTCAGCTATATTATTGTTAAACTGGTCGCTATATGGACGGGCATGCATACAGACTACAGTACGATCGAACTCACTCGAATCGGCTACTGACTGTGCTCTTAGATAATTCAGATCGGGTACCGAAGCAACATAATCGTACTCTGTAGCATTCGTATTAATAAAGATAAACTTGATTCTACCGGCAATCATCGAAAAATTACCCGGTCCATACTTGGTATAATAATATTCCTCACCTGTACCCAGAAAATCGTGATTACCAATCAGCACGACATAAGGCAACTGTAAACCACTGAGTACATCATCTGCCCACTCAAACTCCTTTCGAGTACCCGTATCTGTAATATCACCACAGTGGATAACAAAATCGATACTGTCTTTTCTTCGATTAATATCAGCTACAGCATCGTCTGTATCAGTATACCACTGGTGAGAATCACTCATACATACAAAACGAATCGTATCTTTATCCTTCGTAATTTGTTCTATTTTACTAATATTCGTACTATTAATACCTCTTTCTCCTGTTACCTCCACATCATAAGGATGGGTATCAAAGCAACTGGCAAGAAAAGGTATCATCAAAGCTACGATAAACTTTAACTTAAACCTATTCATAACTATTGTATAAAATTATCTTTACCCTAAATAGTAATATTTTTACTTACCTATTAACCTATAATAAAATTCGGTTACAAAAATAAACTATTCAAGAATAATATCAATGTTCTATTTACGACAAAATATGATGAATTAAGGTAAACTATACTAAATTGCCATAATTTTTTTGCAAAAAGAGAACCATAAAAATAGATTTCACTTAACTCTTTTGTGCTCCGGCTAAGAAATCGCATCGCTAAAAAAATACATGTAGATAGGAGAAAATATCAGAAAATATCAGTATTTTTGCACAAAAAAAGAAAAATAACTATGCTTTTAGCTGCAGAACGAAGAGAAAAAATACTCGAAATGCTTCGCGAAGACGGGCATGTCAAGGTGAGCGAACTGAGCAAAGTGTTCGGTATCAGCGAAGTGACTATACGTCAGGATCTGGAGAAGCTGGAAGAGGAACAGCAACTGCGACGTGTACATGGTGGCGCTATCCTTAATAATGCCGGCAATAATGTTCGCGAATTCTCACTCGTTACTCGTGATCATCAAGATGCAAAACAGGCTATAGCTCGTGAGGCTGTAAAACTGATCAAGAATGGAGATACGATTATTCTTGATTCTGGTTCAACAACTACAGAAATTGCACATCTTATTATGGGTTTCACCAATTTGACAGTGATAACTAATGCCTTGAATATCGCCATGATTCTGGGAAGCAATCCTGGCATCAATCTGTTAGTTACTGGTGGTGAATTCAAATCACCTACCCTCTCTTTGACAGGACAAAAAGCAGCAGACTTCTTTGTCAATCTTCATGCGGATAAAGTATTTTTGGCTACAGCTGGTATCAATATCGAGACAGGACTGACTTATCCGAGTGTAAGCGATCTGGTCGTGAAAAAAGCGATGATTGATGCTTCTGAACATGTATATCTGGTAGCCGACAGCAGTAAAATCGGCAAAAGTGCTTTTGCGTGTCTAGGCAGTCTGTCACTGGTAGATACCATTATCACTGACGATGCCATGACACTGAAAGATCAGGAACTGCTGCTCCGACAAAATATAGATATCATCATCGCAAAATAACGGAATGAATAATCACTCTTGTGCTAAGATACTTATCTTATAGCTATCAATATAGAGTAAAAGTCACTTTTACATATTTTTTCCTATCATATACCCACGAATCTGCCTGTTTACTTGGCACATATATTCCCATTTCATTATCAATCACGGTTCCAGTCTTTTTTATTTCTTCTCCTGAGGGAAAATATTGATTTGGAAGAACACAATAGGTATTTGCAAATTATTTAATATCAGCGATTTGCGTGTTAAACGGTAGAAAAGTGTGTCTACAGATTCTGAAAATGGACAAAAAGATGAAGATTTAACGATTTTAACATTTGTACACCACAAAATCGCATGGTTTGTGCAATGCAGATGTCATTTATCGCCAAATCGGCTCTTTGCGCCAATCACCAGTGAAGCCAAGGCGAGGATAGGTAATGTCAGCACAACTATCAAACATTTGTAGCAGTTTCTCTTTAATTTGATTTGATTTTCGGGCTATACCGCATTATACTGATACAGCGTGGTGGTTATCACTCCGAAAGGCTTTTTTATAGTTTTCTGCCAATGGTGTATTGATTCATTTGTCGCGATACTCTTTGAGGTACATGGGCTGCTTGGCAAGACTTCGGTTCCACAGACAGAGATAATGCGATAAAATGTTGTGCAGCACAAAGAAAGGTTGAGGTCATCATGACATATCCTTAGTGGAATAGAGTCTATTTAGTACCTTTGTCATATAGCGCAAATTTTGTCGCTCACTCCGCAAAAGCTAATTATGCTTAGCAAATTGCGTACCTTGTTCCATCCGAAGCTAATACTCTTAAAAAATCATGAAACATTTGTTTGGTAGTTTGATGTTTTTTTATTACTTTAGCATCAAAATTACTTTATTACAGCGTTAAGGGTAGATGATTAAAATACGTATAATTATATTATTGTTGCTCGTAGTAAACAAGATAACGGCAAATACGAATGATACCATTTACTATGACCGTCCAGAGGAATTGTCTTATGATACTATTCCTTATATGGTAAATGACAAAGCCTTCATGGAGGGATTCAACGAACTTGCTAAGATGCTTGTCGGTGGTGAACCTTACTCTTTGAAAAGGGCGGAGTTTGTTGTGGAACGTGCATATTCAGGAGGCAAAATGGATTATTCCAAATATTGTCACGACATAGACAGTGTAGTTTTTATATTAAAACGATTTATTCAAGTAAACAATATACAGCAGTACAAAACTGCTCCAAACTATGCTTTGTTTGAATACTTCACAAAAGCTAGTCCTATGAATGGGAATAAAGCCTTTAGTTATGACTTTAATGATTTTACTGGTAAAAAAGATTTCCGAAACCTTTTTATCACTAAAGTTATGAAGACGCATACAGGGCAATGTACGTCACTGCCACTATATTATAAGATTCTTTGTGACGAACTTGGTGGACAATCATCACTTGCATTTGCACCCAAGCACGCATATATTAAGCATATTGGTGAAGATGGCAAATGGGTAAACATAGAACTTACCAATGGACATTTTGTACGAGATGAATGGATTATACAAACAATGAACGTCTCAACGGAGGCTATACGTAATGGGGTATTTCTCACAGCTTTATCAGACAAAGAAAATATTGCATTCATGATAACTCAATTGGGAAAGGCTTATCAACAAAAGTATAACTCATGGGACTATTTCCCTTTAAGATGTGCAGATGAAGTACTAAAAATATTACCTCATTTTTGTGATGCTCTTGTTCTTAAGTTTTGTGTGCATCAGCAGTTGGGTTATGCATATCAGAAAAAATATGGGAACGATCACACAGATTACGCATATTACAATTATTCCGAATTTCAGCGCATGATAAATACTCTTGATAGCCTTGGTTATTCACAACAAACAGAAGAAGAATATAAGCAGAGTGTCGAAAAAGCACTGAAGAATATAGAGGACAAATCAAACAAACATTAATATGAAAATTATATCTTTTACAAAACCTATTCAGATTGTTACTATTGTAATATTATTGTTTTGCATGTGTATAAAGGCTTCAGCCCAAAGTCCCTATGCCGTGTTTGGTGACAACTCAGTGATGCTTAATGCAAAGAAAGAATCAGCTAAAAATATTTATCGTGTACATATCCTTGAAAATGATAAAGTGAAATACTTGGCGGATTTCGATTTTGGAAAGGGGGCGGTTATACTAAGTGACTTAAATGGTAATGTTATCCTTCACGATAGTATTAGTGAAAATGCGAAAGCAGTTTTTACAAGTATAGATCCACATGCTGAGAAATATTATAGTATTAGTCCATACAGCTACTGTGGAGGTAATCCGATTAATGCAATAGATCCAGATGGTAGAAGTACTTGGGTTATTAATGCAGGAAATGGAACATATCAAGTAATAGGAGGAAACCTAGAAGATAAAGATAGAAATGTATATGTTTATTCTCAGGATAAAAACGGAAAATACACTATACGAGGCAATTCTATAGGTCAAACTACTTCAATGACATCTTTTTATAATAGTGATAAAAAGTCCTGGGCTAAAGATGCAATAATAGATCTGAGTGATAACAGCGGAAAGGGTTTTTTGAATAGAATGGTTTCTTCTGACGTTACTTTAGATGACTATATGTCTAATGCTAGAACCGGAAAACCGTATGACTTTAAAGTAACAAATGGAACTAATAAGGTAATTCCTAAAATTGACATTTATCGTGGAATGTCTATAGGTTCAACAGCTAATGGCCAGCAATTAATATCATCAGCTCGTGACATTGGTAATATGGCTGCTGGTATTGTGGCTGCCAAGAATGGTATATCATGGTCAGCTGCAAGAATTGCATTTGATGCATACCAATCTAAATGTAGTGGTAGACCTGTAGTGGAGGGTATTTCTACAAGAAATGCCGAATACTACGGATGGAGCATGATGCATAGATATAGTAATACGCATTCTGAAGCTAAAAATGTGTGGAATTCAATATTTGATTTCTTTGACAACCTTTTCTGATAAGCAATGAACTGTAATACGAAAAATGAACATGGTTAACGATTATTAGCACTTAGTGCTGAATCGTTGCCTCTCATGGGGGCTTCTCGCCCCCAACCCCCTCGGTGTTTTCAGGTATTAGATTTTCTATCCTGATACACTTCTGGGAAATGCAGGAGCTACTTCTTTGACGATACATAACCATCGACATAGAGTTTCTCCTGAGTGACAACGGCAAAAGCCTGCCGGATGAGTTTATTTGCTACGGCAATGATAGCGACCTTCCCAGGCTTTCCATTAGACCGCAGACGGTCGTAACAGGCTCTGCACTCGGTGTTGCATCTTAGCGAAGAGCACGCCGCGACGTAGAGTTGACTCCTCAAAGAAGAGTCCCCGTTGCGGTTGATGTGACCTTTGAAATTGACTGAAGTACCGGACTGCTGATAAGTCGGCGACAATCCCAAATGGCGGGTGAGTTGCTTGGCATTATCAAAGTAAGTGAAGCCGCCAGTGGCCATGATGAGTGCAGCAGCAAGGGTGACGCCAATACCTTTTACAGAGGTGAGCAGATCCATCTGCTTTTTGTACTCAGAACGGGCAAGTGAAGAGAGATCCTCTTCGAGATCCTTAACCTGCTTCTCAAGGAAGGCAATGGTTTTCTCGATAGACTTCTTACACTTGGCATCAAAGAACGGCAACACCTCCATAGAGCCTTTGAGGTTCCTTGTGGCAATGAGCTGCTTCTTGAGCTGGCGAATGACTGTACGCTTCTGCTTCAGGGTGAGGATAGCGTCACTGCGAAGCCTGTAAAGGGCTGGATTCATCTTCTCCCCGTAGAGGGCAATCAGGCGGGCATCTATCTCATCCGTCTTGACGGTGGATAGCATGGCACGGGCGAAGTTCTTCACTTTAAGCGGATTCTCCAGGCTTGTCGTGATGCCTGCCTCCGAGAGCAGATAGACAAGCAGAGCACTGTAATTGCCTGTCGCCTCCATGACGCAGTGATGCTCATCCTTGGAGATAGTCCTGATGAACTCATGAATACCTCTGGTGGTGTTCTTGAATGTCCTCGTCTTGCTGTTCTTCTCTGGAGAATAAGCGACAACGAAAGTGTCCTTGCTGACGTCGATACCAATGTAAGTCATAACTATAACGAATTTAAACAAATATGCAACATCGAAACATCTTGGAGCCATCATTACGCATGCGGGGTCAAAGCCCAGTGAACTGTCCGGATTCGGATGTTAAGGAGCGGGGGCTGAACATTGCTTACTGTCTTATGACGAATGAAAAATCGGCCTTATTCCACTTCCTTGATGTTGTTAACGAATGCAAAGATAAACAACTAATTTGAATATATAATGAAAAAAATACATGTTTTTTTTTTAGTACTTATTTCTATTCCTGCTATTCTATTTGTAGGGATATTAGTTTTTTCATGTTTATATGATACTATCTCAGAGAGCAAGAATAGTAAAACATGGTACTGTAAAGACAATAATATGTATATCACCATAGTTGATCAATTCAATGAGAATGATTTAATAATTCTAAATAAGACAGATACTATATTTACTTCTGACGATTTGGGAAAAACATTATATGGAGTAGAATTGCATTTCAAACCAAATAATGACACCGTTTTAATATCTTGTGATTATCTGGCAATTGCAAGGATAACTCCTAAGAAGTATACTATTATTCCCACTAAATTAGATAATACCAGTGGATATACACTGCCTATAATATTTAATAATACTGATATAACTGTGACCGGCAATCCAGACCATTGGGAATTTTACGTGTATAAAAATGGTGAATATACCGATGATATATTGGAAGTCGTAAATTAATATGTGTCTAGCTCTAAAGAAGTTTTCATAGATCAATAGGAATTATCTCCCCCATCCATTCTTTTTCTTCGTTCCATCCCAGTTGGTAAGCTCGTTGTTAGAGCCTCCACCACCAGTGCTGATGCCTCCGCGTCCTCTTGCTGCAAGTAGGAGCGATTCAACAACGGCTTTGGGAACGGTCATCTCTTCACAGGACTGCTCGGTGCGCAACCTGGCAAACTTCACCTTGTACTCCGACAAACCGCTCCAGTCCACTTGTCCCAACAAGGCTTGTGTCGCTTGCATCCGTTGGTCTTTATCCGTCGCATCAAGGTTGTCCTTGAACGTCTGGGCGATGATGCCAATGCGGACGGTATTGTCTTGCTCCTTCGTAAACAGGCTTTGGCTGCTCTTTGCGAATGCAGCGATGGTATCAATGGCATCGGCAATCCACTGGTTAATCTGCAGTTCAATGGCTCTCTTGTTCTGCTGTATGGCATCCCAAAGTTCCTTGATTTCCGGAACATCAAGCATTTCCTGCAGCTGTCCTGCAAGTTGCTTTTCCCTGATACGAGCGTGAGTGGCCTCGTCCCGATAGCCGGGATAGTAGTCGAGATAGAAGGAAAGCTGTTCTCCGCCTTTGATTTTCCGTGTACGGAGGCTCACGGTCTTGCAGATGTTACTCATAATACAACTGTTTATAGTTTTACAATTCAATGAATACTGATAGCTGTTGTCCGCTTTGAGGGCACAAAGTAACTGAATGATGTACCCGTGACGATGAAAACTTATCGTAACTTGTGAATAATTGGGGAATAACTGGATTTCGCTCAAAATTGAGGAGGAAAGTTCTGTTTTCCACCATCATTGAATCCGATAAGAGCCGAATTTAGCCAGTCTGTTGGCCATAACCTTTTCAATTTCTTCTTTGACGATGAGGTTTTGGACACCAACTTTCACCTTTGTGAGGTTGTTTGTCTTGACGATAATACAGATGTTGCTCTTGGTCATGCCGTACTTCTCTGCTGCTTCGGCAGTAGTGCAATAGGCATCACTCGCCTTCATATCTGGATGATATATCTCGTCAAGATGTATCTTTGAATAGTAAGTTTTGCCATATTCTCGCTTGGTGGGAATATGGCGACGGTATACTTGGGAGCGCAGGGATTCCCTGGTAGTGGAATATAATGTTTCTGCCTCCTCTGTGGTGAGCCACTCAGTCAGAGATTCTATCTCGGCAGAAACGCCAAATAGTTCATCCATGTGTTTTCGGCTATAATAGTTCTTGCCTGCAATCTTACACATGGGGATGTTGTTTCTCTTGGCAGAAGCATAGAGCCATGACTTCTTTACCTTGTAGATTGCCATGACAGCCTCGCCGGAGATATAGTCAAGTGTTTCGGAGTACCTCATTGGTGATTCGCCAATCTGGTTCTTATCTTTCTTTGATGAAGAGGAAGATGACAAATGGGAAGGTTTCTTGCTTGCTTTCTTTGATGAAGCACCAGGCATTACTCTATGATAGGGATTTACTGCAAACATCTTCTCGATGTCACTCTTGCGGACAAGAGCCATCCGGCTGCTCAGCCGTGAAGCTGGCAACTTCCCTTGTTCTACAAGTTTATAGACATACTGACGGGTACAGCCAAGAAGAATAGCTGCTTTAGAAAAGGTCAGGTACTCCTGCTGTTGGAGTTCCATCGCTGGTTCAATAGCTCGAAGGAAATCCTTTTGTCTTTTTCTCTTGCTCTCCTTCGCTTGCTCAGCACATTCCTCTGAGCAGAACTTCTGCATTCCGTTGTTTGTGGTGAAAATCTTACCACAATAAGCACATTTTCTGGTCTTTGGCATACTTGCAATATTAATGGGTTCAACATTCCTTTTTGCTGTACCTCTCCGCAAGTAATCACAAGTAAACTATCGACAATCTTTGTCAACCTTTTCCACGATATTGCTTTTCTCAAAAGTGGGTCAAAAAAACGTCAACTCTTGTAACCTGTCGTCAACTCTTGTCAACTCTGTCCACGATATGGCAAAAAAATAGCCTCGTAAATTCCCTGCGGTAGAAATACGTTGCAAAATTAACGGGAATTTCCGAAGCAACCAAAAATAGCTTCTGAAGTGTTAAAATCTAAAAGTAATTGATATATAGTGGCTTATCTATGTGTGTTTTTCGTTATTTATAGTTGTTTAGAGGGCTCTAAATACTATTATAGAAGCAATAACTACATAACTAACAAAAAACTTGCAAAAAAGCTCAAAACATAAACTTAAAAAATTTTTAGTACTATGCTTAAACCATTTGATATATACAGAAATGCATAAAGACAATACTATTATAGCCAAATAATCATGCATCCACGGAATACAAATTGGGAGCAATAGATAGCTCGTACGTATAAGTATATCTAGAAAAGTTACTATAAATAAACAAATTGCCCACAAAAAAGCATTAAACCACAATGTCTTAAAAACATCTGTAATTAAAACCATAATTTTATTTCTTTATTATTTGACTATTCCTATCAAAAAAGGCTTTATTTACACCCCATATACAATTTCCTATATTGAAGAGAGTCCACTTGTTAGAGTACCTTCTCCTGCTGATATAGCAACATCACTTTATGCCAGGTTACGAATAGTTTATAAAATGTATAATGCGTCGTAGCCTAGCTGCTCTGCATGAAGTTCTTAGTTGTCATATAAGTAGAATTAACATTATTGATCATACAATAAAACCAAATAATATCCCATATATTTTTTAATCTTTGCTTTATATTGGCTTTTTTCTTTATGGACAACAAGGTCTCCAGGCCATTCATAACCATCAATCGGCTGGTCTTTTGGAAGATGATAGATGATGCCATCTTGATAATCATCACAATATGAGCCTGCATTTTCAAAATACACAATTTTCCCATGAGAATAAAAAACAAAAGGTCTAGTACCCAAACGAAAATCATTCTTTCGTCCAAATCTACTATAAACTTCGTCTTCGCAAGGCGCATAGCTATATATTACTGCTGAGTCCCAAGGAAAATCAACATAATCGTTTATATCTATCTTAGTATCACCAGCAAGGACATCAAGATAAATCCGATCAGAAATGGATCTATGGCATGATGACAGCATCAATAACAAACACCACGACATAAATATATTCCTCATAATCAATGATTTAAGCCGTCATTATTACAATTGTTTAAAATCTCCATTTTTTCATAAAATTCTTGATCAGATATATAAAAATAAGTGATTAATTTTCTTACAAAATTATATATAAACTAGATACATTGTTTATTTTTTTAACTTTTTTAGTACTCAATAGGTAACTTTCATATTCGAGACCACAAAGGTGGTACAGGTTCTGCGCTGCTGTCAATGGTATGACTTGTTGTCCGTATAGATGTTCAGTTCGTCGTATCTGGCTGTCCTTATCCATTTGGCAGGCACGCTGATGAACTTGAAAACCATACAAAACATAAAGGCAACCGAAATCAATCGATTGCCTTTATTCCTATTTAAATAACAGTTTCAAATGAAATCTGTAGAATGAATCTATTACCGTTTAGCAGTTGTTAGCTTTACGATATTCTATCAATTCCTCGATAGAAATAATCTTCATATCCCAAGCCTTCGCCTTTTCCATCAACTGTGGCAAACGTGCCATCGTACCATCTTCATTCATCACCTCCATCAACACGCCAACAGGTTTAAGTCCCGCAAGACGACACAAGTCGATAGCAGCTTCGGTATGACCATTACGATCGAGCACACCATTATCCTGTGCATAAAGCGGATTAATATGTCCTGGACGACCAAAAGTATCAGGGGTAGAAGCAGGATCAGACAAAGCCAAAATAGTAGCCGCACGGTCTGCAGCTGAAACACCAGTAGAACAGCCCTCAAGTTTATCGACCGTAACCGTGAAAGGTGTACCCAAAAGTGAAGTATTATCCTTTACCATGTGAGGCAAATTAAGCTCAGCGCAACGAGCGTTAGTCATAGGCACACATAGTACACCACGAGCCTCATGCAATAAGAAGTTAACTTTTTCAGTAGTAATCTTTTCTGCCGCAACTATCAGATCACCTTCGTTTTCGCGATCTTCATCGTCTACAACGATTACAAATTTACCCTCTTTAAAATCTTTTACCGCTTCCTCAATACTATTGAGCTTATATTCTGTCATTTTTACAAATCTTTTTTTGTGGGTTTTTAATACCTTTTTATATGATGCTGCAAACTTACTGATTTTTTTTGAGAATTCCATCGATTTAACCAAAAATATCAAATTTATCTCTCATACGATACTTTTTTACCGAAAATATTTGGAAGTAATATAAAAATAGTCTATATTTGCAGCAATAAATATCTGAAACGATATGAAATACTTGATAAGGAAAACGATATTAATGGGCTTAACCCTGACCGTGATGCTTGCTGCAACGAGCTGTAATAAACAGTCGGATAAGAATGCACAGCAAGAAGGGAAAGAGCCAACAGCCAGTAACCATCTGGCAAAAGAAGAGAACAAAACAACTATAAACAAGGAGGAAAAAAAGATGAACAAACCAGTAGAAATGACTGCGGCAATGTTCCGCGAGAAGATTATGGATTATCAGACTAATCCTAATGAATGGAAATATCAAGGTGATAAACCAGCTGTTATCGACTTCTACGCTACATGGTGTGGCCCTTGTAAAGCTACCGCACCGGTACTCGAAGAATTAGCAGGCGAGTATACAGGACAAATCGATTTTTACAAAGTCGATGTAGACCAGCAAGAAGAACTCGCTGCATTGTTTGGTGTACGCTCTATCCCTACCCTCGTATTTATACCTAAGGAAGGACAGCCACAGACCGCTGTTGGAGCGATGAACAAGCAGCAGTTGCAAGAAGCGATTCAAGCTACTATCTTAAAACATTAAGAGTGAATATCGCCCGACATCGGGTAAAAATAGGCAGAAAACGCAAGTTTTCTGCTTTTTTTCGTCTTATCAACGAATATTTGCGTAACTTTGCACGATAAACGCAACTATTCATATTTGATATGGTAAATAATGAACTAAAAGAAGAACAGATCCTTATTGGTATAACCGGTATCGACCAGCCAGGTCTTACCGCTACCATCATGCGTATCCTTTCTCG
The DNA here is from genome assembly GCF_022024215.1 of Segatella bryantii. NCBI lineage: Bacteria > Pseudomonadati > Bacteroidota > Bacteroidia > Bacteroidales > Prevotellaceae > Segatella > Segatella bryantii. The sequence continues at coordinate 280,164 of NZ_CP091797.1, read as the reverse complement.
CTACGAGGCACAAATCCTCGATATCGGTCAGGCTAACATCCACTCTACTTTAAGTTTGGGTATTTTGATTCGTATCGGCACGGAGAAGTCAGGATTCGTTATGAAAGATCTTCTGTTTGCAGCCACCGAACTTGGTGTACATATTGACTTCCGTCCAGTAGCCGACAAGGAATACGAGGGATGGGTACGCCATCAGGGTAAAAACCGCTATATCCTATCAGTGGTAGGTAGAAGTCTTACCGCATTGCAAATAGCTCTTGTTACTGCGATTATACGCCAACAAGGTTTTAATATTGATAATATTCGCCGACTCACTGGTAGAATGAGTATCGAGCATCCTGAAAGTAATCTCCGCACTTGTTTCGAGTTTTCACTACGTGGCAAACCTACAGATCGGGAGCAGATGCAAAGTGAATTTATGCGATTGAGCCGTGAGCACGGTATCGAGATATCATTCCAGGAAGATACCATGTATCGCCGTATGCGAAGACTGATTTGTTTCGATATGGACTCTACGCTGATTCAGGCTGAATGTATCGATGAGCTGGCTCGCCGTCATGGTGTATACGATCAGGTAGCAGCCATCACAGCCAGCGCTATGCGTGGTGAAATCGATTTCAAAGAGAGTTTTACCCGAAGAGTGGCTTTGCTGAAGGGTCTTGATATCAGCGTTATGGAGGATGTACAGAAAAATCTTCCTATCACCGAGGGTTGTGATCGACTGATGAAGGTGCTCAAGAAGGCTGGTTATAAGATTGCTATCCTCTCTGGTGGATTTACTTACTTTGGTGAATACTTCCGCAAGACTTACGGTGTAGACTATGTATATGCCAACGAACTTGAAGTTGGCGAAGATGGCAAGTTGACCGGTCGCTACAAAGGTCCTGTTGTCGATGGTCATCGCAAGGCAGAACTATTGAAACTGATTGCTCAGGTAGAGCAAATCAATTTGGAGCAAACGGTAGCTGTGGGTGATGGTGCAAACGACTTACTCATGATATCAGAAGCCGGTCTGGGAATCGCCTTCCACGCTAAACCAAAAGTTGTAGAAAGCGCAGAACAGAGTATTAACAACATTGGACTCGATGCCATATTATACTTCCTTGGCTTCAAGGACAGCTACCTAGGCGAAGATGGTGTAGCATAAAAAGAAAGATCGATAATAGAAATAGCAGACTCAACCAGAAGGCGTATACACCTCTGGTTGAGTCTTTTTTATGTCATCATGCAAACGTTTACATAATAAAAAACAATTTTAATGCGTAAAAATTATCATAGTAGAGAAAAACTATATATCTTTGCAGCAAAAGTTGAGAATTTCAACGAGAAAAATAAAAAGAACTAATGCGAATAAAGCGATGAAAAAGGAAAAGAATGTATCAACAGGAACTATCAAAAATGGTATGATTGAAACAGATTTTAATTTCCATAACTGGTTCCTTTCTTACATCGACAAAGACTAATCTCTTAATCGTGTGAGCAAGATTTGAGAAAGAGAATTAAAAGAAAAAACATTTTAAAAAAAGGGACAATCGATATAATAATTCGACTGTCCCTTTTTTTAGTTAACAAGAAAAAAATCCACTTATTCCATCATTTTAACATCATTTTTGGCTTAGAAAAATCCTCTCAATCATTTCAAATAATCATACAAGAATATTGGAAAAGAGTTTAATATGGAAACCATTTCATCCGTATTCACATATTTATCTTTCTGCGCTTCAAATATGCTTTTCTGATTGATCGTTGATTTTTCTGATGGGATGGTATTGCAACCACTTACTAAATAATGAGCCTTACATACATTTTGAATTTTCAAACTTTCCCAGTTGTTCTTGACGGTTTCCTTGTCTGTCTTATCAAGGTCGATGAATCGAAAGGCTTTTGCTTGTGCATAAGCGAAACGTTCGGCCTTACCTTTGAATAGATGCTTGGCGCACTCGTCCCTTGTCGCAACATATTTCCAATAGTCAGCATCTGGCATTTCCTTGGTGTATTTCAATATTTGAGTACAATGTTGGGAGATCATGCCTGCACTTAACTACGCATAGTTCTTCATTCGGCAGGAATAGTTTTCCTATCGAATCGAAAACCGTAGGTTCGGCTTTTCCACCTTCAAATACGAACAATATCATACGTCAAACGTACCCCCTCTATACAGTTTCTCCAAGTTGTGACCAAATCGAAGCTCTTTGTCCGTAAGATTGCATATCGCACTTATATTGTTGTTCTTTAATATGAAGAAACAATCAGGGCGTAGCAAATCATTTGACAACAAAAACGTGTCATGAGTAGTCAAGAATAACTGATTGTCACTCTTGAACAATCGACGGCAAAGGGTATATGAAAGCTCATGGTGGTAAAAAGCATCAAATTCATCAATGAAGATAAATGAAGCATTCACCATCTCTTTCAACCAGTAGTATTGCAATTCTAAATTCATTGTGCCCGTAGACGCAACTAACACAAATGGCATACGGATGCCATTGATAACCGTATAAAGCATGTTCTCGCCCTGCATGGGTTTAGCAAACACAAAATGCTGACCGCTCACTTCTTTCAGAAAATTCGAGAAATCTTCTGTAAGATTATTGTTGATGATATATTCCTCTATGTTGCTTCCTCCCTCTTTAAGTCCAATAAACTCACGATTGTCAAGGCTTCTGAAGAACAACATATTCTCAACAAAGTTTCTTAGCTTCAGCAAGGCATGCCCTTCAGGAAAAGGCACAACACTCAACAGATAATTGACAATCGAGATGTTATTTGCGCTGTTTTTCAAATTGTCAATGGCTGCATCCGTCAAAGCGAACTCTTTGTTCAAGCGCAACGTATCCGTGTCCTTATATAGTAGTTCCTTGTCATTCAAGAACAATTGCTCCTTTACGATAATCCCTTTAAGCTCCTTTGCCACCTTTGAGTAGTTATATGATATGACATCTTTACCGAAATTAAAGACATACTCAAAATCTACAGGCAGGTTGTATCCATATGCCGAAGCATAGTTCAAATAGTAATCGGGTTTCTTCCACTTATGCGACAAATGATTGGCTATATCGAAGATAGCCAACCCTAAGTTACTTTTTCCTGATCCATTTGGACCATATATGATGCCATTCTTCACAATACCGTTCTTAATGGCATCCGTATTGAAAGAATAGCTGCATGGATGCGACAAATTCCACTCTATGTTATCAGCAAATCCACGATAATTCTTAACGGCAAATCTTGTTAGCATAGCTAATATTTACTTTTTTAAATTATATACGGCAAAGTTACAAAATATTCTTTGTTCCGTAAAATATTTACGGAACAAAGTCGCTAATATGGAAAACTTTCCCATAAAATAACCTTCTTTTAATCTTTTTCGTATGCATTTTACGGACAGTCGAATTATTATATCGACTGTCCCTTTTTTTAGTTAACAAGAAAAAAATCCACTTATTCCATCATTTTAACATCATTTTTGTCCACTTATTCCGTTTTTTAACGACCAATTTCACCCACTTATTCCGAATTTTTAGGGCTATATTTGTCCACTTATTCCTTTTTTGGGCTGTATAACCGAATACTTAGAAAGACTTCTTTACAAGGTTCAACACATCGGATTTTTATAAGAAAACGACGAGATATTTATAACACCCTAAATATTTGTCACATTTTCAAATATTTAATGTATAAATTCGACAGAGTCTAAATTTATTTATTATATTTGCAACAGAAATAATATAAATATTAGATACTATCATGCTATTATCAGCCAAGTTCGAAAATATATACTCGTTCAACGAGGAAACGCGTATCTTGTTCACGGCGAGCAAGAGCGACCAATTGCCGTTGCAAGTGTCACGTGCAGAGAAGCGAGATGATATATCTGTGCTCCGCATGGGCTTGATTTATGGTGCCAATGCTTCGGGTAAGTCGAACATCATAAAGTGTTTGGCTATCATCAAGGAGTTTGCCATGAATGGTTGGAGTAACCGAAAGTACAATTACTTCAAGATGACGGACACTCCACAAGAGCGTTCAAGCATTGAACTGGAGTTCAAGGTGGATGGTCAATTCTTTGCATACGGCATTGCCTTCTCGAAGGGTGGCTTGTTGGAAGAATGGCTGTATAAGACAGGCAGTCGTACTGATACTATGATTTTCGAGCGCAAGCGTAATGGCGACGTTTGGGAGAATACCATTGCACCACAGTTCGTAAAGGGGGCAGACGGTCAGTTCTTGAAGTTCCTGATTGATGGCACACCAACAAAAGGCACTTTCCTGAGTGAATATATCAAGCGTAACGGAAAGGGAATCGATGCTATCAAGTCGGCACGAAAGTGGTTCGAGAATTTGAACATCATCTTCCCAAATACGCACAGAACAGATTTCCCATTTCGAGTAGTGGACGTCTCCCAATTTAAGAACGTGATGCGTGATTTGCTCAGCTACTTTGGCACAGGCATATCAGATCTTCGTCGTGTGGAGTCGAAATCTGAGGAATTGGGCATCCCAGATGAAATTCGGCAGAAGATTGAGGAAAGCCTTGACGGCAAAGATGAAAAAGCAGGCGTTGTGATTCACAATGAGAGCCGTTTCATCTTTGCGGAAAAAGACGAGTCGAAGAACCTAAAGTGGTACGAATTGAAGACCATCCACAAGACAGAAGGCAGCAACTCTGACTATATATTCGAAATGTTTGAAGAGTCAGATGGAACGTCTCGCCTTTTCGATTTCATTCCTATGCTCATTGACATGCGAGCCAATGATGCCGTCTATGTGATTGATGAGGTCGATAGGAGTCTGCATCCGATGTTGACTTTGAAACTATTGGAGATGTATGACAGCTTACTCAGAAGCGATTCGCAGATGCAGTTGATATGCACCACACACGAGTCTAATCTGCTTTCCACTGCTCCTATCCGTCAAGATGAGATATGGTTTGTGGAGAAAGACAAGAAGGGTGAAAGCCATCTGTCTTCGCTCTGTGAGTACAAGCCGAGGGAGAATGTACAGAAGGGGTATCTGAACGGTCGATACGGAGCCATACCATTCTTTGGAGAACTGAACAATATTCATTGGAACGATGCGAAGCAGGAATAGTTTAATGCGCGAGCGTCAAGAGGCATTCCGTGACGCTCGCCTAATAGTCATAGCCTCCGAGGGCAAGGACACGGAGCGAATATATTTCAAGGCATTGGCCAAAGAATATACCAATCCCCGTGTGCATGTACATATCTTGGAACGAAGTGAAGACGAGCAAAACAACTCCAGCCCTGAACACGTCTTGAAGCAGTTGAACGATTACAAGGAACAGTATGCACTAGAAGCTGACGATGAACTCTGGCTTGTCGTAGATAAAGACCGCTGGACAGAATCGATGCTTTCTCGTGTAGCTACAGAATGTTCGCAGAATGACTATATGCACATGGCATTGAGCAATCCTTGCATCGAACTTTGGTTGCTGTTGCATTTGGTAGATGCCACCTCATTGTCTCCTGAGGAGCAACAGCTATGGCTGGAAAACCGTCGAAATTCGAGAAGGACAGATCCATATCTAAAGACACGATTGCGTCAAGAGATGGGTTCTTACCATGAGGCTGCATATGATGCTCAAATGCTGATAGCTCATGTTAAGGAGGCGATAGAGCGGGCAAAAGCTTTGGACAAAAATCCTACTGACCGTTGGCCACAGACTCTCGGTACACGAGTATATCTGCTGGCTGAGAGCGTGATGAATAGATAAACAATTAAACGAATGAATTAATATTATAAACAAATGGATAGAATCTCAGACAAGCGAAAGTGTATGGCATCACTAACTGTTTTTCGCAATTTGTATAATCAAAAAAGAGATATTTATTGTGTTATAGCAGAATTTATCAAATTAGCTATAGCAGAAAAAGCATTATCATCTTTTGACTTGCAAGAGATGGTTAATATTATAAATCAAGAGTACGGTTTTGATTTGCCAGTGGCTGTTGTAAAAAGAGCATTGGGAAAACTAGATTTTCTAAACAAAAACAAATCCTCATATACAATTAAAAAAGATGCAGTTTTCAATGCCGACGAAATAAGGAAGGACACACAAACCGAGAACGATGTGAATCAAAAAGCAATAGACTCGCTTTGTGTGTTCGTTGAAGGGAAAATGGGAAAAAGCCTTTCTATACATGAAAAAGAAGAATTGTGTAATGATTTTTGCACTTTCATTATAGATGATACGAATTCTTCACAATTTGGAGAGTACATATCGCAATTTATAATTGAACAGTCAAATGATAAAGCTTTTGTTGAACAATTAAATCAAATCAGGCAGGGTGTCGTAATTTTTGTTGGCCTAAATTATAACGCAGATTATAATGCTGTTGATAAACTCGACACGCAATTACACATCTATTTGGACACAGAAATAATATTCCACATGTTTGGACTGAATGGCGCACTTTATAAGGATCTGTTTGATGAATTCTATGAATTAGTCCAAGAAGTCAACAAAAAAGCAAAAACTCCAATTATTAAACTGAGATATTTTGCTGAGAACAGAGACGAGATAGAGTCTTATTTCAAAATTGCAGAACGAATTGTTCGCAAGGAAGAACAACTCAATCCATCAAAACAAGCGATGAGTAATATTGTAAATGGATGTATTGATGCTTCCCAGGTCGTTGAGAAAAAATCAAAATTGTTTCGGATGCTTGCCGAAAAAGACATTACACTTGACACGCAAGAGCATTACTATGATAAAGAAACCAATTGGAATTACTTGATTGACAGTAAGCCATTTTATGAATACAATGATAATGATACATCAGAAAAAGATATAGATAGGAAAGTAAAGCTTCTCAATTATATATCAATCAAGAGAGGATATAAAAGCCAATCTATATTCAGGACTGTGGGACACATATTGTTATCTGCAAATAAAGTTACATTTACAATTGCATTTGACAAGAACGTAAAAAAAGACAATTGCGTTCCATTAGCAACAAGTCTTTCATTTTTGACAAATAGATTTTGGATGGTCTTAAATAAAGGATTATCCAACATGTCAACACTTCGTTCAATAAATGTCATAACTAAGGCTCAGATAGCTTTGTCTTCTCGCATCAATGATAATGTTGGCAGGCTTTTTTCTCAATTTATAGAAGAAGATAAACAAGGTAAATTTGATATTGACAGCAAAAAAGCGACCTTGGCAGAACTACATAAATCTACAGTTAGCCCAGACGATCTACATGCAGACAATGCTGATTCCTATGTAGAAGTATTAAGTGTTAATGATATAAATGCATTCATTGCCGAGAGGAAATTGGTTGAAGCAAAAAACAAAGAAGAACATCAGAACACTCTTAAGAAAATGAAAGAACAACATGATGCAGATTTGAAAGAGCGTGCTAAAAAAGATGCCTCCCTTAGAAAAGCCGCATTAGAAATACAAGATAAAAGGAATAGAGAATATCAAAACGAATATGAGAAACAGAAAGAAGATTATTTCAAGGGGAAGGCTACCTTTATCAAGAAGAACGGGAGAAAAGATTGGAGAAAGAACGCTGTGATAGCAACAGTTCACGTCCTAATAGTCATAGGCTTATTCGTTGTAAGTATATTCAACGAAAATAATAAGATTAAAAGTTTGTCGATTAGTATTAGCTTCATTATCTACATAATTCCATTCGTACGTCCGTTATGGGACCATAGAAAGGTATCCAAGGCATACAAATATATCTTCTTTCCATCATACAGAAAGCAAAAAAATATAGAGTATGAAAATGAATATAGGGACAACAATCCAAAGCCAATGTTGAAACACATATCAATAGAAGAGGTTCTCCAAGAACTAATGAATTAATTAGTTCTTATTTTGACGGTACATACATGTAGCGCAACCGTATTCTAATAAGTGAAGATATGCTAGAGATCATAGTTTCCGCTCCAAACTATTTATGATTCAAAAAGGAGTAAGCCTTATCCATAAGATAAATGTCTTGCTCCTTTATTGCAATATACTTATTGGACAACTAGAAACATCTTATTAACCGATTTCTCTGCTTTGGCGATATAAAGCTAAACAAAAGCTATTTCGGGCGGAAACTTGCAAAATATCGCAGTTTCCGCCCGAAATGATAGCGATTGAATGTTGCAGCAACATTTACTCTATCACACACACTTAGTTTGCAACTATCATATTATTTCTGATTGTAGTTTAAAAGCATCATCATCTACACGCATTTGATAAAAATTGATGTGTGGGTTCAGTTCTTTACGAACAAACTGAATTATTTTTTCTCTCTCATGCTTATCTATATTTATGCCAAAATAGATAGACTCAAAACATTCACCTTTCAACTGTATATAATGGTGTATCTCACGCATATCCCATGTCTTTTTAGAATGTTTGGCTTGCGCAGGAGTCAAAGCTGCATACATAGAGTTGGGTTTTGGCATGACTAATCTTACCTCCTGTTCATATTCCCATTCCTTTGCTTTTGTTTGCCATTGATAATTAAACAGCCCCATCGTGTTACAATATCCATTTGGACGTTCAATTATACTCTTATATTGAACATCAAGAACAAGAGGTTGTTGGTATATTTCTCCAAACATTGGAGGGACGGATTGCATCACCTTGTCTATGTCAAGCCCGATACAGACACCTTTGTGATTATAGCAATAATGAGCCCACATAAGTATTGAGTCATTGACTTTAGACAAACTACAAAGCCACGTGTTGTTACGAAGATTAAGAGCGTCGTTTTCTTCTTTTTCTATCCACCATCTCTCAGGTATCCATCCTTGTAGTTTATGCTTTGGCACCTTTGAGTAGTCAAGCAACTTGGGATGACAATCGAATGGATCATTCAACTGAGAGGCATTAGTAAACTGGAGATTATGGTTCCTAATCATACATTTAGCCCCAGTTATATCCAAATATTTGTATAGAATGCGAGCCATTAAACAAATAATTTTAAAATTGAACGAACTCAGAAATCCACTTCTAGAACATTTCCATTATCCCGAAGCCAAATCTTTGCGTCTTCGTATGATGGAACTTGTATTGATACAATATTCCAAAATTCAGGAGAATGATCTGATATTCGCAAATGGGCTAATTCATGTACAATCAGATACTCAATTACAAATACAGGAGCTTTGATAATGCGCCAACTGAAATTGACATTCCCTTTAGGGGTGCATGATGCCCATCTGTATTTCATGGTGTCAGTAACAGAGCATCCGTTGTAGTTTACACCTAACTTTTGAGCAAATGACTTTGCCATTGGCTCTATTTTGGTGAGTGCATATTTCTTATACCAAGCCACGAATAGGTCATGGGCTCTTTCCTGATTCTTTTTTGAGATACGGAAAGAGAATCCGTCGTACTTAATTCCTCTTATATTCTCATCCACCACAAGCAATGTGCAGTTCCTGCCCATGAGCATCATACTTTCGCCTGAAACAAATTCCTTCTTGCTTGGCTGAGTAGGATATTTATAGGAATCATTGACCTTTTCTTCAATCCAATTTTTTTTCTTTTCAACTATTTCCTGAATACGCGAAGCCGGAAAACCCTCTGGGGCTTTCACAATAACACGTCTGTCTCGTTCTACGAGAATGCCAACGGTTTTTCTTCGCTTGCTGTATTCGATTTCGTAAACCATTATATTTCAGAAATAATAGTTGAATATTTTGTTTTGGCTACTTCCATGATTCTTGTAATGATCTCCTGCCGTTTGGTAACAATACCAGGCATTGAGCAGAAATCAGGAGAAAGAAGAATTTTCTGTAGTTCACCTTTCAAATGATTTTGGGCTGGTGTACTGCTCCAAAAACCGAGAAGGCGAAGCTCTGTTTGCAATTTCTCAACTATATTGATAGTCAAGGCAACGCTTTTGCTTACCTCGTCTTCCGTCAAATCTTTGTCGTTGTACAACTCCGATTTGAATATGCGGAAGAATGGCATTTGCCGCTTACGGTCAAGTCCATAGGTATTCTCCTTTTCACGGTCACGTATGCGTTGACGTAGTTTCTCCAGTTCTTCATATATTTTCTTCCAGTTACCCATAAAGTTCTTAAGAATCTCTTCAAGAGCCTTGGAGAAAGACGCAAAGAGTTCAGGGTCTTCATCGATATTTATCTCGATGTAATTCCTAATGGCATGTTCTGTTGCTGCCGCCTTTGTCTTTTCTGACTTGCGCTTTTTAACCTCTTCAGTAAACTTTTCGCTTATAATAGAGATTGGAGCAACCTTTTCTTCTATTCCTTTGGACTTCAGATAGACATCGGCAATGGCACGTAGTTTCTGCGGAATACCTTTCATACTAAATCGACCATCTCGAAGATGTTTCAGTGCCAAGGCGTTTATCTCTGTGAATGATTTCCAGTCCATCAGATAGTCCAATGTCTCTTTTCGTGGGAGGACAGCGTTGAATGCACGTGTGAACTCGCCATATAGCTTCAACCATTCTGCACGTGCATCTTCATCATAGAAGAGATCATAAAAAGCATCCTCGTCTGTGAGGTCGGTCAACACATTCTTCTTCAAAAAGTCCCAAATGGCAGCATGTGTGTTTTTGAGTTCTTTCAGAAGTTCTTCTTCATTAACAATGGTAGAAAGTGTTCCATCGGTCTCATCAGTGTCAACCTGACCTTGTTTCTCATCGTAATAATCAATGGCTTTCTTCAAGTGATGACCTATGCCGACATAGTCCACTACAAAGCCGAAATCTTTGCCTTCTTCGCCCACTCGGTTAGGACGAGTTATGGCTTGAAGGAGATTATGAGCAACAAGCACACGATCAAGATACAGAACCTGTTCGATAGGCGCATCAAAACCAGTTGTAAGCATGTTGTTGACTATGATGATACCCACATCTCCCTTAATTGTTGGATCTTCCTCGTCTTCACCATCGAAAGGAAGTTTAAACGACTTAATGCTACGTTTGTGATAGTTGGTATCTGTATATTGTTTTATCTCCAACTCGTCGTTGCGGTCGCCAGAGATAACTACGGCTGCACGTACTTTTTTCAGCCGGTCGATATTGATGCTTAATGGATTGTTATTTTCCAATTCCTCAATTTTTGCTTTGAGAGCATCCTCTATCATGCGTTTATACCTTACGGCTGCAATTCTAGAATTGGCGATAATCTGAGCCTTGAAGCCACCTGGGAAAATCTGAGAAACATAGTGATCCATCATATACTTAGCTTTTTCCCTAATGGTATCTTCACTGTCCAGATATGCATCACGAGAGCCGAAGCCCAGAATCTGCAAACGCTCCTGTATGTTATAATCGCTGAAGACATCTTCAAACTTCTTATCCATGCCTTCTTTGTCTTCCACCTCGGCATTATGGGTAAAGCCCTGATAGATGATTTCAAGCGTTACACCATCATCAATACTCTGACGCATGGTATAACTGTCTATATAGTCTCTATATAAACGTTCGGTTTTTGACGTTGGCGTACCAGTAAAGCCTATGCGAGTGGCATTAGGCAGGGCACGTTCAAGATTTGCACCCAGCAGGGAGAATTGTGAACGGTGCGCTTCATCGGTAAGAATAAGCACTTTGGGGCTTTCGTTCAAGACTGGAAAGATTTGAATGTCATCCAACTCTCCAGACTCTTGGAACTTATGAATCATCGCCATTACAAGGTCGGAAGTATTGGTGCTCAAAAGCTCTTTCAGACTGCACATAGGTTTATTTGCCCTTGGGTTTATAAACTCAGCTTTCTTCAAGTTAAAACCAACACCGCCGCCAGTGTCACCCAATTGTTCTTCCAGTTGTGTGCGGTCGGTGACAAATACCACCTTCCACGATTGAAGAGCTGTTATAAGTTGCATCTGGCGTACAAGGAACATCATGGTAAGCGACTTTCCAGAACCTTGCGTATGCCATAAAATACCTCCACGATCTTCTTTAGTCTTGCCTTCTTGCAAACGCTTCACCATCTTCTTGACGGCACGGAACTGTTGATAGCGACATACAATCTTTATCTTCTTGCCTTTGTCATTAATAGAGAATATGGTGAATATGCGGATAATGTCAAGAAGGTTTTGAAGTGATAGCATACCTGCCACCAGGCGCTGTTGGTCGTTTGGCGCACTCTGACCGTGTTTCAGATCGTTCAATGTCATTGGATAAGGATCTGTCCAACGATAAAAATACTTTTCACGATGGGTGGTGATAGTACCTGCTTTTGCTTCGTTTCGGCAAGTGACTATTAAAAACTGGTTATATTGGAACAACGCAGGATTTCCCTCGCCTGTATCTCCACGCTGTTCTGAATAACGCATCAGTTGGTCGATGGCTTCAGGCAACGGCTCTGACACCTTCGGTGATTTAGCTTCTACAACGACGATTGGCAGACCATTCAAGAACAAAACAATATCTGGTATAATATGATGGTCGGTGCCAGGGATAGCCACCTTAAACTGCGATATGGCTGTGAAGATGTTGTTTTCTGGATGGTCGAAATCAATATAGCGAACAGACGGCGATTGTTCACCCGTCTTTTCGTTTCGTGATACTGACGTACCTTCCACCAGTAGATTGAAGATGCGCTCATTGTTTTCGAGCAGTGTGACACCTTGATATGCCGTGATGCGGTTGGCAACCTCATCAATCTGGCTGTCTGTCAGGAAGTCATTGATTTGCTTTAATGCTTTCCTGAGTTTAGGCATCAGCACCACTTCTGAGAACGATGTGCGAAAACTTTCAGATGGTTGCTGTTGCATCTGAAGTTCAATCACTTCGTTTGCATCATCATTCCAGCCCAACTCTTTCAACTGTTCCATGAAAGGGTGTTCCACGCTATTGAACTCGTCGATTTTAAGTTGTTTCCGACGGGATTCTTCATATTTGTTGTCGTTGGTCAGTATCATAAGCCTTTACGATTATATTCTTACTTTGCCTGTAATGAGGTCAGAAAGGAGACCTTGCTTTGTACTCGACAATTTGTTAATCTCAAGTTTGTTTTGATGTATAAAGCCATCAAACTGAGATATTATCTCAGAAATAACTTCTTGTTCATCTTTAAGCGGTTTCTTAACCATCAGCGACCTAATTTTTTCCATTCCGAAAGCTGGCTGTGATGTGGAATGAATAGATAAATCAACCTCCTTATCCACATATTCAGATTTCAATGTATAGTAAAGATAAAGCGCATTTTCCTTAGGTTTGATGACAATTACGTTGGCACTAATAGCATAATCTTCGTTGAGGATTGGAAGCATTTTGGGCTTTCCAATTGTCCCTATCTTTCCAAAGATAATATCTCCTTCTTCTACAGTGAAAATGGACTTTTGTTTCTCTACAACAGAACGCCCAACTCTCCTGCATTTGTCTATTATCAAATTACCGTAATCATCTATATCACTTATTCCGACATAGGGAGCACCTTCTTCAACTTCCGCTGGGGTTCTGTGGTCTGGCTGAGCATCAATAGCATCCATTAATTTAGACATTTCAACCCATTCCCATTCTTCTGGTATTCTACCCAATGGTGAGTCCTTGAACTTGTGGGTCTTTTCGCTTCGCACGTTACCTTCACTGTCAATGCCAAAAGTTAGCAAGTCTTGCATCAAGCCTCGCTTTATTAGTTCGTACTTATCAATGAGCGACTGCGTTTTTGAAAGCGAATCGTCAAGTTTAGACAACGCATCTGCAATACGCTGTTGCTCATCCTTTGATTCCGGGATAATAATTTCGTGGCGTTTGAAGTCCTTCTTTTGAAGGTGTTTTAAGCCACTTCCTTGGAAATAATTGATGTCAATATATTGTTTAAGGAATAGCAGTACATAGTACATGAACTTGGGACAAATATTCTCTTTTGTACCAAGCACATAGGTATCTGTGGAATATGCAGCTTCTCCATTAAAGTATTTGATGTTAGCCATTCCACCTGTAGCCAGATAAAGGTTCTCGCCATCTATAAGTTTGCTATCATGCTGCAAAACTGCCTCTCCACTTGTGAAGAAGGGGTACAAACCGAAATTGGCAGCATCATCAACTTTTATTGGCGACTTTTTTTTCTCAACGACACATTCGCCAATGGAGACTTTACGCCAACCTTTTGGAATTGAAATCTTGTTTACTTCCATATCAGTCAACGTATTTAAGTTTTTTGAGTATGTCGTTCAATTCATTCATCACTTTATTGCAGTCGGTTGCAATCTGTTGTGCGGACGTTGCATATTTGTCAAAAAGATGCTCACAGGCAGCAATCACGTCGCGCCTCTCCTGTTCGGTGTAACGGTTAAGTTGGTCGGCAATGATATTGTAGTGCTTCTGCAAAATCAAAGTGCGAGTTTCCTCTTCCGTTATTTGCCCGCCAATAGATTGCATTGTGGCATCATATCCGCTCAGAACCTGTTGTATCTTCACGACTTCTTTTTGAAGTTTTGCGAACTTCTTTTTCGGCTCTTTGAGAACATCTTTTGCCTGAGCGACCTTTGTTAGCAAAGTGTTCTGCTCGGCAGTTCTCTTATTTTTGTTTGAAGGCACAGACTTCTTAATTTCATCTAAAGAGACAAGAATGGTTTCTATAGAAGCATCCTCAGACGGAATACAGAATTGCAAACCTGACTGTTCAAGTAATGCAATAGCGTGTTGCGTTACTTCTGCAATTTCATTATTAGCTTGATTCAACAATCCTTCGGCATACAGTTTCTTGGATTCCACTCCAAGGCATTTCAATTCAAGATGCAAATCAAGAGTCTTTTGCAATTGGTCAAGCTCTGATTTAGCAGCCTTAAGTGCTCCCTCACACTCTTTGAGTTGTGCTGAATAGGCTTCCAACTCTTTGGCATCGTCAGAGTCCTCCTCACAGCCTTTTAGGGCAACCGCAAGTTGTTCGTGTGCTAATTTCGGAGTATGCTTTATCTCTTTTGCTTCTTCGCCTTCTGCTGGTTCCTCAGGCTCGTAGTCAACAGATTCAAGTATTTGTTCTACAATATCTTCTAAGTTGGCTTCGCAGTTTGCGACATCTTCCTGTTTCTTGTCGATGGCTTGTTGCTCATCGGCAAAGAACATGGCTGTAACAAGGTCACTGTATTCTGGATAGATGAGATCTATATCCCATTTGCGCTGCATGATAGTCTTCAGGTCGTACTTGACACCATCCCACCAATTGACAAAGATACCAGCCACCTGATGTTGGTCGAGCATACCAATAGGTTCGAGAGCCTGGCGCATAGATTGCATCAAACTGTTTCTGACTTTTGAAAGCAATGCATCCCGATGTCCTGCAATAGTGGCAAACTCATCGCTTGCAGTTTCCCACCAAGAGGATAAATTGTCATGCAATTGTGATACAACAGCGTTTACTTCGCTGCTTTCTTCAACTGCTTTTTTTATCTCATCACAGTTGCTTACAGCGAATTGACGATAACTATCATTGCCACTACTGAAAAGAGTAAAGGCATCAAAGTGAATTTTAGATGAAAGATTGCTGTTGATTTCTTCTATCTCTACTGCTGGGACACCTCCGACAAGGTGAGCGTGAACATCATGATGCTCTGGAGCAGGAGTATTATCGACGTATTTGCGGATATTAAGAGTATAACCGTTTTGTTCTATCTCAGATAGGTCAACCAAACGTGAATAGTTCGGTACTTCCATCTTGTTCAGATAGACGTATGAAATCTTTTCAATATCTTCTGGCCGAAGTGTGTTTTGTTTCTTACCCTCCTTGTATTCTCTATCAGCATTGATAAAGAACACCTTGCCCTTCATATCATCAGTCTTACGCTTTGAGAAGACCATCACACATGCAGGAATACCAGTACCATAGAATAATTGCGGTGGTAAGCTTATCACACCTTCAAGCACATCAACGTCGCGCTGAAGCATGGCTGTACGGATTTCTTTTTCTTTCCTGCCTCTGAACAGGACACCATGAGGCATAACCACAACTACACGACCGCCTTTATTCTCGTCACAACTGGCTAACATGTGCTGAACAAACATAAGATCTGCCTGCTTGGCATCTTCCGGTGTGAAGCCATAAATAAAGCGGTCTTTGTATTTCATTTCCTCAGTAGAATACTTCTGAGAAAATGGCGGATTGGCAATTACACGATCAAACTTCATGATTTTGCCATTCTTCGTATGTTGTGGATTCACAAGAGTATCGCCATACTTGATATGCGAGCCGAGGATGTCGTGGAAAATCATGTTCATCTTGCAAATGGCGACAACACCATCTTTATTGTCCTGACCATAAAGAGCCAGATTCTTTGGATTTTTGCCTTCATCCTCAATATACTGGTATGCCTGAATAAGCATACCACCCGAACCTACAGTAGGGTCATAAATAGACATACCTTCATCTACTTGTAATAGTTTTACAAGCATGCGAACCACCGTGTTAGGCGTATAGAATTCTCCACCTTTCTTTCCTGCGCTGTCTGCAAAGTATTTCAGAATAAATTCGTATGCTGCACCAAGTAAATCGGGGAACTCAAAGTTCTTGTTCAACAATGGTGGAAAGTTGTTGAACTCTTCTATCATCTTGCGAAGGTCGCTGTTTTTTATAACAGGCGTACCATCAACGCTCATTTTGTTGAAGTTGATGCGGTCTTTGAAAATTCCTTGCAACACTTCGCTATTGGCATCCTCAATAGCAGTCAGGGCTTTATTCAACATTGGCCCAATATCAGTTTTAAGGTCTCGCAAGGCTGGAACTTCGGTTTCGTTCTCCTCATCATACCAACCTTCGTTCCATCTGGCACGTTTCGGAACAAAGAAAGTATCACCGTATGTTGTCTTATCCTCCAGAATAGAATTTAAGGCATCTTCAGGAAGATGTTGATAATCTTTCTTCAAAACTTCACGCTTTTCTTCAAACACATCTGACATGCGCTTCAAAAAGAGCAATCCAAAAATATACTCTTTATATTCTGATTCCTCCATGTTCTTGCGAAGGTAATCCGCAATGCGCATGAGGAATGATTCCAATCCGCTAAGTTTAATTTTCTCAGTCATTCTGCAATCAAAAGAACTCCCAAGCCGTGTCTCGACAGACGACCAAGCCCTTTTTACACAGCGAGGGAGTTCTAATAATCTTTGTTTTGCCAATTGGCTTCTTTGTGGTCTTTATCGAGAGAATCCAATCAACATGAAAAAGAAAAAATTCGAAAATCTTCATCTCTTCCCAAGAGACGGATTCTGAGTACAAAGGTACTCTTTTTTTCTCAAACCGCACATTTTTATGCCCCAAAAACGGGTTTTAGGCATCGCTTTTTTGCCATTTGTTTAGCAAAACGCATCAGAATATCTCTGTAAGTATCTGTATATCAACACTTTTTTGTTTCAATCCGTCTCTTGGGAAGAGATGAAGATTTTTGCTAAACATTTTTTCTTTTCGTTGTGGTTTTAGCACTTCCAACTCTCTTTGCTCTCTCTACTTTTTTGCTTCCCTGTCCCTATTTTCCCTACTCTCTTCTTGCACGCTAAGTTTTCTTAGATACGCTTTACCCGAATTCTCCGCACTTACTCTACTTTTCCGTACCAAGCTTACACACCCAATCGCCCTTACGTCCCTTGCCCGCTTGACTTTCTTTCTTTGCGTCTTGGCGCTCTTAGCGAGAAAAAAAATCCGCCATCTGTCAAATAAAATGGCCAAAATCAGGGTCTTCCGAAAATCGCCATCTAGCTCGAAAAATTCAACTTTTAGACTACCCACTTTGTCGCTTACACACACACTTGCGGCAAAACCCCAGCTCCTATACCCCAAAAGCTTAGACTTTAGCCGCTAAAACCTATGACCTTATCGCATAAACCCTTAGCTTTTAGACCATAGGAGCTGGGGTTTTGCCGGGCATTTCTTAACGCCCCAAAACAGCTAACAGCTAACTCGCAATGAATCAGGCAGTTACAAACTATCGCAAAATTCGCATATTTCAGTCTTTCTAACATGCCGACAGCAAATAAGCGAATTATAAGGCGGTTCATGTCAACAAAATTCAAAACAACATATTTTGCTCTTATTGCAATATTTCTAAATAATATTTCTATCACTTGGTTATATATATATAATATTTTAAATATTTCACAATCCCCGCTCAGCCCAGTGTTTATCGGGCTTGAGCGCATGTGTAACGGATCGACTTGGTAAGGGTAGCGGATCGGTTTGGTTAAGCAAAAACCTTCTAACGGATCGACTTGGTAAGTCCTAACGTATCGACTTGGTAACATTTTTGAGGGCTAACGGATCGACTTGGTAACTTTCAAAAGCAAAAATAAAAATAAACTAAAACATGTACAATAAAAATATCACTTTTTTTTGCACAAGAAATGAGCTTTAATGGCTAATCTATGACCATGTCCTTTTGAAGAAAGACATCAAGCAAGTAAATATGTATAAACCTATAAACCAAACACTTACGCACAAAAATAGCCTTAAAACAAGGGGGCGAAAAACCTCTCATTTTAAGGCTAAAAATAAAATGAGGTACTATATGCGAGTTTAGCCATTTTTGTCAGCTAAACGGTACATTTTGCAAATTTAGTCGATTACCACCGCTGTACCACTCACAGCAACCATAAGCATAGACCCCTGTGCACCAATCGTTTCGTAGTCAATATCGACACCTACTACAGCATTGGCTCCCATTTGCTGAGCACGCTCTATCATCTCACGCATGGAGGTATCCTTAGCCTCGCGTAACACACTCTCATAACTGCCCGAACGACCACCAATAATATCGCGAATACTTGCGAAAAAATCTTTAAAAACATTGGCGCCAATAATCGTTTCGCCTGTAACAACTCCTCTATAACTTAAAATGCGATGTCCCTCTACGGTTGGGGTGGTGGTTACCATCATGTTGTTGATCATATTTTTAAATATTTAAGTGTTAATAATCGTATTCCATTACCATTCTTTTTGGGGGTATTTATAATACGACAAAGATAGTATTATCTGATTTAAAAAACA
Source organism: Segatella bryantii (assembly GCF_022024215.1). NCBI lineage: Bacteria > Pseudomonadati > Bacteroidota > Bacteroidia > Bacteroidales > Prevotellaceae > Segatella > Segatella bryantii. The sequence continues at coordinate 261,234 of NZ_CP091797.1, read as the reverse complement.
AATTTACATGCTGATTTTTTCCTCCTGAAACAACATAAAAAATATAAGCAGATTTGTCGTCACGACGAATCTGCCTATCACTTGACTTGTAAAAAACCTACAAAACTTTTTAAAAACTACGTCTAGTAAAACCTAAATAAAATTAACTAAACTAGTTATTAAACTCACATATTGAGACAGGCGATTGAACGGTAAATCGAAATACCTGCCTTAAATGGATGAGTTGACCTAAATTCACATCTAAACAGAATGCAGTTCGCTTACCACAAGTTCTAAAGACAATTGCAAAAATAAATAATATCTATCAGTAAAACTTTGCAAAAAGTACCAAATAATTTATCATTTGTAACGAATACAAAAAAATATATCCTAAATTTTGAACAAATTATAGCTCATGTTACATTTTCTTTATATATTTGCTCATCGAAGGTTTAAAGCACGTGAGAAATGGAATATAAAAGCACTGACTCTTCTGATGACTCAGCCTTACGCGAAAAGAAACTATTTCGCATCACTTTGAAGGGGAGTTTGATTAATGTGATATTGCTTATTCTGAAATTTGCAGCAGGTATTTGGGGACATTCGGCTGCGATATTAGCCGATGCTGTGCACTCGCTGACCGACTTCGCTACCGATATCGTTGTCATCGTGTTTGTGAAATTAAGCAACAAACCGAAAGATAAAAGTCATGATTATGGTCATGGTAAATACGAAACCTTAGCTACGGCCATCATTGGTACCAGCCTCTTAGGTGTTGGTCTGATGGTCTGTTATAGTGGCATTTCGCAAATCATACAGAGCCTACGGGGCGAAAATCTTGGGCAACCGAGATGGATAGCTCTGGCTGCAGCACTGATGAGTATCGCTCTGAAAGAATGGGCCTATCGATTTACGGCTGCTGCTGGCAAAAAATACAAGTCGGAAGCCGTTACGGCTAATGCTTGGCATCATCGCAGCGATGCCCTTTCTTCTATAGGTACAGCTCTAGGTATCGGCGGTGCTATCCTGTTAGGACCAAATTGGGCTGTTCTCGACCCTATTGCGGCTGTCGTAGTGAGCTTTTTTATTTCGAAATCTTCTTACAAACTGATAAAGGATGCTCTGTCAGAACTGCTCGAGGCGAGTCTGGGTGATGAAACGGAAAATGAAATCATACAAATAGCTGAAAGCGAGGACGGGGTAATAGATGCCCACAATTTGCAAACCCGACGTATTGGCAATACAATAGCTATTGAGATGCATATACGTATGCCAGGACATATTACCTTATATGAAGCGCATCAGCATGCTACCCATATAGAACATCGATTACAGGCTAAATTTGGTAAACAAACACATATCGGACTGCATCTGGAACCGATAAAAATAAACGGGAAATACGAAAAGCCAGTCGTTAACACGAATCATCAAAAATTAGGATTGCATGATTGATGTATTTTTTGTACCTTTGCAACGATTTTGTACAAAGACAGTATGACATGAACGATTTGATACTTCGTACGTTACAAGGTAAAAAGACTGAGCGACCAGCAGTATGGTTTATGAGACAGGCAGGAAGAGTACTGCCCGATTATCTGAAACTACGCGATCTCCACAGTTTTGACGAGATTATGCACACACCTGATTTGTGTGCACAGGTAACGCTTATGCCTGTACATACCATTGGCGTAGATGCTGCTATCTTATTCAGTGATATTCTGGTAGTGCCTACTGCGATGGGCGCTAATATCAGTTGGACTGACAAAGGACCGGTATTCAGTACTCCGCTCTGCCAATATTCTGACGCAAGCAAACAGCTGAAACCTGATGCAAGCAAACTGGATTATATCTATCGCAATATCGATGAAATAAAAAGTAGAATATCAGACGGCACCCCGTTAATCGGTTTCTGCGGTGGGCCGCTCACTACACTTTGCTATATGCTTCAGGGTAGAAGTACGGATAATCAGTTTAACGATGCTGTAAGTTATATTTTCAGTAATCCGGCAGAAACCGACCGACTCATCGAAGCCCTCACAGAGATGACCATCGAATATGCCCGTAACCAGGTAAAGCATGGTGTACAACTCTTCCAAATCTTCGAAACAAATGCCGGCGTACTACCTCAAAATGAATATATCGCCCACTTTATGCCTGCCATACGACGTATCGGACAAGCTGTGAAAGAAATGGGTGTTCCCGTAATATACTTTGCAAAAGGTTTGGGACTTGGCTTGCAAGCTGTAACCCCAGATATGTGCGACTTTGTAAGCATAGACTGGCAGATGGACTTTTATGAGGCAAGAAAATTGGTGAACCCTGCCATCGGCCTACAAGGTAATCTAGACCCAAGGATTCTCTTCGCCAGTGAAGAAATTATCCAGCAAAAACTTGAAAGCTATCGCCCATATTGGGAAGAGCACCACAACTGGATACTCAACTTGGGTCATGGCGTTCCGCCACAAGCTCCACTCAAGAGCCTACAGTTTATCACCAATTACGTAAAAAGATCATGGTAACTTATCAATCAATAAATTTTAAAAATACTTCATTACAAGATCGCGAATCATATTTTAAAACGATCGAAAACCAGATGCCACCAGAGTCTGTTTTTCTACAGACTTGTAACCGTATGGAACTCTATTCGGGTAATGGTGATGTTCCCAAGCGTGTGGCTCGCCATCTTTTCCGCGTGGTGAGTGGACTGGAATCGGCTATCGTAGGCGAAAGAGCTGTTCAGGGACAGGTGAAAGAGGCTTATCTGAAAGCACGTAACGATCATCATCTGCCTGCCGGTATTCACAAACTCTTTGAGTGTGCTCTCGAAGTGGGTAAACGTGTGCGTAATGAGACTGAAATATCTCATGGTGCTGTAAGCCATAGTTTGGCTGCTGTAGAAATCATGGAAGAAGAACAGGTAGACTTGAAGCATGCACGTATTACGATTATCGGTGTCAACAAGTTGACCAGCGATATTCTGAAATTCTTGCAGAATAAAGGTGCGCAACTTCTTTTCTTGGGTAACCGAAGTCTGGACCGAGCTCACGAACTGGCCGATCCACTCGGCATACAGGTATTCGGTCTGGAGGAAAAGAAGAACTATCTGAAAAATACGGATATCTTGATTAGTGCTACTTCTGCTCCAAGTTTGGTGGTGACTACAGACGATATCGAGCGCGACCAGAAGTTGCTGGCTATCGACCTTGCTTTCCCTCGTGATATCGATGCAGAAATCGCTACTTATCCTAACGTGCATCTCTATAACTTGCGCGATTTGGAAAACCGTGTGAAGAAGAATATAGAGGTAAGATCAAGTGAGGTGGAAAAGGCTGAAGCTATTATAGAAGATGAAATCGAGATACTCGAGGATATCATGGAAAGGAGAAAATTATATGCCGCAAAATAAGGAATTAGCGCCTATCAGGGTTATCGCCAGAAGAAGCAAACTGAGCCAGCTACAGGTAGCTGAGGTCTTCAATAGACTGAAGGATATACCTTATACGATTGTCTTTACGGATACCTTCGGCGACAAAAGACTGGATTTGTCTTTACTCAACGGTGAGGCTCCTGACGATATGTTTACTCGTGAACTCGACTGGGCGCTGCTGCATGATGATGCGGATATCGCTATACACTCTGCCAAGGATCTGCCTGAACATTTGCACCCTGATCTGGAAGTGATTGCGCTGTATGAAGCTTTTGATAAAACAGATGCTCTGGTAAGTAGAGACCATATCAAACTGATGGACTTGCCAGCTGGAAGTACCGTAGGTACCAGTTCGCCGCTGCGTAAAAAAGGCTTGTCAGAACTGCGACCAGACTTAAAGATTGTGGGGATACGTGGTTGTATCGAAGACCGCGTAGCTCAGGTAAGAGACGGCAAGCTAGACTGCGCTATCGTGGCTACTTGTGCACTGAAACGACTGGGCATGGAAGACGAAATTACAGAGATTCTACCTTTCCCTACCCATCCGATGCAGGGAAGACTGGCTATTACAGCTAAAAGAGGTGAAGCTGCCGAAAACTTGAAAAAGTGGTTTGCACCTGGTAATATTCTTAACGAAACGATCTAATCATCATCGCCTATGCGTCTCTATACCGGACTCACATGTAAAGATCAAACGGCCATTCATACTCCGCTGATCGAAATAAGAGGACTGGAAGATGATACCTTGCTGCAGCAAGCGGCTGCCTCTATCACCGACCATGATATTCTGCTGATGACCAGCAGGATGACGGTGAAATACTGGTATGAAGCCATGCAGAAGGTGAAGGCTCCATGGCACGGGCAGGTGGTGGCTATCGGACATACTACTGCCCAGGCACTGCAAGAGAGAGGCGCACAAAACCTCATTATCGCTCCTCAAGACGATTCTTATGGGGTTATCGAACTATTCCGTACAGACGAAAGACTTCTACATCGCCACGTTATATTTCCACGATCGGCCATAGCACTACCCATTATCCCTGACGGATTAAGAGAGTTAGGCTATACCGTACAAACGCTGACCGCCTACCAGAATGTAATGCCCGAACACCCGAAGAGAGTGGACCTCGCGACGATAGACACTATCGTATTTACATCGCCAAGTACCATCGACAACTTCTTGAAACTCTATGGTACGCTACCCGAAGATAAAACGTATGAAACCCGAGGAGCTATTACACAAGCCCATCTGGAAAAACAACTGAAAAAAAGAAACCATATATAAAAAGATATAACAATGAAAAGATTCAGAGAATATCGTAAAGATCAAAGTACACGCGATCGTTATGCTGACGTATTTGTCAACGCAGAAGATTTTATCTACCCTTACTTTGTCGTAGAAGGTGAAAACGTAAAACACGAAATTGCATCTATGCCAGGTGTATATCACTTCTCTATCGACCTGCTGCTCAAGGATATCGCAGAAGTGAAAGAGTTGGGTATCAATAAGTTGCTTCTCTTTGGCGTTATACCAGACGAAGAGAAAGACGAGCGTGGATCTGCCGGTTACGATGAAAATGGTATTATCTGCAAGGCTATCCGTGCTATCAAGGCCGAATACCCAGATATGATTGTCATCGCCGACGTATGTCTCTGCGAATATACCAGTCACGGTCACTGTGGACTGATTCATAATCACGATGTGGACAACGACTCTACCCTGCCATTGTTGGCTCAGGAAGCATACGTATATGCTAAGGCTGGTGCCGACTGGGTAGCTCCTTCTGCAATGATGGACGGACAGATTGCTGCCATCAAGAGCAAACTTGTAGAAAACGGCTTGTATCCTAAGTGTAAGATATTGGGTTACTCTGCCAAATATGCATCAGCCTTCTATGGTCCTTTCCGTGATGCTGCTGACTCTACCCCAGCCTTCGGTGACCGCAGAACCTATCAGATGGACTATCGTACACACGATCAGGGACTTGAAGAGATTGCAGACGATATCGAAGAAGGTGTAGATGCTACTATGGTTAAACCAGGTATGCCATATCTCGACATGATCGCTCGTGCCGTAGAGCGCTTCCCTGAAATACCAATGGTAACTTATCAGGTAAGTGGCGAATATAGTATGCTCAAGGCTGCTTCGCTGAAGGGCTGGCTTGATGAGCCACGTGTCGTATTCGAAAGTCTTATCGCCTTTAAGCGCGCAGGTGCGAAATATATCATTTCCTATTATGCTAAGGAATATATGCAGAAGTGGGCTGAACGCTACACCATTAAGAAGTAATCAAGCAGCTATAAAACTATGAACGAAAGAAAAAATTCAAAGTTGGCTTTCGAACGGGCCTGCAACGTCATTCCAGGTGGCGTAAACAGTCCTGTACGTGCTCTGAAAGCAGTAGGAACAACACCGCTGTTTGTTAGCCATGCCAAGGATACTTATATATATGATATCGACGATAACAAGTTTATCGATTTCTGTATGTCTTGGGGTGTATTCATCCTCGGTCATAATCAGGATACAGTGAGCAAGGCTGCAGCAGAAGCTGTTATGCGTGGCAGTAGCTATGGTATCTGTACTGAGGCTGAAACTGTGCTTGCCAATAAGGTTAGGGAAGCTTTCCCAAGCATGGAAAAACTGCGCTTTGTCAACTCGGGTACAGAGGCTACGATGAGTGCTATCCGTGTAGCTCGCGGCTATACAGGAAGAGATATTTTGGTAAAATTTGAAGGTTGCTATCATGGTCATGCTGATCATCTGCTGGTAGCTGCCGGTAGTAGTGTAGCTACGCTGAACAATGCCTCTTCTGCAGGTGTTCCTCAGGGATTTACCCAGTATACCGTGGTATTGCCTTATAATGACACTGAAGCGCTGGAGAAATATTTCGCAGAGCATGGTGACGAAGTAGCAGCACTGATTCTTGAACCTGTAGCTTGTAATATGGGTGTAGTTCCTCCTACCCGTGAATTCTTGGAAGCTACTCGCCGTCTCACTAGTGCTCATGGTAGCGTACTTATCTTTGATGAGGTTATTACCGGTTTCCGTTTGAGTTTTGGTGGCGCCCAACAGCGATTTGGTATCAAACCGGATATGACAACTGTCGGTAAGATTGTAGGTGGTGGTTTCCCTGCTGCTGCCTTTGGAGGTAAGAAAGAAATCATGGATATGCTTGCCCCTGAAGGTCCTGTTTACCAGGCTGGTACACTAAGTGGTAACCCTGTAGCGATGGCTGCCGGCATTGCTACGCTAGACCAACTGAAGCAGCCTGGATTTTATGACGAGCTCGAAGAGCGTGCTAACGACTTCTGCGCCCGCCTTGAGAAGATCATCGAAGGTAAAGACATCTATCTGAACCATTGTGGTACGATGTTCACCCTTTTCTTCAACCAAAAGAATCCAACTAATTTCCAGGAAACCAAGGCCAGCGATCAGGAGAGATTCGCCCGTTACTTCAACAATATGTTGGAAAGAGGTATCTATGTTAGTCCATCACAATTTGAAGGCAACTTCATCAGTCGTTGTCACACTCCTGAAATTCTCGACTACGTGCTCAAGAGTATCGAGGAAAGTATCGAATAAAATAGGAAAAAGCACCGTAGGTGCAAACTGCACATATATAAAAGAGGAAATGTTCACAGCAAATGAACATTTCCTCTTGTCATGCTAATGGAATTGGGCTAAATCAAATCAGTGACTAACAGAAATTATAACCCACTTACCATCATTATCCTTGCCTTCACGCTTCAAAACGCCATGCTTCTGTAAAGCAGAAAGGTCACGCTCAATGGTGCGTTGGCTCACCGCCAAAGTCTCTGACATTTGTTTGCTAGTAATTGTCGGAGATTCTTTGATAAGATTAAGCATTTTCTGCTGACGCTCAATACATTCCACCTTGGGATGTTACAGTGAGGCGGTCATCGTATATGTCAAGATGAACTTCACTGCCCATCACTGTGTAGTCGCGATGGATGAAATGGTTAACCATTGCTTCAAGGACGGCACGTTCTGCATACTCAGGTTTTTGGGGGTTTATACGAAGGAACCTGTCCCTCCGATTTTTTTCTTGGGTAAATATTCTGCGTCTTTTAGTACGATATAATACCAAATGATGGATATTACGAATATTCCTAAAGTCCATAAGATATCTTCAAGATATTGCTTATAAAGATTAAATGCTCTAACAAACACAGGTTCTCCGTATTTGGTGTGCGGATCATCTGAAATAGCCATTCTAAAAGCAGAGCGATTGTAACCGTATTCATCATCAAGAACCTCTATATACGTTGAATCTTCTGATGAATAATTTTTCATCTCGGCCGTTGCCCTATTTACGAATTTCCGCATTTTTTCTCCACTATACCACAAAAAGCAATGTTCTCGGACATCAAAACACAACCATACACGCTTTTGAGATTTCACAGGAACAACTCCATTGAAATACATCTTTGTTCCGCTTCTTGAACTACTTTCTGTATGATAGTTTACCCCAAAATGTGTAGTGTCGATTTCAACTCCGGCAATTTTATAGTAGCAAAAACCTGGATTGCGCTTAATCTGATTTACATTTGAAATTCTAGTAATCTTTCTGTGTAACCGAAGTGTCAACAAACTGGAACAGCCCATCATCAACCACATAACAAGGATAAAGGGCATGCATATTGCCACCAGCTTTGTTTTTCTACGTCTATAATCTCTTATTACTACATATCGGAGTGTTGGCCATACAAGAAGCAGACAAGCCAGAACAGACACACCAAATTGAATCAAGTTGTGCATATGTTTGTCAAATGCCGATGGCATCAGTTCAAACACAATCTCTGTAACCAACATATTAAGAACCAGAATAACAAGTTCTATAGTGCCTAACTTAACAAGCACATTTTTAAGATTCTCATTAATATAGTAAATATTGTATCTTAATTTCATTTCACTTAACTCAATATGCCAATGTGTACTGGGGTCTGGATGAACGAGGGACGGTTCATTTTCGTCAGGTCTTGTTGCTGCTTAGTTAAGGGCATTGTGGGACTTACCGGGGCTGCATCCTGACGCGCAAGATATTCCTCGTCATAGGCAAAGTGGAAACCTTCCTCGTCTTCCGTGAGCAGTCCACAATAGTTATCGTTTACATATATGCCGGCCTGTTTCATACGATTTCAGTTTTTATAGGTCCCAGACGTTCGCCAAACAAGGCCAGCACATCATTGACCTTATCCATTCTCAATGTCTGCTTTCCTTGTTCTAAATCCCTCACAAACCTAAGACCCACTCCGGCCCTTTCAGCCAACTCTACTTGAGAAAGGCCGTTTTTCTTGCGTTTCTGTTTAATATGCTCTGATAAAGTCATAACTATTATACCTTAACGGGTACAAAGTTATGTTTTTTTTTTAATAATATACCCAAACGGGTATATTTTTTAATGTAATCTTTTGTTTTATACCCGAACTGATATATTTTTCAAAGAATTACACGCAATCACCAAAGGGAAAGAGTTTATCATTTAAGATACGGTACACATTTACGGATTTCCACGGGAATCGTCTCAACCTGGGATGAATCCCGTGTGATTTTCAGGCGGACCATGCAGGCGCGGGTGTTAATGGGACGTTGCTGGTCGAAGATGAAGTACAATGATAATCCAGCACCTTCCGACTGGGTTGATCCTAGTTATAAAGAAGGAACATTGAGTCAGGATTTGATGTTGAAAGGATGTATTATCAATTGAAGGTGGATCTGCCTGTAGAGTCATCTATTGTTGCTCCTGTGCCTAAATTCCAGACTCCTGGAGGTGGTATTCAGTTCCGTATTAATGTTGGGGCTTTACCTGCTTCTTATGGTGTACCTTCTAATTTGAGATATCTGAATGCTAACCAGTTGATAGAATTCAAATTAATCGTTCCTTTTCCAAATTAAGTAATTTTCATTATCGTGCTCCGCAAAAAGCGGAGCACGGAATTTTAAAACAATAATTTTATATCATTTACGTTTATATATTATGAATTTGATATATATGCAACATCTTAGAGCCATCATTGCAAATCCGGAGGCAAAGCCCAATGAACTATCAGGATCCTAATGTTAAGGAGTGGGTGCGAATCACAAATTACAGTCTTGTGACGAATGAAAACTCAGCCTTATTTCACATCCATGATGTTGTTAACTTTAATTTGAATATATGATGAAAAAAATGACAATGGATGAGAAGAAGGCCTTGCTGGTCGAGGTTAATAAGCTTCTGGCTACCATCCCCGACTATCAATTGGCTATATCAGTTAACGAGATGGAATACGCCGATATTCTCATCACTGACCAAGGATATATCAAACGTCTTTATCTTGAATACGGAGAAATCAGCGAAAATTTTCTCGGTGAAACGCATGAGGAAGCTATAGTGAGTCTTGCTCACGAAAGGATTGTCGCGTATAGCTGCATCACCTCTCCCAAGTTCCTTTGGACCAAAGAGAAAGACCTCTCTCCGTTCGACAAAATTAAACGTTTTCGTGACTACTGCGATTCCTATATTTACAAAGGTATAGATCATTCACCAATTATCCCTTTGATCACAGATAATACAGTCATCGAAGCAGTCAACCAAAAAGCCGCTGACATACTCAGTAAGATTACAGCATACAACGTGCCGCTGATTTCGCTTAGTAACGTCATTTCTTCTTCTTTTTGGTATAAGAAGAATGGGAATCAGTGGCTGTACTGTACTTTTGAGCAGGGAGAAGTCCACACGACTATCTGTGCAGAAAATGATGATGAGATGGTTTTTAACACTGTTTACCGCAGCCTGGCTAATTATGCACAGAAGGAATTCGTTGTGTTCAGGGAACGCAACGGAAAGAATCCGTATAGGAAATGCGATGATTTTATGGAGGAATGCCTCCATAAAGTGTACCCCGATTATAAATATCACCGTCCTCCCGAATATGATGACCGGAAATACGAAGAGCTTGATGCTGACTATCTCAAAGGCTCGTCTCCTTCAAGTAAATAATGTTTAATGGTTGGAGGCTCATATATGAATTAAAACACATACAAGAACAGCCCCCACTATCATGTCAGCAATCGCAAACAACAAGCATTGATAACGCCATTTTTTTATATTGATGTCACGTATGCTTTCGAAGTACCCAAAATAGCAATGGTCATATTTTGATATGGACATCATATAAAGCGACAAACAAAATAATATCAATACAATATAGCAGACCATTATTTTGTGCCCTAGAAAGAGGCTAAATAGAACCATAAACAACAAGGCTATAGGTGCAGAAAGAATACCAATTATAGCGATTGAATGATTGTTAGCCACCCATAGCGAATTACGTCTTAATCGTTTTTTATCATAATGCCCTAGTATGTTTTTGCCAAATGTTATCTTTGCGTCTATTGCCAAATCCCATTGGGAAAGCATATCACTTATAACATAATTTAGAATATTGTAATAATAGACAAATGTTCCCAAATAATTTCTTTTCTTCATATTTTAATTATTGGTTACCTTTGCAAAGAATCTAAAGGTAACACTTTTTTATTAAAAATGATTTATGCTAAAAAAAATACTATTTGACAAATGGTGTAATAAACTTGTTATTCGTTTTTAGCCAAAAGTGGACCAAGACGAGTGTCATTGGACATGATAGCATAACCACCATTATCCTTAAAACTTTGATAGCTCGGTTCGCACCATTGAAGCGCGCCAGACATCACGCATATAATGGAAACTAAAAAACACTTGTCTCATATTAGTTTAAAACTCTATTTCTTTCTATTTTAGAATTATCGCGTAGAAAAAAATTGTTAATCCGAAAAATGAATTCCTTTCAATAGTTCCAGTGCAATACGTTTTTCGTCATCATTCAAAGCTAAAATCATGTGTCTAACTTTTTCGTTCACATTCTCCATGTCCTCAGTTTCTTTCATCTCATAAGTAAACAACGCCTTTCCCAAGTCTGTTAGGTAATACTTTTGGTTGGGGCTTGTTGGTTTATTCGGCAATGTCATATCAACAAATTGCGCTTCTATAAGAGGTCTTACATATTTGGCTTTGAATTTCGTTGTATTAGACCACCGATACAATTCTTTGAGCTCGGACATGGATTTGGGTTCTTGAAGAGCTATGAACAATTTTGCAACTTCGTCCCAACTTAGTCCTGTCTTAGTCCCAACTTGCTCCCAGCTTAATCCCTGCTTCATTCCGGTTTGATTTTGTTCGTTCTGTTGGTCCTTTGGTTCATATTCCATTGAGTAAATGGTGGTCATAAACTGGCTTGTTGTTGATTTGGCCAGAATAGGATTTCTTCTATCGGATGAAATCTCTTCTATGGGTAGTCTTGCACCGTTTGCCCACTATACATACCACCTGGAGAGGTTAATTGAAGTTCTTCTACTGTACAATTCCTACTTTTCATGAATTCTACCAATATTATAAGTTCATTTAACAGGTACAAAACAATTAACCTCGCCTAATTTATTTTTCATAACGAGTGTATCCTTGCGAAATGAAATATGTTGTACGATAGTTTCTCCCCAATAATCTAGGGACATACTATCGCCTGCAAACTGATAAGGGACTGCCACAATAGGATATTCATCTACATAATACAAACTATCCTTATCGATTTTGAACACTGTAACCTCATCACCAATTGGCGCCCAAAAACCAAATAATCGGGACTGTAGACTCTGTTGAGGCGAAGAGGCCATGCAAGACAACAGGGCAAAAGCTACTATTGAAATAAAAAATATTCTTTTCATATTCAAACAAATCTTATAAGATAAACATTTTTTAAAAACAATTAGTATAACTAATAGCATCATTTTTTAATGATACTATCAGTTATTAAAGATATTGCTAGTATTGTTTTATTTCTATATGAAATGCAAGATCATGAGAATTAAGTGGATCTAGTAATTTTGTCACTCGCTTCAACAGCGCATTATGAAACACACTTCGTTTATCAATAGGAACTCTTTGATAGGAAATATCAATAACATTTATTTTCTTTAATGTTTCAGGTGTTCCACAATGATGAGATACATTATAAGGACCTACTTCATAGATTTTATCTATCATCTTTTGATGGCATCTGTATGGATGCGATAGTTGATTTTGGATAGTTCTCTCTTGGCAGTCCATCCCAATTGTTTCTGTTCCTCCTCTTTTAGTCTCTGGAACTCGTCAATTAGGTAGAGTTTGAAGGTAACACTAATGACAGTTCCAAACTCGAAAGCAATATCTTTGAATGCGTAGGTGCCACCATAGCGCCCTTTTTTCACAATGATACCAATGGCATTAGTCTTCTCAATCCATTCACTCACGCTCATCACGAAACTTGGCAAACCTGCCTGCATTCTAAAGTGGTCAAATTCGACCACTTTAAAATAGGGATTGTGTATCATCTCCCAAGTTCCCAGAAACTCTATAGTATAGCGAGTGCGAATCCAGTTCTTGATGATGTCTGCTGCACGGCTTTCACTTTGCTTGCCGTTTGCCATATCGGTGAGTGATATGTAGTCTTTGTCGTTATAAGACAAGACTGTTATTTCCGTGTTCTGAACCGTTTTGTTATCTCATATATTCTATGCACCTTTGTCCCCGACAACGAGCCATTGAAACAGGCTGGTGGCTCAGCGTCGGGAGGTCTTTGATTCGATTATTCTAATTGATCTTCTAGGACAAAGGAAAATAAAGGCCTATCACAAGAATGATTTTTAAAAGACCTTATGTAAGATTCAGATTTATTACAACTATTTTGCACGTAATCATAAAATGACTCATTTGGAATCCTATCATAATACCAATTATCATCTGAGTTCTCTATAGTAGAATTATTCATACTATATACATCACCACCTAAGATTGGAATCACTAAAAGTTTGCATATTTGCACTATTTTAAGCGCTTCTTGGTATGGAAAAGCATAGCCTTCAATACCTAAATTTTTCAAGGAATAATATTCGGAAATATCATTATCTTGAATAATTGAAATTATATCATTCTGTTTCATTTAAAGGGACTAAATAATCTATGATTAATATCTCCATTTGGCTCTTTGATAAATTCAAAATAGTCTTATTACAAATAGTTTCATATCTAATAAACGTACTTAAAATTATTTAATCAAACATGAATATTATCATTTTCTTTTTAATATCCATAGGGCATTTATCAAATGGTAGTATTCGTTTACGATATATATATCCGATAAATAAACTCCCATCATCAGAATAAGCCCTGCACCAATCACTTCCCCAAATTGGGGTATATAAAAATATCTGGTTCCTACGAATCTTTGTCTTTACTTTTGACTTCGTTGAAGGTCTCTCTCTGACATAGGTGAAACCATCTGGGTCATTAATCACAGCAGGAAATTTCATGTAATCCTCTTTATATAGAAGATTACATCCTTTACTATCATAGACGCAATTGATATCAGAATATCTGAAGCTGCGAGGTGGTTCAGTAGTTACCATAAAATACAGTGCTTTATTCCCCAAATCAAGTTCTACAACGGAATCTAACGGGTTACCGTAACTGAAAACATGAGCCTTGGTGATTGCTGCAAAAATAATACTATCACTTTTGTCTTGATAGAGCGACTTGACAGAATAAGTATTGTCCCCTATATCTATGCATTTTGACTGGCATGTTCCTAACACTTTATAAAGATCATATATACAATCTTTACAAGAGTGTTGTGCATGTGTGGATAAAAAGCATACGCATGCTAAAATTAACACAGTTATACATTTCTTCATAATCATAATTTATTGAATCTGCACATTTAGATGAACTTATGAGGTGAAATATATGAGAAAATAAAATTAACAACATTCCAATCTCCATCAGGAATTGTGTAACTTTTGCAGTTAGAGGCTCATATATGAATTAAAACACATACAAGAACAGCCCCCACTATCATGTCAGCAATCGCAAACAACAAGCATTGATAACGCCATTTTTTTATATTGATGTCACGTATGCTTTCGAAGTACTCAAAATAGCAATGGTCATATTTTGATATGGACATCATATAAAGCGACAAACAAAATAATATCAATACAATATAGCAGACCATTATTTTGTGCCCTAGAAAGAAGCTAAATAGAACCATAAACAACAAGGCTATAGGTGCAGAAAGAATACCAATTATAGCGATTGAATGATTGTTAGCCACCCATAGCGAATTACGTCTTAATCGTTTTTTATCATAATGCCCTAGTATGTTTTTGCCAAATGTTATCTTTGCGTCTATTGCCAAATCCCATTGGGAAAGCATATCACTTATAACATAATTTAGAATATTGTAATAATAGACAAATGTTCCTAGATAATTTCTTTTCTTCATATTTTAATTATTGGTTACCTTTGCAAAGGATCTAAAGGTAACACTTTTTTATTAAGAAACTATTTATATACTCCGATATTATACCCGATATTAGCGCCAATCCGTGTCCAAGCCATTCATCGTTAAACTTTCCTTTAAAATTAAAAAATGATTTATGCTAAAAAAATACTATTTGATAAATAGTGTAATAAGCTTGTTATTCGTTTTTAGCCAAAAGTGGACCAAGACGAGTGTCATTGGACATGATAGCATAACCACCATTATCCTTAAAATTGAAGAAAAAGATAAAAATTGTTTCATAATGGTTATATTAATAAAATCTCTCTTTGCATGCGAAATTACTAATTTATCACGAAAAAAAACAAACATATTGAATGTTTTTTTAAATAAAAGATATAATTTATATTATCTGTAATATTTTTAGTACTAAATGGAATATTATACCGATTTTTTATTTATAGAAAAACTTTTATAAGACTGATATTTATAGGCTCCATTTATCAACTCTTATAACCTAGAACCGTTTAAATCCTATATAATATAGGGATTGATAACTGAAAACAAAACAACATTATCGCCCTGCAAGATCGTGGCATCAAGCAGTGGGAAAAGATAAAGCGGTCAAGTTCCATTGTCAGGTGAAGCTCTCAAAGCTCTTGAAGAGAAGGAGAATCCCAACGAACCCATCTTCAAGCTGCCTGCAAGTGTTGCCACCATCAACTACCACATAAAGAAGTGGGTGAAGAACGGCCATATCGACAAGACTATCTCATTCCACCAGGCCCGCCACACCTTCGCCACAATGACACTGACCGCTGGGGGAGATCTCTATACAACAAGTAAGATGTTAGGGCATACCAACGTCCATACAACGGAGATTTATGCCGACGTGGTGATGGAAAAGAAAGTGAATGCCGTAAACCTGATGGCAGGTATCTTTGGATAGCCTGTAAACGAGATAAAGGAAAGTTTGCCCCCAGACACTATCATGAGCGTGGCGGTGGTGTACTGGATCCATTCTTTGCTGTTTGTAGTCATTGTGAGTAGAATTTGTTGATGCAAAGGTAAGAATGCTTTTGCATCGTTAAAAAGACAATATAATACTCATAATTTAGTTATTTAAAATATAAATAGATTATTATGTTGACAGTAGATGAATTACGAGCTTTAAATGAAGCATTTTGTTTTAGTCCATATGGAACGGATAAGGAAAAAACGTATCTTCACAATAAGGAAATATTTTTTGAAGAAAATTCAAATTTTTGCGTATCAGCAAATGCGACAGATGAATTCAATAAGATTCTTGAAAATAGCAGGGACTTGTTGAAAAATGATTGTGCATTAGGCCTTACTAAATTATGTGCTTTTTTAATGCAGCAAAAGGAAATTTTGGTTTTATCTCGTTCCAAATTTTCTGACGATGTATATACCTATGAGAGGCTGTTCACTTTTGTCGCTAAAGTTGCATTATTTGATATTGACCAGGCATTTCTTTTAAGAAAACCTTTAAGTCGATATCATCCAGATATGAATCAGTATTCTACTGATTTAGAGATTAATAGTTGGAATGCGATTAAGATTATTGACACTTTCAAATTGTCTGACAGTTTCAAACATGAAATATATAATCCTAAAAAAGAAATCCTTAGGAGAGCCTGTTCAGATAAGAATATTCATGTGAATAACGAATCATCACATGGAAATAATCCTTCTGGCGGTTGTTTATTTCTTGTTATTGGTTTATTTGTGGTTACTTTATTGGCTTCATTGTAAATTTATCAGTGGTTGTATCTTCTGTAGTGGTCATCAATAGATTTGGCGACAATGCCGACGAACTTGTTACCGATGTTCTCTGCGAAGAAGTCACGAATGTTCATGACGGAAGTAAAATATTTCCGGCGGAACCATTTCTTAGCGACTCGCGTTTTCTCATGACCGATATCCCCGTGGCACAGGGAATTTCTTTACCAGTGCCGAAGTCCTGCCGCTAGCCGTATTCAAGGAAGACTTTCTCGCAGCTGCCGGAAGAGTTCATTTTTCTTGTCACCAAGTGCGCCGCCGTCGCTGGCTTGACTCCGACAATCACAATGTCATGTCAGAGTTTGATTTTATCCAGGAGTCGACCCGCTGTTCGAAGGAACTGGCGGATTTTTTTAAAGAGGCGTTTGGAGACGCTCCCTATAACGGCCCGTTCGTTTGAGAAAGACTATCACATCAACGGTGATAACTTCGAGCGCTCATACAAGGAGACAATCAGTGGTTTCAAGATCTGGAAAGACGCAGACCATGCAGAGGACTGGGTGATAATCCCGAAGAATATGGGCACTCATCTGAGCATAGATGAGACATGTCTGTCCACAGGTGAAGTCTATACCATCCTGTCCAAAGCCTTCAACGACATTGCCGCAGCCATGTACGACAGGGAGGACGAAATTCTCAACTATTTTGTGAACAGGTCAACCAATGCTTCTGCAGAATCGCTGAATGCCAAGATTAAGGACTTCAGGGCTCAGTTAAGAGGTGTTATTGACAAGAAATTCTTCATCTTCAGACTGGTCAAGATTTTCGGTTAATCCACGCGGTTATGCAGGTGACCCGAAAAACGCTGAAAGAAA
Organism: Segatella bryantii; assembly: GCF_022024215.1. Taxonomy (NCBI): domain Bacteria; kingdom Pseudomonadati; phylum Bacteroidota; class Bacteroidia; order Bacteroidales; family Prevotellaceae; genus Segatella; species Segatella bryantii. The sequence continues at coordinate 243,852 of NZ_CP091797.1, read as the reverse complement.
TGATTGAAATTTTGGAAGAGTTAACTTCCGAGTATGATTTTGTGGCGTTTTCCATACTCTTAAACCGTTTGGGATGTTTGTTTCGATTGGGGATATTACAATCGGAAACGAAGGTATTGGAAGCACCCATTTGTGCCACTTCCTGATGCCAAAACCGACAGGTTGCATCGGTGAAAAAGATAATCATAGAAAATCGCATTAGTCTCAGATATTTTTTGTAACTTTGCACCATGTTTCAGTGGTACGTGCACCACATTTCGGATGCTTGGATATATTTAACACATTTTTGGTGCAGGTTTGTTACGTTTGAGAAACACAAATTTTGAAACCACAGAAACACAACAGATTACAAGATTTCTAAATCCTATATAGTAAAATTAGGCAGTACCCTCTGTGATGGTACTGCCTGTTTTTACTATTTACTAATCTAATCATCAACGAGGCCTTCGCCTCGCTGGATGTGGAAACACCTATTCAGGAACATAGATGATTTCACCATTATCAAGTTGATAGGCTACACCCACCTTCTTTCCTTTGTTTTGATTCTTTGAAGACTGATTCTTTGAAGGGGTATATCGGTTTATCTTCTTGCCCTCCTTGGTGATAATCTCCATATTCTCCTTGCCGGGATTTTTCACCATACTGAAATCTTCCTGGGAGAACATTTCGGTCATGTTGAATCTACTGACAAGTGCCACCATAAGTGCGACAGCAAACACCATCGCTACATCAAAGAGGTTTGATACCGTTGACATAGGATCATCTTCCTCATGATTTCGTAAAAGAGAACGTCGCATATCTATTAAGAATTACTGATTACTTCTGACAGATACTCCAGATTAGTGATGTCTTGAAGATACCAACGCTGCTTGACTTGTTGCGTAACGTAACCGATAGCAGAGGCAACGAGTCCTGTAACAGTGGTGGCAAACGCTACTTGCATATTACGTGCCATTGACTCTATATCGCCGGAAGCAAGTCCGGCAAGAGCTGGTCCCATAGGGATGAGAGTGCCCATCAAGCCAAGCATAGGACCTAGTTTTACAAGCATCTTGCTCAATCCAAGATCCTTGTCGGCATCAATCTCAAACTCTGCCAGCAGTCTCTTGACCTCTGCTTTATTGTAGCGTAACGATATCATCTTCCTGATATACGCAATGACAAGCACGTTATCTGTCTTTGGGAGTTTTGCTATGACATCATCAAGTGTCTCGGCTGTCACATCCGTGAGTGCCTTTCGCACATGAGCCGACGTCTTTCTGATGGTGAGATACTGCCCAAAGAAACTACCAATAAGCAGTAGTGCACGAATAAAGACGATGATAAGAATGACAATGACTGGCACAAGCAGTCCTGTGCTAATCCAGTAAAGTATGTCTGAAATTATTTCCATTTTTTTTGTTTTTTTCTAAAATAACCAATTCCACCACAAAGGACGGCGATTGCTATAAATGTAAGTAGGGCTCGCCATTCTATCGGGTCTGATCCCTTGAAATTTGTGCTGCCATTGACTGTACTAACTATGCCAAGGATAAGTACCAGGGCTGCGGATAGAAAGAGCAGTTCAAGCCGGAGTGCCTTTTGTGGCAACAATAATCGGAGAGCGTAAGTACCTCCTATCATAGTAAACAGCACCAGAACGGCAAGGCTCCACGATATAAGGGCAAAGTCTATACCCGAAAAGAAATACATCACCTGTATCTGGAGATAGAACAGCACGGGGAGAATGAGGATGCCGGGAAAGAATCTCAGCATACGATACACCCACACGGTGCGCCGGCTAACTTTGCCATCGTAGATAAGTTTGCCAGAAAGCATACAGTATGCCATTTGCCATATTACCTCAAGCGTGAGCACAACCGAAGTATCAAGCATGAGTTGCTGATTTCCCAACCACGCACTTATCTCGTTTCTGCTCCGCGCAATGGCAAAATTCCATGTCAGTCCGATGAAGAGTGCACAGATAACGGCAACTACCGCTACCTGCCACGCTTTCAGGAACGTCAGTTTCACCCAGGTCATAAAGATGACAACGAGCATCAATACCAATATTACGGCTTCCATTCCTCTTCTTCTTTTCTTCGCTTACGAATGATGAATACAAGCAATACGCCCGCCAAGATGACAATAGCGAGCACAGCTGATGTGGTGACAATGGTGCGCGTGGTGTCTGGCATCTCTGAAAGAGTCTCTTTCTTCATAACCGTACCTCTTTCTTCTTTCATTTTTCCACTTTCTACCTTACTCCTTTCCACATGGAGATCATTCTCCAATTTCTGAAGTTCACGGAGTCTGTCAGGCGAAGTCTTCCATAATCCTTTCTGAATCGTCTGCACCAAAGTATGAGCCATTTGCTCCATAGCCGCTGGATTTTTCTCACGCATGAATTGGTTCACCCCGAGATTCATTTTGTCCTTGACATAGATATCATATATCTGTTGCCACATTTGGTTATCTATGACGTTGGGCTTCATCACATTCCAGCCGTATGTATTTTGAATCACCTCTGCAAATTCTGCGGCTTCATTGGCTCCGCCCTTCATCTTTTCCCTGATATAAGTAGGGTTAAAGATTGTGGAACGACTCTCAATGCCGATTGCCTCCCTTAGCTCCTGCATGCGGTTGTTGTTGCGGTTACGATAGTCTGCAAAGTAGGCATCAGGATCCTTGCCCGTAACATGGCGCACGGCTAGATTCATACCTCCCATGAACTCATACACATGATCAAGAGACAGGGCACCCCAAGAATTAGACTGGCGTGGCTGAACCACAGCATCGGTACGGGTGAGAGCCGCCTTGAAGGCCACCTTGGATGCTTTTTCCCAGTATTGCTCAGAACCATAGAATGCAGACATGTTGTTGATATAGGTATCCGCAATTTCGTTCTCTCTCTTCCAGCTATCACCCTGCTGCACCATCTGCTGAATACCTGTGCCATAGCCTCCGTTGAGTGCACCGAAGATACGGTAGGTGGACATCTCACGTGCATCCTTTGGCGATACCCCCGACTCGGTTAGTGTGCGTTCCGATTCCTTCACACCCTCCTTGACCAGGTTTGCCACTTTTCCATCATCTGCTTCTGCAGCCATTTGTACGGCACGGTTTATGAGATAAAGACGCGATGCAGCAAGGTCGCGAAACTGACCGGAAGTCTGCACTACCACATCAATACGCGGACGACCAAGTTCCTTGATGGGAATAAGACGAATATCTGTCACCCGTCCAAAGACATCACGCACAGGCTCTACACCGAGAAGCCAGAGTACCTGGGCTATTGTGGTTCCACCGGTCTCAATGAACTCCGACGACCAGAAAGTGAAACTTACCTTACGAGGCAGAGAGTCATGATGATGTTCCTGATACATCCTTATCGTGCTCTCTGCCAAAGCCTTACCCTTATCCCATGCACTTTCGGTAGGTGTAGTCTCAGCATTCACACCATAAAGATTACGCCCTGTTGGTAGAGTGCGTGGATTAGCTATCACATCACCTCCGCTGCTTGGTCTGGTATAACCACCATTCAGAGCATTGATCATAGAAGAAAGTTCAGCCTGTGGGGCTTCCATAAGCATCTGCTTATAATGTGCTACATTTTTCAGCGCCTGTTCTACTTCCATGATAGCCTCTGCCAAATAGGTTTCCTCGCGCGTATAGGTTTTTCGCATAGCTGCCATCTGAGCCATCATATTGCTTACCTTATCTTTACCACTACCATTACTTCCGAGCCCCATGGCTGCTGCCATTTTCTTGAGAGCCTCAGGAGAAGCGCCAGCCATCTTTGCCATTTGCAAGGCCTTACGGGAATCCATTTTGGGGTGCTGGTGGTTGGTTGTCGGGTGTTTAAAGTTTTTACGCCTTTCTCCTCCTCCCATCATCATACTCATCATATCCTCCGAATTATGCTTAGAAGCCTCTATCTCCCTTGCCTTGTTGAGTTGAGCCTGAGTAATATGCGCTGTCTGACAGATGAAAGCATCGGTAACAGGTGCATTACTTTTGAAAAGTTTGGCTACTAATGCCTTTGCTGGATTTATATACAACGTTGTGAACAATGCTTTATGTTTCTCCGTATCTGTCTTTGCACGTTTCAATAGTTTATTGAGGCGCAACATACCGTATGCAATAGGATCAGTTGTCATGGCATACACAGAAGATTCAATCCTTGCTTTTTCATATGGTATACCGAGCGTGTAGAGTTGTCCGACGATTTTCTCATTGGCCAGTTCCTCTTCAAACTCTTCCACCTTCGCAATCTCAGTTTCATTCCAGGCTTTGGTGAGCACAGAATCAAGACCAAGATCACGATGTATCCCCATGCCCACAGCGAGTTTCTTCACGGCGAGAGAGGCAGCATTGCCTGGAGCTTTATTATAGACCTTTATAGCATCACTCAAAGCCTTGTAAGGAGCTCGGAGGTTACTTTCAAGGAATGGAGCGGTGAGATGGCTCTGAATGCCAGCATACGTTCTGCGCTTAGCAATGAGTGCCTCACCCACATTACCTATTGTATAGATATAGAAATGCGGAATGGTGCCTACGAGCTTATCAGGCCAGTCAGCTGATGACAATGCCACTTGCTTGCGAGGTGTAAATTCGAGTCCGCCATGCGTGCCGAAGTGTATCATGGCATCAGCCTTGAATGTGTTCTGAATCCAGTAGTAGGCATTCTGAAACTCCTTCACCGGGTCTTTGTCGGTGCCATGAACGATTTGGAAGGTGTTATCTCCATGACCTGCAAGTGGCTGGGGAAGTAGGGCGATGTTGCCAAACTGTACCTTTACCACTGTATCGGGATGTGCATCGAGCATAGTGAAATCCGAGATAGGACATCCCTTTCTTTGAAGCAATTCCGAGAGTTTCTCACTATTCTCAGGCAGTCCGCTTACGTTATATCCCTCCTTACGCATCCTTACAAGAAGGTTGTAGAGCGATGGCACTACCGCCAGACCAGAAGCAGTCAGCGATTGCTCGCCTGGGCCCTTGAAATACACGATAGCCACTCGCTTATGCTTATTCTGCTTCTTCTGAAGCGAGATATAGTTTTTTACCGTAGTAACAAATTTCTCCAGACGCTCAGGAATGGTATATTGCTCGTGTATGCCTTCACTGTTGATGCGTTGTGCAAAGAGAACATAAGGACGGATGCTACCGTCTATCTCCGGTGTCACAATACTCTGACTCAGAAATCCTCCCGACATCCCCTGCTTATCATCCTCCCATTCAGAAGTGAGACGGTTGATGCTCAATGTAGAGAAAAGGGGAATATTCTGCTCACTGAGCCACTCTACAACCTTATCCCCAAGACGACCATGAGCCAAATTGACTACAGCATTGAAGTGAAACGACGGATTTGCATCAATAAATGCCGAAAAACTCTTGTTGACGTGATACACGGTGTTTCCGCTTTTCTCCAAAGCCCTTATGAGGTCATTAGGATTACCCATCATTCCCGTAACGATGACCTTCGGAGCATCAGCTTTCATAAGTCCATGCTTTTGTAAATAAGCCTCGTAATCCTTGATTTTGTCGAAATACAAATCCTCATCATCAGGATGATCGATGTCAGGATGTGCAAACATACCATCAGGAGCAGGCACTACTTTCTCTACCTCACCCTTGAAGATAATCTTGCCATCCACATTCTGACGGATATAATTGAGCATGGAGCGATAGTTTCTGCGGGAAGAACCACGCAGATATGCGTTGAGCGTATCGGCAGTAATGCCATCTACGCTTACAATATAATTATCTGGATTCACCGACATGGTCGTGAGGATATTCGTGCCAGTCCATCCAGCCATTTGTATCTTGTCTCGCTGTTCATCGGTAAGACGAATACCCATGGCATTCATAAACACCATGTCATAGTTGTCTATATCATCGAGTTTTTCAAGAGGCAATTCCTCTATTACGACAAACGGATTGTTATTTGCCTTGCTAATCTCTCCAAGCGTAGTAGCCTGATAATTGATGAACGCAATACGTGTACGCGAGAACCATTTATTCCATATCACGGTTATTGCAGTGATAGCCACAAGAGCCAGTATCGCATAACCCACATATTTCCAGATACGTTTCGCTTGTTTTGAAATCTTCATCATTCAAAATTATTATTAAAAAAATCGTTAATCAATTGAAATTCAACGATATGCCTACACTATATGTCGTACCTGTAGTCATGGGTGAACAATAGTAATATGCCTTTGGCTTATAGTTCAGGATGTTGTCAATGGCGAAGTTCACGTGTATGCCTTTCCGAATATGTTGCTGAAGCATCAGTTTCCAAAGCGTATAACCTTGATCCACATCCTGACGTCCTGACTGCGGTTTACCTAAGTATCGGCCCGACAAAGCTGCGGTCAGGGCATATCGGCGTGAAAAACGATGGTCATAGTCAATACGCCATGTCATAGAGTGAGTACGAGGTTGCGAGAACTGGGAATCTATCACATTGCCGCTCTCGTGCATATAGGCGTAATTATAGCGAAGACCGAGCCCGAAGTCAAAACGATATTGTGCGCTAAGATCGAGCCCAAACACCTTCACTCCCTCCTCGTTCCAATATAGCGAACTCGTCAGAGCCTCATATTTTGTGCCATCATCTGCAGTAAAGACATATCCATCCCCTACTTCACTTATTCTCTTATCATCGGAAAGAACCTGATAGCCACCTTCTTTGTAACTGGCATCCACCACCCAATAGCGACCAACGGTTGTGATACGCTTATCGAAGATATTGCAGTAACCCATGAGCGTGATGTTATATTTTCCATCAAGGAACCCACCTTTACTGACCATACCGCTCAGTTCCGCTGCAACATTGAAGTTGTTGCTTTTCTCTGGCTTCAAATCAGGATTACCCATAATTATATATCCCATGTTGCCCATATCAAAGTGCATATACATCTCCTTGAGTGAAGGGGCACGGAATCCACTTGCATAGTTCGCCCGAAGCGTAACGCGATTAAGTTTACATACAGCTGCAAGTCGTGCGGTGAGTGCATCTGCACGCGATGCCGAGAAATAATCGTATCTCAGACTACCCACCAGGTTAAACCGTTTACTCGGATTGAAATCAAACTGCGCATAAGCATCAATATTGTTCTGCTCATGCGAAGTATTGTCCAAAAACTGATACGTTGAAAGATAATCATGCAGAAGATCTGAACCAAGTGTCAGAACATGCTCACCAAACGTGTGATTATATATAGCATGAACCACATGCTGAGTGTTGCGATAGTCGTGGTCATGGGTACGCTTTCCTGCAGGAGTGTAGTTCGCCTTATCATACTGATCATAGGCATACGAAAGCTCTATATTCTGCCCATTCTTCCAGTCGTATAGGACTTTCAGACCACCACTATAAGCATTAAAATGATAGTTATATGTATCACGCTGACTTTCTCTGTAGAAATAGCCGCCACGCGCTATGAAACGTAGGAAATCGGAAGCCGTGAACATAACACGTTCCTTGACATGATATGACTTCTGTCCATATAATTTCTTAACATTCGACTTGTCTTCCTCGATCGTCTGCCCAAGCAATGCAGCAAGAGCCTTCTCCTCCGAAGTTGGCCCCGATGACAGTTTTATAGATTCGATATTAGTATGCTGGAAGTTAGTCTGCGAATTCCATTTACCAGAATTAAACGAGAAACCAGCTCCGTTTCTCCATTCATTACCAAATGAACTATATCGAGAATTCACATTTACAGTCCACGGCTCTGTCGATTCCTTCGTAATGATATTGACAACACCACCAACAGCATTGGAACCATATAGAGCCGACGAAGCACCCTTCACTATCTCTATCCTTCCAGCATTGTCAAGGTTGAGACGATTATAGTCTGTATTATCCAACGTTTCACCTGCAACACGCTCGCCGTCAACAAGAAAGAGAACGGCATTGCCACCAAATCCGCTCATATTTAGGGAAGTCTCCTGACCCATGGAAAAGCCAAATTCAAGTCCAGGAAGTTCTTGCACAAGCAAATCCTGAATAGTAGTAGCATCCGTTTTCTTGATGTCGTCAAGCGAAATAAGTCGTGTGACAACAGGTACATCTTTCAAAGCCTTCGGAGTATGCGTGGCTGTAACCACCACTTGATCGAGCGTCAGGGAATCGTACAATGCTGTTTCCTTGTCGTGTTTGATATTACCCTTTAGCGTATTATGATCAATGTCTGCCGCCTGTATGGTAGGAGCCACACTGGCAAGCAGAACAATAGACATGAGAAACTTTTGAGTCATGAGTTACTTCTCACCTGTAAATGACGTTACTATTGCCATAGGCATCCTGCCATACTGCAAGCTATATGCAATGGAAATCTTATTGCCTGTATTCACAATCACGATATCACTGAATGTATATGCTTTCTCCTCACCATTCACCGTGATAGTGCCTGACACCTCTGGTATAGAAGCAGACACCACCTCGGTGCCAGATGTATTAGAAACGCTAACCGGAATGTTATCGACTGTGATTGAAGGTAAAGCCATCGTACCAGAACCAGAAGACGAAGTCGTCATACTGATATGTGTGTCATCAACAGCCTTAATCTCGTATGTACCACTATCCTTTGACTCCGATCCCATGACAGAGAAAGTTACCTCCCCAGAATAGCTACCCTCAATAGTCTTTGCAGCAGGAAACACTTCGTTATCCTCATCGTCTCCACATGAAGTAAAACCAACACACACAACAACAGCGGCAATCAGCATTGCCATAATTTTTTTAATTTTCATCTTTTTTTGTTTAAATATTAATAAACTGATTATATCTGAATAGTAAGTTGCATTTTTTGCGAGTGCAAAATTACCACGTTTGATATAAATACACAATACTCAAAAAATATGATTTTTTCGAACATATCATTCTTGAAAAAAATCATAATTTGTAAGTAATTTAACATAAAAAATCGATTAAAGCTATGAACGATTACCCATTTATGGGGGCTTAAACAATAAAAAGCAGTATTGTTACCCGTATGGTATGCAACCATTATTCATGAAATACAACAGCAAAAAACTATTTGAAAGAAATTTACTAAATAAAAACAAGACTTTTGGTTATGCTAAATATACCCCTAAAGATGAATAGATTATATAATAATGTATAACGACGACTTCGCATTTGACAAGTACAGTTATCAAAACACCTATAACATTCCTCATTTAAACCAAGTGTTACCCCAAAACAGGACAAAAAGATAAAATATATTTGGAACTTATTTGAATATTTTATATCTTTGTTCTTGCGTTTATTCGCAAATGTATATCAAGTTTCAGCATATCATACAACAAAATGTTTCAACAAATAAAAATCGTTATATAAAAAATATTATTGAATATATGTTTCAGCAAAGACTATACACATTATATTAATACAATGTATATCAATATGGACATATCATGGAAATCAGTAACAATTAACTTATATCAATATGAAAAAATTACTTATGTTAATGTTGACCGCAACCTGCGCAACACCACTTTTGGCAAGCGAAGCTGATCTGGTCATTCCTGAAAGTATCCACGAGTTTGGATTTTTACATTGGGGATTTTTGGTAACACTCCTCGGGTTTATCTTCGGTATTTATTATTTCGCCAAAACAAAGGCTCTTCCTGTACATGAGCGTATGGAAGACATCGGAGAAGTAATCTATAAAACATGTTCTACTTATCTGAAACAGCAAGGTAAGTTTCTTGCAACCCTTTTTATTTTCATCGGTGTTATCGTAGCCCTTTACTTCGGTGTTCTCTCAGAAGGCACTACTACTGGCGGTGTCCTCCTTATTTTATTATGGACCATTATCGGTATCTGTGGCTCATACGGTGTAGCAGCTTACGGTATCCGTATGAACACATATGCTAATGCACGTATGGCCTTTGCATCACTGAAGCGAAATCCACTCAACCTGCTTAATATTCCTCTGAATGCTGGTATGAGTATCGGTGTGATGTTGGTATGTGTAGAGCTCTTCTTGATGCTCGTCATCCTGCTTTTCATGCCTACCAACTTGGCTGGTAGCTGTTTCGTAGGTTTCGCCATTGGTGAGTCTTTGGGTGCTTCAGCCCTTCGTATCGCAGGTGGTATCTTTACCAAAATTGCTGATATCGGTTCAGACTTGATGAAAGTAATCTTCAAGATTGGTGAGGATGACCCACGTAACCCTGGTGTTATCGCAGACTGTACGGGTGATAATGCAGGAGACTCTGTAGGTCCTACTGCTGATGGTTTCGAGACATACGGTGTGACAGGTGTTGCATTAGTTTCATTTGTACTACTCGCAGTACCAAATGCTGCCGCTCAGACTCAGCTTCTTATCTGGATCTTCTCTATGCGTATTCTGATGGCTGTAACATCTGTTGTTGCCTTCTATATTAATAAAGGTGTAAGCAATGCTAAATATGGCGGTAACGAAGACCTCGACTTTGAAGCTCCACTGACAAACTTAATCTGGATTGCTTCTATCCTTAGTATCATTGCTACCTATGCCGTATCATACTTCCAGCTGGCAAGTATGGGTAATGACCTTTGGTGGATTTTCGCTACTATCATTTCTTTGGGTACCCTGGGAGCAGCTGTTATTCCAGAGATTACCAAGGTATTTACTTCTCCAAAGAGTGGCCACGTACTCGAAGTAGTAAAGGCTTCTCATCATGGTGGCGCTTCGCTGAATATCCTTTCAGGTTTCGTAACGGGTAACTTCTCTGGCTTCTGGACAGGTTTAGTCTTCGTATTGCTTATGTTCGTGGGCTATGCTGCAAGTATCAATATCGAAGAAAGCCTGATGTCTTACCCAGCTATCTTTGCTTTCGGCCTAATCGCTTTCGGTATGCTCGGTATGGGTCCTGTGACTATCGCAGTAGACTCTTATGGCCCTGTAACTGATAATGCACAGAGTGTATACGAATTGAGCCTTATCGAGGATATGCCTAATAAGGATCAGGAAATCGAACAGAATTATGGTTTTACTCCTGATTGGGAGAAGAGTAAATATTATCTGGAGCAGAACGATGGTGCTGGTAACACTTTCAAAGCTACAGCTAAACCGGTATTGATCGGTACTGCCGTAGTAGGTGCAACAACCATGATTTTCTCTATTATCTTGGTTATCAAAAACGTTTTGGGTATCGATCCAGCAAGTGTACTGAATATTTTAAATCCTTATACCATTCTTGGTTTCTTGTTGGGTGGTTGTGTTATTTACTGGTTTACCGGTGCAAGTACACAGGCTGTTACTGTAGGTGCTAACCGCGCCGTTGCCTTTATCAAGGATCACATCAAACTCGATCCTAACGCACCTAAGAAGGCTGACTCTAAGAGTAGTGTTGAGGTGGTTAAGATATGTACACAGTATGCTCAGAAGGGTATGTGGAATATCTTTATCGCTATCTTCTTCTTTGCATTAGGTTTTGCTTGTTTAGCTTCTCCTGCAAGTATCGGTGGTAACAATGCGGTATCATTATTCGTTAGTTATCTTATCAGTATTGCCCTCTTTGGTTTGTTTCAGGCTGTATTTATGGCTAATGCAGGTGGTAGCTGGGATAATGCTAAGAAGGTGGTGGAAGTAGATCTTGCTTTGAAGGGCACAGACCTTCACGATGCTTCTGTAGTAGGTGATACTGTAGGTGATCCATTTAAGGATACTTCTTCTGTATCGCTGAACCCTATCATCAAGTTTACTACCCTCTTCGGTTTGTTGGCTATGGAGATGGCTATTAGCGAATCTTTCCGTGAGCTGGCACCATATTTTGGTATTCTCTTCGTACTTATCGCTATCGTCTTCGTATGGCGTTCATTCTACAAGATGCGTATCGATGATTCTATGGAGAATATCCTGGAACAGTACAACAATAAGAAAACTGAAGAATAATCTATCTTAACGCATATTACTCATCTTGCACTTCGTAGGCAAGTTCTCAATAGAAGTGTAAGATGACTGAATCAACTTAAAAAGTCTCCATCTTAAACTATATAAGATGGAGACTTTTTTGCATACCTACGCATGTACACTTGCTTATCCATCAGATAACGCTAACTATCAAGAGCTACTAACTATCAGATATAGCAGCTTTACCATCAGATAGCTGCTTAGCAGCGGCTAACTTATCCAGCAGCATTCCCCCATGAGTAAAGTCATAAAAAAACGATATAATTCCATATCGACAAAAATATGAAATTATATCGGTCTATTGAAACTCTAAAAATACCGTCGTCAGCTACGTTTTAATCTTCAACAGAGCTGACGCTTTAACTTGTATCTACCTTTAGTTTTATTTACTTCTTGGCTTATTACTTCTTGAGCTGAGCCTTCTTGCCATTAATATAATCAGCAAAGAATTTATCAAAAGCCTCAAGATCAGCGCCTTTCAACTGATAAGCACGAAGAATACCTTTGTAATAACGAGCGACCTGCTTACCAGGATAACCCTGTTTTACACCATTAATATAAGGGTCAAATATTTTATCGAGATCGGCAGTAACTGCACCCTGAATCTGATTAACAGCATCACTGGCCGTTGCGGCAGCTGGTTGATTCTCCACAGTTGCTGCAGCTTGGTCTGGTGCAGGAGTCTGAGCAGGAGCACTCGCCCGTGCATCAGCATAAGCAGCGTTACCATTAGCACTGGCATCACCATTCTCTGAAGCCACAGTCTCAGTAGAATCTGTCTGAGCTGTACCGTCTGCAGCAGTAACGTCACCTCCAAACTGAGTTACAGCTAAGAAGATGGCCAACACAATAACAGCAGCACCAACGATGCCACCCACAAGCTTGAGATTAAGCTCACCACCATGATTACCACCATGTTCGAGTGCCTGAATTGCATCCTCTGCTTGCTCATAACGCTCATAACGGCCAAAAGAACAACACCGCTCGATAACCTTGGTAGCCATACTGCCTAAATTCATATCCTTAAGCAACATACCAATGGAATAGATATCAGCATAACCATCTACCGTCATTGTTCCATCTCGAAGCTCTGGTGCAAGATACTTCAACGAAACACTCTGTTCAGCACTCTCATCCGTATCGAGGAAACGGAAATCAATAAGTTTAACCTGATCTCCTTGATTCGTAATCAAAATATTAGATGGCTTCAGATTACCATGAACCACCTTATTCTTATGCAGATAATCTACAGCAGAAGCCAACTGATGTAAAACTGCAAACTTTTCTTCGTCAGAGTGTCGCTCTTGAATATACTCCTTTAACGAACGACCATTGATATATTCTAATACGATACACGTACCCTGATTCTCGGTTTCGATCAAGTCGATGTATTTTACAATACCCTCATGATTCAAAGCAGAGCACTTTTTGTACTCACGCTGCAAAAGGTGAGCAAACTGCTTACGAGACTGATATTCTAACTTAAGTCCCTTTAAGATATAGGTATCCTTGCCACTTTGACAAGAATAATAGGCATAGATTCCCTTGCTGCGAATCTGCTTAATTTCTGTGTAATTCATCTCTTCACTCATTTTGCCTTGAAAATAACTTCATTTTAAGTTTCAAAGTTACAAATCATTTTGTAATTTTAAAAGAATAAATGATTATTCACTCCTAATATTAAGCAATTTTAAATAATTGATTAAAAAAATGCTAAATTTCAAATGATTTCACTTCTGAAAAAGGAAAGTTTTTATTAAAAAGATAGCGACTATATCAGAAAATTTCGCTATTTTTGCAATCCCATCTATGCACTTCTTGGAATAGTAAAGAAAAATTTTGCAATGGTTTAGACTCAAATGAAGCTAAAACAAGATATCTTACAAAGCCAACCTCATCGTGTACAAAAACTATTCACACAATGGGAAAACTATATGGAAGCTCATGTTGCTTTTTGGTCTTTACCTGGCAATCTAGACATTCATACGGAAGCACATAGTGCACGTGTTCTGCTCCATGCACTCCGCATTGGCCATTTAAGAAATCTTAGCGATGATGCCATGACTGCTCTTGCTCATACCTGCATTTTTCACGACACTCGTCGCAAAGATAATTATAGGGATATCGGTCATGGGGATCGTGCCGCTGAATATTATGCGGATTTCTGCAAACTGCAGAGTCAAGAGAATAAAACTTCTATTTCCTTTTACCAAGAGGCTTACGATGCTATGAAATATCATGATCGTAATGATGATATCGGGGATAAAGCTATCGCTGTGTCGCATATCGGAAATGATGAGGGTACGACTATAGGACAGGAAATATATCATATCTTCAAAGATGCTGATGCACTCGATAGATATCGACTGGGGGACTGGTGTTTGGATGAACGCTTTCTGAGAACTCCCGAATCGAAAAATATGACCAAGTTCGCTCTTGATCTGGTATTACGCACTACCCCACCAGACGAGCTCAAGAAGGTTTGGGATCTGACACTACCCTTTAAGCCCAAGAATTCTAATCATTAAACTATATAAATATAATAAATATGAATAAGACAGAACTTATAAGCAAGGTAGCAGAACAGGCTAACTTGACTAAAGCTGAATCTAGCAAAGTAGTTAACGCTGTATTAGGTGCTATCGCAGACAACCTCTGCGAAGGTGACGGTCTGTTGGCTATTCCTGACTTTGGTCGCTTTCAGGTAAAGCAAGTGCCTGAGCGTACTGGTATCAATCCTTCTACTAAAGAGAAGATTGTTATCCCTGCTCACGATAAAATCGTATTTAAGGCTTCAGATAATATAAGCATCTATAGCAGAAAACATCAGTAAACTGAATGTCATATAAAAAGGACACTTCTATTGAAATAGAGGTGTCCTTTTTGTATGTAGGTATATTCCGTCGGAATCATTAAAAATCTTCGTGAATCAGTCTGAGATATTCATCATAGTCAATATACTTAGCGCCCATCGACTTGAGATGAGGAGTTTCTAACTGACAATCGATTACCGTACCTCCTCTATCTTTCATCATATTGGAAAGATAGATTAAAGCGAGTTTAGATGCCGAAGGCTCAAGAGAGAACATACTTTCGCCGAAGAAAGCCCGACCCAAAGTTACGCCATAAAGACCACCTACTAATTTGTCGCCATTCCACACTTCCACACTTGCAGCGAATCCTTGATGATATAGTTCGGTATAAGCCTGAATCATATCTTCACCAAGCCATGCCCCTTCCTGCTCGATACGATTTTGTGCTTTACTGCATCCCTGTATCACTTCATCAAAAGCCTTATTGAACGTAACGCGATATTTTCCACTACGAATAAGTTGCTTCATAGAGTGACTAACATGAGCTTCGCCTGGAATAATGACGAAGCGTTTCATCGGACAAAACCACATGATATCGGGTGCATCCCTGAAACTATACCATGGAAATATACCATAGTTATAAGCTAACAACAGGCGGTCAATACTCAGATCGCCACCTATTGCTATCAGTCCATCTTCATCTCCACCTCGCGGATCGGGAAATGCGATTTCATTTTTATCTAATTCGTATACTGCCATTTAAGGGTAAATTGATAAAATTGTCACGACATCCTATTTCAAGATAAACTTACCATCTTGATACTCGACATCGACATGGCCACCTTTTCGAAGTTTGCCATAAAGTATCTCCTTCATCAGTAGCGGTTTTAACTCTCGTGCTATAACACGGTCCATTTCACGAGCACCATATTCTTGAGTAAAACCACGTTTAACGAGTTCTGCAATAGCCTCATCTGTCAAGGTCAAGGTAACGTGCTTATTTTGCAATTTAGCCTCTAACTCGCTCACCTTCTTCTGCAAGATCAACGATGCCATCTTCTCGTCCATATCGTGGAAGACAACAATACCTGAAAGACGGTTAATAAACTCAGGCTTGAACGTTTTCTTCACGGTGGCAAGCATAGCGTCACCACGACTGACAACACTCTGGAATCCGACACTAGCCTGTGAGGCAAACTGAGCACCCGCATTACTGGTCATAATAACCACGACATGACGGAAATCAGCTTTCTGACCTTTATTATCAGTAAGTTTTGCATAATCCATGACCTGCAAGAGGATATTGAAGATATCACTATGCGCTTTCTCGATTTCGTCGAGCAATAGTACACAGTTCGGAGTCTTGCGAATAGCATCTACCAACAATCCACCATCTTCATAACCAACATAACCAGCAGGGGAACCGATAAGTTTAGCCACGGCATGTTTCTCCATATACTCAGACATATCGAAACGTACCAATTCTATTCCTAACTGTTGTGCGAGTACACGAGCGACTTCTGTTTTACCCACACCTGTCGGACCGACAAAGAGCAGACTCGCCAATGGTTTATTATCATCTTGTAAACCCGCTTTAGCCATTTCCACAGCCTCGACCACCTGAGATATCGCCTCGTCTTGCCCATAGATACGCTCAGCCATACGCTTATACAACGTTTTAAGCTGTCTGTTATCATCCTCTTTCATCACAGAGGCATCTATCTTGCAAGTACGCTGTAATACCTTAGCTATCAAATCCTTAGTAACATACTGAGTAGACTTATCATTCGGATGAATCTCAAGATACGCACCAGCCTCATCCACCAGGTCTATAGCTTTATCCGGAAGAAATCGGTCGTTAATATATTTGGCAGAAGCCCTCACCGCAAACTCTATAGCCTCTGGACGATAAACCACATGATGGTACTTCTCATAATTCTTTTGCAAGCCCTTGATAATAGCTATCGTCTCGTCGATACTTGGTTCGTTAATATCGATTTGCTGGAATCTTCGCACAATACTCTTAGACTTGGCAAAGAAGCGGTTATACTCCTCATACGTCGTACTACCGATAAAACGGATGGTACCCGCTTCAAGATAAGGTTTAAGCATATTAGAAGCATCAAGAGCAGAATCGCTTGTAGTACCCGCTCCAACCAAAGTATGTATTTCGTCGATATAAATGATAACATTCGTCTCGCGAGCAGCACCACTCATAATCTTCTTGATACGCTTCTCCATATCACCACGAAACTGTGTACCGGCAACCAGCGAAGCCATCTCAAGACTATAAATCTGACTATTTTTCAGTCGATCAGGCACTTCACCCTTATTAATACGGTCGGCCAATCCATACACCAAAGCCGTTTTTCCTACACCCGGTTCACCCACATGAAGCGGATTATTCTTATCCTTGCGACAAAGAATCTGCACCGTACGGTCAAGTTCCTTATCACGTCCGATAAGAGGATTATGCCCCTCTACCAGAGGATTAATATGCGTTACATATTTTTTCCAACTGTCATCATCGGCATCATCTTCGGCATCATTAGGAAGAGGCTGAAAATTTCCAAATGCACCAGGGATAAAAGGAATACGAATTACACCGTCCTTATTACCGATTTCGACCTCTGCGTTAGGATCTATATCATCAAAATCCTGATCTGAGTCATCAAAACTTTCATAATTTACAGAATCATCATCCGTATTACCGAAATGGATAAGCGGCTGTATATTCGAAACATCTATAGTAGGGTCGAGTGGCTGAACGAAATTTTCATGAGAAGCTTTGCAACGCTTCATCAGTGCCTTCATGAAAGGCTCGAAGTTACCGAATTCACTGAATTCTAGAATATATTTCTTTAGATAGAATGAAGCCCAAGACTCAGGTAAATTCCATAAACTGATGATAATGATCTGTAAAGGTATACGGCACTCAAAACCTCTACCTGCAGAATTCGCCATCAAAGCAGCATTCTTAAAAAGTTGCGTCAACTGAAAAGAACTCTCCACATTTTCGGGTTCTTCATCCAACATATCAAGACCGTCGGTATAAGACTTTAAATCCTTCATCATGCCTTGAAGATCTACATGATAAGGACGACAAGTCTCTATGAATATATCGTCAGAGATGATGGTTTCAAGCAAATGCTCCGGGGTAATAATTTCGCAATGACTCTTTTTGCAGTTTGATTCAGCCCCTCTAATGTAATATTCTACTAAACCTGAAAAAATAAAATCAGAATCCTCTACTATCATAATTATTCAGCTTGCATTTCTATACGTAATGGGAACCCTGCCTTGTGAGCCATTTCACTAGCATTTGTGGTCTTGGTTAAAGCTATATCATAGCTATATACACCTACAACGGCACTACCATTGAGATGAACCTTCATCATCAGTTCTTCTGCTTCTTGATAAGCTTTATGAAACACAGTCGTGAGTACCTCGATTACAAAATCCATAGTCGTTACATCATCGTTGAAAAAGATAACCTGGTAACGTCTAGGCTCTTTCAATTTAATTCTTTCTTTAATATTGCTGTTTGTTTGAGACATACTTTAACTAATAACTATTGTTTCGTAAAAGTACAAAAATTATGCCAACTCAAAAAACTTTCTCTCAAAAAATTAAGATAACAAATAATTCTTGATATAAATTCATTTCTTTGCATAGCTATACTTGACTTGCGACAGCTTTACGATATTCGGTTGAGGTCATCCCCATAAAATCCTTAAACGTTCGCTGAAAGGTGCGCAAAGAACTGAATCCACAATCTTGAGCAATAGCCTCTATCGTATATTCAGGATGCTCTTTTAGCTCCAAGCAACATTTCTTGATACGTATGCCATTGATAACTTTAATGAGCGAATCGCCATTCATCGTATACTTCAGCACTGCACTGAGTTCAGCATCCTTGATCACTAACTTGCGGAGCACCATTGCACGCGTAAGAGTAGGATCTTTATATAATTTCTCTTCATCCAGATACTGTAACAACTTCAGTCGGATAGCCTTCAGAGAATGCATATCGTAGCCTTCTGGTACTTTATCCGATAAGCTATCAGTTTGTTTCTGTAGCTTTTCTGATGCACGAGCCCCCGTCTGAAAATTTGCCATCTCCCTATTTTCACGTTCAACCTCCTCCTTGTATCTCACATTCTGATCATCCACCTGACGGTTGAATGCTTCATATTCTTCTATCAACTTCCGATTTTTAGCCTGCATAGCTTTACTGTGGCGCACATAGGCAATAAAAATACCTATAAGAATAGCTATGAGAACGAGCACTACAGCTACTATAATATTCAGAATATTACGCTGATTAATCTTTTCTTGAACCTCAGCCCGTAATTGTTCTGTTTTAAATTGCTCCTGCATGTGAGCCGTAGTCTGTAAATATTCAAAAGCCCTCAGACTATCCTTGAGATTACTAATCGTATGAAGTTTAACAATAGCAGCTTTCAAATTACCTTGATGCTCGAGGGCAATACTCTCAAGGCGAAGCAGTTTGATAAAATCATCACTTATCGTATCACTGCCTTTATAAGCCATGATATCCTGATGATACGACAACAACTGGCTGTATTTGCCACTATAAAAGAGGTAAGGTATTATCGCCATCTTGCCTACAGCCGTTTGCGCCATCTTAGTACCCCAAAACTTTTTGACATAGCTTCCAGCCTCAGCTTTATTACCCAAGAGCACATTGATATGAGCCATGTCAGCATAACAATACCCCCTGGCACGATCTAAGTTGACATCGCTTACTTGTGCCAGACTATCAATGAGGCTCTCATGCTTTTTACTCAACTGCCAGGCATCTTCCAGTTTCCGCTCTTCAATCAAAAAGAAAGCAGCTTTACCAATAGATTTAGAAAGCAACAGTTTTGCTTCTATACTAGGATCTATCCTCTCAAGCAATGCTATACTATGCATCATTTCGCGCATACCGACATCACGAGCGCCTGTACACCAGAGAGCCTGTCCTACATTAAACATAAAAAAGCCATAACGGCTACTGTCACGGAGTTCTTGAGCCAAGCGAAGCCCTTGTTTAGAATAATGTGTAGCCACAACATAGTTATTGCGTTGCAACGCAATCGTACTAATTAATTCAAATACCTTCAAACGTCTTTTAGGCGATGCGAGCACACTGTCATCTTTAACTATCGAACGAATCAGTACGGCAGCAGAATCGATATCATTATAATATCGTAAAAAGATTGAGGCTTTTTCTCGAACAGCATCGGCATGGCACATCATTCCTTTTCTCTCTGCATCATCGCAAAGATGTAAGGCGTCTTCTGGATTTCTCGCTGATACCTTATTAATATATGAGGAAAGGTATATGGAATCGCCCGAGTTTTGGTCTAATGCTGTTTTATCCTTATGAATACAAGAATTAATAAGCAGTACCATTAATACTAACAGCACGGTGGTTATAGCGTTTTTCATTACCAAAAAAATACTACTTGAGTGTCATTTTACATTGCAAATGTAAGAAAAATAAGGGTATATCACAAATAATATCATTAAAATTCTATGTTTTGTATTGACTTTTCAAGAAAAAGTGTAACTTTGCACTCGTAAAAGAATACTCGGGGTGCTCTACACGAAGCCAATAGGCTTAACATGTAGGGCTGAGATGATACCCATTAAACCTGATGCTGGTAATTCAGCCGTAGGAAATGAGCAAGCTAGAATAGCAATAGAAAGAAAGTATAGACAAGATCCCGGGTAATGACGTAGTTATATGTCGTTGCTCGGGCTTTTTTGATACGGACTTGTATCATCTTAATCCCCCTTGATGCGAATACTAATCAGGATTAAGAATATGAATATTACACTTAACGACAAGTCACACCAGACCAATGCTGCTAATCTGCAACAACTGGCAGAAGAATTAGCTTTGCCTGCTTCAGGCGTAGCTATCGCCCTAAACTCAGAACTTATTATTCGTGAAGAATGGAATACTACAGCTCTTGCTGATGGTGCAGATATTCTCGTGATAACAGCTGCTTGTGGAGGATGATACAGTTTATCAGCCATTACACCGAGCACTACAGTTATCTCGATGGTATACGCATGGCTCTTCAAGGAGGATGCCGATGGATACAGCTTCGCATGAAGGATGCTACAGACGAAGAGATCAGACCTATCGCCTTGCAGGCTATGCAACTCTGCAAGGATGCACACGCTACTTTCATCATCGATGACCATGTAGCTCTAGTAAAAGAACTGGGGGCTGACGGTGTTCACTTAGGCAAAAAAGATATGCCTATCGACCAAGCCCGACAGATACTAGGACCACAAACTATCATCGGTGGTACGGCGAACACTTTTGAAGATATCCAAGCACACGCTGCTTCTGGAGCCAATTATATCGGTTGTGGTCCCTTTCGATTTACAACCACGAAAAAAGGTCTCTCACCTATTTTGGGATTAGAAGGCTATCGACAAATCGTAAGTTTGATGCGCAAAGCACATATCGATTTACCTATTGTGGCGATAGGTGGCATTACAGCCCAAGATATACCTGATATTATGCAGACAGGTGTAAACGGAATAGCGCTAAGCGGAACTGTGCTGAGAGCAGACAACCCGATCAAGGAAATGCAGCGACTACTCCAACTAATCAAAGAATAAATAAAGCTATCATAAAGCAATGGAAAAAATAAAAATCGCAGACCGTGAGTTTAGCTCACGCCTATTCCTGGGTACAGGAAAATTTAATAATAACCAACAGATGGCAGAAGCCATCAAGGCTAGTGAAACCGAAATGGTAACTGTTGCCATGAAACGTGTAGAACTGAGCGACAAAAACGATGACTTGCTCACTCATGTTATCCAAAACAAAAATATCCAACTTCTGCCGAACACAAGTGGTGTACGCAACGCCAAAGAAGCCGTATTTGCAGCCATGATGGCTCGCGAAGCATTTGGCACAAACTGGGTAAAACTCGAAATTCACCCAGACCCTCGTTATCTTTTACCTGACTCCATCGAGACTTTGAAAGCTACAGAAGAACTTGCCAAGAAAGGTTTCGTGGTATTGCCATATTGCCAAGCTGACCCAACCCTCTGCAAACACTTGGAAGAAGCAGGTGCAGCTACTGTTATGCCTCTTGCAGCCCCTATCGGCAGTAACCAAGGCTTGCGCATGAAAGATATGTTGCGTATCATCATCGAACAGGCTACCGTACCAGTCGTCATAGATGCAGGTATCGGAGCACCTAGTCAGGCTGCAGAAGCCATGGAAATGGGTGCCGACTTTGTACTCGTTAATACGGCAATAGCCGTGGCAGGCAATCCTGTCGAAATGGCCAAGGCTTTCAAGGAAGCCGTCATCTCTGGTAGAAGAGCATTCGAAGCAGGTCTTGGTGCTGTTAATATGTGCGCCGAAGCCTCTAGTCCATTAACCTCATTCTTAAACGAAGCTATCTAATTATGCCACAAGATCATCAAGCTTATGCTAAGCGCGAAAAGGCCTACATGAATGGCCGTATCTATAAGGACATACGTGTGGGTATGACCAAAGTAAACTTGACACCAACTGTGACGCGTGATGAAAACGATAAACCGCACATGACTCCAAATGCTCCGGTATATATCTATGATACGAGCGGACCTTTTACAGATCCAAATGTAAAGGTAGATCTGAAGAAAGGTATCAAGCGAATTCGCGAAAAGTGGATTGTAGACCGTGACGACACAGATAAATTACAAGGAGTAACGAGTGAATACGGACAGATGAGACTTGCAGACCATTCGTTAGACCATCTGCGATTTGAACATATTCATCGCCCACGTCGTGCCAAGAAAGGATTACATATCACACAGATGGCTTACGCGAAAGCAGGCATCATAACTCCTGAAATGGAATACGTCGCTATTCGCGAAAATATGAATTGCGAAGAATTGGGTATCAAAAGCTATATCACTCCTGAATTTGTACGCGACGAAATCGCAAAAGGGCGTGCTGTGTTACCAGCCAATATCAACCATCCAGAAAGTGAACCGATGATTATCGGTAGAAACTTCCTGGTGAAGATTAATACGAATATCGGAAATTCTGCCACGACGTCAAGCATCGAGGAGGAAGTGGATAAAGCTGTATGGAGCTGTAAATGGGGTGGCGATACCCTGATGGATCTTTCTACCGGTGATAATATACACGAAACACGTGAGTGGATTATTCGTAACTGTCCGGTTCCAGTAGGTACAGTGCCTATTTATCAGGCGCTGGAGAAGGTTAATGGTAAGGTAGAAGACCTCAACTGGGAGATTTTCCGTGATACTCTTATTGAACAATGTGAACAAGGAGTAGACTATTTCACCATTCATGCCGGTATCCGTCTTCAAAACGTGCACTTGGCAGACCATCGTCTGTGTGGTATCGTAAGCCGTGGTGGCAGTATCATGAGCAAATGGTGCCTTGTACATAACCAGGAATCATTCCTTTACGAACACTTCGATGACATCTGCGATATAGTTGCACAATATGATACAGCACTCTCACTAGGAGATGGATTACGACCTGGCTGTACTGCCGATGCTAACGATGCTGCTCAATTTGCAGAACTCGATACCATGGGCGAACTGGTGGAGCATGCATGGGCTCGCAATGTACAAGCCTTTATCGAAGGTCCAGGACATGTTCCGATGCATAAGATACGCGAAAACATGGAACGCCAACTAGACCATTGTCATGAGGCTCCATTCTATACCCTCGGTCCATTGGTAACCGACATTGCACCGGGTTATGACCATATCACCAGTGCTATCGGTGGTGCACAGATAGCGTGGTTGGGTACTGCAATGCTCTGCTACGTTACACCGAAAGAGCATCTCGCTCTGCCCAACAAGGAAGATGTGCGCACAGGTGTTGTAACTTATAAGATCGCAGCTCATGCAGCCGATTTGGCTAAGGGGCATCCTGGGGCAGAGATTCGTGATAATGCACTCTCTAAAGCTCGCTTCGATTTCCGCTGGCGCGACCAGTTCCATTTGTCACTCGACCCAGAACGCGCCTTGCAATATTTCGAAGAAGCCGGACACACGGATGGTGAATATTGCACGATGTGCGGTCCTAACTTTTGTGCCGCCAAACTAACTCACGATTTGAGAAAGTTGAAAGCATAAATAATAAAATAAATATATAAACATATAAGAAACATTAGAATCAATGTTTTCAGACGAATTAGCAAAAATAAGTTGGGATGAGACCACAGAGCGAATTGCTCAGATGACTGATAATGATGTGGTTAGGGCTCTCCATAAGTCCTATTGCGATGTCAATGACTTTATGGCATTGATCTCACCTGCTGCCATTCCTCATTTAGAAGAAATGGCACGGTTGAGCCGCAAATATACCGAACAGCGTTTTGGTAGATGCGTATCGATGTTTATTCCGCTCTATATTACCAACTCATGCTCTAACAGTTGCGTGTATTGCGGTTTTCATCGCCAAAACCCGATGGCTAGAACCATCTTAACACCAGAACAGATTGAAAATGAATATAAGGCCATCAAGAAACTTGCACCCTTTGAAAACATTCTTCTGGTAACAGGTGAGAATCCCGCCAAAGCGGGGGTGCCTTATCTGGCTAAAGCGTGTGATATCGCCAAAAAATATTTCGCGAATGTTAAAATCGAGGTCATGCCACTTAGTACCGAAGATTATCGCGAACTGACTCATCACGGCATGAATGGTGTGATCTGTTTTCAAGAGACCTATCACAGAGAGAACTATAAACTGTATCACCCTGCCGGCATGAAGAGTAACTTTGAGTGGCGACTCAATGGTTTCGACCGTATGGGTATGGCTGGTGTTCATTCTATTGGTATGGGTGCTCTGTTAGGGTTGGAAAAAGAATGGCGCACGGATGTGGTCATGATGGCTTACCACCTACGCTATTTGCAGAAGCATTACTGGAAGACCAAATACTCAGTAAACTTCCCACGTATGCGTCCTGCACATAATGAAGGGTTCCAGCCAAACTGCTTTGTTACAGATAAGGAACTGGCGCAGATGACTTTTGCTATGCGTATCTTCGACCATGACGTAGATATCTCTTACTCTACACGCGAACCTAAGGAAATTCGCGATAACATGGCTACATTGGGGGTTACAACCATGTCGGCTGAATCACATACTAATCCTGGTGGTTATCATACGTATCCACAAGCACTCGAGCAATTTAGTGTAAGCGATAACCGTACTGCTGTAGAAATTAATCGAAGATTACACGAAATAGGCCGTGAACCTGTCTGGAAAGATTGGGATGCTAGTTTCGATGAAACTTTCCGCGTAGGATAAAACAGATGTTCACAACTGTTGTTATAACGATGCCCGATAAGATAGAGCGAGAAGCACAACGTATCGTTGAGCTTCTCGCTTCTGCTCATTCGGCTAACCGAGAAGGTCTTCATTTGTCGACCACAAACCCTAAACGGAAATATGCTGACCTCATTCATATACGTAAGCCCAACTGGACTTTCTCTCAAATCGAAGCCTTGATACGAGAGATACCCGAAGATTACTATTCACGTATCGTCTTACACGATCATCACGAACTGGCAATTCGCTATCATCTGTATGGCATACACCTGAATCGCCGCAATCCTGAACCTATAGAGGGATGGCAAGGCAGCATCAGCAAAAGTTGTCACAGCATCGAGGAAATAATCACGTGGAAAAAACGATGCAACTACGTTAGCCTTTCTCCTATTTACAATTCGATATCCAAAATAGGATATCAGGCCGCTTTTACAAAGAGTCAGATAGAGCAAGCCGTTAAAGATGGTATCATTACCTCAAAAGTATATGCCTTAGGCGGTGTTACCTACGATAAACTACAAGAATTAGAACATACGGGATTTGGAGGAGCACTACTATTAGGTGATGCCTGGAGATAAGTACTCTGACAAATTGTCTTATTGCATTTATAAACAAAAATACTTTGTCTATTAGATATTTTGAGTATTTTACATTGCCAAATATAAAAAAATGTATTATTATATTGTAGAATATAAAATAAGCAACTAAAATCATAAAATTAGCTAGCTATTTACCGCTAATTTCGTAAATTTGCTAAACGTTTTACTATAACCAAGGTAGAAAAAGATTGAAAAAAGTTCTGAATCATAGACGAATATGGAAAGCTCGAATACTGCTAGCAGTATTCATTCCTATGTTGCTTCTATCAGTAACTCATATCCACCATGAATCAGAACGAAGTGAACAAGCATGTTATGAATGCTTGCACCATATCAACCATGCAGGTCATATTACCAACCAAACGGTCAGTATAGACCATTGCATACTCTGTTCATTTCTTTCTCTACCATATATCACACCTACTATATTAGTCGCTGCTTTAACAGCAGTCTATAGTTATGTTTGCTTCGGATTGAAGCGAACAGTTATTCTCAAACAGAGGATAACGGGTGTCGGATTACGTGCACCTCCATTCTTTTCATTTTCTTAATACGGCATAAAACCGTACTCATTTAAATCAGTAGCCCATGATATAAAAGAAATCGTGGGACAGTATTACATACATATATAGCAACAACGAAAATGAAAAAAATAATGGTTATGCTCCTTATCCAGATGATTATAATAGGAGCATGGGCAGAACCTATGCGTGAATCTGCCACATTTACAGGTCAAGTAACTGATGCCAGCGATGGTAAACCTCTCATCGGAGTAACAATCTATTTTCCAGAACTACGTCAGGGTACTACCACAGACACAGATGGTAACTTCAAACTAAGTGGATTACCTGCCAAAAAAGCAGAGGTGCAAGTTTCTTACCTCGGTCACCAAACTATCGTAAAAATAATCGACTTATCACAAACACAACACATGAATTTTGTACTGAAAGAGTCGAATGCACTCATCAATGAGGTAGTAGTAACCGGACTTACAGGCCATACCCTAATGAAAGATTCACCTACACCAATCTCAGTCATCAGTACACAACAATTGGTCAGTACTTCGTCAACCAATATCATTGACGCACTCAGCCATCAACCTGGTATATCACAGCTTACAACAGGTAGCGGTATCTCTAAACCTATCATCAGAGGACTTGGAAGCAACCGTGTGGTAGTTGTCAATGATGGTATACGTCAGGAAGGTAACCAGTGGGGTGCAGAACATGGAATAGAAATCGATGGAAATGGTATCTCTTCTGCAGAAATACTCAAAGGTCCAGCTTCGCTCATGTATGGTTCTGATGCCATGGCAGGTGTGATTGTCTTTCATGGTGACCAGATAGCACCTAACCATACCATGCAAGCCAACTTATCGTCAGAATATCAAACCAACAATGGACTTTTTGACTACTCCGTAAACTTCAAAGGCAACGAAAACGGTTTTGTATGGAATGGGCGATGGTCTGATAAAATGGCACACGACTATAAAAACAAATACGACAACTATGTACAAGGCTCTCAATTTCGCGAACGAGCAGCTGAAGCCATGGCGGGACTCAATAAAAACTGGGGATTTTCACATCTTTGCTTGAGCTACTATCACCTTACACCTGGTATTATTGAGGGTGAACGAGGAGATACCTATAGCTATAGCAAAGAATTACCGTTTCAACAAGTACATCACTATAAAGTAGTAAGCGACAACTCTTTCTACATTGGAGATGGAACACTTAAAGCAACACTCGCCTATCAGCAAAACCGCCGACAGGAATACGAAGAAAGTATGGATGAAGCCGGACTTGATTTTCAGTTGCATACCATCAACTATGATCTGAAATATCTTATAGCGGAACATAGTAACTGGAAGATAGCCACCGGTGTTAACGGTATGTATCAGCGCTCTCTTAACCATGGTGACGAGTATTTGATACCAGCCTACCAGCTCTTTGATATCGGTGTATTTGGCACCACAACCTATAAAACGGGTAAGTGGACATTAAGCGGCGGTTTGAGATATGACCACAGACACTTACACAGCTTTGCACTCGAGGAACAATTCGACCAGTTTTCGCGAAACTTTTCAAACATCACCGGCAGTGCAGGTGCAGTATACGAAATACAACCTAATATGAATGTCAGAGTAAATCTGTCTCGTGGATTCAGAGCACCTAACCTCAGTGAACTTGCATCAAATGGTGTACACGAGGGATCTGTACAATATGAGCTTGGTAACCACGATCTTAAACCAGAAAATAGTTGGCAGATTGATGCAGGATGGGACTATACCACCCCTAAAGTAACCCTACAACTATCTCTATTCAGTAATTGGATCAATAACTATATCTTCACGGAAAAACTAGAAGGTATACAAATAGAAGGTTACGACACCTATCAATACACACAAGGCCATGCCCGACTGATGGGTGGTGAATGCAGTATCGACTGGCATCCGATAGAACAGCTACATTGGCAGAATGCCTTCTCATACGTAAACGCAGTACAGTTAAATCAACCTGAAGACAGAAAGTATCTGCCGTTTACTCCAGCACCTAAGTGGACCTCAGATTTTCGTTACGATATCATAAGAGACGGTAAGGTGCTCGATAACACCTATATCAATATCAATATGGAATGTCATCTGAAACAAGACCATTACTATGCATACAACGATACTGAAACCGCTACACCAAGCTATACACTCGTAAATATAGGTATGGGTACAGACTTGAAGATAAAAGGCAAGAAAAGAGCAAGTCTATACATAACAGCAAACAACTTGTTCGACCGCGCCTATCAAGATCATTTAAGCAGGCTCAAATATACTACCTATAATCCTGAAAATGGTAAAATGGGAATTTACAATATGGGCAGAAACTTTGGTTTCAAACTGCTAATTCCGATACTCATGTAATACATGAAACAAACAATAAAAAAGGGAGATTGTCTCACGACAGTCTCCCTCTTTTTGTTTCTTTTATTAAGAAACACAAATTTAAGCGATTTATGTTTAAACTTCAATACATAAAATATTAACTCAAGTAGTCTTTTCAATATAGATCAATACCTTATAAGAAGATTATGGAGCTGATTGTATACATCCATCTCCTGTGTTGGTTGTTTTTATTTTGATGCAAAGATATACCATTTCACATAAAAACAAGCAGTAACCTATAGATTGAAAAGCAAAAGTAAATTTTCAAGGTATTTAAACAGTTGATAATAAACATTTTAGAATATAAATACATGAAATAAGATAGTAATTGTAAATACTGATAATTTATTTGGTAATAATTGGAAATATTAGTATCTTTGCCAAAAATAATTCAATTTCTTATGTTTCGAAACATATTTGTTATCATTATATACCTCACCATGTCTATGTCTGGGATAGCACAGACCTTCGATATAGACAAAGATCTTGATCGCTTGGATAACGTCGTATCCAAGGCCAAGTGGTATTACGCCGACAAGGAAAAAGAAATAGGAAAACTTAAGTTGCAGAATACAACATCATATGGTGACCAAGACCTATATACTTACCTGCTATCAATTACAGATGCATATCTAAAATATAACAGTGACTCTGCTCTATATTATGCCAACCAATGCCATCAAATCGCATTGAGTGACAAACAAGCAGAAGAAATACTCGACATAGAACTCCGTCTTATATTAATACATATATATAGAGGTGAGATTGACCAGGCTATGCATATGCTAGCCCAAAAAGGAGATATAAAAAAGGCGCCTATACCGTGCCAACAATTAATGGCCATCATATCAATCGAACTAGAAGGCAGATACCTGGGAAGAAAATATCCTCTGTTCTCAAAAGCCTTCAAACTGCATAGTAAAAAGATTTGGAGCAAATACGGCCAGTATATATCTAAGGATAACTGGCTGTACTATTACTATCGAAACTTTTACCTAGGAGATGTCAGCAAATCTACCTTACAAAAACTGCTTCAAAAAGCCCGCCCCAATACCATACAGGCAGCAATGCTTAACATCGCTCTAAGCAAAATATACAGACAAGAAAAAAATCAAAATGCATACGCTCACTATTTGATAGAATCAGCTATTAACGATATCACCAGTAGCAACCGTGAAGCTATGTCACTTCTCTTTCTACTGAAGACGCCTTATATAGAGCAAGGTAGTAGTAGAGCTGCTGAATATGCGCTACTCTGCACTGACAATGCCACTTCTTTTCATGACGGCTTGCGAAGTTTGGACATTGTCAAGGCCCACTCTATCATTACCCGAAAATACGAGGAAAAGATGAAACGCAATGAGAAATATCTGGTTACAGGTATTATTCTGCTTTTTCTTACCTTAATTGCTATCATCATTCTCTCTTATCTCATGTATCTACGAGCTCAAAATCGAAAGATAATGGTCGATGATATGCAAAGAATGAATCGCTCATTACACTACTCTATCGATTCTGAACGCCAACTTCAGGAGAAGCTGAAAATTAATAATCGTAAACTGCTAGAAGAAATCAAAAAAAGAAACAGAAACTTCATCGAGGTATATAGACTGATTACTAATTATCTCGGCGATATCGACGAATTCAAAAAAGGCGTCTATAATCTGCTGATTACAGGACAAATCGAAAAAGCAAAAACGATGCTTACCTCATCAGGTAACCTCGAGAAATATCTCCAAAATTTCTATTACCAGTTTGATATTGCTTTCCTCGATTCACATCCTGATTTCGTGATGCGCTTTAATGCACTGCTGAAACCTGAAGCACAAATCAAACAGCCCAAACCAAATATACTTACTGTAGATCTACGCATTTATGCCCTTATCAGCATGGGTATAACAGACAGTGTATCTATCGCCAGCTTCCTGCATTTCTCAGTACAGACCGTATACAACTATCGCTCCAAGATACGAAAAAGTGCTATCAGTCCGGCTGACTTTGCCGAACAAATAGCACAATTATATAGTTAATATCTTAAAACTCTTACTCTACAGTAACCGACTTCGCCAAGTTACGAGGCATATCCACATTCAGGCCCTTATCTACAGCGACATAATAAGAGAGTAGCTGCAAAGGAATAACACTCAATAATGGCACCAACCAGTTAATGGTAGATGGCACATAGATAATTTCGTCGGCTATCTTGCTAATCTCTTCATCACCCTCTGTAGCGACAGCGATGATATTACCACCACGAGCCTTTACTTCCTGCATGTTACTGATAATTTTCTCGTAACCCTCATGGTGTGTAGCAATAAAGAGACAAGGCATATCAGCATCAACCAAGGCAATCGGACCGTGCTTCATCTCTGCAGCAGGATATCCCTCAGCATGAATATAACTGATTTCTTTCAACTTCAAAGCTCCTTCGAGCGCTACAGGATAATTCCATCCACGCCCCAAGTACAAGAAGTTATGAGCATAGGTAAATCGACGAGCCAAATGCTCTATCGCATCATCCTGCTCCAAGATTTTCTCTATCTTCTCAGGAATAACCTGCAACTCCTCTACCATCTCCTTATAACGCTTGTCATCAAGCTTACCATTAGCCTTACCTAATGCCAAAGCGAGCATTTCGAAACAAAAGACCTGACCTGTAAAGGCTTTCGTAGAAGCCACGCCAATTTCTGGTCCTACATGGATATAAATACCCGTATCTGTCTCTCGAGCAATACTACTACCTACAGCGTTGACAATACCGAAAATCATACAACCATTATCCTTAGCCAAGCGGATAGCAGCCAAAGTATCGGCAGTCTCACCAGACTGAGACACAGCGATAACCACATCATCTGGATAAAGTACCGGGTTACGATAGCGGAACTCTGAAGCATAATCTACCTCTACCGGAATACGACAGAACTCCTCGATGAGCTGCTTGCCGATAAGACCAGCATGCCATGAAGTACCACAAGCCACAATAATAAAACGGCGAGCATGCAACAGACGACTACCGAAATTATCCACTGCAGATAGTTTGATTTCATCATCTACAATACGTCCACGCATACAGTCACGCATACAGTCAGGCTGATCATGAATCTCCTTCAACATAAAGTGAGGATAACCACCCTTACTCAGCATATTGATATCCAAGTCTACATGCTTTACCACAATCTCAGCCTGCGTCTCGTCGAGATTATAAATCTGCAAATCCTTGCCACACTCGATACAAGCCACCTGCTCATCGTCTACATACACCACATTTTTCGTATATTCCACGATAGGAGTCGCATCACTGGCGATGAAAAATTCCTCATTATTCTGACCTACACCGATCACCATAGGCGAACCCTTACGAGCCGCTACAATCTGATTAGGACAATTCTTATCGACGACCACGATAGCATACGCACCAATACATTTGCGCAAGGCATTAGTTACAGCCTCAAGCAAATTAAATCCGTGCTCATCGATACCGAACTGAATAAGCTGAACCAGCACTTCAGTATCTGTATCACTCTGAAAATGATACCCCTTAGCTTTGAGTTGCTCACGCAATACCGCGTAATTCTCGATGATACCATTATGCACTATCGCAAGGTTACCACTCTCAGATACATGAGGATGCGCATTACGAACAGAAGGTTCACCATGAGTAGCCCATCGTGTATGAGCGATACCGATAGAACCCGAACAATCTTTATCAGCTGCTACCGTTTCCAAATCGGCCACCTTACCCTTCGCTTTATAAATATTAAGTTCATCTTTCTGGTTAAGCAAAGCTACACCAGCGGAGTCATAACCACGATACTCTAGGCGATGCAATCCCTTTATCAAAATTGGGAAAGCATCTCTATTACCTATATATCCAACTATTCCACACATAGTTACATTCTTTTAATTTCTATCTTTATTAAACTTTTGTATCCAAAAGTAAACACAAAGATAATGCTTTTTCACCGGATACACCACTTTTTCATATAAAAAGTGTCCTTTAACCAATTTTACACTATTTTTATTTGGTGTAATTCATATAATCATTTATCTTTGCAACAAGATTTACAACCTATGAATTTTGTATCTAAGCAATTTTTCATACTAAGTATATATATTACAAAAACATTAAATATATGGTATCTAATAACATTCCTACAGTGAAGCTCGGTATTATTGCCGTAAGCCGTGACTGTTTCCCTATCGCACTGTCAACTCAGCGTCGTGAAAACATTGTAAAAGAGTATAAAGGCGAAATTTTCAACTGCCAGACTACAGTAGAAAATGAAGCTGATATGAACAAAGCTGTTGAAGAAGTAAAGGCAGCTGGTTGCAACGCACTCGTTGTATTCCTTGGTAACTTCGGTCCTGAGACCCCAGAAACTCTTATCGCAAAGAAGTTTGACGGTCCTTGCATGTTTGTTGCAGCTGCAGAAGGCGATGGCGACATGATCAATGGTCGTGGTGATGCTTATTGTGGTATGCTCAACTGCTCATACAACCTTGGCATGCGTCACTTGAAGGGTTTCATTCCTGCTTATCCTGTAGGTACAGCTAATGAAATCGCTAAAATGATTGAAGACTTCATTCCTGTAGCTCGCGTAATCTTGGGTCTTAAAGGTTTGAAGATTATCACTTTCGGTCCACGTCCTCAGGACTTCTTCGCTTGTAACGCTCCTATCAAGGGTCTTTATGAACTTGGTGTAGAAATCGAAGAGAATTCAGAGCTCGACCTTCTTGTAGCTTATCGTGAGCACGCTAACGATCCACGTATCGCTGACGTTTGCGAGGATATGCGTAAGGAAATGGGCGAAGGCAAATATTACGAAGAATTGCTCGCTCGTATGGCACAGTTTGAGTTGACATTGCTCGATTGGGCTGAAGCTCACAAGGGTGACCGTCAGTATGTAGCATTTGCAGACAAGTGCTGGCCAGCATTCCCAAGTCAGTTTGGTTTCGAGCCTTGCTATGTTAACTCTCGTCTTGTTAGCCGTGGTATTCCTGTAGCATGCGAGGTAGATATCTATGGTGCGCTCTCTGAGTACATCGGTATGTGTGCAAGCGATGACACCGTTACATTGCTCGATATCAACAACTCTACTCCACAGTACATCTACGATGAGGACATCGTACCTAAGTATGGTCAGAAGTATAGTCTTACAGATACATTCATGGGCTTCCACTGTGGTAACACTCCTTCTTGCAAGATGTGTTCTAACCGTGCTATCAAGTTCCAGCTTATCCAGAACCGCTTGCTCGAGAATGGTTGCACACCAGACTTCACACGTGGTACACTTGAGGGTGATATTGCTGCTAGCCCTGTTACATTCTATCGTCTGCAGTGTGATTCAGAGGGTAACCTCCGTTCTTACATCGCTGAGGGTGAGGTACTTGATGTTCCTACACGTTCATTCGGTGGTATCGGTATCTTCGCTATTCCAGAGATGGGTCGTTTCTATCGTCACGTATTGATCCAGAAGGGTTATCCACACCACGGTGCTGTAGCCTTCAATCATGTTGGTCGCATCCTCTTCGACGTATTCAAGTACCTCGGTATCAAGGATGTTGCTTACAACCAGCCTAAGAGCTTACCTTACCCAACAGAAAATCCTTGGGCTTAAGGTCTGCTTTTCAACAAAGAATACTTTGTCGAAACCAAATAAACATCAACTAGGAGTGTCAGTTTTTGACACTCCTTTTTATATGACCACTATATGTATATAAAGAAAATATTAATTATACTCATTAACATACTCATATGTTTGCACATGCAAGCACAAAAGAAGAAAAATCCATATATGAATCTTACTTATAGCACCCCAACGATAGAAGCTATAGAAGGGAAATTACCATATATGTTTGATGAAAAGATAAAGACTTCTCTTGATTGTTCCAAGGCTATATATATGCCCAAAAAGATAAAATATGACCCGTATGGAAATAAATTATCTGCACCAAAAATTACAGGAAGCAGCTTCCATATTTTTCTTGGAAAATACAAAAGGGATAAGGATTGGGCAGAGAAGTCCTTATCATACTTCTGTGAACATTTTAATGAAAAATCATCTAACATCATTACCTGCGTTGATTGCGATACGACCAATTATGAACTTGTCATAAGAGTATTAGAAGTCTATAAGAATGGTTATATCAAGGCACATGTTATTTTAAAGGATACGAAAACAGACAAGGAACTTTGTTACTTTGAAGTAAATAGTAAAGATGGTGATACAGATGACGAAATAACACTCAGAGATCAGATGAAGG
The DNA here is from genome assembly GCF_022024215.1 of Segatella bryantii. Taxonomy (NCBI): domain Bacteria; kingdom Pseudomonadati; phylum Bacteroidota; class Bacteroidia; order Bacteroidales; family Prevotellaceae; genus Segatella; species Segatella bryantii. The sequence continues at coordinate 209,002 of NZ_CP091797.1, read as the reverse complement.
ATATTGGAGATACTATAGGCTCCATAATGACAACAATACAGAAATATGAGGCAAAGCAAATGAGAAAAAATAAAACGCACTAATCCAAGAGTACCTCTACTCTACTATATAATAATGACTTAGCCTACATACATTACCGTATAGTAATGTATGTAGGCTAAGTCATTATTGCTAATACCAAGAATACGGATACTTCTACGAGCTCTCATCACGCAGCAATACACTAAGGTATCAACAAAAATAACCTCACTTCACTGAAAATACGGATAAGCAACAAGACTAAGAAATGATAAAAGGATTATTGCAAAACCTGGATTTGTTTTGCAAATTTCTTCATCTCTTTCTAAGAGATGGATTATTGAGTACAAAGGTACTCTTATTATAAGCAGTTTACCTCAAAAGATATTGAAAGTGACTTAGACGAGTCTGGCACTTTTACAGCATTTAACATTCCATATACCCGAACCGTTTTTCAAGCACTTCAAGAAATAAAATATCTTGATGATAATGATGGTATTGTCGATGCACAAAGGTTACCAGATGATTTCCGTAAAGAGGTGACCAATGTGCTCGTCAGCATCGTTTCTTCCATTGGTGCGTAGAGTTTCCTGAAGTCTTCGCATATGATGGAGGCTTTGATGTAATGTGTGGAAACCCACCTTGGGATAAGCTGCAAATGGAAGACGAAAAATGGTTTGTTGGAAAAAATATGGATATAGTAAATGCAGCAAACCAAAGTGTTCGTAAAAAAAAGATTGCGGAATTAGAAGAAAAGAATCCTTTATTGTATGAAAATTATATAAGTGCCTATACAGACATCTCAAGTCAAAGTAATTATGTAAAAAATTCGGGACGTTTCCCTCTAACTGCATGTGGGAAAATAGACTTGTATCCATTGTTTGCAGAACTTTGTCTAAGATTCTCCAAAGAATCTTGGGGCTTGGTTCTTCCAACGGGTATTGCTGTCAATGACAGCAGCAAAGCTTTCTTTTCAAAACTCATTGATGAGAACAGACTGATATCTCTCTATGATTTCGAGAATAGAGAAAAGCTATTTGATATCGATTCAAGGTTTAAGTTCTGTCTCTTGACTGCTGGAAAAGCACAAGAAGCGCCACGAGAGGTAAGTGGTGGATTCTACCTTACACGCTTGGATCATTTACTTGACCCTCGCAGAATCTATTCATTGCAGACTTCCGACTTTGCGAGACTGAATCCAAACACTAAAACTTGTCCTGTGTTCCGCACTAGCCGTGACGCGAAACTTACAGCAAAAATATATAGGAATTCTACTATTTTACTCAACGAGCAGAATGGAGAAAACCCATGGAGCATAAGATTTGGAAGTATGATACATATGTCCAATGATTCACATCTCTTCCGTACTTACGCACAACTTATGGAATCAGGTGCAAAATATGAAGCTCCTAATTTCAATCTTGATGGAGAAATCTATGTGCCACTCTACGAAGGTAAGATGATTTGGCACTACAATCATCATTATGGCACATGGCCAACAGAAGGAGATCGCCCAAACACGATTGACACTCCAGCGATTGAAGAATTGTCAAATTCCTCATCTTGTATCATGCCTTGGTATTGGGTGCCAATGTCTGAGGTAAAAAATAGATTGGTAAAGACAGACCGTCAAGGGAATGTCATTTGGAAGTGGAAGCATAAGTGGATAATTGGATTTAGAGATATAACAAATGCGACAAATGAACGCACATTCATTTGTTCGCCTATTCCAGACGCCTTTGGCGTCGGGCATAGTGCCACACTCCTCTTCGCGGAGTGTGGCACTATGCCCGGAGCAATACTTTTAGGCTTGATGTCTTCAATACCTTTTGATTATGTTACAAGGCAGAAAATAGGCGGTAGTCATGCAAGCATAGGTTTTGTTAAGCAGTTCCCTGTTCTCACGCCAAATCAGATAACAGAAGAGTGGCGTTTTGAGATAGTAAAGCGAGTGGCAAAACTTTGCTATTTCAACCATGATCTTGACGGTTGGGCAGAAGAACTGTGGGATGAACTTACTCCAGAACAACGTGCAGAGTTACCGCAACTTGGCAATAAAGAACCATTCATCTATAATCCCGAGAAGCGTGCTATATGGCAAGCAGAATTGGATGCCATCTTTGCCCACCTCTATGGTCTCACAACAGAAGATCTCCGCTACATTCTCGACCCAGAAGATGTATGTGGTGAGGGCTGCATCAATGAGACTTTCCGCGTCTTAAAAGACAACGAAATCCGACAGTATGGTGAATATCGCACCAAGCATCTCGTCATGGATGCATGGTATAAATTTGGTTATGACAGAGGATTATGAGGCGCTTGAGAGAAAAAAAAGAGAATTATTTCCAACAATGCATGGAAATCATTTCGTCAAAAAGTTCGTTCTCGAAGAAAAAAAGAGGGCAAAAAGACAAATGCTACATGGGGTTTCAAGGAATAAAATTAAACAACGGGAACTATCTTACTATGACATGTGAATTCTCATGCTTATACTATGCTCGCAACCAATGAGAATGTTGCTTGCATTGATAAATGCGAATGAAGTATTTTGGGCGGAAACAGCCAAAATAATCAAGTTTCCGCCCAATATAAGTAACAATCTTGCGCCTATATTTGTGGTAAAATATGATTTATTTCGGGCGGAAACACAAAAAAAATGCAAGTTTCCGCCCGAAATAAATCTTATTTAAAATATTCTTTGTATCTTTGTATCAGCAATTTATGATAGAATCATAATATTTCTACCCTTTATTTTTTGAATCGACAAAATACAAGGTCAAAATGGAAAGAATTATTAGTAGGGAATCGGAATTAGAAAGACTTTCTGACTACTTTAAGTCAGGAAGGAGTGAATTCATAGCCTTATATGGTCGTCGCCGTGTTGGCAAGACCTTTCTTATCCGTAGTTTCTTCAAGGATCAATTTGACTTCTACGCAACAGGAGTCATTGACGGGTCACGAGAAACAGAGATGGAGGCTTTCCATAATGCATTGGTACGCTATGGTCACAAAGGAGACAAAGCATCCTCATGGATTGAGGCTTTTACACAACTTGCAGAACTCTTGGAGAGGAAAAACAAAAATCGCAAGCGTCGTCTGACTGTGTTCATTGATGAATTGCCTTGTTTCGATACGCGTCGTTCTGGATTTCTACAAGCATTGGATTTATTTTGGAACAGTCGTGCCTCATGGTTAGATAACATTTACTTGGTTGTATGCGGTTCTGCTACCTCATGGATGATGCGCAATATTGTCAACAACAAGGCAGGACTCCATAAGCGTACCACACACACCATGCACCTACGTCCTTTTTCTCTTGGACAAACAGAGGAATATCTAAAAAGCAGGAAATTCCGTTGGCCAAGAATTGCCGTATTGCAGGCTTATATGGTGCTTGGTGGAGTACCATACTATTTGAGTCTGCTTGATCCGAAGAAAAATGTGCCAGACAACATAGATTCTCTTTTCTTTTCAGCAGAGCCTGAACTGGAGAATGAATACCAGAGACTCTTCAACTCTCTTTTTAAGAATGCTGATTCATATATGGAAATTATACGACTGCTCAGCACACGTCGAGATGGTTACACTCGTTCAGAGATAGCGAAAGAGTTGAAGATTGCAGACAATGGCCATCTTAGTGACATGTTGGATGATTTGGAGCACTGTGACTTTATTCGCCGCTATAACAATGGCTCATTGCAGAAAAACGGAATCTACCAGTTGATAGATTTTTTCTCTCTATTCCACTATCGTTTTGGAACTCGCAGAGTGACGGATGAACATTTCTGGCGCAACACACTCGGTACGCCCGAACAAAACAATTGGTATGGTCTTACTTTCGAACGTGTTTGTCTGTGGCATGTAAGACAGATCATACATGGTTTGAGGCTTGATGCTATCAGACATGAATACTATGCATGGCGCAGTCAGAAAAGCCGACCTGCCGTCCAGATAGACTTGGTAATAGACCGTGCAGACGGTATTGTGACTATCTGTGAGATGAAATACTCAAAGGATGACTACACTCTTAATGAGACTGAATACAGAAACATCGTCCGTCGCATGGAAACTTTTCAAAAGGAAACAGGGCACAAAGGCGGGGTGCAGGTAAGCCTCGTAACGACATACGGGCTAAATGAGAATATGTATTCGGAAATCTCTCCGATACCTATTACCATGGACGAATTATTTGGATAAAAATGAAGGACTATGTAACCAGTATATTTGCAGTTAACTAGTATATAATCACCTTAGACTTGTAAAAAAACCTAAATAATCAATTATGAAAAAAATATTTTTATCTCTACTATTGATATCCTTACCCTTATTCTTGCCGTTATCTTTGTCTGCTCAATCACGGACACGGCTTGCCCTTGATGGTCAGTGGCAGTTTGCGCTCGATCCGCTGGGCTCGTTGTCTATCAATTCGCCATTTAGCGATCTGGTATCGCTTCCCGGAACTACTGATACGAATTGCAAGGGTGTCGCTATCAAAGATACTACTGAGACTACACATCTTTCCCGTCTTTTCTCGTATAAGGGTAAAGCGTGGTATAGCCGTAACATCTACATCGACAAAAGTTGGAAGAATCATACTATTATCCTCCATCTTGAACGTACCAAAACTACGACTATCTTTGTTGACGGCAAACTGTGTGGAGGCAGTAATGATGTATCTACTCCCCAGACTTTTGATCTTTCTAAGGTTCTTACACCAGGAAAGCATACAATCACTATTCTTGTGGATAACGGCAGCGGGGTTCCTGAACAAGTATACGCTTCTTCACATGCCTACACAGAAGATACTCAGACGAACTGGAACGGTATCATCGGACAACTGTATCTGGAGGCCATCCACCCTACTCACTTCACCGATTTGCAAGTCCGCACAGACATTGAGCACCCAACCGTGGCACAGGTGACCTTCCGCTGTACGCCGAATCTGAAACGCAAAGACAAAATCATTTTCTCTGTTATCGATACCGATGGCGACAAAGAAAAGATTATCGCTCAAAAATCTTTCCCGATAGCATCACTGCTCCATGAACAAGACAAGGATGCTACTATTCATTTCGACTTGTCTAAAACATCTAAACGATGGAGTGAGTTTCATCCTAACCTCTTCCGACTGAAAGCTGAAATTGTAGGTAAAGATATCTATGAAACAACCTTTGGACTTACCAAAATGGAAACTCGGAATCATCACTTTTATGTGAATGATACCCTCACTTTTCTACGAGGTAAACATGATGCCTGCGTATGGCCACAAACGGGACATGTTGCCATGAAGACTGATGACTGGAAAGAATATCTCACGCAGCTCAGTACCTATGGCATCAACCATATTCGGTTCCATTCCTGGTGTCCACCTGAAGCTGCATTTCAGGCAGCTGATGAGTTGGGGTTCTACTTACAACCAGAACTTCCTTTCTGGGGGGATTTCAAGGCTGAAGATTCTACCCTCATGACCTTTCTTCTGAAAGAAGGCAAGAATATTATCCGTACCTATGGACATCATCCTAGTTTCCAAATGATGGCTTTAGGTAATGAACTCTGGGGTTCTATCGAAGCCATGAAACAATTTGTGGATACTTTCCGCAAAATGGCACCTGAAAAACTCTATACTTTCGGCTCTAACTTCTATCTAGGCTACCAGGGCATCAAACCGGGAATGGATTACTTCACCACTTGTCGTATCGGTGGCGAAGGATGGGGCAACTATAACACCCACACTCGTGGCTCATTCGCCTTTGCCGATGTCTACGATGGTGGTATGCTCAACCATTTCTATCCGAATTCCACCCGAAATTTTGACCTTGCCTGCGATGCAGCCAATGTTCCTGTTATCAGCCACGAGACGGGTCAATTCCAGACTTATCCTGATTTCGAAACAGAAATACCTGAGTATAAAGGGGTGCTCTATCCGTATAATATGATGACTTTCCAGAGAAGACTGCAAAAAGCCGGTCTGGCCGACATGGCTAAAGCCTTCCATGATGCCAGCGGAAAATGGGCCGTACAACTCTATAAGGCTGATATCGAAATGGATCTCCGTACCAAGAACATGGCCGGCTTCCAGCTCCTCGACATTCAGGATTATCCAGGACAGGGTTCGGCTTACGTGGGTATTCTCGATGCCAATATGCAAACAAAAGGGATTACCACCCAAGATGAATGGAAACAGTGGTGCTATAATACTGTTATTCTGGCTGAACTGCCTAAATTCTGCTTTTCTGATGAGACGATTCTGGCTGATATCAAAATAGCTAATTACAGTGGTGCATCCTTGAAGGGTAAAAATATTCTTTGGGGACTCTCTCGCAAAAACGGTAATACAACTAATTTGTCGGATACGACCATCGTACAGGGACAATTAACTGTAAATTCTGATGCTCAAGGGCTCATCTCAGTGGGAACTATCTGTATACCTCAGGCTAAAAACTTGCAATCTGGTAGGTATAGTTTAACGCTCACAACGGCTTCTTCTGATAATAATGAGGAAGTATATCGTAACAATTACAGTATATGGGTCTACCCTTCCATCGATAAGGCGGAAGCAGAAAAAGGTAAAGTGCTGATTACAAGTACACTGAACGATGCTGTCGCCAATAAGTTAAAACGAGGCGCTGTCGTTCTCTGGATGCCTGACAGTACGACCTTCGCGAACGATTCTGCGCTCTACAAAAATACCGTTGGCGGACTCTTCTTGACGGATTACTGGAACTGGCGTATGTTTAAGACAATCAGCGAAAACAACAAGAAACCTGTTTCTCCGGGTACACTCGGCCTGTATATCGCTAACCCTTTGCATCCTATCTTTGCTGATTTCCCAACTGACAGCTACACTTCATGGCAATGGTTTGATGCTACCAAGAACAGTCGCCCACTCATGCTCGATAACTTAGATAAGAAGTATCGCCCTATCGTACAAGTTATTGATAATATCGAACGTAATCATCGTCTGGGACTTATCTTTGAATTCCAAGTTGGCAAAGGTAAATTAATGGTCTGCATGACTAATCTACGTAGCAAACTTCCTGAAACGAAAGCTCTTTATCGTGGCATTCTTCGTTATATGAATTCTGATGCCTTTGCGCCTGCTACGCAAATCTCATGGGAAGAACTCAAAAAGGGTCTTACTGATAACGTTGATGAAAACCAACTCAAAGAGCTCAATAATATTTCTCAATATTAGCAACAAATAGTCTCTTCATGCGTTATAAAGGTAATTAAAAATAACCATAAAAACAGAAGTAACAATTTAATCACAAAAAAATGGTAAAGAAAACAGCATTAACTTTATTTGTTGCAGTCATAGCACTTACAGCAAATGCACAAAAACTTAGATTTGGAGTAAAGGGGGGATTAAACTTTTCTAAAGAAACTCAAGGTAAAGTAGAACAACTGTATATTTCCAGCGATTTATCGTTTCGAACAAGCTTTCATATTGGAGGAGTTATGAATTACGCTTTAACGGATCAATTAGAATTAGAAGCAGATCTTCTCTATTCTCAACAAGGATATAAAGACATCATCTATACTACAGCTATTGAACAAAACATAGCCAATGAGAACTATACCGTTACAAGTCATTATATCAACCTCCCTATTGCTATAAAATACTACATTGCCGACGGATTTTATGCAGAATGTGGTCCACAGATAGGCTATTTGCTTTCCAAGAAAGGCAAACTAGAGAATTGGGAAAACACATATGACGCTTATTCTTCTAACAATACCAAGAAGATCGATTTTAGTATTTTTGGTGGACTAGGCTATCGTTTCAATAACAATGTATTTATTGAAGGACGATATATTCATGGATTGACTGGAACATCTAAAGTCGTAGACGGTTGCAAGAACCGTAACATTCAGATATCATTAGGTTATCTCTTCTAACTCCCACGTCTTTTATCATTACAGTCTTTCCTTCTCTGCATTACCAGCACCAGTTCCTTTGTATTTGCTTCGAGAGGTATTGAAGTTGTATGTGATAGAGGCACCGATGGATTGGGTAAAGGTATAGGCATCCCTCGACATCGTTGTTACAGGGAAATAACCTGTCCAGCTGTCACGCTTAGTACGAAAGATATCGTTGGCTATAATAGCTGCAGTAATCTTATCATCAAAGAATTTCTTCTGAACACGAGCATTCACTCTAAAGCCATGGTTGTAATAAGTAAAACCATTGTAATAGCTTGTTGAATAGTGCAAATAAAGCATTGCCTTGGTTGTCTTGTTGAGGGTAAACCAATTGCGGAAGTCGAATTCCCACTCTGGCTTATTAAAATTCCTATCTACACCATAAGCCTTTGTGTCAAAGTTCTGCTGCCAGTAGCTAACTGTGAGCGTTGGCAAATAGAATCCAAACTTAGGAGAGGCTGTTAGCGAGAGGTTATAGAATTCAGCCTTATCGAAATTGCGATCTGTCCATATTGTTATTTCCGTTCCTTCCTTATACAGGCTACCAAAACTCTGCTGTACATCCTTGTCACGTCTGTATCCTGCAATGAAACTCAACCAAGAATAGGTGACATTCAGACTGAGATTCTGCTTTATTGTTGGACGCAACAACGGATTACCACCTTCATATTGATAGCGATTGTCATATTGCACGTTAGAATTTAAAGAACGATAGCTTGGACGACTTATACGCTTATCATATCCCAACTGAACACCCCATTTATTCTTTTCCCATCCTAAGGTAACACTAGGGAACCAATCACGATATTTTCGACTTGGCTCTGTCTGGAATTTTCCAAAGGAATAATAATCAGAATTAACCGATTCGTAGCGCAAGCCTCCAACAAAGTTCCATTCTCCTAAATTCAACTGATATTCTGCAAAAGCAGCTGTATTACTTTCTTTTATTTCATCATCTGAAGGCAATAATACCTGTTCTATATTGGTATAAACACCATGATTATTAGAGCGGCTTATCTCAGAACCTACACTCAGTTCGCCCTTCCACACAGGATAACTCAACACTAATTTTCCAGCCAACAGATTATTACGATTTACGTTGTATGTATTTACCTCACGATTACCCAATTGCAGACTTTCTTCATGGGAAGCTTGATTACGTGTGTTTTTCTTCCAAATCCATGTTCCGTTGAAATCAATACCAAGTTTGCCAGCCTTACCCACATAATACATATTTGCTTCATGCTGTGGATTATCGCTCATCTGTATTGTCATCAACTGATCAACATTTCCTTCAAGAACATCATTACGCTTTATATTTTGTAATGTTTGAGCTGTTCCACCTTGATAAATAGAACCCTTCAGTTTATAAGAGAAGCCTATAGAATTGTCGACATTAAAATCATAACTTGCACCTATCTTGCCATTAACAAGGGTGTACCAGAAACTATTTGGAGCATATTGACTAATATTGATATGATTGCCGTTTGTATAAATATCAGTAGCCAATGTGTTGTCCTCAGAGTAGTTAGCATGATTCAATGCCATTGAACCTGTTAGTTCCAAGCCACCAGTGCGATATTTTACCGTAGCGTCATCATAGTTTGCCCATTTCTTGTTATAACCTAGCCAACTATATGTCTCCACGCCAAAACCATCACCCTGAGGCTTTAAGGTTTTAATACGTATCACGGCACCCACCTCAGCGTTATATTTTGCACCAGGTGAGGTTATTATTGATACGCTCTTGATATCTGTAGATTTCAGTTGTTTCAGTTCTTGAATATCCTGCACTTTTTTGTTATTGATGTATATCTCAGGAGTACCCTTAGCAAACACAGTAAATTTTCCGTCTTCGCCTTGCACGTTTGGCAGCATAGAAAGGACATCATCTGCCGTTCCAACATCTTTAAGCATCGAATTATGAATATCCACAGCCATACCGCCTGCAGTCATCTTGTATTGAGGATATTCACCTTTTATCACCACCTCACCAAGTGTTTGGGTAGCAAGTTGCATCTTAATGTCTCCCACACTCCCATGCTGGACAGCAATAAACATGGTTTGATAACCCACGCTTGAGAGTTTAAGTAATCCGTCCTTGCCTTCTGCATCAATGATGAATGTTCCATCGTCCTTGGTTATGACTCCCTTAACAAAAGAAGAGTCAGCACTATTCAATAATACAACATTAGCAAAAGCCAAAGGCTGTGACAATTCATCAATAACACGACCTGTTATTGTCTGAGCAAAAGAAGCTATTGAGCATAGCCATAGAAAAGACATTAAGATTATACGCATAAGTAAGTATTTATTTTGTTCAAGATTCAATATACAAGTGCAAATTTAGTTAATATTTTTCATATAGTACTCTTATAGTGTTGAAAAGTTGACGAACATTATTATATTGTGCGTCCAGTTGCTGAACTTGTAAAGAAGATTGTTCTTTTTTCATTTGCGCTCAATTTAAGCACAAAGGTTCTAAAAATACGATATTTTATCGCTCTATCCAATACAAAAAACGAGAATTTATATACTAGACTTACTCAAAAAATGGATTAATTCTCTATATTTTTATTCGATTTGGGATATAAAATATTCCCCATCACAGTATATAATGTAACAACTATAATTTTATACTATGACATCAATAAAAATAAAGTTTAGACCTTCCACTGTTGAAGATAAAGAAGGATGCATCTATTTTCAAATTATCCATAACCGCGTAGTTCGCCAGTTAAACACCGACTATCATATTTTTGCAAATGAATGGGATGCAACAGAAGAATGTATTATCATGAACGAAAACCGATACGCTGTTTTGTGCAATATCAAGGAGCATTTGAAATGGGACTTCACCCGATTGAAAAGCATTATCAGACAAATGGAGACAGAGGAACTTAGATATACGACGGATACTATAATAGCTACATTCCAACGTGTAACTAAAGAAACTTCGTTTTTCACCTTCATGCACAATACCATAGCACAATTAAAGCTTTTGGGCAAGATCCGAACATCTGAGACTTATGCCGCTACACTTAAAAGTTTTATCACTTTTCGAGACGGACGAGATATCCCACTTAATGGCATCAATTCTGACCTCATGCTTCTGTATGAGGCTTATCTGAAAGCCAGAGGGGTTAGCATGAACACCATTTCTTTCTATATGCGCAATCTTCGCGCCGTCTATAATCGTGCCGTAGAAAAGGAGCTGACTCCACAAATCTATCCGTTTCGACACGTCTATACGGGAGTTGAGAAAACTGTTAAACGAGCCGTTCCTATCAAAACGATTAAAGCCTTGAAAGAACAGGACTTGTCGTTGAAACCGATACTCGATTATGCACGTGATATGTTCTTATTCAGTTTCTACACTCGTGGCATGTCTTTCATCGACATGTCATACCTCAAAAAGAAAGACTTGAAAAACGGTTTTCTGACTTACCGACGAAAAAAAACGGGTCAGCTGCTCACGATCAAGTGGGAGAAGTGCATGGAGGAGATTATCGACAAATACCCTAAAAATGAGACGATCTATCTTCTTCCTATCATTACCAAACCAGGCAAGGAACGAAAACAATACAACAATGCCCTTCATTTAGTGAACTATCACTTAAAAGAGCTTTCGACTATGCTTAAACTCCAGAGACCACTGACCATGTATGTAGCTCGCCACTCTTGGGCAAGTGCTGCCAAATTTAAAAATATACCTTTATCTGTTATCAGCGAAGGTATGGGACATGACTCTGAAGCAACGACACGGATTTACCTTGCTTCACTAGAAACGTCAGTGGTTGACAAAGCAAATAAGATGATTTTGGGATTATTGTAAATAGATAGAGTTATATTTTCAAAGAAAAATGTATCTTTGCACCAAAGCTAACCAAATAATAACATTAAACCTTAACATGAGAAAAAAAATATTGCTTATGTGTGCTTCTATAGCTCTTGTCAGTTGTAATAACCAAACTATACTTATTAATCAGCAGGTTGACGCTCTTTACGATAGAATGTCGCAGGAAGAACGCATTAACCAATTACGTAGTGGATATATGGATGACTTGTTTGATGAACAGGGTAATCTGGATACCGTAAAATGTAAAGAGTTGATTCCGTTTGGTATCGGTCACTTCTCTCAATATGCCAGCCAAAAACCGCTCGATGCAAATATTCTTCGAGACCGCGTTGCTGCTGTACAAGACTGGCTCATACATCATACTCCTAACGGAATTCCTGCTCTCTTCCACGAAGAAGTGCTCTCGGGTGTTAACACGAAAGATGCTACGATCTATCCACAACAAATAGGACAAGCATGCTCTTTTAATCCCGAACTGGCTGAGCGAAAGACCTTACAAACGGGTATCGATATGCGCAAAATGGGGGGCGTACTCTCCTTATCGCCTATGGTAGACGTATGCCGAAATCCGAGTTTCAACCGGCTCGAAGAGTCGTATGGCGAAGATGGGTATCTGTCGGCTGTAATGGGTACTGCCTTTGTCAAGGGATTACAGCAGGGCGACTTAACCAAAGGTGTGGGGGCTTGCAGCAAGCACTATCTCGGATATGGTGGCGGAGGCGATGCTAAGGAAAAGGAGATGATGGAAGAAATTCTACTTCCTCACGAAACAATGATTCGTCTGGCTGGAAGCAAAGCGCTGATGCCTGGTTATCACGCTGTACATGGTACTAACTGTGTAGCTAATCATGAGATATTGACCGATATTCTTCGTGGCTATCTCGGCTTCGATGGTATGGTGGTTAGTGACTATACAGCCATAGACCAAATTCCTGGTCTTGATACTCCTCTTCAGAAGGCTACTGCAGCGATCAACGCTGGCAACGATGTGGATTTTCCGCATGGTGCCAACTATAAGTTCCTGCAGGAAGGTCTCGATAAAGGTATGGTTAAGCCCGAGGCTTTTGAGCGTGCTGTAAAAGATGTTCTTCGCCATAAATATCGCCAAGGGCTCTTCGACAAGAACGCTTATCTCTACAGCAAAGATCCTATTCAGCTCGATAGTAAGGAGGAGCGACAGACTGCCTACGATATCGCTACACAAAGTGTCGTTTTACTTGAAAATAAAGGGATATTACCGCTTCGAGGCAAACAGAATATCTTCGTCACAGGTCCGAATGCGAATACGATGTGGGCCATGTGTGGTGACTATTCGTTCCCAGCAATGACTTATTTCTGGAAGAAGGTAACTGAAGATCTTGACCATCCTCATATCGTGAAACTCCTCGAAGGTATGAAAGACCGAAAGCCTGCGGGGATAAATATTTCTTATTCCCGCGGATGTGACTGGACTGATACTATCGAAACCAAGTATGCTGTATCTGGTGATGAACGTGCTTGGGAATACGAGGTATTACATCGCAAGGTCGATTCTGGTGAAAAGGCTGATGAAACTGAAGCTCTGGCCATGGCAAAGAAGGCGGATGTTATCATCGCAGCTGTTGGTGAGAATGTAATGCTATGTGGCGAAAATCGTGATCGACAGGGGCTTTGCCTCCCGGGACATCAGGAACAATATGTAGAACGACTTCTGGCTACAGGAAAACCTGTTGTGCTGGTTGTTTTTGGTGGAAGAGCGCAAGTCATCTCTAACATTGCTAACCGTTGTGCTGCTGTTATCCAGGCTTGGTATCCTGGTGAGGAAGGTGGTCATGCTGTTGCAGATATTCTCTACGGTAACGTGTCTCCATCAGCTAAACTTTCTGTAAGTTATCCGAATGTAGAACTGGACGAGCCCATCTGCTATAACTATTCTGCCAAACAGGATTCACGTGTGGCTTGGCCTTTCGGCTATGGACTGAGCTATACCACTTTCGACTATAGTAATCTTGAAGTTCCTGCAGAAGTGAAGACTTCTGATGAAAGCTTGCATATCGCATTCGAAGTAGCAAATACGGGAAAAATGGATGCTGATGAAATCGCTCAGGTTTACTTATCTCCTACTCAAGAGAATCAGAATATCCGCCCTATCCAACTGCAGGGCTTTGCACGCATATCACTCAAGGCTGGTGAGCGTAAGAAAGTAAAGGTAAAACTCTACACTGAACAGTTTGGCTATTATTCTAACAACGGTAAACGACAATGGAATATCGCCCCTGGCACATTTACGGTCAAGATAGGAGCCTCATCACAGGATATCAAATTGCAAAAAAATATAACCGTCAAGGGAGATATCGTAGTGAAACCTTTGCGTGATTTTTACTTCTCTGAAGTCATCAAGTGATTCGTAAAAAGTGCGACATGATTCCATCTTAACAATGAAATGATGTCGCACTTGTCTTTTTAATTAAAAGTCCACTTTAATGCCAATGTTGGGATAGCATAAAAGCGATTATTTTGTCCCTGATCGTTCCAAACAAAATTATTGGATAACTCAACCTCTGTTCCTACACTCAGATTAATTTTATCCCATTCTTTAATCGTATTCAGATTAAACCAAAACTGAGGTTCGCTCAACCAAATAAGTTTACCATTTACATTAGGATCATACCAAAGATCATTGAAACCAGAGAAGGTACAAAGTCGATTTAAAAAATGAATGCTCCATACTTCTGTAAGTTGAAAACCACTGAAAGGACGGGCCCCATAATGACGATTCTTGAAATAATACTTATACATGGCCTGAAGCGAGAATGTTTTAGTAAAATCTGCTGAATGCCAATTCCATGCACCACCAGCCAGCACAGCATGCTGAAAACGAGTAGCGTCCCATGTCTTTTCATTAGAACTCAAACCACCATTATACTCTACATGTACTGCCCACTGCTTATTCTTGCTCACATGAAATTCACGTGAAATTTCCCAATAGGCTCCTTCTACACCATCACGCTGATAATTAATATCAGTAAACATAAATGTACTACCCCACGCATCGGGTTTAAACATTTCGACAGTTGTTGTTACACTTGGACGAGAAGTTAGATTACCATTAAGTACGTGTCCCATGTCATAATGGAGTTGGACATTTTGAGCACTAGCTGTCACGCCGACAGAAGTCAAGACTATAGCCAAAATCTTGTTTTTTAATTGTGACTTCATTCCCTATTTTAATATTATAAACTGATTTTTTTCTCTTCATCTTTAAATGATACTAAATGCAAAATTACTAAAAAAAATCGTTTTACTCAAATAAAGAGTCAAGCTATAGTATGATTTCTCTATCTCTGACTGGCATAGGCTTTGAATACTGGTGCATAAACGCTCTGAACAGAACAAGAGCCATTCTGATATTCACCCTTGCGATCGATATAATACTCCGTAGTCAATGTATAATCGCCCTTTGGCATGGTATTGAAGAAGTAATCGGTATGACTGTCGTAAGGCGATACATAACAATTGAATCTCCAGTCGTAACCACTTAACTGCTTTACGGGTTCGAGCGAGGCAGCATGATTGCTGGTTACACGAACATAATCAAAATTACGTTCTGCATGAATGATAATGACTTCGCGAACTTTATCGCCTACGGTAGGAGTCTTGGTACTGTCTGCGAATTCCAAACGTCGACTAATTGTAAAACCACTCGAGAAACTGGCATCAATATCTGCTACAGGCTGTTCAAACTGAGCATAGACACTCCCCCATGACATTCCCGCTACAATGGATTTGTTATGCTGGGCTACAGGATAAGGGTCTGACTGTATCGTGAGCATCTTTCCTTTTGGTTCCTTCAGCTCTGTCTTGCAGAAACCAACAATGGCGGTTGCATCACCCATAGCTACAGATTTACCATCCATTGTAACATGTACTACCCCCTCTGATTCATGCATATCTTTCATATTATCGAGTAACAGGGCATAAATGGCATTCACCGAATTAATTTGTGTATCCCATTCCTGTGTTCGTTTTTCTTCGAGCAAATAAGTCTGCATACCGACGAGCATAGCCGTATCGCTTGGCGCAATCTTATGGAAGGCTTCAAGCGCCATACTTACAGTAGGCAACTTATAGTCGTACCATGAAGAGTGAGCCTTATTCGTATCAAAGTAAACACCCATCATCGGTGTTTTTACACTATATTGGCGAATACTCTCCAGAAATTCACGGGCATATTGCTTCTCTCCACGCTTATCAAGTACATTAGCCAGAATAGCCTTGCCATAAATGGTTAACTGATCAGGACGGTCTATAATCTTACTCATAAGATAATCGATATCTGATTTGAGACTGTCACTCTCTACTCCTCCTGCCATTGCACGAACATAAAGGGCATGGTTTACCATTTCATATGGTATATATGGTAATGATTTTACTCTGCCTTTAGTGCGTTGGCGCTCTTCTGCTTCCTTCTTACGCATCGTTTTGGCCTCATCGCTAATACACTTGTCTATAACCGGCATCGCCTGTCGTAACATCGTCTCTGCATTAGTTATACTTGCAGTCAAAACAGGAAGGCGTGTTGATTGTCCAGCACCAATCAACTGATTCAGGTGAACCAGTTGTTCGGCTATCATGATGGTCATATAATCATTACCTGGCATGCCACTAAACCAGCTCCATCGACCATCGTTATGTTGTAGGTTTCCGAGTTTACTTGCAGCCTCATCTATACGATGACGTAAAGTATCTGGATTAGCTGCCGTACCGAGCATCTTAATGAAAATAGAATCGTTATCAAACTGACTACCTATCTTAGCGATAAGACTGTTGGCATAAAAAGACGACAACTGACTGAAAGCATCTTCATACTTAGGAAGGGTAAGTCCTCCAAGAGCCTGTACAGCATACCATATAGGGTTTTCTGTTGTCTCAATAATCAGTTTACGTTGAGAAGCATTCTTTCCAAAGAGTTTTTCAACTGGCACTGTAGCTGTTTCGCCACGCTTTATCCGCACAGCCATACTCTTGGTAATGATCTCTTTATTAGGAAGTATTGCCAGATAATGCTGTTCGCCATCGGCTGTGCCATCAGCAGTAGCAGCCACGATTTTGCAGATAACACCATCTTTTATGGTATCACTCTTACGCAAATCGATGGTGAAAACAGCAGAAGTAGTTTGCTGAGCATTTACCACAAAAGGTTTCTTTTCTTCATAAATTACCTCTTCTGTAGCAGGGTCAAGGAGTTGCATCACGATAGTTCCCTTCTGATTTTGCTCTGAGGTATTCACAATACGCGATACCAATTCACCAGAATCACCTCGTCTCATAAAGCGCGGCATATTCGGCTGGATTACAAAGGCTTTCTGAGCTTTGACCATAGCGTTGGCCCAACCAGTACGCATGTGCTTATCGTGAGCCCAACCGATAAATCGCCAAGCTGTAATACTCTCGGGTAAAGTAAAGGTTAAATTGATTCTGCCCTTCTTATCTGTAACCAATTGTGGCTGCCAAAAGGCCAATTCACTAAAGTTGGTACGAGGAGAAACGCTAGGTAAAATCTCCTCAGACACATGATTGGAAGATGCGGGGGTAGCAGCACTTTCTACCTGTAGTTTTGATCCTCGTATCATGATACTATTATCTGCTGCCATTGCTGCATTCATCACATCTGCAGACACAGCCCGGTTTACCGCGAAATTCTTCTTCCGCACACCATAACCTACAACTGGTGCATCTTTCTGTCGGTTACCACTCTCACGTAGTCTTACACGTAAGGAAGCCCCCGGCTGAGCTACTATCTTTTCACTCATGAAGTCCACAAACGAGAATACCAATTCAAGGGCATGCTGAGAGGCGATTTTGAACTGTCCATTTACATCCGTAATGGCTGATTTCGTATTATCTTTGCTCTTCACTGTGACACCAATAAGAGGGTTACCCTCCATATCGGTAACAACACCCATTATCAAGCCGACCTTACCAGCATCATATTTTCCTTCATCAGCACTCTTCAACAAGGCAATATCATCGAGTCCCACTCTACCCTGCATCAGATTTCTACGAAATGCACTAAAAGAAAGGTCGGACTCTGGATGATATGGGAAGTAATGGAACAGATGATCTGAATCATAATGGTTAGTAAGACCAGACCATGAGCTTGTAATATAAGGTGTAAAGGTTGGAACATCCATTGTATAATACTCTTTCAAGTAATCGAGTGCTTGATCGAACATTGTACCCGTGAGTTGGGCATCTGCTGGCTTTCCATTTGGATAACGCACATTCATTTTCCAAGTTTCTTTCTCACCCGGCTGTAGTTTATCGCGGAAAGTACTCCAAGTAACCTGCAATTTTGGCTCAGACTCTCTTGGACCTGTTAGTTGTTTTTCCATCTGATATACTTTGCCGTCTTTCACCATAGCCAACGTTAGGATAGCCAAATCGCCCATCGACTTATCATAAGGTATGGTCAATACCTGAAGCGAACTATCACACGAAAGTTGCTCCTTCTTGAGTATCTGACGGCTCGAAGCTAAAGTGTAGAAGAAAGTTACATTTTTTCTACTGCTGCCATACTGTACTCGTATTGCATCTTTCGTACTCTTATAGCCTACATGATCAGCGTAAAGCCAGATATCAGAAGAAGTACAGAGATGCTTATCAGCTAAATTTACCACACGAATATCAGTCTGCGAAGTGTCGCCCTCACAGATGGCATAAAGTATATAATCACCTGTATGCATCTGCAGAGCTCGGGTGGAAATCGTAAAAGTTTGATTAGCCTTGACCTTGCGTATAGCATCAGCCGCCTCTATCTTGGTCGTCTTACCTTGAGGTACCAAATACCAGAAAGCACTACCCGCTATCGGCTGGTCAGAAAGGTTTTTACGTGTAATCATAATACGAAGCGAATCTTGAGTTACAGTTTCTCCTCCATCATTAACCATAACGGACAAGCGCGCAGGACTCTTACGTACAGGCAGTGATATTTGTGCTTCGTGACTCTCCCCACTTACATCAGTAACCGTGGCTCTTACAGTCACTCTTCTACCCCACTCGTAAGTTGCTGTAGAATGAATAGGAACTCTTACGGAAAAAATACCCTTATTATCGGTTATCGTAGTATCCTTACTGTTATTTCCAACAGAGTATACCACGCGGGCCCCTTGAACGGCATTGTCTGCAAAGGTAGAAGCCTTACCTTTCAGCGTGATGGTATCACCTTGACAATACGCCTCCTTTGGACTAATCCATTCAGCTGTAAAGGTTGGTCGCTTATACTCTTCTACTGAGAAATCTATATTCTGAGAAAAATGCTTATGGATATATACGCCTTGATGTGTAGATACAAAAGACTCCGTATCTTCAGCGAAATTCTTAACATCATTGGTAACCATCAGACTCCAATGACCTGTTTTGGCATTTTTAGGCAATTGATACTCCACGGCTATCGTTCCATAAGCATCAGTATTGGCGATGAGTGTGTCTACCTCTTGACCATCAGCATTGCTGACGATAACGCCTATAGGAATATTCTCGAGAGTCTTCATCTTACCCTTGCTCGCATCGCTATAGACTGTAGCAGCAAGATGCACCTTCTGACCAGGACGATAAATAGCTCTATCGGTCATGGTGTGGCATCGTATATTATCGACGTCGTTATGATTCTCAGCTGAGACATTACTATAGAAAGAAGGATAAAGTAACTCTGCAGGGCAATAGGTATCTCGACCCAAAACAGGTGCATAACGTACCTGAGTATTGTAGTTGGCAGGTGCATCTATGAGCACTTCTCCCTTCTCGTCACACGTATAAACTGTACCTGGTTTATGGGTAGAACTCATATAAGTATGGATAGAAGCCTTAGACACCGGTTTACCCGTTTTGCGATCAACTACTACCATACGATACTTATTACCAGGCAACTTCGTAGCCAAAAGGTAAAGAGCCGTGATTTTCACCTGACATTTAGCCACAGAAGCTTGATAATCATCGCCTATAGCACGGATTTCATACCATCCGATTGGAAGAGAAGGAAGAGAATAATTTTGTTTGATTGATTGGAAGACGTCGTCGACGTTGATATTAATCGTTTGTTCCATCTCCACTTTCTCGTTCACCGTAGTATCATTGATTAAACGACGAACCTCAAACTTCAACTGGTGAATATTTCGAGTAGTAATATCCATTTTGATACTATCCAGAGGTGATAATATGGTTCTACTGATAGAAATATTGGCCCTCGGATACATACAATCGTTGACTTGATTTCGCAAGATATTGACATAACGATTATGAGGATGACACCTCACGATACTATCGGCATAGTGGCCACGATCTATCGATTTTGATATTCTCTCAGCTCGCTTACCGGCAAGCCAAACAGATTCATCAAACTCAGGATGCGCCTTAATCAAAGCATCTACCTGTCTGTAATCACCTTTTTTTATCAGCCCTAAACCTTCCACTATAAAAGCTCCAAGCTTATTGCCTTTACGCTGGTAATAAGCCGACATTTCATCATAAGCATTGAAATAAAAACCGATAACATGAAGTAAGTCGTGATTAAAAATACTACTGCTTACTCCTATATTTACTAAAGGCACATAATTCTCATGGCGTGTAGCAGCCAAAACATCCAAATGAGCCAAGGCTTTCTTCTTATCACTGACAACAGCATAATAAATCGCCGCCAAAGCAGGATTCTTCTTGTCGAGCAAATCTGCTGTCTTTCGATAATTGGCATAAATACCTTTCACCGAATCAGGCTCTAACGTACGACGAACACTTAATTTGACAAGCTCAGCCGACATCAGTTGACCATAGTTCTTCTGCCGAGTAGCCTTCTTTATAATTTTGTCGAGCGCTTTCAGTTCATTTCTTGGCAAATCACGACGAGCGGCCTCATCTACTTCTTTCCAACCATCTTGATAACTCTGCGCATTTATAGCAAAAGGCAACAAACACATCAAGATCAGAAAAAGCAATTTTCTAAAATCTTTCATCCTATATCTTTCGTTCAGATTCTCATTCATATTTAAAATGCTATATATAACCTTTCAAAGGTAAGAATAAATATAATAGAGCATCTTATTTTGACATTCTTTAACCCGAACGCGGTATCTTGCCAAGAGCGCACTAATTAATAAGGGGAAAGTATACCGAATCACCATTCAGCACCTTTCCCCATTTAACGTCTAAAAATTTAGCACTAGTTTATCACTTCTCATCTGCCCTATAAGCTTCATTCTGATCACACTCCGTGTTCTTCGTCAGTTCATCAGCAGGTATTGGCATATCCATCTTACGGTCATCATACTTATATTGCCGTACAGTCCATGGACTGTTAGCCATATCACTTGCCTCACCACGCTCAGGATAATTATGCGCTACATGATCGGCCATATAACCGCTCCTTTGCATATCAGGACGAAGACACCATTCACAATTGAATTCTTTACGACGTTCCTCATTAACAGCGACTTTCCATACTGGAGAATCGAAACCTTTCTTAGCTTTCAAAGCAGTATACACTGTCTTGGCATCAGGCACTGTAGCTACAGTACTTCCGAAAGGAATCGGATACTCTGTAAGATCATGAATAGGAACTTTAGCTGCTTCACGTGCATTTCTTACCCAGTGAGCATAGTCGTTATAGTATGGCAGGAATTTGTCGGTAAGTTCTTTCTCATGACCATCCTCAAGTTTACCGAAAGCACGATTACGAAGTTCGTTGATCATCTTCCACCCTTCAGTATCATCACCACCATAAAGACGGAAACGGCACTCTGCATAGTCGAGCATCACGTTAGGCAGACGCTTCCAGTAAATAGGTGTAGGACTCCAGTGACCATCACTCCAACTTAAATAATCAGCTGTAGCTGTACGCCACAATTTAGCACTCCAGATGGATGGTGCCCATTCGCCATTGGTAAAGTGGAACTGAGCAGTCTTGGTATCAGCACCCTTAGACTGGCCGAGAACTTCCTGCAAATAAGGATTCTTGCCGTAAACAGCTGGTTCATACCATCCCTCATACTGAGGATCATAAGCAGGATTATTCGGATCAATCTGTGGAACAGCACCCGTATAGCCAGAAGCCTCACGGCGCTTATCACCCTTTTCGTAACTGCTCCACCACTCCCAAGAGAGGTAGAGTGACCCCCATCCTCCATTCTCAGGGCAAGCTGTATACCACTTCAACATAAGCTTAGAGGTCATATCATTCCATCCACCCCAGTTGGTACCTTCATCGAGCTGTTCGCACCATATCGTCTCCTTATTCCAGGCACCAGCAGGGTCCCAGTTTGTTGTGAAAGAACGGCTCAGTTCATAGACTTTACTGTCTAGTACCTGCTTCAGACATTTTTCAGCTTCCTGCAGACACTTTTTAGCCTCATTCTCATTTTGCTCCTGTCCATTGGCGCCATCGGTAAGACGATATGCTTTCCACATGTAGGCATCGGCCAGATACGTTAGAGCCATACCTTTGGTGCATCGGCCATACTGTCCATTCATCGGAGCCCAATCCAGTTCATCAACAGCTGTCTTAAAGTCGTCGATAATGAAATTCCACATTTCACTGTAAGTAGCTGCACGGGCCTTGGTTGGTGTATTCATATAAGTCTCACCAGTCTTCAACATTGGCACACGCCCGAAGGTGGTAGCCAACCAATGGTAAAAGAATCCTCGGAGTGCACATCCCTGTCCATGAAGACTTTTCTTGACACCCTCACTGAGTCCCGTGGAGGCCTCCAGACCAGCCAGATAATCATTGGCACGAACAATACCAGCATATACGTGGCGCCAGCCCTTGAGCAATTCTTCGCTTGAAGCGCCCCATTTCTGCGTATTCCAGTCCTTATCCCAACCCGTAGCCTGCGTATCTATGGTAGGATGACTACCCGTAAACAAATTTGGCTTAAAGCCCCAGTCACCATCATAGTCATCATTTGGGAAAACCTGGTCATAGATACCATTAAGACCTGTTGTTGCATTAGCATCTGAGCTATACATGAAATCTTTTGGAATAGCATTGTATAGTGTAGTATCAAGAAAATTGTCGTTGTTGCACGATGTCAAGCCCATAGCCAACATACTACATACAACTGTTCCATATATTAAATATCTTTTTTTCATACGATTCATCTTATTATGGTTGAGAGCAAATTAGAATGTTACGTTTACACCTGCCATGAATGTACGAGGCATAGGGTAACGACCAGTATCAAGACCGGTATAGAGTACCGAACCCTGTCCTACTTCAGGGTCACCATACTTGGCGTAACCTGAAAGGATGCATAGATTCTGAATACCAAAATATACACGAGCATTCTGAATACCGAGGTTATGAACCCAAAGTGAAGGTAAGGTATAGCCCACCTGAATATTGCTGATACGGAGGAAATCACCATTCTTTACCCAAGCGTCACTACAACGCATATTGTAATTACCATCTACAAGAGTAAGACGTGGAAGAGAACCTTGACCATTGCGGAAAGCATTCTGATAGTTGTCGGTGAGCAGATTAGGAACAGTCTGGTCGTCTGAAGGAATCATTGTGCTCAATCGCATGGCTGAATAAGAGAGGATATCCTGTCCGAATACACCATACATATAGAGTGAGAAATCCCAGTTCTTATAATTAGCACCAAAATTGATACCATAGTTCAGAGAAGGGAAACCATTGCCAATGATATCCATATCACTCTTGTCTATTGTTTTGTCGCCATTGAGATCTTTCCACTTATAGTCTCCTACATGTGCTGTACCTTCGCTCAATTTTACCTTGCTCAAATAATCCTTCAAGTCTGCTTCATCCTTTATGATTCCGTCGGTACGATAACCATAGTATGAACCTACAGCGTAACCATTAGCACAGATAGAGTGGTTATTCCAGTGTACACCATCAGAAACGGCCTGTACGTTAGAACCGTCGAGGGTTCCTGCCCCATTAGCAGAACATGTGTTATACAATGGTTCACCCATTTCCTCAACCTTATTCTTGATGGTAGAACCAGTAAGAGCTACATTGAAACCGAAATCTTTATTTACCTGTTTGTGATAGCGAATGGCAAACTCGAAACCTTTGTTCTTGATAGTACCATAGTTGGTGTAAACAGATGTATAACCTGCAGATGGACGCATCTGGCGATCCAATAGCAAATCTTTAGTAGTCTTGATAAAATAATCAAGAGAAACACTCCAATTAGAGCAGAAATCGAAATCGATACCAAAGTTTGCCATTTCATTGGTCTCCCACTTCAGATTCTCATCGATAAGAGGAACAAACCAGCCTGTCTTACGGTCACGATTACCAGCAAAGGCACCAGAATAACCATTAGCAGGATAGAAGGCATAAGCAGCGTTTCCACTTAGGGCTGCTATTGACTTGCCCGCCATATTACCAGCATTACCGGTCTGACCCCAACCAATACGTAATTTAAAGTTGTCCACCCATTTCACATTTTTCATGAATGGCTCCTGACTGATACGCCATGCACCTGCCAAAGAAGGGAAGGTACCCCAGCGATTGCTACTACTGAAGTTTGAACTACCATCACGACGAATAGTACCGGTGAAGATATAACGATCCATCAGGACATAAGAGAGACGACCAAAGTAAGAGATTGTATGATTTTCGAGATTACGTGCACCACCATTATCCTTAGTTGTCGGATCATTGGTAAGTGAGATGTCGAAATTATCAGCAGTAGCAAAATTCTTGGCACTTGAGTTTAACCATTGGCCCCACGTCTTGTTCACCTCGAAACCTGCCATTGCTGTAAGGTCATGATTAGCATTTTTGAAATTATACGTGAGATAGGTCTGGTCGCCTAAGCTATAGCTATTATCTGCACTGAAAGAAAGCTGAAGCATCTGGTCTTGCTTCTGAACAATCTCTTGAAGCGAACCACCGATAAAATTATAGCGATGACGGCCACCTGTCATATCATTAGAGTGATTAGAGGTGTACAAATGTGTAGCCTGCGTCTTTAAGTTGAGATGATGTTCCTTCGTGTTGAGGAAAGTTACATCTAAATAGGCTGTAGTCTGTACACGGTCGTGACCATTACGATTACGTGCTCCATTTTCCATTTGCGATGCATATGGGTTACCAGAGAGTGCTGTATTACCTTCCCATCCATCTGACGTGCCTTGATAAGTAGTACCATAAGTACCGTCAGGATTGACTAAATTGACATGCACATATTCGCCACCTAGGACATTATTGACGAGATAGTCTTCGGTAGGTGCCATATAAGCTAAATCACGAAGAGAAGACATGTTACCATTGTTGTTCAAGGCTCCATTACTACCATAACTTGCAGAGTGTACATAGTTAAGATCTGCGCCCACTTCGAGCCATTTGGTTATCTTACTGTTCATGTTGGCACGAGCGCTGAAACGATTATAGCTGGAATTTACTATCAAACCGTTAACATCGAGGTAACCCAGTGACACACTATACTGTGACTTATCACCACCACCAGATACAGAAAGTCCGTACTGCTGGCGAAGTGCTGGGCGTGTCATTTCTTTCTGCCAGTCGATATTGGTACGTTTACCATCATACTGTGCATCCCAAATCTGGTTGAAGATATTTGTACCATCGTTAGCATGTGCCTCACGAATAGAAGCAGCGTATTGATCCACATTGCCTGTCTTCAGTTTATAAGGCAAGGTCTGCAGACCGAAATCGGCTGTTAGGTTTACGTGTGTAGCTCCTTTATTACCGTGTTTGGTGGTAATCATAATAACACCATTGGCTCCATTAGAACCATAGATTGCTGTAGCCGAAGCATCTTTGAGCACTTCGATACTTTCGATATCCTGAGGATTAAGGAAGTTAGCATCATAACCCACCTGAACACCATCTACCACATAGAGTGGACTTGCTACACCATTAATGGTTCCTACACCACGAATGCGGATAGCCGAATTACCATCAGGCGTACCATCCTGCTGAGAAACCAATACACCAGCAGCTGCTCCCTGCAGAGCCTGTCCGATATTGGTAGGTATACGCTTCATAACAGCATCTTTATCGACTGTTGCCACAGAACCGGAGATATCTGATTTCTTCATGGTACCATAACCGATAACAACTACATCATTAAGCGTCTTGCTATCATCTTTAAGCACAATGGTAACAAACCGCTTTCCTGCGATAGCAACGGTCTGTGACTCATAACCTACATAAGAAACTTGCAGTTTAGCATTAGGGGCAGCCTCTATTGAGAAGTTACCATCTAAATCGGAAACCGTACCAGTATTAGTTCCTGCTACACGCACAGTAGCTCCGATAATAGGTTCACCGGTCTGATCTTTCACCAAACCTTTAATGAGGCTTTGGGCCAAACTCTCTAGTGAACTACAGCACAACAAGATAAGCACCATAATGGCCCTGAGCATAGTTTTAAAATACGCCATAAAACTTTTTGTTGGTTTTTTAGATTAAGACTAGCCTTTACCCTTACAAATATCAGAGTAAAAGGCATACGAATGATAGGTTAGCCTTTTTGTCGGGAAAAAGCTTGAAAACGTTGTTTGTACTCTGGCGGTTCAACCAGAAAGTGATTTAGGAGTAATTTTTGCTTGTTGCATTTTCATGATTAGACTAAACATATTAGTTAAATATAAATACATTTTTATTCCATAATATATGAAAATACATCACTGCTAAATAAAAGGAACATGACAGATGCGATCTAAATAGTGGCCGGTGTATTTCTCTTGCGATATTAGAACTTTGGTTCGATGCAAATATATTTATTTGTTACATGAGCATGTTTGCAAAATGTAACAAATACTTTGCAAAACGTATCATTTACCGACATTTTTACGAGTTTGTCGCATTTTTTAACCTAAAAATACAAATTAATGTTAAATAAATAATTGTATAAAATACGCTTGTTTATACTTTTTGGATAAAATACATAAGAATAAAAAAACCGGAAATACATTCACTTTATAACTCAGTATAAAGGAATGTACCTCCGGTACCATTCTATAAAAATTATAACCTTACACCCCCAAGGGGGGTGGCAAGAACTTCATTAGTCATTATCGTGCTCATGACAGTAACTGCTACCATCAAAGCAATGCGTACAAACCTTGCATTTAGGCATACCGATACTTTCGATGAGATGTTCAATCTTGCTAAACTTCAGACTTGTAAGTCCCAATCGCTTACCGATTTCCTCAACCATACGATTATATTCTGGAGTACCCGTTGTAGCATACTTCTCAAGATTTTTCTTGTCATCACCCTCAAAGTCCTTAATGATACGACGAGTAATAAGTTCAAGATCACTCTTAGAAGAGGTAAAGCCGATAAACGGACAACCATATACTAATGGCGGACATGAAATTCGTGCATGCACTTCTTTAGCACCACACTCGAAGAATGTACGTACATTATCACGAAGCTGTGTACCACGAACGATAGAATCATCACAGAACACTACACGTTTACCATTAAGAATAGCCTTATTAGGTATCAACTTCATCTTAGCAACAAGATTACGACGAGACTGGTTACCTGGAGTAAAGCTACGAGGCCATGTTGGGGTATATTTTAGAACCGCTCTCTTATAAGGTATACCTTTACCTTCTGCATAGCCTAAAGCACAGCCTACACCAGAATCAGGAATTCCGCAAACAAGATCGGCAGGGGTATCATCTTCCTTACCCATCATAATACCATTTTTCTCTCGCACATCTTCTGTATTAATACCTTCGTAGGTACTGGTAGGGAAGCCATAATACACCCAAAGGAAAGAACAGATCTGCTGACGCTCTCTTGGACCTTGCAATACCTCCATACCATCGGCACGAAGACGAACAATTTCACCAGGACCAACATCACGAACAGTCTTATAATCCAGATTTGGAAAACTCGTCGTCTCGCTCGATACTGCATAAGCGCCATCCTTCTGGCCAATAACCAAAGGTGTACGACCTAAGAAATCACGAGCAGCTATCATACCATCTTCAGTGATGATAACCATTGAGCAAGACCCCTCAATCTTCTTAAATACATTATTGATACCTTCAACGAAAGTATTACCCATGTTAATGAGCAAAGCTACCATCTCCGTCTGGTTAATGGTGTTCGCCGACATCTCACTCAAATGCATACGCTTCTGCAACAATTCATCTGCGATTTCCCGCAGATTTGTAATGTGAGCAACTGTGGCCACTGCATAACGTCCCAAATGAGAGTTAATGATGATAGGCTGAGGATCAGTATCACTGATAACACCCATACCCTGGTTTCCAACAAAAGATTCTAGTTCATCTTCAAATCTTGAACGAAAATAATTACGTTCCAAACTATGAATAGAGCGGGTAAAGCCTTTCTCACGGTCAAATGTGACCATACCAGCGCGCTTAGTACCCAAATGCGAATTGTAGTCTGTGCCGTAGAATACATCATCTACACAGCTTTTGACTGCAATTGTTCCGAAAATACCACCCATTGTTAATTTATAAAAGGTTACTTTTAATGATTCACGCATGCAAAGATACAAAAATTGCATGAAAAGTTACAAAAAAACCAGCAGAGATATCACATCTACACTGGTCGACAAATATATTACATTTCCACATTTAAATTGTTCGTCGGGTCAGAGGACATAGAACTGACCACTTGTATTTATTATGTTTTTGAGTTGGTCTTAACAATTTTCAAGCCAATATATCACTCTCATTTGTCATGAAAGACATACAACGCTTTCTATCTAAGTGCAAATATAAAAAGATATTTTATAACTTCTGTATTATATAAACCCTAAAAAACATTCTTTTGGGACGAGAAACATGGTTTTCTGTTATATGTAACATTCTTTATATCATATGGAATATCTATCCAAACGAAAAAAGGTATAACTTTGCAAAGTAGATAGCCAAAGATAATGAATTGAAGCATTTACTATAAAATAACTAGAATGAGAAATAAAATGCGTAAACCCATAAAATATGAGATTGAATTTACTGCTGACTCTAAAGTTGAATTCAATCATAATGACCTTAAAATGTATAAGGGCATTAAGGCTGTCGTCAACAAAGGACCAACACCCTTAAACTATACAACTATTGTCATTTGCAAAAAAGGTAAGGTTAAATGCAATTTGGGCGGGAAAGAAATCCAATATCAAGCTGGTGATATTATTTTCGCATCAAGCCGTCTTACTTTACAAGATACTCATATGTCTGCTTCTGCATCTTTAGACACCATTTCGTTTAAAGACTTTTTAGCTTATCAGTTTCTCGTGCATACATCACAAATGAACTTGTTGAAATCTAAAATGCTAGAGGACCCTGTAATCAGTCTGAATAAGCAGCAGCAGCAATATATCTATACCCTATTCGATACCATATATGACATGGTAAGCAATAAATTATTCGATGGGCGTAAAGCTTATGCTATTAAGAAGATGCTAGAGGCTTTTATCGCTGTAGTAATGACGATATATCAGAATCGCGAAGTTCCTGAAGAAGATACTCCTATTAAAGGTATACATGGTGAAGAACTTGCCAAGCGGTTCTATATGATGGTTAATGATCAAAACAACCACGAACGTAATGTGGCTGAATATGCCAAGCTTCTCAATATCACACCTAAATATCTCGCCATTCTGGTAAGAAGATATATGGGTAAAGCGCCGCTGGAAGTGATTACTGAGATTACCCTCGACCGTATTAAGAGCGAACTGCAGTTCTCTACAAAATCGGTCAAGGAAATCGCTTATTCTTTAAGATTCGATAATCTGAGTTTCTTTGGCAAATATGTCAAGAAGCATTTAGGGGTTAGCCCTCAGCGTTATCGCAATCAGTATCTCAGAGAACATTCCAAATAGAACTTTATTTTCCTTTTAAGTAATCTATTGTACGCTGTGGACTATACATTTCCCACAGCGATGCAACAGTCCATCCTGGTGCAAAAACACGATGGTAAAATCCTTTACCATGACTACCATAGTCCCAGGTTGTATGTTGTACCACTTCAGGATAATAGCCTGGTTTGGCTATACCGCAAAGTCGGTCTTGGGTAGGAAGTAACTGGTCTAACGAATTAAAAATAACTTGGCGCATTTGTTCAAATCTTCTTTCGTTTGTCTCTATACTCAACCATTTCAATATGCTTGGCAATTCGAACACAAACACGTCAACATGATTATTTTCTACTGATACATTACCCCATCCTCGCGTGTGGAAATTGAGTTTTCCTAATAATTGTTCAGGAGCAAATGGTACATCCCATGTATAATACCAGGATAAGGCAAAGTAAGCCGCTTTACGACATAAGTCTATATAATGCATTCTTGCTTTATTTGGACTGACCATTGCCATATAATAGGTTGCTGTAACTGCAGCTATAGCAGCCTCCTTATCTTCACAATTCGCATCGAGTGTAGATGAATAGTAATCGCTCTTATTAATAATGTTTTGTTCGATATAATCTACCGTACGCTCTGCTGCTTTTAGATATTTTTTGTCGCCAAAATAAACATACCCCATTACCAATGTTGAGGTGGCCGAAGACGTACTGCCTCCCGATATATCATGCACAGTACCATCTTCTTTAAATTTTCTAGCAAAATGACCATCTGATAGTTGCATAGCAACCATATTATCGAGCATCTTTCGTACCCGCAATTCCCATTCTTGATGCTTACGATGATGCTTTTTCTCATAGGACAAATAGTGTAAAAGTGCATAAATGCCTTCACTCTGCTGCCTTATGGTGTGTATCTGCTGCCCACCAGCACGTATGATAGGTTTATCGTCGATAAGCCAGCCGTTTTGGGTTATACCATGAGCCAGCCAACTGTCGAATATGTTCTTGCCCATAGACACCAGTTGTTCGTCTTGCTGCTGTTCTCCATATTCCAACGCATTGAAGGCATTCAAAAGGACACGACCACAGAAGCCCAACTGTACTCTGCTTTCCCGATTACAAGTTGCTGTCTGTATAGATATACCGGAATGGTATTTCAGGGGGGTCGAATCGACATACGACTGTTTGAAGTATTGGGCAAGTCCAGACTTCATCTCTGCCGGAGTATAGCGAGGAGTTAGTGGTTGTGGGGCCATCTTATCAAAACTATGACACCATGTTAAAGCGACAAAATCACTAAAATCCTTGGCCTGTACAGTGTGAATACGCCAGGAAATACGCTTCTGCTCACCTCGTTTTAAATGAGCAAAAGTCATCACAGCCTCAACCAATGAGAGTTTTCTGACATAACGTTTTGGGGTTTCCATGAAAGGATAACCAAAAGTAAGTGATACCTGAGGGTCTTCTGCATCAAATCCCAAATAACCTATTGAGGTTTCACCTGGCAGAATGACTTCACCCGACAGTTGTCCCACGACACAATCTTTTCCCTGATCTAAAATGCGCATCACGGAGACTCCCTGTTTCATTTTTTCATCATACACCGATGTAAGCGGTGTTGAGAGCCGGTCTTCACGGAAATTCCAGCTACGGCTAGTTTTAAAGGATGGAGCTTTGGCAGGCGATCTCATGTTCTGATGATAAAACAAACCTGGCAGATAAAATTCTGCAGATTGAGATGACAGGGCTGTATTGAGCATACCACCTATATTATAATAGACATCAGCCTTGGCCTTGACACAAAGAGTTAATAATTCGTCTGCCCCATCCTTTTTCTGCTCTATGGTAATATCTAATGGCAAAGGCTTCTCGGGTATTAACTGATTACCCTTTTGCTCCAAGAAATAATGGTGCAACGGTTGTCCTTCGCTCTTGAGCGAAATTACGACATCTATATCAGAAGCTGAAAGTGGAGCAAAACTCACCAAGAGCATAAATAACAGTGATATTTTTTTTATTCCCATCCTATATTCTGCTTAATAGTTCCATTTAAATTGATATCATTGGTAGGTATCGGATAAAAATAATATTTAGGCAGATAACTTCGAGTTGCAGATGTTGCAATCATGTATCCATCAGCATCTACCTTCACCTGACTATGTTCGGCTGCGGTCAGATTTGCTCCTCTATTAATCGCAGGATAGCGATTACTATCCAGTTTGTCGAGTTGATGCCAGCGTACCAAATCCCAATAACGATACCAATTATCTAACATCAGTTCACAACGACGAACACGGCGTATCTCCCAGATTAAATGGCTTACTCCTTGATTATTGGCAGGGTCAGCCTTAGGATTCAGTGTCATCGCAGGTAAACCGACTCGGTGCTGCAACGGATTAATGGTTTCATCCAAATCTTCCTGAGTAATTATACCGAGTTCTGCTTTAGCTTCCGCCAAATTAAGTTGAATGACGGCATACCAGAAGAGGGGGGCATCGGTATATCCGGTTTTTACATTGGTACGATAGTAAAGAAGAACAGCCGGTGTATCGTATTTACGTATAGTATATCCAGTACTCGACGTCATCTCCATAGTCAGTTTTCCATCAGGCGAAGGCTCTGGACGTATCCAACCATGCCCATTGTAACATATCACAGAATCTATAATCGCTGATAGACGTTGGTCTTTATGGGCAAGTAAATGTTGTATCGAATAATTTCCCTGTTGGTTCAGCTGAGCACGGTCGTCTGTAGGCAATGACGTGGTGGCCAAAGGTTTACCATCGGTAAAGAGAAAGGCGTCTACAGCATCTTTGGTGAGCCCTCGTTGCGTTGTAGACCCCACATTATAATCTACTAACGAATGTCCAATGGCATCTTTTTCATAATGGCGGGCAAAGATGACTTCGCTTGCATTCGACAAATCTAGTGAATGATAGACTTCACCATACATAGGCATCAGACTATACATACCGCTATGTATCAGAGTTTCAGATGCGGACACACATTCTTGCAGATATTTTTGAGCTCTATCCTCATTCGGTGCTTCACCATTATCCGCTTGAGTACGATACTTGCAATAGGTACCTTCAAACAGACAGATATCACTCTTCATAGCCAGCGCCATTTCCTTGCTCCAGCTAAACTTACTGGTAGCTGTAGGGATATGAGCAATGGCAAAATCGAGATCTTGCAGCACATAGTCCATCACTTGGTCACGACTAGTACGCTCACCATACACAATAGGGTCATCTGGATTATTGATTACCCGATCTTCCCATTGAATATCACCATATTCGCGCACCAACTGATAATAAAGCCAAGCACGATTAAGTCGTCCGATACCTTCAAATTGATTTTTCTGAGCCAGCGGCAATGTCGAAGTTTTCAAACCGTCGAGCAAATAATTTACCCGTCGAATTTGGGTAAATTTATCAGTCCACTCATTACTTGTGCTTGGCACGGTGGTAAAACTCCAGTTATCAAAATCTGGATTAGCTTGATCATCTCCCAAACTCTTGAAGTAGAACCAGCCAAATTCGCTATTTTGTCCATAACCAATATAGTTCTCATAGAAACCATTGGTATAACTCTCTACTAGATTGGCATTATTCCACAACGAGGCGTCGTTAGTAATTACATCGCGTGGTTTCTGATTAAGCAGACCACTACAACCGGCCAAAAGCATCGAAACTGCTGATAAAGCTATCGACCTTACAACAACGATCGATGGAGTTGTCATGATATATTTTATAGATATGTTCATGATTTTGTCACTTACAAAAGATGTACAATATATGAATTAGAAAGTTACCTGCAATCCTACTACCCACGAACGAGTTATAGGGGTAGTACGCCCCCATCCACCATAAACGATACCGTTACCGTCGTTAATTTCCGGATCGAGTGGCAGATTACCGTTACCTTTATGCAATAGGAACAAATTATTGGCACTGGTATAGATACGTAAGCTTTCGATATGAGCCTTACGGGTAAGCCCCTCAGGAAGAGTATAACCCAGAGTTACGCTCTTCAGACGCAGATAAGACATATCAACGAGATATCTACTTTGTGGATAATAATTATTACTTCCACCTGCGTCAGCCAAAGCTGCAACATTTCCCGCTACATCATTCCCCGGCCAAAGACATGGGAAATCATTATTTTGATTGATATTAACGATGCCATTAGCAGGATCATAAATATTATAACTTGTCTGATTGGCATAAAGGGCTAAGTCGGCATTTCTCATCAGCGGGAATGCAAAAGAAGAAATCGTCCACATATCACGCTTGCCTACACCCTGAAAAAAGAGGTCTAGATCAATACCTTTATAAGCTCCACCTAAATGGAAACTGTATTCATAGCGTGGCAACTGGTTGCCGATAACTTTCAAGTCACCATGATCTTGCAACGTTCCTTTGCCACCATTTATTTTACCATCACCATTCAAGTCTTTATATTTGATATCACCTGGACCAAAGACAAACTTACCGGTCTGTATACCTGTCTGGTCAGCTATTCCCGCTTTATATTTCCAACTTCCATCGGCATT
Source organism: Segatella bryantii (assembly GCF_022024215.1). Lineage (NCBI taxonomy): Bacteria > Pseudomonadati > Bacteroidota > Bacteroidia > Bacteroidales > Prevotellaceae > Segatella > Segatella bryantii. Next base: position 174,820 of record NZ_CP091797.1, on the reverse strand, counting down.
CTGTCCTTCAAAATCTTCCTCTGTAAAATAGCGATCGGTCTCAAAGCCCCAGATATCTCCCCAGTTTTCACCCTCATAAGCATAGGCTGTATTGCCGGTATGACCTACCAGCTGCGAGGTATTATTCCAACGGGTTACACGTACACGGGTGTCACTGATAGAGAAGTTGGCATAAAGACTCAGATTTTTATTCCACTGCTTACGCCAAGCTAAAGCAAGTTCCCAGCCACGAGAACGGAGTTGACCCGCATTCGTATAAGGGGCTTCAGCTCCCACACTCGATGGTAGGGCATTTCCTGGTGCCAACATGTCTTTGGTAAGACGTTGAAAAAGATCGAAGCTCAGGGTAAACTCATTATTTAAGAAACCAAGATCAATGCCGAAATTGGTTGTCTGTATTCGCTCCCAAGTAAGCGACGGACTAACCCATGTTGGTATTTTTAAACCACTAAGCTGGTTAGTACCCACAAACCAATTGGTCTGATAAGCCTCTAAGGTAGAAAGAAACATATTGTCACCTACAGCTTCATTACCTATCTGACCGAATGAAAAACGCAACTTACCATTAGAGACTATATTTTTCACAGGACTAAAATATTTTTCTTCACTGAAGCGGTATCCAGCAGAAAGACTAGGAAAGAAGGCCCATTTGTGTCCTTCTCTGAAACGACTAGAACCATCATATCTGCCGTTGAGTTCTAACAGATAAATGCCCTTATAGTCGTAGTTGATTCGACCAAAGACACCTGCACTGGCACGATCTTGTGTTGCTGATGTTATTTTAGCTTTGGCCATATCTCCGTAAGTAAGATTAAATTCCGGATAATTCTCATCATAGAGTTGGGTACGCATAGCCGAAAAATTATCTCGCTCCAGTTTTTCTGCATTTACTCCTACCATAACATTCAGGTTATGTTTATCAGCAAAGAGATGAGCATAGTTAAGATAAGCATTAGCAGTCCATCTGTCAGCCTTACCATTTTCCTTGGTCACCGATGAATTACTATTATTCACAATGTACACGGGTGTTGTACCGCTCCAGTTCATGCCGAAAATACTCTTCGTAGAGGTTTTTATATTGTCATTCTCTATTTGGTAAGTAAAATCAGCATTCAACGTTATATCATGAGTTATATATGCTTTGGCATAAGCCTGCATCTGAAGTACATCGCGTATAGTAGATTTATCACCAGCCCCTTTCTGCATGGCTATAAAACGATAATCATAAGTACTTCCGTCTACATCCTCTATATAGCCCGATGGAACAAAGTAAGATCCCCATCGCCAGATATACTGATATATGCTCGAATAGGTATCTTTAGAATCGACTTTCTTTCGGGAAAATGACGAACGAAGTCCGATGGTAAGCCAATCGGTCAGGTCTGTCTTCAAATGAAGAGTAGCGTTAAAGCGCTGGCGACGATCTGGGTCTATCTTCATGATATCTACCTTGCGATCATAGCCCGCTGAAAAATAATACGTTGTCTTATTGCTTGAACCCGATATACTCAAATTATGTGATGTCGAAGGAGCATGGCTATTATACCAAATATCCTGTATATCATAATCTGCATAATAGAGCGCTTTGGCGCCATCAAAACGATAATCGCCCACGGCATCCATACTTTGATAAGGCTGCATCAGGCTGTACCCTTTCTTGCCACCATCCTGCTCTTCCCAAGCCTTAGCATAAGGTAATAACTCGTCAAAATACATTCCGAATAATTCAGGGGTACTTTCACCGGCTCTCGCCTTAGCTCTTATACCCGCTTCAAGTTGGGTGGCTACCGATGGGAAATCTGGTAATATGGTAGCTTTGTCCCAACCAAACTGCATATCGTATCTTATCTTTATTTTGTCACCTTTATTCGCCTGTTTGGTAGTAATTAATATCACACCAAAGGCGGCTCTACTTCCATAGATGGCTGACGAGGAGGCATCCTTTAACACGGAAATAGATGCAATATCATTACCATTAAGCAGACTCATATCATCGCAAGGAACACCGTCGACGATAACAAGCGGAGATGATTGCTGACTGTTTGATAGGGTTCCTAATCCACGTATCGAGAGTGTTGGTGAAGCATCTATAGAACCATTACTATTGATGATCGTAAGTCCTGGCACTGCACCCTGCAGCGCTTTAGCTACATCCTGAGCAGGTCTCGAACCTATAGTCTTCTCGAGGTCGACGTTAGCGACTGCACCTGTTAGATTTACTTTTTTCTGCTGACCATACCCCACAACAACCACTTCGTCAAGTTGTGCGTTATCGTCTGTCATCTCTAACAGCATATGTGACTGAGCTTTCACCTCCTTCGTCTGATATCCAAGATAAGATATCAGCAAGCGCGAACCCACTTTAACTGGTAGATTGAACTTACCATCTATATCGGTAACTGTTCCTACTGTAGACCCCTTCTCTACCACAATAGCTCCGACAATCGGTTTGCCCTGGGCATCAACGACTCTACCTTCTATAGATTCAGACCGAGGTTCAACAGATAAGGGTACTGTTTCAATTGATGACGTCAGCGAAACTGCCCATCCATTTTGTATAGACAAAACAGAAGCTAAAAGAAAACATCCTTTCAATCCTAAATGTTGGATCATATAATATTAGGTTTAATGCAAAAAAACTTATACTATAAAAATATTCCATGAAAAGTAGCCATATACTGCACCTTCTTCTCTATGAAATTATTTTTTTTGCAAATATAGACATATTTTACATTTAATTACACATAAAGAAGAAAAAAGATAGGTTTTTATGAAGAAAAATGAGTAAGAATTATACGCATGAAAACATGCGTAAGTTAAGGGCTAAGAAAAAACATTATAATTGGTATGATTTACTTGATATCACCTTGATATTACCGACGGTGGTCTAGTAATAGATCTTATCCGACATACTTTTTATTCTGATAAGAAGTTTTGTTCACTAAATTCAATAGTTCAACTTTATATTATACAGCCCGGGTTATTCGGGCAAGATACTCATAATGATCGCCTTCTGCGAGTACTTCAAAATCAAAACCCGCCTTTACAGCAGCATCACCTAATGTTTGCGCATCTATATAAAGCCATGGAAAAGGCTCACCAACAGTATCCTTATATTGCATTCGGTATGTTAGTTCACCAAAATAATTACTATCCTCAGGATATTCGATAAAGCCATCCTCATCTTCAAAAATATAACTGATATCCGAAGAATCGCACAATAACTGTCCACCTGGTGCTAAAATACGTTTAAGATGTTCAAAAAAATCGGGTAATTGATCTATCGTGCCAACAATTCCAATACCATTCATCAGCATCAAAATGGTATCATACTGCTCAGTTACGGCAAAAAAATCTTGTTCAATAGCATGTTTTACACCACGCTGCACCATAACCTCGACTGAAAGCGGCGAGATATCAATGGCCACAACATTCTTGCCTTGCTCTTGCAAAACAAGTGAATGACAACCTGACGCTGCACCTACATCAAGAATACGCCCCTGAGCCCTATCAAGGGCTTGTTGCTCCCATTTTGGCATTTCACCGTAAGTGCGAAAGAGCCACTCTACCGGTATTTCGTCTTCATCAAACATCGGTGAGAAAACTCGCAGTTTTCCAGCCTTATGGGTATTATTATATTCGGCAATGGCTCTACCCATCGCATCGGTCTTACTATTCATCTTTTTGTCGTATTTATATTTTGCCTGCAAAGATACTTATTTTTATGCTAGCAACAGACGCATACGATCAAAAAGGTAAACAATTATTTGGGTAATTCTCGACATTTGCGTACCTTTGCATCTCAAATGAGCAAACGGTATATATTATGAGTCTTATCATACGGCCTCATCAACAGGAAGAAACGGCTAAGGATAACATGTTTTGTCTAAAAATTATCAAGGTGCGATACACGAAAAGGCATCCTGATGGACATACTGTTACACCTGTAGCACTTGAGCACGTAGAAGCACGTTTTGGTGCACGTCTCAAGGCCCGAGAACTTAAAAAGGCAAATGGTAAGGAAGGTAAGAAAACCGTTTACTTGGATGAGCAAGATCCTGAAAATCCATTACAGTTGGGTAATGGTTATATCCATACTTATGCCCTACAAGGCATCGAAAATGCTAAAGATTTTGCCTTCAGTATCGAGAAAAAGCCGAAAAACAAAACCCATCTTCAACTTTGGTTAGCTTATATTCCGGCTGGCATGAAATATTTTAGCGGTGACACGCCATTGGGGGCCATAAAAAAGAAACAACCTAAAAAATGGGTAAAGGGGTATGCTTCAGAAGCAATTATCATGCATCGACAAATTACCTCTGTAGAAGAATTGCAACAGCTCATTGACCATACACCTACACACTTGACCATGCCTCATAATATATTGGCCTTCGATTTTGAAGCTGTATATTATTCGCATAGCAGTAGGGCATGCTCACTGGGTATCGCCCAATTTATCGATGGAGAACTAACGCTGAGAAAAAATTTTATCAATCAGCCTCCAAATAATTATTATGACCCCGTTACTCCGATGATACATCATCTGGAGCCAAAAGACACGGCCAATGCTCCTACCTTCGATAAAATATGGCCAAAAGTTAAACCATATTTTGACGAAGCTGATGTCATTTTGTATCATAGTAATAGTCCGTTTGACCCTGGTGTTCTCAAAGCGGAGTCTGAAGCTTACCAGCTAGGTATAGATCTCGATAAATATACCTTTGCCAGCTTGTTTGATGTATACCCTTACAAGTTGGAAGCAATTACGAAAGCATATCATCAAGATACATCACATCACCATGAGAGTGACGATGATGCCTATTATTGTGGCTGGCTCTACGTACAGCATCTGAAAGGTAACAAACCACTGGAAGATATCAAGCCTATCAATGATAAGCTGAAACAACCATATGCAAACGTATTTGTCAATCATCCAACCTTGAAGGGTGACCTACTGATTAAAGACCTGAAAAATGCAGATCCCAATAGTCCATACTACGATAAAAAAGTAGTTATCACGGGAGTTTTCTATCAAGGAGCCGATAAGCAGAATGTTATCGACCGCATAGATATTGCACGACAGTTGAAAGCTTGCGGTGCTGACATCGATCTTAAAGTATCAGAAGCTACAGACTTCGTTTTCGTTGGCAAAGAAGCTGGTGCTGCCAAACTCAGAAATATCAAAAAGTATGGCATTAAGACACTAGGACAAAAGGATGTGGAGACTCTCATGAAAATAAAAATACCCACCAAGAAGAATACAAAATAAACGAAAGAAATATAATTCATATCAAAACATCTTTTTTTAATAGCCAAAATCTTGCATTATTCAAAGAATAAATTTATCTTTGTAATATGACATTCTATTAACTTTCAAATATTGTACTAAAGAGCTATTTACTATGGATGAATTATTAAAACACATAAATTATATTCGTAATGCTAGACTTCTGCTCGATATTGAGCTCACGGATGGGTATGCTCTACCATGCATGGTATCCATGCACTTGAATTAATATATTATAAAGACATTTAGAGGGTAAAACCACCGCATGGCATTTAAAGATGAAACACTTTTTTTCTAGAAACATTATAGGGATACTATGCCTCTTAAGCGTATTTGCGCTTATAGGATGTGGAGAGCATAATCCAAATGGACATTACGCACAAGATGTGCGCCAAGAGATGGATAGCCTCATAAAAGCAGCCGAGGATACCACTGCATTATTGGGATTGCTCGATAAATATAAAGCAGAAAATAATATTCTTGGACAAGAGGTTACACTTCGTGAATTAGGGAGCCAAAATTGTTTGGCTGGTCGCTCCTATACTGCTATAAAATATTTATACCAAGCTTATGAGATAGCTATTGACAACAATGATACCATCGAAATTTCTCACATCTGCAACCAGCTAGCAGTCAACTTTGGACGTATGGGTATTCTCGACCAAGCTACTCTCTATCATCTAACAGCCTTACACTACATTTCCTCTTATTCTGACTTTAAAAATCCGAACAATTATAAGCAATATCTTAGCGCCCTTAATGGTATTGGCAAAATATATCTGATTCATAAAAATTACAAAACTGCTGATACTATTTTCCATAAATCATTAGCTGGTGAAAAGAAGATAAATAGCAGAAGAGGTATTGCTATCAATATGGCTAACCTAGGACAAAGCAAACAGAAACAAGGTCAGATTGACTCGGCTTTGTATTACTACAAGAAATCTATGGATGCGAATTTACAAGACCACAATACGCTGGGTATTGGACTTTCACATTCTAACTATGGCAGTCTATATTTGCAACAAGGAAAATACGACAAAGCTATCGAGGAATTTAAACTCGCCAGCGACTATTTGATAAAGACAACAGATACCTGGTACTGGGTGGAACCTATTCTAAATTTGGCAAAAGCCTATATCGCCAAGGGCGAATTCGAAGCAGCTAAGGCACAACTTGATAAAGCACAAAAACTAACCAACAACGTACATGCAATGGAATACAAAGCGCGCCTCTATGAGTCTTTTTATGACCTATATAAGAAGCAGGGCAACTATAAGGAAGCGCTTAATAATTATACACGCAGTATAATGTTTCGTGATAGCATGCATTTCAGCAATGAAAAAGACCATATCCGTATACTTCACGAAAATATGGATCAAACTAGAAGGAAGCAAGAATTGGCTAAACTTGCTAGTGACTACAAATTGGAAAAAAACAAACGTATCTATACCGCTTTAGGTTCGGCTATCATTGTGTTACTTCTGATTATACTGCTCACTATCATGACTAATCTGCTCAAGGCTCGTAAGCAGCGTAATGAGTTGCAAAAGCAATTGGAACTTACGCGTTTAAACTTCTTTCGAAATGTAACTCATGAACTCCGCACTCCGCTCACTATCGTTATTGGTATGAGTGAAGACTTGATGGAAAACGAAAAGCCTAGCATGTCAATAATACAAAAATATTTAGCACGCATTAATCGACAGGGTAAAGTTATGCTCGAACTGGTTAACCAGTTGATGGATTTCAACAAGGTAACAAGTGAAATTGGACTAAAACAAAATTATCGCCATGGCGATGTCATCGCACATATCGCTGGAATTCTCGAAGATTGCGAAGAACTCTGTCACATGAAGCAAATACAGCTGTCGCTTGCTCGATATGAGCCTGAGGTTAATATGGATTACGAACCTGACTTCATAACTAAGATTCTTCGTAACTTGATTAACAATGCTTGCAAATTTTGTCCTGAAGAAGGGGGTATTATCCGTGTAACTACCCAAGTAGAAAACAAGAACTTGCTTGTCCGAGTAAAAGATAACGGTATTGGTATGGACGAAGAAACATGTAAACATGTTTTCGAACCTTACTGGCAAAGCAAAGATGGCTCTCAGAAAAAATCAAGTACGGGTATTGGTTTGGCATTGGCCAATAGGCTGGTATTAGCCATGAATGGTACTATCAGCGTAGAAAGTGCTTTGGGTACTGGCACTACCTTCTCGTTCACATTGCCTTTAAAACATAAAGAAAAAGCAAAATCGAATTAAATAAATCATACAGAAAGCAAAAAACGAATTCACAACAGAGTGGATTCGTTTTTTTATACTCATATAAAGTATCTACAAAAAATAAAGCGAAGAATATCTTCTCCGCCTAACCAAAGAGGTCAGCCTCACGGCCGAATCCTCATAATCTAAACTTGTCTATTGTCGTTCTAACAATCTTATTTGCTTTTTACCTCAAAGCAACAAACTTTAATAAAATCTAAAACCTAAACAATCTAAACCTAAAAACTAATAACCAAAACTTGAATATTCTCTCTCTACAAGTTGTTTTATTGTCTCTCTCGACACTGCAAAAGTATAACTATCTAAAATAATAGCCAAATAGATACCAACTAAAAATATGTTATACAGCATATTCTTGACCTATATCAAATATTTGTGTGCGAACACATGCAATAATAATCTATTATTATCGATTTACATGCCAGCGCATACCTAAATGAAGATTAAAGATAAATGGATTTTCTGTATAGCTAGACAGCACTCCACTTCCATTCTTAAAATAGTAATTGGCACCTGGCTCGACATAAAGGCTCAGATTATCAGATATATGATATTCTGCTCCGACCGCAACATTCGTACTAAATACAGGGCGACGCTCTGACACGTTCTCCACCTCAGAAGACTTTTTTTCTGATAGTTTCTGATCCTTCTGCATCAAATATCCCTCCATACGATGCTCGGCCTTACCACTTACTAACTTCTCAGCTTCAACACCACCTGTTACATAGATATTAAAATGCGGATTACGCCAGAAACTATAACTTACGCTCAAAGGAATACCAACGTAATGAAGTTTCTGATCGGTTACCGATTGATAAAAACGTACATCCTCTGTAAATTCACTATGCAGATAACTATATGTTAGTCCTGCAAGTAAACTCCATTTCGGATTCAACTGATAGCGTACAGACACTCCTACCTTAACTGGCTGATGATGCTTCGCTTTCACTGTAGGCATAGCCGCTTGTATAAATTCCTTATTATAAATCTGTGTCAAGGCCTCATCAATATATTCATGAGTATCCATCGCATCAAAACTACATATGGAAGTAGAGGCGTATACCATCGCCATTTGCTGAGCAGAACTATTCCCTGTCATACTACTACCATACCAAGCTCCCAATGATAATGTTTCATCTACCTGTTGCCTCTTGACAGATGCCTTAGATGTATTCTGGGCATATAAAGAAGTACTTGGTTTACGGATAATAATACTAGCTGAAGTCGATTCATGAGATTCGTCCTCTGAAAAAGGAGTTACTTGTGCATGCTCAGAAGTACTATTGTGATAATCCTCTTGAATATCTTCTTTCAGACATCCTTGCAGACTGTATTCTTGATCTCTATCAGAAACAAGATATCGATGATTACTCATAGGATATAATGAAGCCAACACATGAGAATTTTCTTGCTCCTTACTATCCACTTCAGTAATACCATGTTTTGAGCTATTTGTAGAATTTACACGTGCCGTGTGAACAATGGAATTAGACGATACACTTCGGTTATTCCACTCCACAATACCAATACCAGCAATAGCAAGCAGCGCTGCGACTGCCACCTTCCACCATATTTGCCGTTTATATCCAATTACCGGTTTCTTTACGGGTACTTTCTGATTAGGCATCACACCTCTACGACACATTTCTTGCTTAATGTCATCGAGTAAACCTTCTGGCGCATCTTTCCGATAGTCGCCAAGCTGGTTTTTCAAATCGTCCATCCACTTATCATTCATACCCATACCTTTTATAATCCTTAATAAACTTAGCCAACATATTTTTGGCTCTGTGTAGTTGAGAAGCCGATGTATCTGGTTTTATATTCAGCATCTCAGCTATCTCCTTATGACTTTTCCCTTCTATAACATAGAGATTAAGCACTGTACGATAACCATCTGGCAGTTGTCTAATCAAGCGAGTTAATACATCTCCACTCAAGCCTTCTGTATCAGGTTCCTCATCTGGAATATCAGGCGGATCCATATCAACAACAAAGGTGTTCTGCTTTTGCCTGCGAAGAAATAGTAAACATTCATTAATTGCTATCTTGGTTACCCATGCTCGTAGCGATCCCTTTCCTCGATAATCAAAACTATTCATTCGAGTAAAAATCTTGATGAAACTCTCTTGAAGTACATCTTTAAGATCGTCATCATGGACGATATATCGACAGCAAACTCCAGTAAGATAATTTGCATATGCAGCATATAGCCGATCCATCGCAGAAGTGTCTCCTCGACGGAACTTCTCGACTATCGCTATCTCTATATCGTTTCCCAGATTATTCATAATTTTTCATCCGAATGCACACTAGCCAAACGGATATAAAAAAGATTTCTTGTCTTATTATTTAATTATTACCTTATAAATACGAAAAAAGAGTGAATCTTGCATCTATGTTTCATAAAAAAAAATTTTTTTTATCTACAAGCAAGATTCTCGAAGTTATTGCATTTAGAGAGTGTATGAAGGCTGAAAATGCAATAACCAATTACGGCATATCAGTAGGAAAATACAAGAAACCAATAATAATAAACAAAAACAAAAACAAAAATGAAAAAATTAAAAGTACTTAGCAGCATTCTTTGCTGCATCATGGCAGCCATGGCATTCACAGCATGTAACGATCTGGATCATGCAGACAACATCATTACTCCAGAACAGAGTAAACAAGCTATGCAAACCATCTATGGTATCTACCATGGAAAAATTATTCGTATTCAAGAGAATTCTGTTACCAATCAAGAAATTAGAGATACTGCAGATGTCGAATGGGAAGTAAGCAATGATTCTATCATGTATATCTACAACCTTCCTTCTAAATTCCTCGCTAAGAGCATTACAGACAATGAATTGAAACAAGCTATTGAGAAACAGGTAACACCGGTATTGAAATGTTATATCGGTTTAGTACAACTGAAACCGATTGCTATTCTTATTAACCCAACTTCACCAACATTTAACGTAAACTATGGCGGTAAGGAGCATAAGGTACAGTTCTCATTTGCTTTAAATAATTCATATTCTTACGGTTTATACACTACTAATCCAAAATCCTTCGAATTGCAAATTATCAATATAGGAATGTATATCGATGGTAAGCTCCAATCTTCACTAATGCCTAACAATATTTGGTATAGACTCAAGTATATCCCATCAGCAGCGTCTGATAAATGATAAAAATACCACTATGATATGTCGAAATAGCAGATAAACTTTCACTACGAATTCGTTTTTTTCAAAATAAGAGATATCATAATACTAGATTCAAAAAGGGGGATGTGCCGACGCTACACATCCCCCTTATAGCTTAAATACGAACAGATAAGATATACTGCACACTCCTCTTCTATTGTGCGCAAAACGATTTGAGTATATATAAATATTCGTTAAAAAGCAAAAATCCCTTTCCTTTCCATTAATTTTATTCCGTACCTTCGTATACAAAAAATAGAGGATGGAAATAGATGATATAACTTTTCATAATAAGCTAGATATCCAATTACGCTTTACCGATGCCGACCCTTTCGGGCATGTTAATAATTCCATATTCTTTCAGTATTATGATATTGCAAAGATTAAATATGTACAGGAGTTATGGCCTGATTTAGACACTCGCAAATATGCCATTGTCGTAGTCCATGTAGAGGCCGACTTCATGGCACAAGTTCGTATCGATGAGAATGTATCGGTCTTAACAGCTGTTACCAACGTGGGCAATAAGAGTTTTACTCTTTACCAAAAATTAGTCAATACCGACACCAATGAGGTAAAGTGTATCGGTAAAACGATTATGGTAGCTTTCGACTTGAAGAAACAGGAATCCATGGAACTCCTTCCGGAATGGGTGGATGCCATGTGCAAATATGAAGGTCGAGATTTGCGCAAGAATCACTGTCCGTCTTCCAAAGGATGATCCTCTTGGAAGAGTTTCATACGTTCTTCGAGTACACTATATAGCTCTTCCCTCATACGAGAAGTACAAGCGCGTACTCCTGGCTCAAGCGAACCGGTAGTATCTAGATTAATACTGCTTACACCATAACTTACCAACTCTTTCACCAGCGTACTACCGTCCATTTGACCATAGCCTAAAGTAAAAAAGAAACCATCACCCACTTTTTGGTTCACATCCTTATCATACACGATATGGAATCCGTGATCGCAGAAGATTTTCTTCATTTTACAAGCTCTTCGCTCATACTCTCGCGTATCTTCCACAAAATTGATTTTACCTTCACAACTTAAACGAAGCATTTCGGCATAACCATACTGAGTACTCGCTGTACAGCCACTTGTTATCATATAGAGTATCTCGGCACACATCGTACTGCCAAACAGTCCCGCATCATGATAGCGCTCGGCTAAAGCTGGGTAATAGGTATCATAGAGTTTATCACTGATACATACCAATGCCATACGCTGTCCGGCATAGCTGAAAATCTTAGAAGATGACAACATAAGAATATAGTTTTCAGTATATCGTGCTACTGTCGGTACAAACGGAGCTTCATACGGATGACTTAAATCACGACGATAATCCATACAGAAATAAGCCAAATCCTCCATAACAACAACATCATATTTCGTAGCCAATTCACCTATAATCTGAAGTTCTATTTCATCAAGACAAGTCCATGCAGGATTGTTAGGATTGCTATAAACGATAGAAGCAACAGTGCCATCAGCCAATTCCTCCTCGAGTTTAGCACGAAGAGCCTCACCACGATAAGGATAGATATCAAATTCTTTCCATTCGATACCTAGTACACGCAACTGAGACTTCTGAATAGGAAATCCAGGATCAATGAAAAGTACCTTATTCTTACCCGGAATGCGTTGAGTTGTCGCTATAAAAGAGCCAAAACTACCTGCTACCGAACCTGTTGTCGGAATGCATGAGCGGGCTGAAATATCAACATTAATAAAAGCTTTAACAAACTCATGAGCAGCTTCCTTCAATTCTTTCACACCAGCAGCTGCAGGATATTGTGAACCTACCCCACGATCTAAGGCTTCCTTCTCAGCTTCCACACCATACCGATTTACAGGTAATCCTGGTGAACCTTGATCCATACGGATAAAAGGAATGCCCGTTTTCTGTTCTAAAAACTGAGCCACAAGCAGCACTTCACCTATAGTAGCATGTCCCAAATCGGCTACATGATTAGTCTGACACGCTTCGTTTATCAGTTCATCACTAAATATTTTCATTTCTTACTATATTCTTGAATACCCGAAAACGGTATACATTACATTTTCGTATTTCGTCCCAAATCAAAAGCCTTATAGTTCGCCTCTACAATAGTCTCTCCCTTTCGAGCAAAGATACGTCCGATAGCATCACGTAATTTCTCTGGAGAAATGATTTCGAGGGCATCAGCAGCCATACCCAACAAAATCATATTAGCACTCTTAGGCAGATGATTTTGCTTTGCCAATTCTCCGATAGGCAATAATTTCACATGAGGCAATGCATGGAGTTCTGCAATAACCGCATCTACATCAGGATAATTAGATATATTTACCAAAGGCTCAGAACTGGTTACTACCCATCCGTCTTTATTCAGAAATGGTACATAACGAAGAGCTTCCATGGGCTCCATGGAAATAATCAAGTCTGCTTGTCCTTTTGGTATCAGATCACTGAAAATATCGCCATTGCTTAGTCTCAGATTACTTTGCACATCTCCACCACGCTGACTCATACCATGTACTTCTGCTTGTTTCAGATTCACACCTGCCTCTGTAGCAGCTTCACCTATGACGGTGGCAATGGAGAGGATACCTTGTCCTCCCACACCTGAAAGTATGATATCTTTTTTCATTTTAGCTTCCCCTCCTATTTTGTAGCTCTATTTTTCAATTTTCTTCCCAGTGTCTGCATGCATTCTCTTCGAGGTATAATCACGCTAACATCGGGATAATCTATTTCTTCCTTCAAAATCTTAACGATTTCGTCCATATTTTTAGGCAAAGGAACGACTACACGAACATGCTCTGGAGCCACTCCGAGTCCGATACATATCTGCTCAAATTTATTAGTACCGGCAGAATCCTGTCCACCTGTCATGGCTGTCGTCAAATTATCAGATATCACCACGGTAATTGGAGAATGATCATTTACAGCATCCAGCAATCCTGTCATCCCACTGTGGGTAAAGGTAGAATCTCCGATTATGGCGATAGCTGGATGCTGGCCAGCATCTGCTGCGCCCTTGGCCATCGTAATGCTAGCACCCATATCTACACAACTGGCTATACTTTGGAATGGAGGTAATGCACCTAAGGTATAACATCCGATATCGCCAAATATACGACAGTCGTCATATTGCGCAACTATTGCATTCAGGGCTTGATATACATCTCTATGTCCGCATCCTTTACATAGGGCTGGTGGACGCCCCACTACCTCGTGTATATCGTTGAAGGTGATATCGACGTCTTTTCCCAAAGCTTTTCCTACAAAATCGGGATTTAACTCTCCTGTTCGTGGTAAATCACCTGTCAAGCGGCCTATTATCGCATAGTCTGAGCCAAGCATACCTTTAACACTTTCTTCTATAAAAGGCTGTCCGTCTTCTACCACAAGGATGCGGTCACTCATTTCAGCTAACTGTTTTATCTGTTTCTGAGGTAGGGGATATTGTGAGATCTTTAAAATAGCTGATACGCCTGATGGATGAACCTCACGCACATAATTATAGCCGATACCAGATGCAATAATACCGAGTCCTTTTCCTTCTTGTATTTCTAGTCGATTATAAGTTGATTCTTCGGCAAATTGTTCTATAGTAGACTGTTTACTTATCAGTAGTTCATTCTGCTTCCGTGCAATTGCTGGCAATAGTATCCAGTTCTTTCCAGTATCCAAACGGAAAGCATTCATCTCTCTAGCCTCATGATTCACCTCTACACCAGCACGAGAATGTGCCAATCGTGTTACCAATCGCATAACGACAGGAAGCTTGATCGCTTCAGAAAGATCAAAAGCTGTACCCATAACATCATAACATTCCTGTTGATTACTCGGTTCGAATATAGGTACCATAGCAAATTTGCCATAGAAACGAGAATCTTGTTCATTTTGTGATGAATGCATCGACGGATCGTCGGCCGCCAGAACTACAAGTCCACCATTCACACCGGTTACTGCCGAATTGATAAAAGCATCAGCACACACATTCATGCCTACATGCTTCATACAAACGAGCGCTCTCTTACCTGCATAACTCATGCCAAGAGCAGCTTCCATCGCTGTTTTTTCATTGGTACACCAACGACTGTGAATGCCACGCTCTTTCGTCAAAGGATGTTTTTGTATAAATTCTGTAATCTCTGTAGAGGGTGTGCCCGGATAAGCATACACTCCCGATAAACCAGCATCGAGGGCTCCAAGGGCTATAGCTTCGTCTCCGAGCAATAATCTTTTTTCTTTCATGTAGTATTGATTGTATTAAGGATTTAGCATGATTTGCTAATTTTTACTTCAGTATAAAATTATCAATATCGTCGAGAACTGGAAACTTTTTCCGAAATTCTTCAAGTTTTTTGATATCTATTTCCGCTACCGCTACCTGCTCTTTTTCTGATTCACATGCAGTGAGTATTTCGCCATTCGGATCTAAGATGACCGACCCTCCTGAATAATGGAGCACCGGATCATCTCCTACTCGATTTACACCTACCAGATAGCACTGATTCTCTATGGCACGCGCTCTTAATAGTGTATCCCAGGCTAGTTGACGTTTAGCCGGCCAACTCGCCACGTAAATGGCCAGGTCATAATCCTGATTATTTCTACTCCACACAGGGAAACGAAGGTCATAACATACCGCTAAGAGGATACGATAGCCTTCGTAATTTACTATCACTCTGTCTTTACCAGCAGTAAACTGATAATGTTCACCTCCATAGGTAAAAAGGTGGTGCTTATCGTAATACTCCACACTACCATCTGGCTTTACAAAGTATAAACGATTATAGTATCTTACATGGTCCTCTATAGCCACACTGCCACAGATTGCAGCATGTTTCTCTCGGGCCTTCTGCTTCATCCAATTCAGAGTATAACCATCTGCATCTGCTATTCCTTTTGGTCGAGTAGCAAATCCTGTCGAAAACATTTCGGGCAATATATAGAGATTACTTCCCGGCTGAGCATCAATAGCCTTGGCTGCAGCTTTACAATTGGCGTGAATATCTCCCCAAATAATATCCTGTTGTAATATGGCTATCTTCATTGTATAAAGTTTTTATTTATTGAGGCAAAAATACGAATTTATTTATTGAAATCAAAATAAAATATCGGATTGTTATATTTTTCTATTAAAAAGTACGAAAAAGTTTGCATGTATTTGATTATATTGTATCTTTGCAAGAACTCAATACTAATACCATTTAATAAATTTGACCAGATGATTTGGAATAAAACCATGGAATGCATGGATCGCGATCGGCTTCGTGAAATCCAAAGCAAAAGATTAGTCAACATGGTTGACTACGTTTATCACAATACTCCCTTCTATAGAGGTAAATTTCAGGAAATGGGACTCGAGCCTGGTGATATTAAAAGCATCGACGACATTTCCAAATTACCGTTTACCAATAAAACAGATTTACGCGATCAATATCCTTTTGGCATGGCTGCTGTACCCATGAGCCAGATTGTACGCATTCATGCTTCTTCGGGTACAACAGGTAAGCCGGTTGTTGCCCTTTATACACGCCGCGATTTGCAGGATTGGAAAGAATGTCTTTCTCGTGCTCTCACAGCTTATGGTGCTACTAAAAAAGATATATTCCAGATATCTTATGGATACGGGCTCTTTACTGGTGGACTTGGTGCACACGCTGGTGCTGACAATATTGGGGCAAGCGTTATCCCGATGTCTTCTGGTAATACGCAGAAACAGATTACATTGATGCACGATTTTAAAGCTACTGCACTATGTTGTACCCCTTCTTATGCGCTCTATCTAGCAGAAGCCTTAAAGCTGAGTCCATGGCCTAAAGAGGACTTTAATCTTCGGATTGGTGCTTTTGGAGCTGAACCCTGGACTGAAAATATGAGAAAAAAACTAGAACTGGCTCTAGGTATTAAGGCTTACGACATTTACGGATTAAGTGAAATCGCAGGGCCTGGTGTAGGCTATGAGTGTGAGTGTCAGCATGGTACGCATCTGAATGAAGATTATTATTATCCAGAAATTCTTGACCCTAATACCGGTGAGCCGTTACCTGAAGGTACCGTAGGAGAACTTTGTTTTACGCATCTTACAAAAGAAGGTATGCCACTTCTTCGCTATCGCACGCACGATCTTACGGCTTTGCATTACGATAAATGTCCTTGTGGTCGTACTTTTGTCCGTATGGACCGTATCCTCGGCCGTTGCGACGATATGCTTATAATTAGGGGAGTCAACGTATTCCCAACTCAGATTGAAGCTGTAATATTAAGTCTAAAAGAATTCGAACCTCACTATTTCCTTACTGTCAACCGCATTAACAATAATGATACTACAGAATTGAAAGTTGAAGTAAAAGAAGAATTTTTCAGTGATGAAATGGGACAGATGGTTCGATTACGTAATAAACTTGAAGCTGAATTAAGAAGTGTTATTGGAATTGGCTTTGACGTAAAACTAGTAGAACCAAAGAGTATTGAACGCTCTACAGGAAAAGCAAAACGGGTTATCGACAAACGTGAATTGTAAATTTAATTTCAACGATTTTATGTT
>NZ_CP091797.1:82500-152500 GCF_022024215.1 Segatella bryantii | reverse complement strand
ATCATCGAATTAAACCACATGTTCCTCCGCTTGTGCGGGCCCCCGTCAATTCCTTTGAGTTTCACCGTTGCCGGCGTACTCCCCAGGTGGGATGCTTAACGCTTTCGCTTAGCCACTCACCCCGAAGGGCAAACAGCGGGCATCCATCGTTTACCGTGCGGACTACCAGGGTATCTAATCCTGTTCGATACCCGCACTTTCGAGCTTTAGCGTCAGTAACACTACAGCGAGCTGCCTTCGCAATTGGAGTTCTTCGTGATATCTAAGCATTTCACCGCTACACCACGAATTCCGCCCGCTTCCTGTGCACTCAAGTCTGACAGTTCGCGCTGCAGTGCCCAGGTTGAGCCCGGACATTTCACAACACGCTTACCAAACGGCCTGCGCTCCCTTTAAACCCAATAAATCCGGATAACGCCCGGACCTTCCGTATTACCGCGGCTGCTGGCACGGAATTAGCCGGTCCTTATTCGTAGGGTACATGCAAATAACCACACGTGGCTAACTTTATTCCCCTAAAAAAGCAGTTTACAACCCATAGGGCCGTCATCCTGCACGCTACTTGGCTGGTTCAGACTTCCGTCCATTGACCAATATTCCTCACTGCTGCCTCCCGTAGGAGTTTGGACCGTGTCTCAGTTCCAATGTGGGGGACCTTCCTCTCAGAACCCCTACTGATCGTCGGCTAGGTGGGCCGTTACCCCGCCTACTACCTAATCAGACGCATCCCCATCCATAAGCGATAAATCTTTATTCCATCTCAGATGTCCTCGACGGAAACCATAGGGCATTAATCTTACTTTCGCAAGGCTATTCCCTACTTATGGGCAGGTTGGATACGCGATACTCACCCGTGCGCCGGTCGTCATCAAAGAAAGCAAGCTTTCTTCATGTTACCCCTCGACTTGCATGTGTTAAGCCTGTAGCTAGCGTTCATCCTGAGCCAGGATCAAACTCTCCATTGTAAAATATCTTTGAATATCTAATTGAATAGATTATTTGTCTCTGTTTCAAGGACGCTTATCCTTTTATTGAAGTCGGTTTAAAGCCTGGACAAAAACTAAACTTGACGGTTCGTTTTTGTTACCCATTCACACATATTTATAATATGTGAACGCTTCTTGTACTACTTCTCTGTCTATGTAATCTTTTCAAAGAACTCTTTCTTTTAAGCCTCGTAACCAACGTTATTTGGCTGCTTCCGTTTGTTTGAAAGCGAGTGCAAAGGTATACAAAATATCCATAACCTCCAAATGTTTTCAAGAAAA
Source organism: Segatella bryantii (assembly GCF_022024215.1). Classification (NCBI taxonomy): domain Bacteria; kingdom Pseudomonadati; phylum Bacteroidota; class Bacteroidia; order Bacteroidales; family Prevotellaceae; genus Segatella; species Segatella bryantii. The sequence goes on along the minus strand of NZ_CP091797.1, from coordinate 151,232 downwards.
AATTGCAAAAAACTACAATTTTGCGCATTCTTTGACAATGAAAGCTTGCTCCCGTGGACGTACACATTATAATATATATAAGGATAAAGGATTAAAGAAAAATCAGAAAAGACGAAAAAGGCGGTGGTAACAATCATTTTCTTGGCAAAAGGTTTGCTTAATCCCAATAATCTATCTATATTTGCAGCAACAGAATCCGCCACGCTTCCCTTAAGACCAGCGAACCAGGGCGGGTCTTTTGCTTTTATGACCACATTGAGATTATATACCAAGCAAGCGTTATCCATCGCTGACTAGATTGCTCTTTTGAAAAACAGAGGGCTTCAGATAGCTGACGAGTCTAAGGCAACAAAGTTCCTTGGCGAGGTCAGTTATTTTCGTTTACGACATGTACAACAAAAGAGGGGTTTTGAATTTTACGGACAATAACCCTCATGAGACTTGCGTATTTGAAATTGCAATGTAAGAATGCCTCAAATACGTGAATTTTGAAGAATTTTTGTATCTTCCTGAATATCAGCATATTACACATTCAACGTTTCTTTGGTTCAAGAAATGGGCGCCAAAACCCCAGCTCCTAGGGGTCGAAAGCTTAGGGTTGATGCGATAAGGTCATAGAGTTTAGCGAACAAAGTCTTAGGTTTCGACCCCTAGGAGCTGTGGTTTTGGCGGGAGAGAAAATCGAGGGGAAGAAAAAAGTCCAAACAGGCTGATCAAAAGTTGAATATTTTGAGCTAGATGACGATTTTTGAAAGCACTGTTTTTTGGCATTTTATTTGACAGTCAAACCATTACAAGCAGGAAAAAGTCAGAAGTAGTTCAATACGTATCACTGCAACAGGATTCTATGTCTCTGTAGCATTTGTACATCCTATCCAGAAACCCTCATAAGATTTGAAAAACAGGAAATAACTGAGTCTACTTAAAACACCAGTTTTGAGACCATATTCCACAATACATAAAAAAGCTTGATGCTTTCAATGCCTTATTCCTGAAGAGAATATGGCTTATTATCGAAATAAGCTTTAAACAAAACTTCTATAAAAATCTCCACCCTACTTATACGAGAACTAATCCCAACAACGAAGATCTTTCTCAATTTCTGGCATTTGAGAACGATGAAACTCAGGACTCTTGATGCCAGCCTTTTTTTGCTTGCGATAATCATCAAGTAGAAAAAAGACATGCTTGCCTAAACTGACGATAGCTACTAAATTGCATATCGTAACGAAGCCCATGAACAGATCACCTAAATTCCAGACAAGATCAAGACTTGCTATCGCTCCAAAAAACACCATCACTACAGCATTCATAATACGGGTGGCCAACAACCATTTTTTGTTTCGCGTAAGGAACCGAACGTTCATCTCGCCATACGTATAATTACCTATAATACTACTAAAGGCGAAAAGGAAAATGGCAACAGCTACAAAAGTAGGTCCAACAGAGCCTATTTCATGCTGCAGTGCACCTTGTGTGAGTTGGATGCCACTTAAATCGCCTTGATCATAGATTCCACTGATAATAATAATGAAAGCTGTACAACTACAGACCAATAGAGTATCAGTAAAGACGCCTAAAGCCTGTACCAAACCTTGCTTAACAGGATGCGAAACATCTGCAGAAGCAGCTATGTTTGGAGCACTACCCTCTCCCGCTTCATTAGAAAAAAGTCCACGCTTTATTCCATTCATCAGCATCACTCCAAAAGTTCCACCGGCAAACTGTTCAAATCCAAAAGCATTACTGACAATGACCTCGAAAACATGCGGAATAAGGCTGAAATTTGTCAGGATAATAAAGACTACTAGCAACACATAAAGCACAGCCATAACCGGTACAAGCACACTACTCACCTTCGCTATACGTTGGATTCCTCCGAATATACATGCTGTAGACAATACCACCAGGATGATACCCATAACGACAGGATCTACACCGAAAGCTTTATCCATTGCCCCTACAATAGTATTAGCCTGCACACTAATATACACCATACAGAAGGTTACTGTGATGAGCAAGGCAAAAATGCCCGCCATCCATTTAGAATGCATACCATAATACATATAATAAGCAGGTCCGCCAATATACGAATGGCGTCCACGACGCTTATATAATTGTGCCAAAGTCGATTCTACAAAAGCTGTAGCCGAACCGAGAAGAGCGATAATCCACATCCAAAAGACACTACCAGGACCACCAACGGCGATAGCAGACGCTACTCCTGCAAGATTACCTGTGCCCACACGCGAAGCAATACTAACTGCAAATGCCTGGAATGAAGATATATGTTCGCCTCCATCTTTTTGGGTTCCCTCACCCAACAATCTAACCATCTCTGGGAACATCGTAAACTGGAAACCTTTAGTCTTGAACGTAAACCACAAGGCACAAATCACAAGACCTCCTGTTAAAATATAAGTCCAAAGGAAATCGTTACAACTGATTATAATCTGGTTTAATAAGCTTTCAGCTGAAAATATACCGTTCATGTCTTTTGGGGTGTTTAGAATAAAATTAAAGAAAGTTGAAAACAACTACTCCTCCCAGCATAATAAGAATACCGAGAATAGCCTGCACAGATACTGTCTTTTTATCGGCCTGAAACAATCCATATTTGTCGATAACCAGACTCAATGCCATCTGCCCTAAGAGGGTTAGTACGCTGAGTGCACTTACACCTACGTGTGGTATAAGATAAGTACAGCCAAAAACGAAAATGGCTCCAAAGACACCACCAAGACGAATCCACCACGGATCTTGTCGTTGAAACCCTAAAACAGTTTGTCCAAGCGTATGAGTAATCAAACAAAGTATTCCTAAGAAAAGCGTTCCGGCGATAAACGAAATTAAGGAAGCATTTAGCGCACTAGACAAGCCGACTCCTAAACGACCATTAGCTACACTGTTCAACGTCAAAATGACACCTATCAATACTGCAGAGATTTGAGGAAGCCATTTATTTTTTTTCGAAACATTCTGTGATACTGTTTTCGTATCAACCTGAACCTTTTCACTTTGTTTAAAACGGCTACTAACCGGTTGATTTACAATAAGTAAAATACCAACAAAAACGAAGATAACACTCAATATATGTACCACACTAATACTGCATTGTGGCATATCAAACCAACCGAATTTATCAATAAAAAGACTAAAAACAAGCTGACCGAAAATGGGTAATACGATAGTCTGTACACTTCCGATGGTACGGAAGAGAAAAGTAATATAGGCAACATACATCGCACCGAAGAGTCCACCTGTCCAAGACCACCAAGGAATATCCGAAATATTTATCGAAGAAAAATTACCTAGTTCTCCCGTCCCTAAGGCAATAAAAGCCAAAAGGATAGTAGAAATGACAAACGAAATAAATGAAGCCACAAGAGCCGAACTTACAGAACGCTGAAGACGCGCATTAGTTGCTGTCTGTAAAGGAATGAATGTACCTAGAATAATAGTTAATAATACTAAAACAATCATAGAGTTATCTTACTTGTTAAAAATAGCAACTACAAAAGTACAAAAAAACAAGGAAAGCGCCAAAAAAGAGTATTCACAAAAAGAAGAATCATCTTTATAGATAAATAGTTTCCATCTTACAAACTGATGCCGAACTTCGTCCAGCAATCATCAAAGAATATACTGATCAAGATCACCTACTCAAGGCTAATCATTGGTATACCATCCGAATCGTGGTAAAACAAGATAGTACCGCAATCTATTTTGATGGCGAGAAGATAGCCGACTATCAAGGTAAAGATGCCCTCACATCGGGATGGTTTGGTATCCGTACTACACAAGCCCATCTACGTTTTACTTCATTCCAAATCCAAGAACACAACTTCTAATCGGCATCAAGTGCGTAAGTGTCAGATAGCTTATATATTCCTTGTATACCTGGTGTCTAGACCTCATCATCGCCGGAAACCAAAAACAGAAATATAAGAAATCCACTTATACCTACGCATAAGTGGATTACATTTTCGCCTTAAATCTTACCTTGTATAACAGCCAAGGCAAAAGCTCCTAATATCTTACCCTCACAGATACCATCTGTCTGCAAGAAGAAATCACCTACTGCATGAGCAACCAGTAATTTTACAAGAATCAAGATATTCATTCTTCGTTATATCTATTGATGAGTTTTTCAAAATGTTCCCAATATAAAGCAAGTAGCGGCTCAAGAGAAGTGATAAGTGTTTTGCTGATATTCTGTTGCGACTTCCCTATCCTTGCGGCTATTTCCAGCTGAGATAGCTCCAATGCATCTGTCATATATAATAACTGTGCTTGATTGACACTCAGTTTTGTTATGGTATAATCAACAAAACCTATACTGGCGGCAACTTCTTCATTGACCATATCCCATTTGGTAGAAATACACATACGAGCTTTATCTAGATTATCCAGTCCACGACCTGACAACCTGAACGCTTCGCCATCAGATACGACTATACTAGTACTGACATAGTCTATCTCGCCTATGCCAATAGATATACGGGCATCCCAGATGTTCTTCTCTCCCTGAGGAGTCTTAGAGATGAGATAGGATCTGATTAATGTAGCGACTTTCAACGAAACCTCTGGTCTTTCCATAACAATCTGGAAACTGTCGCCACGGTATATTTCCATTTTCATGGGACTAAACTTCTGTAGTTCCTCGCAAACCTGCTGAAGAGCTTTGAGTAATTCACCCCTTTTGTCCAGGCCAATAAACTCAGAGCGAACAATATCACCAGTAATGACTGCTTTATTCTTCATATTTATATGAATAGAATTGAATATGTGGAAAAGTTATAGATAATAATTTAAAAATACAACTTTTTACGGTTGTATCTTAAAAAACAACTAATTTTAGTTGTATTTACAAATACAAACATATTAAGTTGTATTATACGAATATCATTCAACAGGCGATATGCACCTGGGAAGACCATGTCTTACCTCTATCACCAGGCCAGACGATGATGTGGAAAATTCTTCTACACTCACCTGTTCGCTACACTCCTTAAAAAAGTAAAATAAATTTGGCACTTACTTCTTTTTTCTGTATTTTTGAATTCGAATTACTAAAATAATTATTTCGAATAACCAAAAGAAGAAAGTATATATGAAAAAAACTCTTATTATCATTTTAGCTGTTGTAGCCGTATTCGCTATCTGGGCTGTTAGTACTTATAACAGTTTAGTAGGTGAACAACAGAAAGTAGAAGAAGCATGGGCTCAAGTAGAAAACGTATACCAACGACGCGCTGACTTGATTCCAAATCTTGTAGAAACAGTAAAAGGGTATGCCAAGCATGAAAAGGAAACTCTGGAAGGCGTTATTCAGGCTCGCGCAAATGCCACAAGTGTAAAAGTAGACGCAAACACACTTGACGAGGCTTCTATGAAAAAATTTCAAGATGCACAGGGAGAACTCGGTTCTGCTTTAAGCCGACTGCTCGTTGTTCAGGAAAGATATCCTGACCTGAAAGCTAACGAGAATTTTAAAGAACTTCAAGCTCAATTAGAAGGTACCGAAAACCGTATCACTGTGGAGCGTAAGAACTTCAACGAAATAGCTCGTTCGTATAATACCTCTGTGAAAACTTTCCCTAAGAATATCTTTGCCGGCATGTTTGGTTTTCAAGCTAAACCATATTTCCAAGCACAGGCTGGTGCTGATAAAGCTCCAAAAGTTAGTTTCGACTAAGTCATGGCTCTCATCGATTTTCTTACTACCGACGAACAGCAACGTATCGTTAGTGCAATAACAGAAGCAGAGCGCCAAACCTCTGGCGAGATTTGTGTACATGTTACTCCACGCTGTTGGGGTAACGTTATGACGACAGCCCAGAAGAAATTTAATCAGTTAAAACTCTATGAGACTGAGCGTCGCAATGCTGTACTGATTTTTATTGCTTATAAATCTCACAAATTCGCAATACTAGGCGATCAAGGCATTAACGAACTTGTACCAGATGACTTCTGGAAAGACACCCTAACGTTGTTAGGCGAAAAATTGAAAGCAGGCGAAACTTGCAATGGATTATGTGAAACCATCCTACAAATTGGTAATAAACTAACCCATTATTTCCCTGCCATTAAAGATGATATCAACGAATTGAGCAATGAAATTACCTATGAAGATTAAATCTGCATTACTTACCCTCATGGTACTATTGGCTACCATAGGAACCTTTGCTCAGATTCCAGATAAACCGAACCCACCCAAACTGGTAAACGATTTTGCAGGAATCCTCCCTGATGCCAATATTATGGAAGATAGCCTGGAAGAATTTGCTAGAAAGACTAGCAATCAGATTGTTGTCGTTACCATAAATGATCTAGAAGGGCTAGACAAGGCAGATTTCGCCCAACAACTTGGACAGAAATGGGGCGTAGGTGGCAAAAAATATAATAATGGTATCGTCATTCTGATTAAAGCGAAAAACGAAACTAAAGGTGAGGCTTTCATCGCCACTGGATATGGTATGGAAGGAGCTTTGCCTGATGCCGTCTGCTATAAGGTAGTTAACCACGAAATGATACCTCATTTCAAAGAAAATAATTATAGTGAAGGTGTCTGGGCGGCGTTGCATATATTGATGCCTATTGCTAAAGGTGAAATCGACGTAAACAATTATGCAGAAAATGCCGACGATGATACTATCATCGGTATCATATTTATTTTTGTTCTCATCTTCCTTTTTATCCTCTATTGCTTCTTTGGTGACAAACATAGTGGTGGCAAAGGAGGCTCTGCTACATTCGGAGGATTTGGTGGAGGTTTCTACCACGGCAGTAGCGGTGGTAGCAGCGGATTCGGAGGATTTGGTGGATTTGGAGGCGGAAGTTTCGGCGGTGGTGGAGCCGGCGGAAGTTGGTAAAAACAAATCACCTCATTCCATAAAAAAAGACGACGGACGAGAATATCGCCTGTCGTCTTTTTTTATGGAATAAAGTGAGAAGTTACCAAACTAAAACTTCTCAAGAATAATATATTATTGCACGAGAACAAAACCACAGTTTTGTTTCATCTCGATAGTCAATGTTCCCTTTTTACCAACCTTAACCTGAGAAACATTTCCCAAATCTTCAGACAAAATATCAGTCACCTTCTTGGTCCATTTATCAGCATACAGAGTTGCCAGTCCTGCTTGAAGCATCGGTAAATGAAGAGTTAATCTAACAGGAGTCTTATTCGCATTTACACCAGCAATATACCAAGTATTGCCATGACGACGAGCTAAAATAACATACTTACCAGGATAACCATCAATAAACCTCACCTCATCCCAAGTAGTCGGTACTTTCTTCATAAAATCAATAGCCCATGCAGGAGCATCCTCAAGATTGTTAGGCGCCATGGCAAAATGCTGAACACTACTTTGGAAAAGTACGGCTGTAGCCAAAGCATAAACATCTGAAGTTCTACGGGTAGTACCCTTCTGGTTATCACGACTATAATGCTTATTGAGAGTACTTCCGCCAAAATCCATACTACCTACAGTGTTACGGATAAACGGATGGATGCAAGCATTAAAGGCTTCTGCATCGCAGGCGCCCTGCCCAAAGTGAAGATTCTCACTAGCCAAAACAGCCTCACTGGCTACATAATTAGGATACATACGCTCCCAGCCACGTGGCAGAGTACATCCATGGAAAATAACCATCAGACCATAATCATTGGCATCGCTCAAAATATCTTCATAAAGTTTCATCATCGGCTGTTTGTCACCACCAAAGAAATCTACCTTAATACCACGTATACCAATCTGGTGCATCCATTTCATCTCCTTCTTACGGGCTATCGTATTATTCATGATACCACGAGGCCCTTGAGGAGCATAGTTCCACGCTCCATTAGAGTTATACCAAAGATAAATACCCACACCTTTGGCAGCACCATATCGGGCAAGTTCTGCAATTTTATCTCTTCCTATCTGTGTATCCCAAAGAGCATCGATAAGAACCGATTTATATCCCATAGCCGCTGCAAAATCTATATATCGCTTCTGTTCATCATAGCGAGTATAACCATCCATCTGGATAATCCAGCTCCAAGTACCAGCCCCATAAATATAAGGTTGAGATGCTTCATATTTCGGTTGCACCAAATCATAAGGAACAGTAGTTTCAACGATAGGTGCAAGCGTTTTGCCAAGAGTAAGCGTGCGCCACGGAGTATTACCAGGAAGGGCAATAGCTACGGAGGTACTTCCCTGTCCATTCATCTCAGCTGCCTGTGGAAAACCTATACTATAAGTACCATCTTTATGGCCCATGAGTCGACTTCCTACATAATTTGCATCTACACCCGTCTCAGAAACCAGTACCCAACCGGCATTACCCTCTCGGAAAAGACATGGGAAAGTATATCCTTGTCCCCATCCATTTTTACCCAACTGATCATCCATAGTATACGAAGTTTCGTAACTTGGCGATGTACCGGCAAAACCATGCATCGGCTCAGCCTGTGGACAAAGGAAAGTCGTGGTATTTGACGGAAATTTAAAACTGCTCGCCTCGCTTGTTATCACTCCTGAGTTTTTATCCCCCTGAGGATATACACGATAACAATAAGCAACGTCACGATTGCTCACACGAAACACAATATCAAAAACCTTATTACCATGTTGAGTACAAGTTGCTGTAAGCTCATTGGCTTCATAGTCTACACGGCTGCATTTTATCGTTTGAAGTTCATAATGATCCGTCACCTTCTTCACTTGATATTCTTCAGTCAAAGCAAGCTGATCAGTATAATCACCCAAATCCATCTTCAGACCTAGACGCGAAGGAAGGATAAAAGTATACTGATCAAGATTGACTTGATAGTTCAGTAGACCAGCGTCATCACTCAATGTAACGGCGATTTGTCCATTAGGACTCTTCACTTGGATTTCACGAGCCTGCATCTGGAGACTCGCAAAAAGCGAAGAGGCAAGCAGTAATTTTTGAAAGATTTTCATTGCTTTTGGTTTTATTATTGGTTATGATTACTCATCATTCTCTAAAAAAAGTGTACTCTCCGAAGAAAGCACACTTATCCGTTATAAATTAAATAGGATTATTGCCTTTTTGTAGGAGAGAAAGACAATAAAGAATTAAGGTTATTAGGTCTCCCCCCTCTCACGAGGGGGAAGAGATTGATATAGGAATATTTATTTCACATTTAATATCTTATTTACTAGGCTATTATTTCACGGCATAAAGTCCGATTACCGCACCAATGAAACCACCACTCTGGTGTGTACTCAAATTAACAGCATCGACACCCTTAGCTAAGAGCTGGTAATCAGCATTACCCTCTGCATAATAGAAATCATAGTAACGACCGTTACCTACCACCTTGAGACGAAGAGGTTCGTTACCAGCAGCATGTACACCTGTCAATTCCGTAGAAGCTATAACCGCATTACCACGTTCAGCTCTTTCAAGAACAAGTACCGGTTTACCAGCACGAAGAGTTTTGACAAACACGAAGTTATGATCCTCTTTCTGCATCAATACCAAACCAGCCTGTGTTTTTTCACTTGTAGGAGCGAAACGAACAGTAGTCTCAGCAGTAAAGTTAGTATGCTGCTGACGAGTAAAGATTACAGAAGGACTCTCCTTTTCATTAATCTTAGCATGTTTTGGAGAAATCACCAATCCCTCGGCAGAGGTTTTCCAGAAGGCAGAAGGATTACGAAGGAACATCCAACGCTGATTTAAGCTTTCACCATCAAACTTATCTTCATAGCTGAAATTACCAGAGAATTCTCCCTGATTCTTCATTCCTGCACTCAGTTTTTCCTGCCACTTCGTCATCTTGCTGACAGCAGGAATTGCAGTATTCTTAGGCTGAATAATAGGCCAACCATTTTTCCAGGTTACAGGCAAAAGATAAGTATCACGACCTGTATTATAGAAGTCATCCTGATATGGGCGACAGCCGAGGAATACAGCCCACCAATCACCTTCCTTACTCTGCACAATATCTGCATGACCGGCACTGGTTACGATATCAGGACGGTTAGGATCAAGACCTGTACGCTGAGTCAATATAGGGTTATCAGGACATTCCTCCCAAGGACCCTTTGGACTCTTGGCACGGAAGATTACTTCAGAATGCCAATCACAGGTACCACCTTCAGCACACATCAGATAATAATATTTGCCAACACGGAAAAGATGTGGACCCTCTATCCAAATCGGATTTTTCTGAACGTGGGTACCACCACGAACAATCTCTGTAAAATCGCCCTTAATGCTATCACCCTTCACATCAAACTCGAAAAGACGAATAGCACGCTGACCCTCATATTCCTGTTTACCTGTTACAGGACCATTATGAACAATATAGCCTTTACCATCCTTATCAAAGAAGAAACTTGGGTCAATACCATTTACCTTAGGAAGATAAATCGGGTCACTCCATCCCTTCTCAGGATCCTTACTCTTTACGAAGAAGTTACCTGCGCCCACATTTGTGGTAATCATATAAAAAGTTTTATTCTTCTCATTATAAGAAATCGCTGGAGCAAAAATACCACCTGAAATATTTTGGCGAGTCAAAGGCAACTGAGATTCACGATTGAGAACATATCCAGCCGGTTTCCAATGAATCAAATCCTTACTCGTACTCAATGGTACACCAGGATAAAAACTAAAAGAAGAGTTAACCAAATAATAGGTATCACCCTTACGGCATAAAGATGGATCTGGATAAAAACCAGCCAATACCGGATTATAATATTCTTTACTGGTGTCGATATTTTTAGCAAAACGACTTTCGTTACCAGTATACTTAAAATTCTGGAAAACAGCATCCTGAGCAAAACTACTTACACTCAAAGAAGCCATAACGAGAAGAGATAATATAGGTTTCATATCGATAAAAATTGTTTTTCGTTATTTTCAATTATTTTAATATTGTTTTCTGCAAAATTAGAGCATTTTAAACAAAATAACTTTAGATTTTGTATCAAAGAGTTTATCAAAGATTACATCAAACAAAAAAAATAAAAGTACATTTTGTCATATATATCAAGAAGTTTACGAAATGATACATCAAACAAAATAATTCTTAAGCAAGAATAAAAATTCTACCTGGTGAAAAACAAAAAAGAACAGTGCTTGTAAAAAAACATTTCCATCAACATAATAATAATAACTTACATTATACACCAACGACAGATATTCGATTTTTCTGTAAATAGCTTCTCAAATTACATTCAAAGGCTTCTTTTGAAAGATTTTTAGGAAGATGTAAGAATTGTAAGATAGATTGAGTATAATTCGGGATTTTTTTTATACATTTGCATACGAATATAACCATTTAGTATCGTAATAAAACTTATTAAATACACACTAAAATGAAAAAAATCTTTTTAGCAGCTCTCACAGCTGTTCTGACATTAAATGCTTCAGCACAAAACAATGTAACATTTGGTATCCGCGCAGGTTTGAACATTGCCAACATTACTACAAGTGGTTCTCAAACTAACGCAAGTATAAATCTAGGTAGTCGAGTAGGATTCCACATAGGTGCTATAGCAGATATCCCTGTAGCAGAGAATTTCTACATCCAGCCAGGCTTATTCTTCTCACAAAAAGGCTTCAGCACAGATGCAACAAACCAAAGTTCAGCAGAAGGTAAACCACTTTATCTTGAAGTTCCAGTTCTGGCCTCTTATCGTATCAAAGCCTCTGATGAAGTCAATATTTCACTCGAAGCAGGTCCATACTTAGCTTACGGCCTAGGCGGTTCAGGAACCTTGTCTAGTGGCAATCAAACTGCAAGCGGAGATTACTTTGATGACGATACCAATCGTTTCGATGCAGGTCTTAAAATTGGTGCAGGTGTAACTTTCAGCCAGCATTACTACGTAGGCATGGCATATGAATGGGGTTTCGTAAACCTATTAAAGGATTACGACAATATTTCTCTCAAAAATAAGAACTTAATGATTTCTTTGGGGTATAACTTCTAAAACTTAGATATGATTTTAACGCCTCCTAATCAAACAAGGTTAGGAGGCAATCATAATATTTTTTACTTATACTCTGTCCGTTATATAGTCGTGCACCATAATCATACATTTCAAGACCATACATCGAATCATACTCCTTGCCTTTTTCGGTCTGGACGATTCGATGATTACCCAAATGATCCTTGACAATGACACGTCAATGCGTTATACAATCAACAACTAACCAACCAAACAAGCCTTTACTATAATAAACTTTACAAGTATTTATACCATCAAAGGAGTCATCACCGACATAATAGTAAATTGCAGAACCTTCAGAAGGACCAATCTTTAAGTGCATAATACGGGCATTTCTGGAAGTTATAGATAAAGACATAATATTTCCTACAGCCAATTCATATTGTTTACAACAATATTTATTTATTATAAAAATGGAATTAAAAAGAATGATCAAAATTATTGAAAGGAAAATATACCAGTTAATAATGATATTGCAAAATGGAAAATTTGCTTTGGTAGATACTTTGCGATAACCTTTCGTTTTCATAATTTTTACACCAACAAGCCATGAGAATGCCACAACTAAAAATATAACTAACAAATTAAGATGATTAAGCAGAAATGTATTATAGTAAGCATGATAGCCATGAATTAAAAAAAATACAATACCAATCAAATATATTATGAGACAAAAATAACTTTTAAAGCCACGACCTGATGGTAACCAAAAAGTAAAAAAAGTCTCGCTTGGATAGTGCAAGAAATCTATACAAGAATTACAAAAAATCCTATTAATTCTGACATGCTTAAGTAATTGATGAGATAATATAGATTTCAAAGTGTGAGCTTTCCTTCTAGGAATATAGATATAACTAATACTACTATCCATTTTCTCAAACTCTTCATTATTAATAATCGAAACCGTTGAAGGAAGACTTATAGCAATCTTTTTATTGTGTTCAGATTCTTCTAACAACAAACCGGCCCATCCTGCATTTATTTTAATAACCCCTTCTGCAAAAACTATCCTTTTAATATTAGATATTTGTGGTTTTAACTTGTAATCTGGGTCATTAGTCAATGAATATGAAAGATTTTGTACTCCACCTTTTACAAATACCACACCACTTTTTACAAAAGGAAATAACAACGTTTTCCCATCATATGAATATATGCCATTTTCATCATAACAAATCTTTTTATTTTTTCTATTGGAAATGTTAAATAGACGGTATTGTATCCCATTGTACAAAACATAACAATTATGATTCAACCGTATAATCTCTTTATACCATCTTTCCAGTAGTAATTCACCTTTTTGGTTAATGATATTCCATTTCTTATCTCTACAAACAGAACACATATTTTTACTGAAAACCCCTATCTTTTGATAAGAAAAAGGAATAATTACTGCAGAATTTTGATCTATGACACCCCATAATTTACCTTTCTTTACTGAAAATAAAAAAAGGTGTGCGCTCTCATTATAATCGAAACCGAGAATTGCATCATAGCAAGCAGGGATTATAATCCGTCCTTCTGCATTTACAATTCCCCAATGTCCATTTTTGAAGAACGAAGTTAGTTTTTTATTTAATGTACTCATATTATGTTTCAAGGACTTAATGCATTATACTAGAAAACATATATAGTTAGATTTGATAAGCACTATATCCAACAGAACGAAATTTTATCGAGAAATTTACAAACCAACATAATTAACTGAATGTTAACTAATTAGAAGTCTATTGAGACAGCATTACAGAACGCAAAGAATCAGCTCTTTCCTTATAATATTGCATTGGTTTCCAATCTTGGCGAGGAAGTTTATTATCTTTGAGAAGATTATATATTATATCTGCACAATTATAATGGCCTAAATCTGATCCTTTTCTAAGATAATAAAGTGCCAATTCTTTTATCTCAGTATTTTTACTATTAGCGAACATGTTGTTTTCTTTATATCCGAATAATAAACGATAAACCTCATAACATGCATACATATCATCATATTTCTCTGCCATAAGCAAATCATAGAATAAAATATCATATTGCTTTTGGGTTGGCAGACATAATTCATCATCAGGCAAACACAATGTAGATAATTCATCATAGGCATCATGATTACCATATTTTACAATTTGTTGCTTTAAACTATCTTCTATTAAAGAAGTTCTATTTGTACAAGAAATATCCTTCTTATAATTAAACATGAAAACAAAAGTTGTGCAAATTGCCCCTATTACTATTCCAATAAATATAAATAAAACTTTTTTCATCTTTTGTAAATTTTAGGTGTATTAAATAGCATTTCTCGTAATTTCTTTAAGAAGTTTTTAAATTTATCATTCGCATCAGGATCTATTGAGCCAGGTTGCCAATTAGAAGAATGTTTCTCTATTAGTTTTCCATTTTTATATGACAGCCATTTCCCATTATCGATAACTTCTTCAATAGAGAACGTAGACACATCTGATGTAACTTTTACATTCGAGACCACAAAGGTGGGGTCTACTGGCTACTTCTAATTTTATCTCTTAGTTCCATCGAAGAATAGAAATAAAATTTCGATTTGTTTTTCGACTTAAGTACGGCGTCAACGACTGCCAAAGAGTCTGCAACGGAAATATTATATATCTTTCTATCTCCTTGTACGTAGCCTACTCTTAACCCAGATAATAGTCGAGGAAAGCCTTCATCCAGATGAGTTGCGATGATACTATCGTTGCTATCAACATCATCAATCACAATTTTTATTGCTCTATGGGAATCTTTCTTCAATAACATTTTAAATGCAACAAAACGCACTGCCATAGATTTATGTTTTGTTGCCAATTCTGTCAGTTCCTCAACATTACAGTATTTAGCAATACTATCGCCATAAATCCATTGTTCGAACCTCGGATTCCTTTCGTCTGTCAGATAGTGTTCATCAAGCCAAACATGTTCAAAAGGACCACTCCTTATAGGTTCACATAAAACACATATGCTGTCAATACTATTGATCACTACGGGATTTGACAATCCATCCTTATCATTTTGGCATCCACATAATATGATAAAAAATAATATAAATAAGATTCTATACATAACCAATTTCGTTTGTTAATATGGTTTGGTTGAAGTTGGACTAACTGTGCGGCATTCTTTCGCAGTTCGCATTATTGCTATGGCCTCACCTATTGTTCCACCATGGGTTGATGACAATACACATACGGACTTATACTATAATATTTCCAACAGAGCGGATCTACAGACATGAATCTGCCCAATGAAGGGTCATACATGCGAGCTAAATAGTCATAAGTATCAAGACCTTTCGAACGGTCAAGTTCTTTGCCGTTATACCTCTCCTTAAAATCACCACGATTACCAGAATTTATATTTCCATCTTTTTGTTTTCATGATAATTCATTTGGCCATAATAGAATTAAGTTATACGATTTAATCAGATATATAAAAATAAGTGATTAATTTTCTTACAAAATTATATATAAACTAGATACATTGTTTATTTTTTTTAACTTTTTTAGTACTCAATAGGTAACTTTCATATTCGAGACCACAAAGGTGGTACAGGTTCTGCGCTGCTGTCAATGGATACACATCATAATCTGGAGGTCCCAGGTTCAAGCCCAGGCTGGTCCACAAATAGGTTTCAAGAGGACGTCAGACAATACGTCACTTTATCCTTGTTTTTATCCACATTCGCTTGACAGCCAAACCATATTTTGATAATCATCATTCTGTCATTTTCTGCTACAGAAACCGCTACACAAAAGCAGGCACTAAAAAAAATGTAGCAGTGAATGGAAAATGACTACCAAATTGACGGCATGCTCACACAAGGTATATTCGTGGGTGCAGTGTCCGATAACTTCGACGAACGAATCAAAAAAGATTCTATACTTAGTAATCTTATTAAGGGATAATATTCTGTAATAGCTATAAAATATAGCACTAATAATGACAGCTGGTTATTACTGTTGTAGGTATATAAGAAGCAATAGTCAGCGAGACACCCAATTGCCAACAGAGTCTTAGGACATAATGTGTAGGGACTTGCGAATGCTAATCCCCACACACCTGCTATTCATTACTACTTATGGGTAAGACATCAATTACATCAAATGCTACAAAGTATAAACTACCAGCTACAATTCCCGCAAAAAGCTAGTTTCCGTTGATTCTTGTTACGATCTTCCACAATAAGAATGCCTTTCACATTATAGAATTCACTATCACCTTTGCTTTGTGTATGGTTGATTGTCACTTTTAAAGTAAACCTTTTATTCTTGTACCAAAATACGTCTTTCCGATTGGATACAAGAGTAAACTCTTCTAGACGACGATTAATCACCATGTAGGCCGTGGTTGCAAGGTCATTCACCATTATGTAGCTTTTATTTCGCATTTTGTTTGGATACTTATAAAAGACACAACATCCACCATCTATCACTGATGGTATAGAGTCGAAGCTTCCTATTTCAATGCTGACATTCGATTTTACCTCTGCAAAAGATGTGAGAGAATATAGTATTGAAAAACAAGTAATTATAGATAACTTTAAAGTATTCATTTTTTGTATTCGAATAAACGGTTATGGAAGTTCTTCTTGGTTACAGTCCGTCTGTCATAGAGCTTTTTTGCACGGATTTCATCCATTGAATATTTTTTTGCTATATTCCACTTAATGGTATAAAGGTAACAAGTGTCATAGTGACTATATATATATGGGTCAATATAGATAGTTGAATCTGGTAACGCAAAACTGCCGATGATAG
This sequence comes from Segatella bryantii, assembly GCF_022024215.1. Classification (NCBI taxonomy): domain Bacteria; kingdom Pseudomonadati; phylum Bacteroidota; class Bacteroidia; order Bacteroidales; family Prevotellaceae; genus Segatella; species Segatella bryantii. The sequence goes on along the minus strand of NZ_CP091797.1, from coordinate 134,482 downwards.
CTTTATTAAATGCAATATCTACCTCGTCTGTATCATTCGGCGAAACGACATCCGCAGCTTGCTTACCCCAAAATTGCCAGTTAACAAGAGTGTCTGCCTCCGATAACTCTATTAATAAGGTGTCTTTTGTACAGTTCTTTATATAGAGGGTGGTTTTTCTGTCCATAATACAAGAACTAAATATATCTAAAATCAATAACATCAAAACTATTTTTACCACTATCGATATTTTTTTCATGTGCAATATATTAAAAAAGTTATTACAATTCATCGCACTTTCTTTAGCAATGACTTCATAATAAAAATCTATTCCTACTTTTCGATACTGGAGGACATGGCCGAACTCGTGTTGCATCATTACGAGTCCATTTATTTGGCTACTAGAGAATACGCCCTCACCAGCGAATATGCCTATGTCAGGTAGTGTGAAAGCTGCATATTCACCACTTGATAGTGAACCTAGATACTTACTTTCAAAAACTCTTTGACCTTCGAATCTTCCGACGTATTTTGCTTTAATCTTATCTCCGATTTTAAATTCTTTTGGCTTACATCCTTGATAGGCCATGGCTCCTTTCGCCAATCCTGCAGCTCCAGTCCAGAAGTTACCTCCTGCCATGGCAACGTTCACTCCTGATGCTAATCCTGCACCGACAGCTCCGGCAACTGCACCAGTGGCGAAGTAGCCGAGTCCCTTCGCATTAAGCCGGAATCCATGTGACGCCCAATTGAAGACTCCTCCAATAGCAGCACCTATGATAAGGTTCCAAAAATCCCCACTCGGATCCGTGTATTTCAGCGGATTGTTCAAACGCAAGCCTATGGTATTGAGCGTTACCGTCTGCTTGCCCCACGCATCGTAGGAGGCATCGAAAACCTTTGTACCATTTTCATCCGTAACGGAAAGGATGCTCCCTAAATTGTCCGTGAAGGCAAGATAATATTTCACCGTGCCGCTATCTCTAATGACAATAGCCATATATCTATCATTCTTCGTATTACGATTACCTAAGTACGCCAAAATCTGAGGCATCTTTGCCACATTGATACTTGTACATTCCAAAAGGCTGCCTAATGTGAATTTGATGACATACCTACAGGCCTGTACTCGAAGAGGCGATCATGGAAATCTTTCTTGGTTACAACCTGTCGGTCATAGAGTTTTCTCTCACGGATTTTATCTAATGTATAACGTTCAATTATCTGCTTTTTTATAGCATATATGTAACAGGTATCTTTAGTGTCAAATGAGTATGGACTTACGAGCACGGTTGAGTCTGGCAATGCATAGAAACGATTATCTATGACTACTTTTTTGTTATTGATATATATCTCGGTTGTGTCTGTAGGCCAAGTTGGAGGCATCAAATCATTCGAATCCTCGCACCAATATATTAAATCACCAAGAGAATCTGACTCTGAAAGTTCGATATAAAGAGTATCATTTGAACTATTCCTTATACCAAATGAAGTTATTCTGTCCATAACGCAGGAAGTGAGCATACATGTACAAAAAACAAGAAATACGAAAGATTGTTGTTTATTAATTTTCTTTATTATTTTATTCATAATTTTCTGGCTTAATAAGCCCAAATCGGTCTATTTGAGATTAAAAGAATAGTTTCTATTAATTATTTCTGACCAATTTGGGCTAAATCCTATTACATCGTCAAATACGGAGACCTTTCCAACCAAATTTTATAAATTTAAGCAATCTGCTAGGATCCTTTGAGGGATAATAGAACTGCCAATTCTTTCGTGAAAGTGTTTCAACTCCAAGCCATTCAGCGCCAAAGTAATTCTTAGATAAATAGTTAGCCCAAGTCTCCGTCCAATATGTACTATGTGTATTTGTACCAAACAATTTGTCATATCCGCAATTTAATAAGCTTTCTTTAGCAATGACATCATAATAATCAATGGCACCAACTTTCCTGTATTGAAGGACATGACCAAATTCATGCTGCAACATAGCCAATCCTCCTTTTTTCCCACTGGAAAAAACTCCATCGCCTACCACAATACCTTGATCGGGAAGTGTAAAACCTGCATAATTACCACTTGCATATGTTCCAAGTTGCTTACTTTCATAAACATATTGTCCCTCAAACATTCCCTTATATTTGACATCAATTATATCGCCAATTTTGAAATCAGACGGAGCACCTTCTGTACAGGCCATAGCACCTGTTGTATTAAAACTCGCCTTGCCAGTCCAGAAGTTTGTGCCTTTATCTAAAGCATCAAGTCCACCAATTAGGCCTCCAGCAATACCACCTTCCAAAGCTCCTAAGCTTCCAGAACCTAAGCCAGCGAGAAGACCTTTCCCAAAACTGTGTCCATCAACCCATGAATTACCTGCACCGTAAATAAAGCCACCAGCAAACCCAGCGCTTGCACCCGAAGCAGCACCAGCAAGGAATCCTGTAGAAGCTATTCCTTTGGCTAATCCTGCTGCTCCAGTCCAGAAATTACCTCCTGCCATGGCAACGTTCACTCCTGATGCTAATCCTGCACCGACAGCTCCGGCAACTGCACCAGTGGCGAAGTAGCCGAGTCCCTTCGCATTAAGCTGGAATCCATGTGACGCCCAATTGAAGACTCCTCCAATAGCAGCACCTATGATAAGGTTCCAAAAATCCCCACTCGGATCCGTGTATTTCAGCGGATTATTCAAACAATAGCTGTAGCGGTTGAAGTTCTGGCTGTTGTCCGGCATCTGAACATAGTTGTCAGGGCTGAAGAAGCGGCCGAGGACAGGGTCATACAGCCGCCCGTTCATGTTGATGATGTCAAACTCCATGAGCATCTCGTGTCCCGTGTAGCCACGGTGCAAGCCTATGGTATTTAGCGTAACAGTCTGTCTGCCCCACACATCGTAGGAGGCATCGAAGACCTTCGTGCCGTTCTCATCCATAACGCAGAGGATGCTCCCTAAATTGTCCGTGAGAACACAAAAATTTTAGAACATCGAGGATGGCTCTGATTTGTCCATCCTCGATGTTGTTATTCAATATGCCTCGCAGTTCATCTCGTGTTCTATCTTTTCCTTTATCTTGGTGCTACATTTTCGATAAGGAAGAATTTTGTCCTTGTAAACATAGCCGACACATTTTCCACCATCTTTCAGATATACCTTCCACCAATTGCTTTTGGATGAAGGTGTATATAAGAATATCTGGTCTTTCGTAATTTGAGTTACAACTTTAGACTTCGCACTTTTTTTACTTCTGACATTCACGTAGCCGTCAGGATCATTGATACCAGCTCCGCATTTCAGATAATCCCCCTTAGCAGCAAGACTTTCGCCCTCAGTATCATATATTTGTACTATTTCATAATCGTACGTGTTTTCGTTTTCTCCTGCATAATCAGACCATAATTCATAGTAGAGAGAACTGCCATCGTTAAACTTTAATTCCAAAATTGAACTAAGATTATATCCAAAAGAATATGTTTCCTTGCTTTTTATCATGGAAAAAAAATCATCTTTGCTCTTATCGAAACAGAGGTCTTTTAAAGCATAAATATTCCCTCCAACACTAATGGTTTTTATTCCTTTTTCCTTATGCTGTTTATACATTTTGCAGTAAATACTATTCACATAGCCAATATAATCGGCCTGGGCATGACAAAAAAAGCAGATCCATTGAAAGCCCCAAAACAATAACAATCTCTTCATCATAAAAAATAAATTTATTTATCGACCAGATATAATTACATTTAAAGGTATGTTTCCTTTTAAATCAAGTGTGTTACGTATAAGATCTCTTGCACGTCTCAACACTTCATTTGGCCATAATTGAATTAAGTTATACGACTTAATCAGTTATATAAAAATAAGTGATTAATTTTCTTGCAAAATTATATATAAACTAGATACATTGTTTATTTTTTTAACCTCTTTTATCATTAAATAGTTACAGAATATTTAGTCCCCTACAGTAGGAGTAGTAACACATGCCAATTATTGTATTTGACTAGTATATACATCATTTCGAAAGCCTGTTCGTAAAAGACACGTCATATTCGACTTTAATTTGTGTTGGAAACCAACGAAATCATATTTGGTATATACGGCTAACTTTTTATAAATAGATCTTCAACTCTTTAAACACACAACTTTTTATTTTAATACCACAAAAGTCGATAGACTTTCTTTTTCATGTTTTTCATTATTACATTTGTCGTAACAAAAATTTCGCTAGTGATAATTGTAATCACTAGCGAAACTTTTATAAAGAATTTATTGATAATAATAAGATTCTTCTTACTCCTGTTTCAAACCTTCACAGAAGCCTACATAAGCAGGTTTACGTACCCAATTTGCATCCCAAAGACCGATAGGTTCATCAGCTCTCCAGCCACTACCTTTAGGACTATCCTGAAGACCCCAGTTACAAATACCATACTGCTGGTTAACAGGAATGATTTCAAAGTACTTCGATACAATAAACTTGTAGTATTGAGCCATCAACTGTTGCTGTTCTTCAGTAACGTCAGCAGTATTAATGGTATTACCTTCTGCATCTGCGATACCCATGTCGAGCTCAGAGATACGCACCAACTTACCTGTTGCTGCCATCATCTTCAGATGGTTTACATAAGCTTCCTCGTTAGCAGCCTGAGTTTTAGGATTCATGCTATAAGTAACGTGCATCTGACTACCTATACCATCAATTTTGGTAACACCATCGCTTTCCCAATATTTTATCATATCGATAAGACCCTGAAGTTTAGCATTCTTATTATAAGCAGCTTCAAGATTATAATCGTTGATAAACAGTTTCAACTGTACCGAATCGCTGGCAGCCTTACGAGCCAACTTCACAGCTAAACGGGCATAATCTTTACCAAGATGATCTTGCCAGAAGAAACACTTCTTAGGATCACCATCACGACCAGCGGTCTTAAGTTCTGCAGGAGCGGCATCACTCATAGGCTCATTTACGACATCCCAAGCCTTAACTTTACCATTACAAGCCTTCATCATGCCAGAGATAAAGTTATTGAGTGCCCAAGTAAGAGTATCTTTCTTCACTTCTTCGGTCATACCACCGCCACCACCTTCTTGGTCTGGGTCGGCTACCGTCTTGATTTCGTATTCATGCCAAGAAGGCTTGGTCCAACCGTCTGCATTTTCCTCAAAAGTACCATTGGCTATCAAGTTATTTCCATCTGGATCGAGTAGTTGTACATCATCCATCCAAATATCACCACCAAGAGTACCCAACTCGAAACGAAGTTGCTTCAAAGCACTCTTAGCCTCGAAAGCCTGCGCAACAGTAGTCCACTCTGTAGTAGACTTGAATGAAGGAGTTGGCCAATACTGAGTAGCATCACCCTGAGGCCATACCGTTACATCACAAGCAGCAGAAGTTTTTACACGCAACTTTAAGGTGTAAGTTTTGCCGCTCTGTAATTCAGTAGTAGGATTAACATATAGCTCACGATCCCAGTTGTTGGCTTTAGGTTCGCCCATGTGGATATAAAGCACATGCTTAGTAGCATTAGGGTCTGTTATAAGGCTATTCAGATAAGCTACCTGCTGCTGAGAGTGCCAACAGAGAGTATGACCGAAAACAGTAAGACCTGCATTTGTAGCATTATTCACAAAAGACTCTACCGTAGCAGTATTCAAGGTACCATCTGAACCAACAACAGAAGCATACTTAAACGCATTACCTGTTACCACTTCATCATAGTTAGCTTTAGCCAGCGAATAAAGCTGACCTACTTGGTTAAACTGTTCTGCATTAACGGCACCGGCCATTACAAACTGAGGATATTTATCACGGTTAACATAGCTCTTCAACGTACCATATGAATTGATTTCGTCTTGAGCGATAACCTCAGCAGGCTCATCCGTTGTGAAACCAGGAATATCCTGGTCTGCACAAGCTGTAAGAGAGAGTCCTGCTGCAACGTATAATAAAGAATTTAATACTTTCATTGTAATGATTATTTGGTTGTTGTGAATTCACGCAAGTGATTGCCACGAGAAATCAGAACTAGTTTCTCGTTGTAGTTCTTAGTTACTTCACGAGTTACTTTCTTCTGAGTGGCTTCATCATAATCTTCATAGCTGTAAATAACATCAAAATTTACTTCGATAAGATCACGTTCTCTGTCACCCCAAGCCACGCTATGGTCAACTTTTGAACCATTTTTGACAAACTTACCGGTGCCCTTGATTTTGCAGTCAGCACTATTAGTAGAGAAGGTTATGTTACCATCAGCACCAATCGTCAGAATAGCATTGCCATCAAGTGTCTTAGATACAGTCTGAAGTTTACCATCTTTGTAAACAGGTTCACCATTAGCATTAAACTCTGCAGTTGTAACCGTCTCGCTATGTGCATAGTTTACTGAATTCATATCATAACAGGTAAGCATGCTCTTAGACGTATTGTCAGCGGTATTGAGCCAAATGCCAGAATACGGATTCTTATATTCTACTGCATAAAGGGTATAGTTCTTATTTTCTAAAATGGTATCATTACCTGCCTCAAGAATACGAACAGGAATAACGTAAGTAACATAAGCAGACTTCAAATCGTTGAAGAAAGCATCGTTCAGTTTTACATTAACAACACCACGAACCTTACCTGCAGGAATAACGACATCTGTTGTCTCTAGAGAATAGTAATCAGAAGGCATTGCTACAACAGGTTTACCTGTATTCACAAATTTTTCACCTTCAATCTGATTAAATTTGAGATTATCTACCAAACTGTTATCAACAGCTATTTTCACATGACGATCGACTTTGTTAGACCAAACACCACCGAGCACCACTTGAAGCTGGCACATGTGTGCATTATCAAGTTCATTAGGGAATGCATCGTCCTCGCCTAAAGTAATGGTACGAATTGGTGTCTGCTTAGCAAAATACACAGACTGGTAATCAAAATCGGCGAACTCTACATCACCGTTCTTGCAAGAAGAAGCAAGAACGAGTGAACAGAGAGATAATATTGCAAAAAAGATCTTTTTCATCTTTGTTATCTTATTAAAATCAATTATTGTATCAGAGAATTACTTCCAATCCTTATTCTGTGTAAGCTCACTAAACTTCAAGCACTCAGTGTAAGGAATTGGACCATAATACATATAGTCAGCAAAGTTTCTCTTCTCTACTTCTACCTTATTATAGGTAGCTGAACCGTCAGCATTGATAACCTTACGGATACCCATAGCAGGTTCATTGATAGGAGCCTTCCAGCGACGAAGATCCCAGAAGCGGAAACCTTCAAAAGAAAGTTCGATACGACGCTCGTTGCGTATAAGCTGTCGCATAGCCTCTTTATTGCCCTTGATACTCTCGAGATAATCATTACCTACACCAGCACGATCGTGAAGTGCCTTGATGATATCATAAGCACTATAACCATGACCACCCTTGCCCTCTGGACCAAAAGCTTCGTTAGCAGCCTCAGCATAGTTCAAGAAGATCTCTGTGTAGCGGATACGTGGAGTATAATGATCCTGCTTAGTATTCACATTAGGCTCAAGGTTGATATCCTGGCGGAGCAACTTACGCATATAGTAACCGGTACGTGTAGAAGTACCCTGTTCATAGTCGATGCCATCATAAAGACCACCTACATGTGTATAGATTTCCTTATCACCAGAACCAACTTTAGAAGAATCGAGAACTACAAATGCTGCCAAACGAGGGTCACGGCCATCATATGGATGAGCAGGATCGAAACCACTCTTGGCATCAGTAATAGCATAACCGTTAGCCATAGGGAAAGCATCTACGAAGTTCTGAGTTGGGTTGATACGACCTTTACCCTGCAAAGAAGGTGGATAATTATCTTTTTCCCAGTCGTTGTTGCTAGATTTCTGACCACGCCAAAGTATTTCCTTAGGATTGATACCATCCTTCAATCCATTGATTTCAGCTGTATTAGAGAACCAGTGCCAACCTGTTGGATCCATACCTGCAAGACCACCATTAGCATCGAGAACCTCAGCAGCATAGTCAGCAGCTGCTTTGTAATCAGTGCCACTTTGGTCAGCATAAGCAGGACTTGCTGCAAGAAGAGCAGCCTTACTGCGGAAAGCCTTAACGATAGTACCATCCATACGACCATTAAACTTACCACCGAAGACACGGTTAAGTGTGCTCACGTCAGCACCCATCTGCTTATACAAAGCTGGTATTTCGTTAACAGAAGAGATATCGCTATAACGCATAGGCAACAAAGCTAAAGCGCTATCACAGTCCGCATAGAATGCCTTCATACATTCTGCAAATGTTGCACGAGGCATATTAAACTGTGAATTGACATCCTCAGGAGTAGTTACAATAGGTACACCAAGAAGAGTACCCTTTGCATCATAACCACCATGAGCTTGGAGCAAGTAGTACATAAACATGGCACGAAGTGCATAAGCCTCACCACGTTCACGTGCTGCATACAATTTAGAAGCCACCTTATCTTCTGCCCAACGCACTTGGTCTACGCGGCTCAAGAAGAGATTCATATACATAATACCTGAACGACAATCACGCCAACGTTCAGCAGGATTATTGTCAGCAGCCCAAGTACCTGACGTAATCTTACGCCAGTTGTTGGTATTATCATTGCTGACTGCATCGTCTGTAGCCACCTCATTAAAAGGGAAGCTTCCGCATGGTATACGTGTATAACCATTACCGAGCACACCCTCTGCGTAAGAAGCATTCTGGTTCATATAATCTAAACCGAGGTTATTCTCGATAGCTGGAGAAAACATATCATCGCAAGAGCTTAAGCCCAGGGTGACAGCTCCAAGAATGCAGAGATATTTTAGTTTATTTGTTTTCATTGTTTTTCGCATTAGAAATTAACTTTTACACCTAAGTTGTATGAACGTGTCTGAGGTGCTGAGCCTACGCTAGTTTCCATATACTTACGCTCTTTAGCGATAGTAAGCAGGCTATTACCACTAACATACACACTCAAGCCATTGATCCACTTACCAGCAAACATATTGGCAGGGAAATCATAGGTGAACTGTACCTTGTTCAGACGAAGTGCACTTGTCTTGTATGTCCAGAAGTCTGAATCAACGAAACTCAAGTCGTTATTAGAAGCTGTAAGACGTGGGTAAGTAGCAGAGTTTGCTGTTTCTGGAGTCCAACGACCGAGTGCCATATCACTGTACTTGCGCTCGCCATAGCACCATGCATATTCGTTGTTCTTCAGACCCATACCGCCAAAGTCGCCTGTCCAGTTCATGAAGAATGTAAAGCCTTTATACTTAGCTGTGAAGTGGAAGCCAAGATAGAAGTCTGGATTCCAGTGACCTAATACCACACGGTCTTTGCTGTCAATCTTACCATCTTTATTCTGGTCTTTATATTTTAAGTCACCAGGCTTGGTCTTGTCGTTAACAGTAGCATTTGCTGCAATATCAGCTTCATCAGCGAAGAAGCCTAAGCACTGATAGCCACGGATAGCATCGATACGAGCTCCCTCTGATTTCTGCCAATCGTATTCTACCAACTCACTTACACGACTATTCTTATTAGTAACATACATGCCTGTTACACCTGCCTGCAAGTCAACTTCACCAAGATTTTTGTGGAAGTCTACAGTAAAGTCGAAACCACTACGATTCTGGATGTTGTAGTTATAGTTAGGCAAGAAGGTAGAAACTGGCCAGTATGTATGATAGTAACTTGGGAAGTTAGCTTCTGGAGTAATAACCAAACCATCAAACTTCACATTGAAGTAGTTAGCATTAAGCTTAACCAGACCTTTACCAAAGCTAGCATCGAGACCGAAGCGGAACTCTTTACGCTTGATAAAGCCGAGATCTACATTCTCACCACGCTGAGAATCAGATGTCTGCATGGCATTAGCACTCTCAGACCATCCCCACCATGTACCTGTTGCGGTGAAGATATCATCATACATATAGTATTTTTCGAGATCGAGGTCTTCATTCACTACACCATAAGAAGCCGTCAATTTCAAATCGTCTAACCAGCCCTTAGTTCCTTCCATGAATTTTTCCTCGCTTAAGCGCCAACCCAATGTTCCTACTGGAGAGATTGCACCACGATGACCTTCAGCCAACTTGGCTGAGTGTACAGCAGCCATACTTAAATCAGCATAATAGCGATGAGCATAGTTATAATTCAAGTTCAAGCCTAAGTTAGCATTGCTGGTATGGTGATATTCTCCATCATTGCTGAGCTGATAAGCATGAGCCAACAAAGTAGCACCTACAGCATGCTGGTTGAACTGACGAGCCCAATCGAACTGACCAGAGAAGAAGATAGTCTGCTTATCATGACTGTCGCTCACGTTCTGATTAGCCGTAAACTTATCAATCATTTTCTTTTCCAAAGAGATGATCTCATCGTAACCATTCTGATTAGACCATGTAGGAATATAGTAAGCATATTCATTCTGGATACTAGCATTGTAGCTCGTGTTATAGTCGATAGCTACCTGAGTAGTAAAGCTCAAGCCCTTGAGTACCTTATTGAGATCGAACTTAATACCAGCATCAAACTGCAACTGACGGCTTGTATAAGTATTATAACCAGCAGCATACATATCAGCAAATGGGTTAGACTGGTCAGTTAGCGTACCTCCAATAAGATACTGTCCGTCGATAACATTACTACTGTTACGAATCATCTTCATCATGTCAACAACATCAGGATTCATCATGCTGATAGGGAGCAATGGTGACAGTGCATTCTTAGATGTAGGACGCAATGTTGCTGACTTTGACCAATAATTAGAACGGTCGCCACGGAGATCATAGAAACTTGCAGAAGAGTTAACCCAACCCGTAATCCAATCGTTCAGACGTAGGTCGATATTACCACGGAAGTTCAAACGGTTAGTATGATTGTCTTTACCCTCACCAAAGTTGATTAGGTCGCCCTGATGATAAAAACCTACCTGAGCATAGAAGTGAGCATACTTGCCACCACCTTCGAATTCAGCCTGACCCTCGTAACGAGTATAACTCTTTTTCAGATAATCCTTAGAGAAGAAATCATTGCTATGATAACGATAAGGATTTCGGCCAGAAGCAAAGTTGTAGATATCTGTATCGGTAAACGCTGGTTTATCACCATCATTAACCAAAGACTCATTATAAAGACTCATATACTGAGCTGCACCAAGGAAAGTAGGATACTCCTTAGGAGTAAACAAGCTGACGTTACCACGTACACTTACCTTCAAGCCATCAGCATGTCCACGCTTTGTAGTAATAAGTACAGCACCCTTAGCTGCGCGAGAGCCATAGAGGACGACAGCAGAAGCTGACTTCAGGAAAGTTATCTGATCTATCTCAGAAGGGTTTACATTATTGGCATCACGAGGAACACCGTCTACCAGTATCAGTGCTTCGCCCATATTCCAGAGCTGTCCGTTATAGCCACCGGCATAAGCCTGAAGAGCATCCAGACTATACGTATTATAGTTTTTCTGGGTCAGATCTTTCATATCAACAGCAGAAATACCACCCAGCAGTTCTGATTTAGCTTTGGAACCGAAAGCTACTTTAACCTCAGCAGTATCAGCAACGGTCTGAGCGTTAGCTGAAACTGAAGCTATAGCTGCCAGTGAAAAAGCCATAACAGATTTCGTATATTTTTTAGGTTGCTTCATTAGTATTGTAATATTGAAGTTGTATTGTTAGATAAAGTTTGATTTACCATCCTGGGTTCTGTTTGAACTCTGGATAAATGCTGCAATCACTGATCTTAAGTGGTAACCAGTAATGCTTCTCTGTGAAGTTACGTACAAGGATAGTCTTCTCCTTGAATCCTGATACTTCGTTGTTCTCTGGATGTTCTGGATCACATTTTACGCGTTCGAACTCTTGAGAAGTCTTGATATTATAAGGAGCCTTATCAAGGAGCAACCAGCGACGAAGGTCGTTGAAGCGGTGACCCTCCCAAGAGAGTTCTACTGCACGCTCACGACGAAGTTCACTCATAAACTTGTCTAATGTAGCTGTATTCTTGGCAGCCAGATCTGCAACACCAGCACGCTCACGAACTTTATTGACAGCCTGGATAGCAGTAAGAGGAGCCTTATCAGAAGCATTAGGATTACCGGTAGCTTCAGCTACTGCCTCGGCATACATAAGGTATACATCGCTCAAGCGCATCCATGGTAAATGGATATTGAAATGCTGAGCCCAACCATAACCCTGGTCTACCTTGTTACAGCTATTGTCGATAAACTTATAAAGCAAATAACCTGTACGGCTACCCTTTTCTTCGTTTCTCCAACGACCACCAGTCTGCAAGTCTGCATAACGAATAGAATTCATTGGATTTGCAGCGATAGCAGCCTTAGAAGCTGCATCTGATTCCTGAGAAATATCACCCTTAATCAGCTTCTCACCGTCAAAACGGATATCATTGTAGAAACGTGGGTCACGACCCTTCCAAGGATGAGTCTTATCAAAACCAGATTCTGGGTCATCAAGTGGAAGACCATTAGCCATACCATAATAGTTAACATAGTTGGCTGTTGGCAAAGTAAGTACACCACCATCATTCATATCGGCATTACAAGCAAAGAACTGCTTACTCAAACCCCAGTTTGTACCGTTGAAGTCGCCATAATCAGGACCACGGAAGATCGCCTCTGTCACGGTACCGTCTACACTCTGACCAGGAACCTTACCATCTTGACCCATGGTATAGAAGTTATTGCTATACTCCTTAAAATTAAGCAGACCAAACTGAGTAGCACCACTTTCTACCAAAGCGAGCAATTCACCAAAAGCATCAGCTGCCTTCTGACAATACTCCTTATTATATGATGCATTACCCGTAACGGTCTTATTCATCAATGGGCTACCTGCATAAAGCAAGTCTTTGCCTAAATAAGCCAAAGCTGCAATCTTGGTAACACGCAACTGGTTTTTACCCTTACTGTTAGAACCTACCTTAGTATTATCCCAGTCAATAGGGAGCAGATCAGCAGCCTTGCGGAAATCTGCAGCAGCTTTATCAGCACACACATTATAAGCCAAACGTGGCTCATGGAATTCCTCATCAGCAGGCAAAACTCGATCGATATAAGGCATGCCGCCAAAGTATTTCATCAACTGGAAATGGAACCAGCCACGGAAGAAATAAAGCTGACCCAACAAGAGATTTTTCTCTTCTTCGGTACCTACAAAGTAGTCAATATTAGCCAAACCGAGGTTAGCTTTACGGATACCATACCAGCAACCAGGAACGAGAGAATGAGCAAAACGGTCACCATTCGTATCGAAAGAATTACGATCCATGAAACCACTCTGCCAACCATCATGGCTGCTCTGCCATCCCCAGAAGTCACCCTGGTCAATCTTATATACCATGTGGTAGTCGATACCTACATTCTGGATTTCATCTTCACCCCAGTTCCAAGAGTTTGTCCAGTAACCCTTCTCAAACTCAGGGATACAGTTATAAAGTTCTTCGGTAAATCCCTCAAAGTTAGTGAAGTCCTTGAAAGCTTCAGTTTCTGAGATATCACTATCTGGAGCTTTATCAAGATAGGATGTACAACTGGTCATACCTGCTGTTACAAGCAGAGAGCTGTACATGACAACGATATATTGGTTTAACTTTTTCATTATTCGTATTATTACAAGTTAATTTTAAGTCCCAGGTTGAAACGCTTAACTGTAGGATAAGCACCCTGAGAAGCAAGACCAGTACCTGCGTAGTTGCTTTCACGGTCATCTGGCATACGGCTCCATACCCAGAGGTTGTTACCGTTCAGATAGAGCTGAATACTAGTAAGACCCAAATTCTTTACCCATGGCTGGGTGAAGGTATAGCTGATCTGTGCATTCTTAAGACGAACGAAACTACCATCGTAGTGGAAGCGTGTACCTTCGTAGAAACTTGGTGTAGAGTTCAGACGTGGCATTGGTGCATCAGCATCCTGATTGTACTTGGTCCAGAATGAACCTTCATCAAATACTGTATTCAGGTTCTTATTTAATGAGTTGAAACCTACATAACGACTAACATTGGTTACACCATAGAACTGTACGTAAACGTCGAAACCTTTCCAGGTCCAACCAATCATCGCATTATAAGTATTCTGTGGAGTACCTGTATAACCATAAGGTGCAGAGTCATTATCATCGATAACACCATCAGCATTATAGTCGAGTACATCATACTGACCTGGCATCTTCTGATTATCGTTGGTATTATACTGTGTAATACCGATAACATCGTCCCAAGTCTTGGCAAAGCCACTGGTAAGGTTAGCATGATCCTGTCCGATAGCAAAGCCCTGAGTCTTCTTGTATGCTGGATAGAGCTTAGGATCATCGTAACTAAGAACCTTATTGGTAGCATGAGTCATACTGAAGTTTCCGTAGACATGATGAGCACCAAAGTTCTTGTTTAGACGAAGTTCGATTTCATAACCAGTACAACGCACCTTACCCAAGTTAGCTGCAGGAGCACTTGCACCGAAGTAAGTTGGGATAGCACGTCTATTACCAGGAATCAATACGTCTTTACGATTATCAACGAAGAAGTCGATATTACCTGTAACCAAACCACCGAAGAAGCCATAATCGATACCAAAGTTTTGCTTCGTAGATTTCTCCCAGTGAATATTAGGGTTACCGAGTTTAGCCTCTTTATATACCTGATAATGACTCTCTGTATCATCGATACTCAACTGAGCCTTACCATGACCAGGATCACCGCCTTGGATTTGCCACTGTGTAGCATACAACCAGCGGCCGAGGTTTGCACCATCATCACCGACCTCACCATAGCTATAGCGGAATTTCAACATATCAACCACCTTGCGCAATGGCTTGAAGAATTTTTCCTCGCTAATGGTATAACCAGCAGCACCAGACTTGAAGAAATCAAAACGATAGTCAGGACCATATTGCTCTGAACCATTATAAGCTGCATTCAACTCCAAGAAATAACGGCTGTCATAATTATAGGTAGTACGGAAAGCCCAGTTTTCACGATAATGAGTAAACTCACTACCTACAGAACGCTCTGAACGCTCGAATACACCCATGGCAGACACATCGTGCTTGCCAAACTTGTTAGCATAAAACAACTGACCCTTATAATTCAGGTTACGCTGTGTTAACCAGTTGCTGACAGCACCACCCGCAGTAGTCCAAAGAATACCCTCCTGGAAATCGAAGTTGGTCAAACCATTCTGCTGTTCCTTATAAGATACAGCTCCTGTTTCTGGGTTAATCCACTTCATCTGAGCATTGTGATACAAGTCATTGATACCACGACCATCCTCCTGGAAAACGTTATCCCAAGCTATTTGTGCAGAGAAACGCAAGCCCTTCGTAATGAAACTCAAATCCTGATTCAAAGTGAAGTCTGTATTGATACGAGTAGTCGTATGCTTTTCCACACCAGAGAGAGCCAAGTTAAGGATAGAGTTAGGAGCACCCTGAGAATCGGCAGGATAATAACCCCAAGTACCATCGCTATAACGAGGCTGGAATGCATCGCGAGGAGCACTATAAGCAGCCTGCCATAACTGAGACTCACCGAAAGAACCTGTAGCTGTACCCCAAGGACCCTTACGTACACCATGGCTACCAGAAAGATTCATCGCTAACTGAGTGGTCTTAGTCAACTTAAAATCGAGGTTACTACGAACATTGATACGGTTATAACCATAACCAGCCTGATAACCACGATTGTTATCCCACTCTCTAAAGAGGTCACCTTCATGCAAATAATCTACAGCTGCAAAATACTTAACATACTTAGTACCACCACTTACATTAATGTGTGGATTGTAAGCCATAGCAGTAGATTTAAACACTTCACTCTGCCAGTCTACATCTGGATAACGCTCAGGATCTACACCATTACGATAATTATCGATAAAATCGAGAGGAAGCACCTTGCCCCAAGATTCAGGCTTTAGACCCAATTCCTGCTGAGCAGCCTGATTACGAATAGTAAGCGCATCGGCACTATGGAGAGTACCAGGTAACTTTGAAGCAGTTTTAAGCGTCATGTTCATACCTACTTCAATCTTAGCTCTACCCTCTTGACCACGTTTAGTAGTAATAAGGATAACACCATTAGCACCACGCACACCGTAAACAGCAGTAGCAGAAGCATCCTTCAATACAGATACATTCTGTACAGAACTGATGTCCACGCTATTCATTGGTCGTTCGATACCATCTACCAAGACTAAAGGTTCTGAATTGTTCCAAGAAGAAACACCACGGATAACGATTTTTGGATCTTCTTCACCTGGCATACCTGTACTACTCATCGTTACTACACCAGGAAGGTTACCTGTCAAAGCAGCACCAATAGAGCTAACACCACCCGCACGCTCCAATGTCTTACCACTCGTCTGAGTAATAGAGCCGACAACAGAAGCTTTTTTCTGCTGGCCATAACCTACTACGATGACCTCATCCATAGTATGCTCATCGTCGTGCATTGTTAACTTGATGGTCTGACGACCTTTCAGTTCTACCTTTGCATTCTGCATACCTACGTAAGAGAATTCAAGCACTGCTTTAGGGTTAGGAACAGAAAGAACGAAGTTACCATCCATGTCGGTGACTGTTGCAATGTTAGTATGTCCCTTCATCATGACAGTAACACCAATCAACGGTTCACCTTTCGAATCAGACACGGAACCCTTCACTGTAGTCTGTTGTGCCATAACCTGTAAAGGTGCTGACACAAGAACTGCAGAGAAAAGAGTAGTCTGCAGAAGTCTGTTTACTTTCTTCATTCGATTATTAAGTTTAGGTTCATTTATTAAAACACATTAATAATTAGCGCAAAAATAGTATAATAAGGTTAAGTGTATTTTGTACTATGTTCCAAAGTGTTTGCATGACGTATTTTTGTGCAAAATATGTTAAATACTTTTGGCTACGTTACATAAACTTTATCATATGTAACACTATTGATGGTAAAAAAACACAATAACAGGTATGTGTGTCTGTGAAAAAACATAGCTAATAATGGGTAAAGACATACACTTGAACTGACTAACATGATGTTATTACAGTCTAAACACTATGTTTCCATCGTATAAACACTATGTTTTCACAGCACAAACACTATGTTTCTGCCAAGCGTTTTCAAATCAACCAAAAGTAAAGAGATAAATATGTTGATTATCTATCAGATATAACATGCTTCAAAATTTACATATCTGATACATTCTGGTATATCAACTCTAAATAAGCAAAAACCACAGACGGTTCATATCAACTAAATTCAGAAAAAAAAGACGTCCCTAACTCATAAAAGAATCAGAGACGCCACAAGTCGGTTTTAATATAAGATTTTCTAAGTTACCCTACTAATATAAACAAAACATATATATTTATCGCATATCCTTTACGTTATAACAGAAATGCTTAAATTCAGCTTTACCGCCCTTGACCTTTGTGCCATAGTTGAATAAGGCAAAACGGGCACCCATAAAGAAGCGACGATAATCATACCCCATCTTGAAAGGTAGACCAATTGTCTTCCACGTCTTACCATCCAAACTATACTCAAATGTCGCAATATCCTTACCAGGTCGGAAATCTGCATTAATCTTCAACCATATGTTATCCTTAACAAATTCAAGTTGACCATGACTTTCTTCTTTATAATCCTGAATCTCCTTATCTTTCTGGCCCAACTGTACAGAAGTAGTTTTCTGACTCAAGCGATAACCCAAAGCCGTCTTTTCTATCTGAAGTAAAGCACCATCATCATTGAAGACAGCCAGACCGGCATAATCACCTTTCTTCAAATGCTTCACATCAACTTGCACAGATACACTACTCTTAGGACCCATAGTACGCTGACTTATAGTATTTGGTGCATCATAAATAGAATGAGCTATGCGAGCCACTTTGAGCGTAAGTTTACCATTACCAACCTTCCAGGCATGATCAATAGGGTTATGATTCCACTGCCACGCTTTGTTCAGCTCAGAACCTTCAAATTCATCTGAAGCATAAATGGTTTTAACAGCTTCACCAAGCACAGGCTTTACCATATAAGTAGGTACATGACCATTCTCATCGCCAAGCATTGGCCAACCATCTATCCATCGACATGGCATACATGTAAGAACACGTCCTACTCCACCACGATCCTGAAATATAATACCATACCAGTTACCATCAGTACCATCTACGATAGTACCCTGCCCTACGTATGGGAATCCGCCAAAAGAACTAAGTAGTATTGTTTTTTTCTCCAAAGGTCCATTCAGACTGTCCATACGATAGCATACCTGATGGCGAGCCTTACCAGCAGGCCAAGATATCATGGTAAGATAATACTTGCCGTCATGCTTTACCATTCGACTTCCTTCAAGGAGTCCCGTTTCATCAGCTTCACGCTTAAAGAGAATACGATCTGTACCTGGAATAACACCACTTAAATCACTCTTCAATTCACAGATTTGACCGGTACCATAAACCACATATACACGATCATCATCATCGAAAAAAAGCGATGCATCATGGAAATGCTTCATACGACTCACCAATTTCCATTCTCCTTCGGCTTTATCTGCACTATATAAATAGGTATCACCACCAGGATTATCATTAGGAGCAAAGAGTGCATAGAATTTACCTTTATGATATTTCAGAGAAGTAGCCCATTGACCTCGACCATACACCGTACCTTTCTCCATATTATATTTTGGAGAATCAGTCAACTTATCAAAGCTTACGGTTTCCCAGTTTTGAAAATCTTTAGAACGCATCACAGGTGCACCTGGCATAAGATGCATCGTTGTGCTTACTAAATAATAGTATTCACCGACACGAATTACATCAGGATCAGGAACATCTGCCCATAGCATCGGATTCTTGACAACCACATCATGCCCCATCAGGTGAAGCATCTCATACGCGTACCGTTTACCTAACATACGATAACCGGCTGCATCAAAGTGTAGAGAATCACTTGCATTAGAACATCCTTCGGAAGAAATGACATGGGCTGTCGGAATAACTTCAGGCAAACGATTGATAATCGGATTCATCGAGATACATCGTCCTCCTCCATTAGCTCGTACCACCTCACCTGCTAACAAAGGCACATCTTCTGCTTTTAGAGACAAGTCCTTCAAAAGATGATCATATACAGATTTTACCTTAACCGGCCAATCCTCCTGTCCACAATTACTTTCTCCTTGATGCAGAAGGATACCTTTAATTACACCCTGCTTTTGCGCTTTACGGGCCAGCGTAACGATACGCTGATAAGGATTATTATCATAAGCAGCAAGCATTGGTACCATCCAGTCGGGAGCCGTCTTGACATAATTCCCAATAGAATCAGTCATGTATGCTTCTATCTTACAACCTCCGATAGCAACATGAATAACACCAACCTTAATATTATTAGGAAGATATTTTACAAGAGTACGACCAAAATAATCAACAGGAGTCAAACCCGTATTCGGACGACACAACGGAGGGACTGCTACCGACCATTCCCCCATTTTGCGATTCATCGCAGGATTGTCTACAGCTGCCATCATCTGAAAGCGAGAATCTATAGATAGCAAATCTTGAGGCTGAATTTTGGCATTACCCTCCATATTCGACTGGCCAAAACAGAGGTAAATATAAAAATTAGGATCAGCTTGTGCCATAGCCGATGAAGGTAATAGCCCCAAGGCTAACATAAGATACTTCAGAATACGGTTTTTATTTTTCATAATAACAAATCAAAAGATTGATAATCGCATGAGAACAGAAGATACATCTCATTAAACATTAACACTGCAAAAATAAAACTATTCTACGAAACTTATTTTGTATAATGTGTCTAATACTTTAGAATATTTTTTTTGAAGTAACAAAAACTTTGTATTACGTTACATAAGCGCAGAAAAACAGCAAAAAATGGTACTTTCTCGAAAATAAAGCTTATATTTGCAACATAAATAAACCTCATGAGTAAAAGGACTTAAAAAAAACCTAACTAACATGAAATACCTAGTATCAACTATACTACTCTGGATGAGCTTGGCGCTCCATGCCCAAGTTGGACGAATTTTCACAACAGATGATATGTTATGTAATAGTTACGTGAATGAGATATTTCAGGATCGCGACGGATTTATTTGGATTGCTACCCGTAATGGTTTGATGCGTTACGACGGATACCAATTTAAAACTTTCAAAAAAGGTATTAACGATAGTGGTATAGAAAGTAACTATATCAACTGTATCGATCAAGATCGAGAAGGCAATCTTTATATCGGTGGCAACACTACCGTACAACGCTATAAAGATGGCAAATTCATAACCTATGAACTCTACGATCGCTTTGGTAAACCGATACATACATACATTACAGATATTTTACAACTCAGCAACGGTAAAGTTATCGCTGCTTCTTCAGGCTTTGGCATTATGCAATTGCTTGACAATGACAAAGCTGAAATTATCAATCACGACAAAAGACTGAATTATCCCCTCCACTTTGCTGAAGATAATCAGAAAAACCTCTGGGTAGCTACAACTACAAAGGGGCTCTTTGTTATTCGAAATAACCAAATAAAACAACAATATTTTAAGTCTTCTAACCAGAGATCGGCCCTGAGCGATGTCATATGTGACAAATTAGGCAATGTTTGGGTTTCGCTTCATGATCAAGGCTTATGGCTAAAAAGACCAAATGAACATGATTTCCATCAGGTAAAGGCTGTAGGTAATCTGCCAATATCCGACCTGAATGTGAACCAAAAAGGTGAAATCTTCATCGGTACCGATGGTGCCGGAGTCTATATCTATCAGCCTAAACACGATTTACTCTTATCGAATCCCTATTATTGTAAAGATATCTATCTAAACCAAACTAAAGTATACTCTATCCTAGAAGATCATAACCATAATATCTGGCTCGGTCTTTTCCAGAAAGGTGTATTTATGTCGCCTTGCCGTCCCAACGAATTCTGCTATATGGGCCAGAAACTTGGTCCTAAAAATGTTATCGGTTTCAACTGTATAAGCGCTATACTTGTAGATAGCAAACACCACGTATGGGTAGGGACAGATAAGGATCATCTATACCAACTCGATTCACAGATGCATCTTATCAAGCATTACACCAATGTGCCAGGCACGATCATTATCATGCATGAAGATGCGAAACATCGTATCTGGATTGGTAGTTATCAACAAGGATTGGGCTATATCGACGAAGGTGGCATCTGGCATGCTGTCAACCTAAATATTGGTGATAATATCAGCATTTTCGGCTTAGATAGCGATCAAGAAGGTAATATATGGATAGGGACAAGCGGACAGGGACTAATATGCTACAACCCTGACACTAAGCAGAAAAAACAATTCAAATCAAACATTAGAGCTAAGGAAAATAAACAGCTCAACTGTCTGATAAATGATTATATCAGTGGTCTGGCTGTATCACATAATAACCAATATGTATATACAGCTACCTCTACTGGTTTGGCTATATACGACAAAAAGAAGAAAAGTTGGACTTCTGCCCTAGGTACCAACTGTCCTGATTATGACATCTTCTCTCGCTTTATACGCGAAGACAAAGACGGAAATGTATACATGGGTACTAATGTAGGTCTATATATCTATAATCTGAAAACTCGTAAGAAAAAAGTACTTACCATCGACGATGGACTCCCTGATAATGGTGTAGCCAGCATGGAACAAGACTATCATGGCAACTTATGGATTACAACCGACCATGGTCTCTGTTGTATGCATCCGAAGACTGGCAAAACCAAATACTATTACTCTGATAAAGTACTGCAGGGCAACGAGTTCTCTAATCAGGCATCATATATCACACCTGATCGTAAGACCATCTATCTTGGTGGTTCAGGCGGAGTTACCTGGTTTCACGTAGATAGTATTAAGCAACAACCATGGAATGCTACGATCAAGGTTTCTACCATCTCTATCGGTAACAACGAGCAAAGCGTGAATCCTGATGACACGGAATTTGAATTTAACTACGAAGACAATTCTTTCGCCATTCACCTATCCACTCTCACCTACGATGAACCAGATAACATTGTATATCTCTACAGTATCAACAACGAAGATTGGGTAGAATTAAGCCATGGTAGCAATGAACTCGCCTTTAATCATCTTTCTCCAGGAACTTATCATATCCGTGTGAAAGCTTGTCTTAACGACAAATCTACACCGATTCGAGAATTTACCATCGAGGTAAATGCCCCTTGGTATCGCAGTAACTGGGCCTATTTCGGTTATCTGATCATTCTACTCTGTCTCTTGAAAGTATATCACAAGTACCGTCAACGTAAACTACATGAGGAGAAACTTATCGAAGAAAACAAGCATCAAGAAGAACTTAACGAGTCTCGCCTCAAGAGTTTTATTAATATCAGTCACGATATACGAACTCCTATGACACTGATTATCAGTCCTCTGCAACAATTATTACAGAGTGATACTGACCCATCACGCCATGCTACTTATCGCACTATTCAAAAAAATGCGGTACGTATTCTCCATCTGATTAACCAGATTATGGACTTACGTAAAATTGACCGCGGACTCATGGCTATGAATATGCGCAAAACGGATATGGTGAAGTTTATCTCTGATGTATATGCGCTCTTTATCGAACAAGCTAAGATGCAGAATATCGACTTTAGTTTTGAGCACGATTCAGAACAGCTATATATGTGGATAGACCGCAACAATTTTGATAAGGTTTTGGTTAATATCATCTCAAATGCCTTTAAATATACCTATGCTGGCGGTAAGATTGAAATTAGACTTACCCACAACGATAAGGAGGCAGAGATTGCCTTCTATGACAATGGTGAACGAATTCCTGATGATCAGATTAAACATATCTTCGATCGCTTCTACCAGGCTAATGTAAAAAGCAATGACCGCAAGATTGGTACAGGTATAGGTCTCGATCTTACCCGATCACTCGTAGAATTGCATTATGGAACCATCAGCGTTCATAACAATGCAGACGGCAAAGGATGCGAATTTAACATCACGTTGCCACTTGGCAAAGAACATTTGAGCGAAGCTGAACTGATTAATGATACTCAAGATACAGAAAGCGAAACGTATGAAAGCGCAGAAGTATTAGAGAATACCGATAATATAAATACGATTTGGGATATTCCTGCAATACAAGTAGCCGTTCATGCCAACAAAATGGACGATGATGCCAATATCATTCTGCCAACCAGCAACTCCACAACTGATACAAACGCTTCTGCAAATGAAAAATCAAATACGACAAAACCTATCGAATCAGACAACAATACTAAACAAGAAAATGAAGTACAGAAAATATCGATATTTGTCGTCGAAGATGATTTTGAAATCGCTACTTATCTGAAAGAACAGTTTCGCAGGGAATTTGATGTAAGCACTTTTGCCAACGGAAAAGACGCACTTTCTGCAGCTATTCGTCAGCAGCCTCAACTTATCATCAGTGATGTCATGATGCCTGTAATGGATGGTATTACCCTCTGCAAACGTCTGCGTGATAATACCAATACGAATGCTATCCCTATCATTCTGCTTACTGCCAAGAATAGCGATGAAGATAAATTGAAGGGTATCGATACTGGTGCTGATGCCTACATGGTAAAACCTTTTAATATCGACTTGTTAAAGAGTCAAGTTTTCAACCTGATTCGTCAGCGTCGTACTCTCATGAACAAACTGGGCGGACAAGAGACTCAAGAAGAAAAACTAAAACAGTTAAAGCTCAACTCTGCCGATGATCGTCTCATAGAGATGATTGTCGAGGAAATTAACAAGAACCTTACTAACAGTGACTTGAATGTTGATATGCTGGCCGAAAAAGTAGGTTTAAGTCGAGTTCATCTCTATCGCAAGATGAAAGAACTCACTAACCAAACTCCACACGGATTTATCCGCAATACACGTATCCGTCAGGCTGCTAGACTTCTAAGAGAACCTGGCCATAACGTAACTGAAGTGATGTATGCCTGTGGATTCAGTAATTTGGCGTCATTCTCTACTATGTTTAAGAGTATGTACGGTATGAGTCCTAGAGACTATATCCGAGAACATCAGAAATAAAGAATAAACAGGAAAAAATAATGGGGGGCTCCGTGAAGAGTCCCCCATTTTACGCTCATATTCGCACGCTTGCGTTTATATTATTATTAAAGATTTGCTTATTATATTTTAGGTTTCAAAAAACTTTCAGAAAGAAATATGAATCTTTATTTTACTGTCTTGATATGACCTTCAGCGTCATATTCCAACTCAGCTACCTTCAAAGAACGTAACCAAGTAGTGTCATTAGAAGGTACACAGTCGTGATGGAAAAGATACCACTTGCCTTTATATTCTACAATAGAATGATGAGTAGTCCAACCTACAACTGGTTCAAGAATAACACCCTGGTAAGTAAATGGACCATAAGGATTATCGCCTACAGCGTAGCAGAGTAAATGTGTATCTCCAGTACTATAACTAAAATAATACTTTCCATTATATTTGTGCATCCATGAAGCCTCGAAGAAACGGTGAGGATCGTCTGCTGGTAAAGGTTTACCTGTCTCGTCTACGATAACGACAGCACGTGGAGCCTCAGCAAACTGCTTAACATCACCGGTCATACGAGCAACTCTAGAAGGAAGTGGATCTTCCTTACCCTCAGGCAAGTGTTCAGCCTTTAGCATCTTATTATCCTTGTACCATTGGAGCTGACCACCCCAGATACCACCAAAATACACATAAATTTCACCATCATCATCCTTGAAAACGCATGGGTCGATACTATACGAACCACGAATAGGATCTGCTTCTGGCACAAATGGTCCCTCAGGTTTATCGGCTACAGCCACACCAAGATGAAACACACCGGTATAATCCTTGGCACTATAGATAAGATAGTATTTACCATCCTTCTCTACACAGTCGTTATCCCACAACTGCTTCTCTACCCATGGGATATCCTCGATACCAAACTGTTTACCACAGTCCTTGGCATCCTGTTCCATTGGATCACCATCAATACAGAGTACATGATAGTCTTTCATCTGGAAATGACCACCATCATCATCAAAACACTCACCACTATCATAGTCGTGACTAGGATAGATATAGAGTTTACCATCAAACACGTTGGCAGCAGGGTCTGCCATATAATCACTTGGAAACACGTATTTTGCCTTCATTTGCTTATAAATATTTATAATTAACAAATCGGAATGCTCTTTGAGTATAGCAATATCACCCTATTCAAAGAGCAACCATGCTTTACTCATAAAGTTTGATAATTTCTTTAACCACAGGTTTTACCTTGTAGTTGCGGTCGATAAGCAGACCATAGTTGGTACGACCAGGCACAGGCCAACCATTCAGCCAGCTGCTTCCGTCGTCCACACCCCAAAGCGTTACACGCTTAATATGATCTACATACTTACGATAAATCTTAAAGAATGACAGATACTGCTGATCGAAAGTCTTCTGAGCAGCTTTAGTCAACCCATTTACATATGGATTAAGTTCCTTATTGTACTTATAGTTCTGGCTAATCTCTGCACCACCAAAGCTCTTAGGATTAGGTAGCATATTGACATCGAGTTCTGTAAACTGAACATCTACACCTGCAGCAATGAAAGCCTTGATAGAATTTTCATAATCCTCAAGATTAGGATAGTTAAAACCGTTATGGCTCTGCATACCTACAGCATCAATACGACAACCTGCAGCTTTCAACTCCTTAACCAGTTTGACTACAGCATCACGCTTAGCAGGAATAGACATCGAATAGTCATTATAATACAATTCTGCATCAGGATCTGCCTGATGAGCAAAAATAAATGCGAGCTTGATAAAATCAGGACCAATGATCTTATAATAAGGAGACTGACGATATTCACCATTATCAAGGATAGCCTCGTTAACGACATCCCAACCCTTGATTTTACCTTTATATCGCTTAACGACATTAGTAATGTGATGATACATACGGTCGATGAGCACCTCACGGGTTACTTCTTTACCTTCCTTATCGGTAAACATCCATTTTGGAGCCTGTGAGTGCCAAACCAAACAGTGGCCATGAACTGTCATCTTATGCTGTTCTGCAAATTTAACCAACTGGTCAGCATCATGCCAATCATAATAATCCTCTTCTGGATGAATAATCTCACCTTTCATACAATTTTCAGCGACAACCGAATTAAAATTATCAGTTATAGCATGAACGATTTTGGGATCATGTGTCCAAATCTGATGACTATTAAGTGCTGTTCCGACCAAGAAGTATTTACCTAAGACATCCTTCATCGTAGGCTGATTTTGAGCAACTGCTGTTATTGGCAGCAACATAAGGCCAAGGCAAAATTGTGTTAGCTTTCTCATTTTTTCTACTATTAATTTATGTATATATAGGTTAGTTTTGCTGATTTTTCATTTCTATCGCCCTATTGATTTCGTCTATCTTCTCATCTGTCAGTTCATACTTTGAAATGATAAACATGGCCAAAAGAAGTAGGGCTGCAGGGATAACACATACCAACCAGAGAATACCCTCTTGAGCTAACGGCGTTTGGTTAATACTATCCTTATTATAATGTACATAGTTGAGTACAAAAGGAGCGACCACACTACCGATGGTCATACCTGCTTTGAAGAAAAGACCGGTAAGTGCATTGACGATACCAGCAATACGCTTGCCACTAGTATATTCTCCAAACGAAATAACCTCTGGAACCAAAGCCCACATATACCCCGTAGCAACAATAACACCCGTACTCTTGATAAATTGGGCAATATAGATAAGAATCATACTTGGATGATCCATCTTGGCTACAAAATAAAGGATAGCCATACCAACAATGGCAACACCAAGAAAAGCATAAAACATATTTTTCTTTCCAATAGCACGCTTAATAGCTGGCACTAATGGCATAAAAATAAATGCTGGAATAGAACCCAGGCCCATAAAAGTAGACAATTGGGCTGGAGTGCCATGCAGATTACTATTCATGAAGTATGCACCTGCTGCATTGCCAATACTCATCATAGAGAAGGCTGTGATAAAGAAAAAGGCGATAACACGAAGTGGACGGTTGCGTACGAACTCAGTTACTAAATCGCTTACCTTAACATCTTCACTGTCTTTAGCATCCATTACCACACGTTCCTTACACTGTGAGAAACAGAAGAAAAGCAACAAAAGACCCACCACACCATATATCGACATCGTAATAAGCCATGCATGTGGATCTTTTGGCAATGCATCACCCTCTGAAACAGCAAAGAACGCAATGAGCAATGGTAGACCAGAACCTACAGCCAAGCCGCCACAGTTAGCCATAAACATACGAACAGATGTAAGTACTGTTATCTCATTCGTATCACGAGTAAGCGATGAATTGAGTGCACCATAAGGTACATTAATAAAGGTATACAATAAGGTCATACCAATATACGTAAAATACGCATAAAGTAGTGACGGTGCAAAACCATCATAGAAACAAAGGATAGAGAAGCCCGTCAACGGGATACCCACAAACACAAGGTAGGCCCGATATTTACCTAGCTTAGGATTACTTTTATCCACAAGAGTACCTACTACAGGATCCCAGATCACATTAGCAATATTACCGATTAAAAACATAAGGCTCACGTCGGTAGCATCAAGTCCATAGATATCGGTATAGAAGAACAGAAGATACATACAGGTTACCTGAAAGATCAAATTCTGTGCTAAGTCGCCCGATCCGAAACCGATGCGCTGGAGCCAATTCAAATGGTAAAAACCATTCATTTCGCTTGGGTTATTCATGATTATTTGTTTTTAAGATTTTTAAAAAAAGATGCTGCAAATTCTCCCATAACACGATATCCTTCAGGATTCAAATGAAGTCCGTCTTCAGAATAAGCAGGCAGCAACTGCTGTTCATCCTTCGGATCACGTACAGCCTTATCGAAATCGATAACACCATCAAAGACATCTGTCTGACGAATCCATGCATTTACTGTTTGGCGGATAGCCTCATGCCACAGTGAATACCAGCCGTTACCTTTAGTAGGAGTAATCGTTGCTCCATATACCTTAAGTCCCTTTGCCTTAGCACGCGAGGCAAGCACTCGATAAGAAGCAATAAGTGTATCAGCAACATGTTCGTAATTTTTGTTACTTATACCTATATCATTAGTACCTTCAAAGATAACCACGCTACTGATACCCTGCTGAGAAAGAATATCTCGGTCGAATCGTTTCAATGCAGGTTCACTTATACCATATTCTACGACACAGTTACCGCCAATACCGAGATTGAGTACACCTGTTTCACCATTCAATGCTTCGGCCATTCTATCGGGCCAACGGTTCTGGGCATTAGTTGTTGTACCACGTCCATCGGTAATACTATTACCCAAGATAGCAATAGCATCCTGCTTATCACTCTTTGTTTCAAGTGTTACCATGGTATACCAATGGTCAAGTTTCTCCTCTGTCTTAAAAGTCTGTTTTGGAGAAACCATACCCTGAGCGATATAAGAAGTTGTTCGAGACCCACGATGTGAAGTCATATGTTCAGGCACCTGATTGCCGTAACATATGGTTACCGCAACTCTAGAGAGTTTAGGAATATTCATCTTAAAGGCATCAGTATAAAGGGCTTTACCCTTTTCAATAGTAAAGCTGTGTTTTCCTTTCACTCGAAGCACAACACTCGTGTTTTTCTGAATAGCCGAGGAGTCATCAACCAGGGACAGATAAATTTGGCGAATTTCGACAGGAACTTCACTAAACTCGTTAGAGAGTTTCATACGAAATGTATTACCTGCTATCGAAGTACGGATAACCTGTCGAATGGTACGATTGGCCAAAGATGTTTTTGGCAGGTCATTTCCCCCAGCCCATTCGCTGGCAGAAGCCCACGTGCCCACCCAACTTGTGTTTTGCGCTATAGCTGGACAGGCACAGGCTAAGAATAACAACTTAACTAATAATCTACGTGTATTCATTTTGTTTAGGTTTTTTCGTCATTGGCGTCATCATATGATAACACTTGTAATTATTTATCGATGCAAAAATAAGTATTTCTCTACAAAAATCATTTGCGATACGTTTCTATTGCTTTATCATTTGTTTCATTGATACCTTAAAAAGGTGTAAAAGAAACGTTTTGCAAAGTTTTAGATACAAATAACAAAATATCGCTATATACAGATAACCTAAAATTTACAAAATTATCCCTACCTTTGCACTATCACTTTAAACAATCTAAAATGAAAAAGACATTAGTTCTTATTATTACCTTGATATTATGTCTTGGTGCATCGGCAGAAGATGGTCATCAACTCTGGCTACGCTATCAGCAGACACATGCACAAGTGAACGCTCCCCAAGGTGGAGAAATACTGAATACAGCTTGTCGTGAACTGCGAAATTACTGGCTAGGCCAAGCGATAAATCTGCAATTGGTTAGCCAGAATATTGTCGCTCCTGAAGGATATGCCTTCGATGGAAAGACCTTGAAAGCCTCAACAGAGTCAGGTCTACTCTATGGTGCCTATGCCTTGTTGCGCGAGCAAACTGTGCGAGGTACGGCTAAGGGTATAATACTGAAGAGTACACCTAAAAGTAAGTATCGTATACTTAACCACTGGGATAATCTCGACGGAAGTATCGAACGAGGTTATGCAGGAAAGAGTATTTTTTGGAATTCTCCTATCAAAGGTGAGGCATATGATACACGTCTAAAAGAATATGCTCGCGCCAATGCTTCGGTAGGTATCAACGGCACTGTACTCGATAATGTAAACGCATCGCCTAAAATGCTTACACATACCTATCTCGACAGTG
This sequence comes from Segatella bryantii, assembly GCF_022024215.1. Lineage (NCBI taxonomy): Bacteria > Pseudomonadati > Bacteroidota > Bacteroidia > Bacteroidales > Prevotellaceae > Segatella > Segatella bryantii. The sequence goes on along the minus strand of NZ_CP091797.1, from coordinate 104,643 downwards.
TAGCACACATTGCCAATATACTTCGTCCTTATGGTTTACGCGTATACCTATCGGTCAATTTTGGTACTCCAAAAGCACTCGGTGCTACCAATACTGCAGACCCACTCAATAAACGTGTGATAAACTGGTGGAACAAGAAGGCTAAAGAAATCTATAAATTAATACCAGACTTTGGAGGATTCTGCGTAAAGGCTAATTCAGAAGGTCAACCTGGACCATTCGACTATGGCCGCACTCATGCACAGGGTGCCAATATGCTTGCCGATGCACTGAAACCTTATGGTGGACTTGTATTCTGGCGTAGTTTTGTATATGGATCTAAACATAAAGGTGAAGACCGTGTAAAACAAGCCGTCAGCGAGTTTGCAGATCTCGACGGTACTTTCAGAGAAAACGTTATACTACAAAGCAAAAATGGTCCGCTTGATTTTCAACCACGTGAACCCTATGCTCCCATCTTCGACCAAATGCATCATACAACACAGGCCGTCGAACTACAGATTACACAAGAATACTTAGGTCACGATAAGCATTTGGTATATCTTGCTCCTATGTGGCAAGAGTTTTTCTCTTTTGTTTCAGTAAACAGATTGAAAGGTGTAGTCGGTGTGGCCAATATCGGTGATCATATTAACTGGTGTGGTCATCCATTCGCCCAAAGTAACTGGTATGCCTTCGGCCGACTAGCTTGGGATGCATCACTCAATTCTAAAACTATTGGCGAAGAATGGCTGATACAGACTTATACTGACAAATATCAATTTGTCGCCCCTGTACTAGATATGATGCTTAGCTCTCGCGAAGCATGTGTAGACTATATGGAACCATTAGGTCTGCATCATATCATGGCCTTCGACCATCACTATGGTCCGGAGCCAGACGGATTTATCGCTAGTTATCCTATCGAATGGTGCCCGGTATACTATCATAAGGCTGATGCTCATGGCTTAGGCTTCGAACGAAGCAGCAAGGGCACCAATGCCACTGCCCAATATCCTGAACCTTATCGTTCACTGTACGACAATCTCGCTACCTGTCCACCAGAATATTTATTATGGTTCCACCATGTAGCCTGGAACTATCGTATGCCGAGTGGACGTACCATGTGGCAGGAGCTCAATGCACATTATAATAAAGGTGTAAAAACTGTACAGAATTACGAAAACTTGTGGCAACAGATGAAGCCTTACATCGACGAAGCTAGATGGCAGCACACCGCTAATCTACTCCACCTGCAAGAACAGAATGCAGAACTTTGGCGAAATACCTGTTTAAAGTACTTCGCAACCTTCTCTAAAATGCCTATAGAATAAAGGAATTTAAAAGAATAAAGCCATTTAAAAGTGTGATAAGAGGAACAGGAATTTCTTGAAAAGCAAGAGACTGAAATTCATAATCGAACATATTGTTGATACTGTCCATGAATTTGTAGTCTCCAGTATCCAAAGATTTTCCTGTTTCTTCGCATTGCTATCAAATGGTATCACCCGTTTGATACTATTCATTAGTTAGCTAATATCTTATTCATATATCATCTCACCTTCAGAAAGCCATACCAGCCGTCATTTTCTATCGAGCTGCAACCTCGTAGTCGGCATCTAAATAAAGAACTTGATAAAATTGAGTAAACATATAGAGATAGAGACCTTACCCATGCGCTTTCATAAATCTTTCACACGATTATAAAGCAAACCTATCTATGAACTATCCTGTATAAGCATAGCCATTCTTATATTACAAAAAAAATGCCCGGAATCACTTCCGAGCATTTTGTTATCTTGTGATTTATTAATTCAAAGTAAATGCGAAGTTTCGCATGCTTTGTTATCCTTTGTCGCTACAAATTGTAATCACAATCTTTAAACCTAATAATAACCTAATAACTAAAAACCTAAACAATCTAATAACCTAATAACTTATTTTTGATATTGCAAAGATACGGCAACTTTTTATATTCCACAACTTTTTTACTTTAAAATGCTGTTTTTCAGCTCAATTCTTGATTTTAATCAAGAAAATGTGTGCGTACACACCTAATAAGAACCGTCTTTTAAAAACCCTTAACATTTGTAACCCTATCACCTTTAATTTATAAAAACCTCATAAATAAGGATTGTAGTATACCCAAGAAAGTTGTAAATTTGCAGTCGTATTTGGAGTTGTATGCTAGAACATCAACTCATCATCACTATTCATACAAAAACAGGTAAAAGATTAAATAGATAATGATACCAGCAAATAAATATAACGTATCTGTGCCTCGTTATACAAGCTACCCACCAGCCAACTATTTTGAGCCGATGGACAGTACTAGCTATCTGAAGGCAATAGAAGATTCAAATCAAGTAGGCAGTAAAAAACTGTCTTTTTATTTTCATTTTCCATTTTGTCGTAGACTATGTCATTATTGTGGATGCAATTCATATATGATGCCACAAGACAAAAGTCAAGTAGCTCGCTATGTCGATGCCTTGCATCATGAGATAGACCTTGTTGCTAAACATCTAGACCCTACCCGCCCTATCAGTCAGATTCATTATGGCGGTGGTAGTCCTTCGGTGCTACCGACTAGCATATTACAGGAACTTAACGAGCACATACTATCGCTCTTTCCAAAAATAGAAAAACCCGAGATTGCTATCGAATGTCATCCTGGTTATCTCTCTGCAGCAGACTGGGAAGCTTTGTGCAACAGTCACTTTACCCGATTCAGTATCGGAGTACAGGATACAGACGAAAAGGTACTCAAAGCTGTAGGTCGTACACCGTCACAGATGCCGATACCTGAGATTGTATCGATATTACATGCACATGGTGCAACAGTTAATACAGACTTTCTCTATGGTCTTCCTTATCAGACACCTGATACGTTTGTACAAGACATACAGAAGACCATCGAAGTTCGCCCTGAACGTTTGGTAACATTTAGCTATGGTCATGTGCCATGGGTCTTCAAGCGCCAACAAGTTCTCGAGAAGATAGGCTTACCGCAACCTGAAGTAAAACAACAGATGTACGACAAGGCTGCCCAAATGTTGCATGAAGCGGGGTATCAAAGTATCGGGTTAGATCACTTTGTTCTACCTGAAGACGAGCTCTATCAAGCACTGCAAAACGGTCAGCTATACCGCAATTTCCAAGGTTATTGTACTCGTCGTACCACAGGACAGGTATACGCATTCGGTGTAACTGGTATCAGTCAGCTCGACTCTTTCTATGCACAGAATACCAAAAGCATAGAAGAATATCTCGTAGCAACCGAAAACGACACGTTGTCTACAGCTAAGGGCTATCAACTTACACCAGAACAGCGCATCGTAAAAGAGGTTATCGAACGACTAATGTGTAATTATCGCATACAATGGGCTCATATAGCCAAGGATCTCGGTATTACTATTGAACAGGTTAAAGCAGCCCTGCACTATGATGCCGTCCAACTGCAAGAGATGGCAGATGACGGTATCATGAACTTGAGCCATGAAGGTATTACTATGACTACCGAAGGTCATCCATTTGTACGTAACGTGGCCGCTGCTCTTGATCCACTCATGGTACACACTGACAAAAAATTTTCGAAACCAATTTAAATGATGACAACCCAATACGATGTAATTATCATAGGTGCCGGAATAACTGGCATGACCTGTGCATACCAGCTAACACGTAAACATAAAAATGTGTTGGTGCTCGAACGTGAAAACCGTATAGGTGGACAGATACACAGCTGGCAAATAGATGGATTCACTTTTGAAAGCGGACCAAATACGGGCGTAATAAAATATCCGGAAGTAGCAGAACTCTTTGAACAGTTAGGCGAAAGCTGCACGCTGGAAACAGCTAAAGAATCGAGTAAGCGAAGACTCATCTGGAAAGGCAAACGATTTCATGAGTTGCCTAACACACTATTCGGAGCATTAGCAACTCCACTCTTTACCTGGTACGATAAGTTTCGCATTTTAGGTGAACCCTGGCGCAAAAAAGGTACTGATCCAAACGAATCAGTAGGTGCCATGGCTGAACGTAGATTAGGAAAATCGTATGTCGATTATGCAGTAGATCCATTTATGTCGGGAGTATATGCGGGTAATCCATATCAGTTACCTGCCCGTTTGGCTCTGCCTAAATTATGGCAATTGGAACAAGACTATGGCTCATGGATTCGTGGTTCTATCGCTAAAGCAAAAATGCATAAAAGTGAACGCGATAAAAAAGCTACGAAGAAGGTCTTCTCTGCTCATGGCGGTTTCAGCCGACTGATAGAAGCAGAAGCTAAAGCTATAGGTGAAGAACATATTCAAACTAGTGCACATAATATCATGGTAACCCCAGAGGGTGACTTGTGGCAAGCTACCTATACTATAGAAGGACAGGAACATACCGTTATCGCTAATCAAGTAGTAACAACTTGTGGAGCCTATTCTTTACCATCTGTTCTGCCTTTTATCGATGAACAAACCATTCACGATATTAGCGACCTCTACTATGCTCCTGTTGTACAAATAGGTGTCGGTCTTCGCAATACAGATGGTAATGACTGGCCTGCCTTCGGTGGATTAGTTCCTTCTATAGAACATCAAGATATTTTAGGCATTCTCTTCCCTTCAGCCTGCTTTACCAATAGAAGTCCGGAAGAAGGCGCAACTATGGCTTACTTCATAGGTGGAGCTCGCCATCCGGAAATGGTAGAAAAGAGCGATGAAGAACTCATCCACATCGTAAACTACGGTTTGCATACCATGTTGAAATATCCTAAAGATAAAAAGGCTGATGTTATTCGAATCTTCCGTCATAAACAGGCGATACCACAATATAGTACATCTACAGACAAACGTTTACGTGCTATCATTAGCACTCAAGAATCTTATCCCGGCCTCACCATTGCTGGTAATCTACGTGATGGCATCGGCATAGGTGATCGCATCAAACAGGCTTTCGACGTCAGCAAAAATATTGAATAAATAAGTAATAAATAGGTTGGCTCCAATTATAGGACCAACCTTTTTTATGGGAAATTCTATATTACTCTAATACTGTATCTTAGAAATTTCACCGCATGACTACATGTGGTGAAATTATAAAATAAAATTTTATTTCAAACTTATAGAACTGAATTCCTAGCTAAAGAATGCTTTTTCTAGCTGAGATGTTAAAAAATAATGTTAAACTCAGTAAATTTTATTGTAAATTAAAGAAAACTATATATATTTATACCATAAAAACTGCTAAAAGTTCACATACAAGCACGGCAACAAACATCATTTCCAATCTGTTATCTGTGTTTAATAACTATATCTAAGAAATATATACATTTTTAGTATCAAAATAAATTATTCGAATAACATCATACATCTTTATAAATGCTTATGAAAAAGACAATACTTCTTTTCCTCTTTGCTGTCATAGCGGCAGGAACAGGGGCATGGGCACAGACGTATACAGACGTCTCTACCTTTCAAAATTTAAAAACCGCTTTGAGTGCAGGTAACCATGTGAGACTCACAAGCGACATTACTTGTACTGAAATGCTAACCATTGGCGACGGGAAAAAAGTGATCATCGATGGTAATGGAAAAACACTCTCCGGTTCTGGCAACAGGGCGTTTTATATTAATTGGTCGGCTGTACTTGCCTTGAAAAATGTTACAATCGAGAACTTTGACCTCAACGCAGGTGGTGGTGCCTTCCGTAATTATGGAACATTGGTGCTTGATGAATGCACCGTGAGCAATAACCATACTGACGGAGGAAATCAAGGAGGCGGTGCTATTGAAAATGGAGGCGGTGCTTACCTTTATGCCGACAAAACAACTTTTAGAGGAAACTATTCGAGTGAAATTGGTGGAGCTATCAACAACTATGGGGGTAGCCTTTATATGTGCAACTGTACGTTTACCAACAATTACACAACCTCATCGTCAGCTAATTTTGGCGGTGCGATAGGTATCAATGGGGGAAACCAAGTCCATCTCGTCAACTGTTCATTCTCAGGAAACAAATATGGTACGAATACCGGAACCAGCGACATCGGGGTCTTTAATGCTCCTTCGATATCCATCATTGCCGGCTGTACCGGGGTAACTATTCTGCCTTCTGGTAAACTGAACACTTATGACAAAGGAAAAGCATCACTTGATTACTCTGATTTAGACAACATCTTATTCACGGACAATGAACCTTATAACATCACCTTATCAGACGCCAGTAGCGAACATGGTGTGGTGACATTCTCTGTAGGAATGTCAACTGTTACAGAGGCTTATAAAGATGACGTGGTGAACATTCGCGTTACTCCGAATGACGGTTATTCTGCGAAGGAGGTTACCGTTCGCGCCTATACCTCTTGGAGTGCGGCCAATGCAAAAGCCCAGTACGCGCCTAGCTTGCAAGACGAAATCATCACAACTAAACAGACGGATGGTTCATGGACTTTCACCATGCCCGATGCTAATGTGCTGGTGACTGTAACCTATGCCAAAAATCTGCAGGATGCCTGGATTCAGCCTATTGCCGGGCAAACTTATACTGGTGAAGCTATTTCGCCCGTTATTACTGTTAAGGATGGCGAGACGACGCTAAACCTTGGTATTGACTACACTGTGACTTATGAAAACAACGTAAACCTAGGCACTGCATCCGTTAAGGTCACAGCAGTTGAAGGTTCTAACTACAGCGGAACGGCTAGCTCATCATTTACTATACTAAGGCCGGATTACTATATTATACTGGATCTTTACAATGCCATTGGCGACGATGTATGGACAGGCTACGGTACACAGACGGGTGTCATCAGCTATAGCAGAGGTAATGATCCGAACGAGTTCAAGGCTACCTTTATGGGTGGAACATATGCGATTGACGTTCCATTTGACGACATTATATCGGCTTCTAAAGTAGATAACGGAGACGGATCATATTCCTACACGCTCAATGTCGCTCTTCCTGCTGAAACGGGTATGACTTCTGAAACTTTGCACGTCACCATGAAGAATGGCGAGATTACCGAACTCAACAGTGAAAACGCGGGAATCAGCATGAGCAAGGAAGGCGGAGAAATTACAAGTTGGAGTGAGCTACAGGCTGCACTGAACAACAGTAGCATCGTCAAGCTCTCACAGAATATCACGGCTGAAGCTACGGATGCTGCGCTGAACATTTCTACAGGCAAGACGGTCGTGCTCGAACTAAACGGATTTACAATTAGCCGTGCGCTGACAACCCCTGTCGCTGATGGTAGCGTCATCATCAACAACGGTACACTCGCCATTATGGACAACAACGAAGGTAACGGAAAAATTACCGGCGGTAATACCACTGGTAACGGAGGTGCTATACTCAATAACGGTACACTGACTATTTATGGTGGTGAAATCACAGGAAACCATGCTAACGGACTGGGAGGTGGTGTCTATAACACTGTAACAAATACGGATACTGAAGGGTTCTGGATGACTGGAGGTATAATTGATGCAAATACGGCAGAGAACTTCTCGGCCATAGGCGGAGAGGTTACCTTCAACAATATGGCTGTGATCCAAGTTGATAACAATGGTACAACGGTCAGTGTGAAGACGGCCAAGGCGGGAATGGCACAATACAACTATGTTAAACCTGTCATGCCTGACATGAACAAGTTTGCCATCTTAACGGAACTTTACAATGCCATTGGCGACGATGTATGGACAGGTTATGGTACACAGACGGGTGTCATCAGCTATAGCAAAGGTACCGAACCAAACGAGTTCAAGGCTACCTTTATGGGTGGAACATATGCGATTGACGTTCCGTTTGGAGACATTATAACGGCTTCTAAAGTAGATAACGGAGACGGATCATATTCCTACACGCTCAATGTCGCTCTTCCTGCTGAAACGGGTATGACTTCTGAAACTTTGCACGTCACCATGAAGAATGGAGAGATTACCGAACTCAACAGTGAAAACGCGGGAATCAGCATGAGCAAGGAAGGCGGAGAAATTACAAGTTGGAGTGAGCTACAGGCTGCACTGAACAGCAGTAGCATCGTCAAGCTCTCACAGAATATCACGGCTGAAGCTACGGATGCTGCGCTGAACATTTCTACAGGCAAGACCGTCGTGCTCGAACTAAACGGATATACAATTAGCCGTGCGCTGACAACCCCTGTCGCAGATGGTAGCGTCATCATCAACAACGGTACACTCGCCATCATGGACAACAACGAAGGTAACGGAAAAATTACCGGCGGTAATACCACTGGTAACGGAGGTGCTATACTCAATAACGGTACACTGACTATTTATGGTGGTGAAATCACAGGAAACCATGCTAACGGACTGGGAGGTGGTGTCTATAACACTGTAACTAACACGGATACTGAAGGGTTCTGGATGACTGGAGGTATGATTGATGCAAATACGGCTGAGAACTTCCCGGCCATTGGCGGAGAGGTTACCTTCAACAATATGGCTGTGATCCAGGTTGATAACAATGGTACAACGGTCAGTGTGAAGACGGCCAAGGTGGGAATGGCACAATACAACTATGTTAAACCTGTCATGCCTGACATGAACAAGTTTGCCATCTTAACGGAACTTTACAATGCCATTGGCGACGATGTATGGACAGGTTATGGTACTCAGACGGGTGTCATCAGCTATAGCAAAGGTACCGAACCAAACGAGTTCAAGGCTACCTTTATGGGTGGAACATATGCGATTGACGTTCCGTTTGGAGACATTATAACGGCTTCTAAAGTAGATAACGGAGACGGATCATATTCCTACACGCTCAATGTCGCTCTTCCTGCTGAAACGGGTATGACTTCTGAAACTTTGCACGTCACCATGAAGAATGGAGAGATTACCGAACTCAACAGTGAAAACGCGGGAATCAGCATGAGCAAGGAAGGCGGAGAAATTACAAGTTGGAGTGAGCTACAGGCTGCACTGAACAGCAGTAGCATCGTCAAGCTCTCACAGAATATCACGGCTGAAGCTACGGATGCTGCGCTGAACATTTCTACAGGCAAGACCGTCGTGCTCGAACTAAACGGATTTACAATTAGCCGTGCGCTGACAACCCCTGTCGCTGATGGTAGCGTCATCATCAACAACGGTACACTCGCCATCATGGACAACAACGAAGGTAACGGAAAAATTACCGGCGGTAATACCACTGGTAACGGAGGTGCTATACTCAACAACGGTACACTGACTATTTATGGTGGTGAAATCACAGGAAACCATGCTAACGGACTGGGAGGTGGTGTCTATAACACTGTAACTAACACGGATACTGAAGGGTTCTGGATGACTGGAGGTATGATTGATGCAAATACTGCAGAGAACTTCCCGGCCATTGGCGGAGAGGTTACCTTCAACAATATGGCTGTGATCCAAATTGATAACAATGGTACAAAGGTCAACCAGAAAATAGCCAAGATTGGATTGGTACAATACGACTACATAAAACCTGTCATGCCTGACATGAGCATGATTACCATCTTAACGGCTCTGAACACAGCCATCACAGAGGCTGACTCATACTACAACAGCATTAAAGAAAGTAATCCTGATGCAGCCGCAATACTCTTGGAGGCCATCAACACAGCCAAGGCAGTACAAGACAACGTCAATGCTACACAGACGGAGATTGAGAACGCTACAACCACACTTATCGATGCCGTAAACGCTGCCAAGGTAGACGTTGCCCTGAAACGCATTACCATCACTATTCCTGCCAAGAGCTACGTGGCTCGCATGGATGCCGACAAACGTCAAATAGAGGAACCTATAAATGGTGTATCAATCTATTCGATAAAAAACGTAAGCAACAAACAGGTTGAATTGACATCCTCAATTAACGTGGTACCTGCAGAGATGCCTTATCTCATCTATAATGACAATGATGAGGAAGTCGTGGTGAAAATCGTCATTAGCAGCAACGATGCCGATGAGTTGAACTATGATAACGAACACTTCAAGGGTACACTCGTGGACAAAACATTTACCAACGAAGACATACAGAATGCTGATCATTACATACTTCACAATGGCAAGAACTTTACGTGGGTGAAGGATGCCGGTACACTGGCTGCTGGTAAGTGCTGGATCGAATTGATACCAACTTCACCTTACCATGCCCATATCCTTAGCATCGTATTTGAGGGTGAAGCCACAGGCATAAGCACCGTGAATACTGATGTCATCAACAGTGAAAAATACTACGACCTGAGTGGACGCCGCGTAATCAAGCCTACAAAGGGGGTATTCATCGTCGACGGCAAGAAAATCGTGACGAAATAAGATAATATTCTAAATCATCATCGGGGACAATGCGCAGCAATGCACATTGTCCCCAATATGTTTTTTGTTCCGATTGATAGGACAATAATCTGATCAAAAAAAGTCTATCAACGACTATTAATACATAATATAAAGTTTTTGAAACATAAAGCAAAGTCGTCAGAACATATTTTACGTATATTTGCCACTGGAAAGAAATTCTAACAATCTAACCTATTATGAAACTATTCACAAAATACGCTGTTGTGGCAATATTAACTTTACCCTCTACAGCTACGTACTCACTCATCTGCGCTGCTGAAAAGTCTGCTCAAAATACCCATACTACAAGCAGAACATCGGACAAGACTTCAACTCTATTACCTTATCAGAATCCAAATCTTTCAGCCTACGAAAGAGCCATAGATCTCTGCCATAGACTTACCTTAGAAGAAAAGGCATTACTTATGCAGGATGAATCACCTGCAATACCAAGACTTGGCATTAAAAAATTTTTCTGGTGGAGCGAAGCATTACATGGTGCTGCCAATATGGGCAATGTAACCAATTTTCCAGAACCCATAGCTATGGCCTCATCCTTTAATCCTACTTTGCTCAAATCTGTTTTTTCTGCTGCAAGCGATGAGATGCGTGCACAATATCATCATCGTATGGATAATGGTGGAGAAGATGAAAAATTTCATAGCCTCTCTGTTTGGACACCAAACGTAAATATCTTTAGAGACCCGAGATGGGGACGTGGACAAGAGACATACGGTGAGGACCCTTATCTCACTTCGGTTATGGGATGTGCCGTAGTCGAAGGGTTGCAGGGACCTGAAACGAGTAAATATCGAAAACTGTGGGCCTGTGCCAAACACTTTGCCGTACATAGTGGCCCAGAATCTACTCGCCATACAGCCAACCTAAATAACATCTCGCCACGCGATCTCTATGAAACCTATCTACCAGCTTTCCAGTCCACAGTACAGGATGGTCATGTGCGTGAGGTAATGTGTGCCTATCAGCGTCTCGATGACGAACCATGCTGTAGTAATAATCGTTTGCTACAACAAATTCTCCGCGAAGAATGGGGTTTCAAATATCTCGTCGTAAGCGACTGCGGTGCTGTAAGTGATATTTGGCAGAGTCATAAGACATCAAGTGATGCTGTACATGCTTCACGACAAGCTACACTTGCAGGTACAGATGTGGAATGTGGCTATGGCTATACCTATGCAAAAATACCTGAAGCGGTAAAACGAGGCCTTCTCACAGAAGAAGAAATCGACAAACATGTCATAAGACTACTTGAAGGACGTTTCGATTTAGGCGAAATGGATGATTCTAAACTTGTGGAATGGAGTAAGATACCTTATTCCATCATGTCATGCAAAGCTCATGCACAACTGGCTCTCGATATGGCACGACAGAGTATTGTATTACTTCAGAACAAGGGAAATATCTTGCCATTACAACTCAAAAAAAATGAACGTATCGCCGTTATTGGTCCAAATGCAGATAATAAACCGATGATGTGGGGCAACTATAATGGTACACCTAACCATACAGTATCGATTCTCGAAGGTATTCGCAAGCAATATAAAAATGTAGTATATCTTCCTGCCTGCGACTTAACAGATAAAATGGTCGTTAAACCACTGTTCAATCAATGTAAAGTAGCAAATAAGACCGGTTTGAAGGGTACTTTTTGGAATAATACGAAGATGAATGGCAAACCTGTAACTACTCAGTATTATAATGCCCCTTTGGCTGTAACGACAGCAGGTATGCACAATTTTGCCCCAGGTGTAAAAGTAGAAGACTTTTCTGCAAAATACGAAACGACTTTCACTCCTCAAAAAAATGGTGAAGTTGTCATCAACGTAGAAGGTTGCGGAGATTTCGCTCTCTATGTAAATGGCAAAGAAATGCAAAAATTCCATACTTGGCGTACTACACCTACCCGCACACCGCTACAGGTAAAAAGTGGCGAACAGTATTTGATAGAGGTACGTTTTACCTACGTAAAAACCTGGGGGGCTAATCTTAAGATTAATATCGGTGAAGAACATCCTGTCGATTATGCTGCTAATATCGCTCAACTCAAGGGTATAGATAAGGTCATCTTTGTGGGTGGTATTGCTCCTTCACTGGAAGGTGAAGAGATGCCGGTGAATATTCCAGGATTTAAAGGTGGAGATCGCACTGATATTGAAATGCCACAAGTACAGAGAGACTTTATTAAAGCTTTAGCTGAAGCAGGTAAACAGATTATTTTAGTAAACTGCTCTGGTTCTGCTATCGCTCTAACACCTGAAGCACAACGTTGTCAGGCTATTATTCAGGCGTGGTATCCTGGGCAAGAAGGAGGTACGGCTGTTGCCGATATACTTATGGGTAAGGTGAATCCTATGGGAAAACTACCGGTAACCTTCTATAAGAGTACCCAACAGTTACCTGATTTTGAGGATTATTCCATGAAGAACCGTACATATCGGTATTTTGAAGATGCTCTCTATCCCTTCGGATATGGTTTGAGCTATACTTCGTTCGAAATAGGAACAGCTAAACTGCAAACACTTACGAACAATAGCATAACTCTTCAGATTCCGGTAACCAATACGGGGAAACGGGAGGGCACAGAACTAGTTCAAGTATATCTCCGCAGAGATGATGACGTAGAAGGACCATCTAAAACACTGAGGTCTTTTGCTCATATCACACTGAAAGCTGGGGAAACAAAAAAGGCTATTCTCAAACTAAACCGAAATCAGTTTGAATGCTGGGACGCGTCTACCAATACTATGCGGGTAATACCCGGTAAATATACCATCTTTTATGGTAACAGTTCGAAAAAAGAAGATTTAAAACAGATACATTATACGTTAAATTAGTTTTTAAAAACTGCACAAAGGTTATCCAGCATATAAGTGTATATGCTGGTTTTTTATGTCTACAAAAACAAAAAAGTCTGCAATCCATATAGGATTGCAGACTTTAAATATCTTTGGTATGAAATAATATTTTTCCTAACTAGAACATATTACTTAGCCCCACCTCATAGAGAGGCAACTAATTCCTGTACAGCTGAAAATTTGTCTGTAAACACCGCAAGGGCTGTAATTACAATACCTGCAATGATTATACCTGCGTTAAGTAAAATTTTCCGTGCATCTTTGTCCTTTAGAATAATACCCATAGAACCCAATGTATACTTAACCAATACTGTAACACAGTAAAGCGATACAATTAGAACAGATATATCCGCAAAAGTTCTCATAATTTTGAAAATTAAATAGTTAAAGTTTTTTATAATTCTTATCGCTAAAATGAGTAGGCTTCACAAGCCTACATTTTTTATATAACTATGCAAATATAATTTATTTTTTAATATGTTCCAAGTAAATCAAACAAAAAAAGACAAAAAAATATGCGTAAACGTTTACGTAGACTCGTTTTTCTGTCAAAAAAATAAAAATCAGTCAATTTTGAGACGGTTTTCTGTCAAAGTTATAGGGAAGTACGCCTATTGCATACTTCCCTAAACTCATGTTACTTTACTTAATTTTCGGCTTTAATTCATCAGGTGAGTCATGGGTATACATATTTACCGTTGTAGACTGATGGGTGTAAAAATAATGAATATCATCGCAACTCAACTGCATCGAAGGGTTAAACTTGTCACCATGCATATAGTCGAGTATCGCTTTACGCATCTGTCGCGCTACGATGCGATGATCAAGATCATTCTGAAGGTCCATTGTTGTCATCAGAAGACGACCTTTCCCTATCTGTGCTTCTATCATCATACCCAACTTACGACTAATATGCCAGGTATCAATAGGTTGTATCGGACTTTGATAATCTTTTGGTAATTCAGAGAAATTCATCACCTGCGCACGGTTAACCAGTTCCCACCAATTTAAATTTGTCCAATCATCACTTGGGAAATAATCAAAAAGAGGGTGCTTGGTATCGATATAAGCTCCCGTGGTATGAGGCGGACGCATCTTAAACCAACTTGTATTCCAGAATACAGGAAGATAGGTTTGTTTTATATCACTACCATATTTTATTTTACCTGCTGCCAACAACAAGACTTTACCACCCTTAGCCAGTATCTTTTCGGCTTGAGCATCAAGCGTATCCGTGATGTGGATATCCTTGGGAACCTTCATATCTACCTGTTCAGGATACACCCAAAAATCCCACTGGTTCTCATGGCCATCAATATCTACCTTGAGGGTAAGTTGAGCAGGCCCCTTCACGTCAGACAGATCGTAGTTGATACGACCTAATTCGATATTTTTTCCTTGTGGCCATGTCTTAACCTTAGAAAGTTCACCCTGACTAACGATTTCTTCTCCCTGATATATCGTATAAGTACTTCTAGCATGCTCGATAGCCTTACCCGACGCATTGTAGAGTTCTACAGGCACCTGTAATGTTTCAGCATTAGTATATATAAATTTAGGGAATTTAGCAAGTGGAACTACAGAAGAACAGAACTGTCGCCAAGTTTTACCGTCAACATAACCTTTTTCACGCCAGAAAACATTCAGTGGACCAACCAAAGCTGTACCCTGACCACTATAGTCATTGAGACCCAACAGTTGAAAACCAGCATAATCCTTCGTTCTTAAATTACGCTCCAATTCGTATTTATACGCCAGCGTCTGTAGCTTACCACTGCTATGCAAGAATTTCTCTGCCATGTTACCCATACCATGATCACGTAACAGATCTTCGAAGATATCAAAGTTCTTAGCTTTATAGACACCAACATATTGAGAACGTTCTTTCAGATCAGGGAACACACACCATTGTCCCTGTTCATGTGACACGTAAGGTTCTGTATTCTCCGGATGTTCTGTAGTTGGCTTGAAGTTACGAGGGTACAGAATATCCTGATAATAATCATCTTCACTCTGAGGTCTTTTTTTGTCCCAATTGAGTCCTCGAGCTCCTCCTTTCACATGATACTCGCTTCGGTTATCCCATGCCCAACCGCCTCCGACACTGGCTCCACAGTATACACGACGATTATCGTACACCTTCATACTATCAACCCAATCATTACACCAGCTAACCCAGTCGCCAGCCGGCTCGTTCCCTGCAGCCATCATGACAAAACTTGGATGATTACCGTATTCATCGATAATACGCTTCGTTTCTTCCATCAAATACTGATCGATAGCCATTTTGCGACGTAACTTCACACCATGATTTGGCCATGATGGTCCCTCCGGCTGTAAATAGAAACCGACACTGTCTGCTGCTATAAAAGCTGCCTCTGGAGGACAATAACTATGGAAGCGCATCATATTAAGACCATATTCTTTGCACTTCTTAAATATCGTCATCCAAGATTCCACATCAGTTGGAGGATATCCGGTAAGTGGAAAATTACAATTTTCTACCGTTCCACGTATCCAAATAGGATTGCCGTTCAGGTAAAACTGTCTACCTTGGATAGTAATCTGACGAAAACCGAACTTCACAGGTATCTGCATACCATGGTAATCTACAGTATGAGTATATAATTTTGGAGTAAACTCGCTCCAAAGCTGTGGATGATCAATATGCAACTGATAGGTCAATTCGTTAACAGCTATCTTCACATGACCAGTATGAATATCTGCATCTACACGAATACGAAGAGGACGTTCAGAACTATATATCTCAGCTTTCTTCGGCATCGTCATCAGATACATATCACCGGCGATACCGTTCCAGTTTCCTTGTGTCTGGTCGGTTACGGAGTGAGAATCTTGCCCTACACATACATTTTCTATACCATTATAGACATCAATATCCAACTGATTCTCTGCTCCAAACTTCACCATATTAGTTATATCATAACGATGCGGTACAGAGAGCGACATTTCATGCCCCACCTTTTGTCCGTTTACCTGTAAGGTCGTCTCTATATGAGGACGCTCCAAAACAAGTATCACCTTTTTCCGTTTCCAACTTTTCGGTATAAAAACAGATTTACTATAAGTAATATTTCCAACATAGTGCTTATCAGGAGTAAGAAAGAAAGGAAATTTCATCTGTCCACGATGGCGATATTTCTCCATGTATGGATTAAAATAGAAACTTGAATCGTAAAGGGAACCTGTCCAACGGGTATGAACATCCACGTCATCCCCCAAACGATTAGTTAATAGCGAGCCGGGCAACTTTACAGTACCTAGCGTAGAATGCCAATGCCCTGCCAACGAGGTACGGTCTTGAGCATGAGCAGACGAAAAAACCAAACTGGTAGTTGCTAGAAAAACAAGCGAGAATAATTTGTTTCTCATCATAAGATTAGATTAAAATGTACTCTATATTTATTATTATTTTACAAAGTTAACACTTTCATACAAGAATACAAAAAAAGGGACAAAATACAAAGCTATTTATCAAAAAATAAGGGGACTCCGGAATCGCTCTTCCTAAGTCTCCTTATCGCATGAATAAACATTTAATCTAACATGATTATTATCCAATCACTAACATACTCATCAATTCATACCTTATGAAAAACGTAATTACTATTATTAACCTAATCTGATAATACTAACCTATTCTTATAATAACACTAACCTAACAATATAAACCAAAACTTATCACGAATGAATTAATCTCCTGTAAAAATTTTCATCAACAAAGCCTTATTAAGCTACATCAATGACACGATTTACCTGCTGATGTTGAGCTCTTGGCAGAGACACGCTCAAAATACCATCAGCTACACGAGCTGTGATTTTTTCGGTATCAACATCTTCTGGCAGGGCGTAAGTTTGTTCAAAGTTTCCAGAACCAAACTCGCGGCGCAAATAATGCTCTTTCTCATGAGCTTTGAAATTCTTGACAGATTTGATACGCAAATTGCCTTCTTCTGTCAAAGTAATATCAAAATCATCCTTTGAAAAACCAGGTACAGCCATTTTCATCTCGTACCCCTGATGATTTGCAATCACATTAACAGGTGCAACAGAATTGCGACGCTGTTGTGCACGATGCTGTATACGTTTTTCATTTTCTACCATAGCATCATAAGCACTATCTAACCAATTATATGCATTTACTGGAAACATCATTTTTCTCCTCCTATTTATTTTTATTATTATCGTTATTTATGTGAGTTTCGCTTAAATAGCGTATCAAACTCGACAATCCTATTGCAATTCTTATTCCACAATAAAAACACTGCCATAATGACAAATTTGTACGCCATATTGGCAAAAAGAATAAAAAACACGTATTATAATCATAAATTTTACCAATGAACCAAACTTTTTGAGTAACTTTACACATATATATTATTGAATAGGACAACATAGACATGGAATCCATCAAAGAAATATTTAGAATAGGTAAAGGTCCGTCTTCTTCCCACACGATGGGGCCACAACGTGCAGCAAAAGTTTTTGCCAAGCGTTATCCTAAAGCTAGCCGATTTGAAGTTACTCTATATGGCTCACTGGCTGCAACCGGAAAAGGACATATGACCGACCAGGCTATCGAAGAGATACTTCAAGAGATTGCACCGGTTAAGATTATTTGGCGTCCAGATATATTCCTTACGATCCATCCTAACGGTATGGAGTTTAAGGCCTTCGACGAAAACGATAATGCCACAACTCCTTGGATTGTTTATAGTATCGGTGGTGGTGCTCTGTCAGAAGGAAAGGGGTCGAAAGATCCTTTTCTTACCCCTCAGATTTATCCGCTCAGTACAATCTCAGAGATAAAAAAATGGTGCGAACGTACAGGGTGCACCTATTGGGAATATGTAGAGCAATGTGAAGGACCTAAAATTTGGGATTACCTTACAGAAGTGTGGAAAGCTATGCAAGATTCTATAGAAAGAGGTATTGATACCGAAGGAAGACTCCCTGGTCCACTTAATTTGCAGCGCAAAGCGTCTAATTATTATATTAGGGCCACAAGCTATCGATCATCCATCCAAAGCCGTTCATTGGTCTATGCCTATACCCTAGCCGTGAGTGAGGAAAATGCAGCAGGAGGTACTATCGTAACAGCTCCCACTTGTGGAGCCTGTGGTGTCGTTCCAGGAGTTCTTTATTTTCTGGCTAAGCACCACGGTTTCAATGATGAGAAAATATTGCATGCTTTGGCCACTGCGGGCTTATTTGGTAACGTGGTCAAGCAGAATGCTAGTATTTCGGGCGCAGATGTCGGTTGCCAGGGAGAAGTAGGCGTAGCATGCGCTATGGCTTCAGCCGCTGGATGTCAGCTTTTTGGGGGAAGTCCATCCCAAATAGAGTATGCTGCAGAAATGGGACTCGAACATCACCTAGGCATGACATGCGACCCGGTTTGTGGACTCGTTCAGATACCATGTATCGAACGCAATGCTTTCGCAGCTTGTCGTGCATTAGATTCACAGCTCTACGCCATGATGGGCGATGGTAAACACCGCGTATCCTTTGATCGAGTTATTGAGGTTATGAAACAAACGGGCCACGACATACCTTCGCTTTACAAAGAAACATCTGCCGGAGGACTTGCCAAAAACTATCGGCAAGAAGATTAATGCTAAGTTTCATAAAAGCTGTTAATATTAAGCTTCATCGCATGCGATAATAAAATAAAAATAGTATATTTGCAACCAAAATATATATAAACACTTAATAGAAAAAATTATGGAAGCAACAAAAACAATTATTATAGGTAGCGGTCCTGCTGGTTACACAGCTGCTATTTACGCTGGTAGAGCAGACCTAAAGCCAATTTTATATTCTGGTATGCAACCAGGTGGCCAATTGACAACAACAACAGATGTTGAGAATTTCCCAGGCTATCCACAGGGTGTAGATGGTAATCAGATGATGATGGATCTTCGCGATCAAGCTTCTCGTTTCGGTGCAGATATTCGTGACGGAGCTATTGTAAAAGCTGATTTTAGCAGTCAACCATATCAGTTTACAGACGATCGTGGTAATGTTATCGCAGCTGATACATGTATTATTGCAACTGGAGCTTCTGCGAAGTACCTTGGATTGCCTGATGAAGAGAAGTATCGTGGTCAGGGTGTTTCTGCCTGCGCTACGTGCGATGGTTTCTTTTATCGCAAACGTACTGTAGCAGTAGTAGGTGGTGGTGATACAGCTTGCGAAGAAGCTATGTATTTGGCTTCACTCGCCAAAAAAGTGTATATGATTGTCCGTAAGCCTTATCTTCGTGCTACAGAAATCATGAAGGAACGCGTATCTAACAAAGAAAATATCGAAATTCTCTACGAAACAAATACTCTTGGCCTTTTCGGTGACGATGGTGTTCAAGGTGCACATTTAGTATATCGTAAGGGTGAAGCTGACGAGAAAGAGTATGATCTTCCTATCGATGGTTTCTTTCTCGCAATTGGCCATAACCCAAACACCGAAATCTTTAAAGGCGCTATCGATATGGACGAAAAAGGATTCATTATTACTCAAGGTAATTCACCTAAGACTAATATCGAAGGCGTATTTGCAGCAGGTGACTGCGCAGACCCTATTTATCGCCAAGGTATCGTAGCTGCTGGTGCTGGTGCAAAAGCTGCTATCGAAGCTGATCGATATCTACAAACTAAAGGATAATTCCACTGTTTAAGTTCGTAATTCACGCAATAAATAAAAGAATAAATATATAAAAGTATAAAAAGGACATGGATATGGTTAAAGAGGATAAGTATAAATCATTAAAATTAAGCAATCAATTATGCTTCCGCCTTTATACGGCAAGTCGATTGATTGTACAAGAATATGAGCCATACCTCAAGAAACTGGGTATAACTTATACCCAGTACTTGGTTTTGCTCGTACTTTGGGAACAAGATGAACAACCGATTAATGACATCGGCAAACGTTTAATGTTGGGTATCAATACTACTTCACCACTCATTAAAAGAATGGAGAAACTTGAGTTAGTATCACGACGTGGAAGTGAAAGCGACAAGCGACAGCAAATCGTTTTCCTTACCCCGAAGGGACTTGCTATGCGCGAAGAAGCTGCTAAAATACCTTCATGCATGGTCAACAAACTTGGCGAATGTAATCTTTTACCTGAGGAAATGCTGGGTATGGTACCAACACTCGACAAAATGATCTGTTCCATGTATCAACAAATAGAATCAGCTAAAAAAGAATAAGTAATGAAAAAGTTTTTGTGTATGACGCTGATGCTACTTTCTGTAATGGTAGCTAAAGCACAATTTGAGGAGGGAAAATTTTATGTAGGTGGTTCACTTACAGGACTCGACTTGAGCTATAGTGGCGCTGACAAATTTAAACTCGGTGTAGAAGCTAAAGCGGGTTACCTTTTCAGAGATAACTTGATGGCTCTTGCACAGATAGGTTATCAGCATATCGGAGATAGTGAAATAGGCGCTAACAGCTTTAACATTGGTGTTGGCGGACGTTATTATATTATCCAGAACGGTTTATTCCTGGGTGTTAACGCAACATACGAACATGCTAATCACTTCGATGATTTCAAACCAGGTGCAGAAGTTGGTTATGCTTTCTTCATAAACAAATCTGTAACTATCGAACCTTCTGTATATTACAACCCATCATTTAAAAATAGTGACTATTCTAAAGTTGGTTTAAAGATTGGTATCGGTATTTATCTCGATCCTAACGATTAAGATTACAAAGTTCAATAAGGTATGTTAGAAAATATAAGGTGTAACTCTCACGAGTTACACCTTATATCACAAAAAAAACGTACCTTTGTATCCATGAAATACCAAACTGTTTTAACTATAGCTGGCAGTGACCCTTCAGGGGGGGCCGGAATACAGGCGGATATCAAAACGATTTCAGCTTGTGGTTGTTATGCGACTTCTGCTATAACGGCCATTACCATACAAAATACTCAAGGAGTACAAGCTGTACAAGCAATTCCTGCTGATATCATATATCAACAGATAAAATGCGTGTCTGAAGATATCGAAATCAATGCGATTAAGATTGGTATGCTACATTCAGCAGAAGTTGTAAACATGTTGGCTGCATGGTTAAAAGATCATCCTTGTACGAATATAGTATTAGATCCTGTAATGGTATCAACTTCTGGACATAGATTATTGGATGAGAATGCTATAATATCAATGACACAGAATTTATTTCCTCTTGTTAGAGTGATAACACCAAATATTCCAGAAGCAGAAGTCCTATTAGGACAAAAAATTCAACAACAGGAGGATATTGCAATAGCTGCTAAAAAACTCGCCAATAAGTATCATACAAGTGTGTGGTTGAAAGCAGGACATCTCCATGCAGATGTTCTTGTAGATATATGCTATGATGTAGAAACAAAAAAAATATACGAACTCCCTGGAGTTCGTATACGAACAAAAAACACACATGGTACAGGCTGTACTTTATCATCAGCTTTAGCATCCATGCTAGCCAAAGGTTTATCACTTGAAGATAGCGCAAGAAAAGCCAAAGAATACATGAATCAAGCGATACGCCATGGCGCCGATTTCGAGATCGGTCTAGGACAAGGACCAGTTCATCACTTTTGGAATCTATGGTCTGAAAATAAACAAGATTAAGCTTTCTCTGATTTTTCCCAATTTTCCCATTCCTTCATAGCTTCTTTCCAGTCAGTAGCTTCACCATTATCGATAGCAGCTTGCTCTCGTGCCGCTTCGTCACGAGCTTTGTCGCGTGCACGCTTTGCTTTCATTGCTTCAATAGTTGCATCATCCAATATCTGAATCGCACCACGTTCAATAGCTTGCATGAGTTCTTCTTCACCAAAAGCTTTCCCTGGCTCATTGAAGTCTGAAATATTGAATTCATAATCTACACGCAAATCATGTCGAATAAGTTTCTGCTTCCCACGATTGACCGAATTTTTTAATTTGAGC
>NZ_CP091797.1:0-77500 GCF_022024215.1 Segatella bryantii | reverse complement strand
TTCCTTTGAGTTTCACCGTTGCCGGCGTACTCCCCAGGTGGGATGCTTAACGCTTTCGCTTAGCCACTCACCCCGAAGGGCAAACAGCGGGCATCCATCGTTTACCGTGCGGACTACCAGGGTATCTAATCCTGTTCGATACCCGCACTTTCGAGCTTTAGCGTCAGTAACACTACAGCGAGCTGCCTTCGCAATTGGAGTTCTTCGTGATATCTAAGCATTTCACCGCTACACCACGAATTCCGCCCGCTTCCTGTGCACTCAAGTCTGACAGTTCGCGCTGCAGTGCCCAGGTTGAGCCCGGACATTTCACAACACGCTTACCAAACGGCCTGCGCTCCCTTTAAACCCAATAAATCCGGATAACGCCCGGACCTTCCGTATTACCGCGGCTGCTGGCACGGAATTAGCCGGTCCTTATTCGTAGGGTACATGCAAATAACCACACGTGGCTAACTTTATTCCCCTAAAAAAGCAGTTTACAACCCATAGGGCCGTCTTCCTGCACGCTACTTGGCTGGTTCAGACTTTCGTCCATTGACCAATATTCCTCACTGCTGCCTCCCGTAGGAGTTTGGACCGTGTCTCAGTTCCAATGTGGGGGACCTTCCTCTCAGAACCCCTACTGATCGTCGGCTAGGTGGGCCGTTACCCCGCCTACTACCTAATCAGACGCATCCCCATCCATAAGCGATAAATCTTTATTCCATCTCAGATGTCTTTAACGGAAACCATAGGGCATTAATCTTACTTTCGCAAGGCTATTCCCTACTTATGGGCAGGTTGGATACGCGATACTCACCCGTGCGCCGGTCGTCATCAAAGAAAGCAAGCTTTCTTCATGTTACCCCTCGACTTGCATGTGTTAAGCCTGTAGCTAGCGTTCATCCTGAGCCAGGATCAAACTCTCCATTGTAAAATATCTTTGAATATCTAATTGAATAGATGATTTGTCTCTGTTTCAAGGACGCTTATCCTTTTATTGAAGTCGGTTTAAAGCCTGGACAAAAACTAAACTTGACGGTTCGTTTTTGTTACCCATTCACACATATCTATAATATGTGAACGCTTCTTGTACTACTTCTCTGTCTATGTAATCTTTTCAAAGAACTCTTTCTCTTAAGCCTCGTAACCAACGTTATTTGGCTGCTTCCGTTTGTTTGAAAGCGAGTGCAAAGGTATACAAAATATCCATAACCTCCAAATGTTTTCAAGAAAAAATTGCAAAAAACTAAGATTTTGCGCGTTCTTTGACAACAGAAGCTTGCTCCCGTGGACGTACACATTATAATATATAAAGAGAATAATATTTTATAATAGAGAGAATAATATTAAAAGAAAAAGAATGAGGTATATCTATAATTAAAGGAAGATAAATTTTAAGCCTCCCCTCTCCTACAAATTATACGAGTATTGGCAGTTATGCATTCATTGGTTGCTATGGCCTTACATCCGCCACAATCGGCAATAGCATGACGAGTATTGGCTGACTGTCTTTCTCTGATTGCGATGCCCCTACTTCCGTCACCATCGGAAACAGCGTGACGAAACAGGTTGACGCAGCTTACTACACTCCCCGACAAGTTTTACGGCATCAGCACTACTTTTACCATTGTTAGATATATACCACTACGACATGTACAACAAAAGAACCGATTTGAAATTTACGGACAAGAACCCTCCTGAGGTTTGCGTATTTGAAATTGCGATGTAAGAATGCCTCAAATACGTGAATTTCGAAGAATTTTTGTATCTATCTGAATATCAGCATGTTACAGATTTAGCGTTTCATCGGTTTAAAAAAAGGGCGCCAAAACCCAAGCTCCTAGGGGTCAAAAGCTTAGGGTTGACGCGATAAGGTCATAGAGTTTAGCGAACAAAGTCTTAGGTTTCGACCCCCAGGAGCTGGGGTTTTGGCGGGAGAGAAAATCTAGGGGAAGAAAAAAGTCCAAACAGGCTGACCAAAAGTTGAATATTTTAAGCTAGATGACGATTTTTGAAAACACTGTTTTTTGATAAATTATTTGACAGTCAAATCGATTATAGGCGAAATCTGCAAGATATCTATTTTACATCTTGTATCAAATACTTTTTTACATGTTACATTTTAACATATCTACGAATCATATTAACTAAAATTAAACATCCATATCAACTATTACAATGAAGATTTTATACTTTTGCCCAAAATTTATGCAAAAATTATCAACTCATGAAAACAAATAAACCTGTTCATTACTATACGTATAAATCATTGATCTAAAAAATAGAATAAAATTATAAGACCATTTTAACAATGAAAAACCTTATAATATTTGTTTGTTGTATTATTTTGTTTGCTGCATGTAATTTGCACAAAGATAATGAAAACGACTACGACAATGTACCAGCCTTGCTGCTAGAAAAAGAAAAATACCAAATAATAGACCTTGACAATGCAGAAAAGACTGCCAACTTCTTTTTTGTAAAAAATCATATTAGTAAATAGTCGCATAAATAAATTTAATATCATAAATATCATCAAAATGAAAAACCTGTGTTTTATAACGATCGCTTCTATTATCTGTCTATCATGCTCTAACAAACCTGAAGGATACATTTCATACGATAATATTAAAACTATTTCCAAGAAAAGAGCAAAAACTGAAATCATTGATGTGAAAAGAAGCAATCCTGTTTCTGAAGAAGACTTTTTTGATTTACATACATCTGACATTAATTTTATACAACTTGACAATAAAATTTCTTTGGGGGCAATCACAAAAATTAGAAGATATAAAGAACGCATTTATATTTTAAGCAATGACAGAATTTATATATTTAAAACAAATGGGAAATATTTGAAAACAATAGATTACAAGGGGCATGGACATAAAGAATATATATGCTTAAAAGATTTTCAAATTATTCCTGAAGAAAAAAGTATTATTGCCGTTGACGATTTAGAAAAGAAAATTTTTACTTTTTCTCTTGAAACTGGAAAAATTCTCAAGGTTTCTGATGAAATAATAGGTACACCATTTGTAAGAAAGTTCAATGGTCATTTTTATCATTCTGTTCACTTTAATAATGATTGGAATGAAAATGAAACATGGCAACTTGTAGTAACAAATGGAAAAAAAATTGTAGCAAAGCAATTTAAAATGTTTCCAATTAGCGAAGAAGCAGATGGTGCAAATAATCTATACGAGTATAAGGACTATATGAATTATATCCCAGAATATTCAGATACAATTTACTCTTTAAATAAAGACTTTACGTACAGCAATAAGTATATTGTAAAACACGATAATAGTCTATGGGAGAAAAAGAATGAAAAACTAAGTTTTGAGGATGTACGTAACATCATGAAAAAACAGAAATATTCATACTTAATTGCCGATATGTTTTTCGAAACAACTAAAGGAATCGTATTTGAACTAGAAGAAGGGCAGCAAGATGGAGAATTCATAGAACACTATTTTTATGATAAACAAAAGAAAAAGACATTTAAAATTCAAACAGGCTGGTACGGACAAGGAATAAACGTAATCTTTCCAATACAAAATTCTTTTGTATATAACGATGAAATATATGGTTACTACACAGACGTTGCAAACTATAGAAAAATGATGAATCCGAATTTAATCTCAAATCAAAAACTTCAAAAAATTGTAAAAGAGGCCAAAACTGGAGACAATCCAGTACTAGTATCATTCAAAATTAAATAAATTTTAGACGATATGACACCCCAAAAGGGAGGTACTTGGGATATAGCTTTTATTCCATTTGTCTGCCTTAACAGAACTGTAATAATACTAAACATAAAAAAATGAAAAAATATATCTTCTTATTTTTCTTTTTGGGAACTTTACTTACTTCGTGTTATACAAATCCCAAAGGATATGTAGATTATAATAAGTTGAATGAGTTAAAAAGGCTTACGTGTAAGGTGGAAAATATAGATTTAAGTAACTCTAAAGTATTGACTGAGCAGGATTTTATGCACAATTACGTTACTGAGCCGAATTATATTCGGTTGGACAATAGTGTTCCTTTAGGACAAATAGAAAAAATCAGAAAATACAAAAATAATTTCTATATTTTATCCAACGATAAAATTTACATTTTTAATGGCAAAGGAAAGTATTTAAAAACAATTGATTACAAAGGACATGGACGTAATGAATATATAGTTCTCAGAGACTTCCAGATCTTGCCAAAAGAGAATATAATTTTAGGTATTGACGATAGAGAAAAGAAAATATTTAAATTTTCTCTTCGCACAGGAAAATGTCTTGGAACTATGGATGAAATTGTTGCAAGTCCATTTGCAAGAAAAATAGGAAAATATTATATCCATTCCTTACTATATGGCAATGATGCGAATCTAGAAGATAGTCATCTTATTGTTGTAACCGATGGGAAGAAAACGATAGCAAAACAATTTTCTATGCCTCCAATAACAGAGAACGCTTTCGTTGAAAATAACTTATACGAACATGGTCATTATGCAACATTCATTCCGTTATATTCAGATACGGTATATTGCATAAATGATAATTTAACATATTATCCGAAATATGTTGTCAAACAAAAAAAGAGTATATGGTCCAAAAAAAATGAAAGTATAAAATATCAGCAAGTTTCCGACATGCTCAAAACACAATCATATACATATTTATCACCAGGAATGTTTATGGAAGCAAAGCATGGGATTATTTTAGGTTTATCCATAGGAAATAATTATGGGCTCTCAAATAAATATTATTTTTATGACAAAATCAAAAAAAATATATACGAACTTGAAACTGGTATGTTCAAGGAAAAAACAGATCGAGTATTCCCTACTTTTTTAAGCTTTACAGCAGATAATTCTTTTTATGGATACTATCAAGACATATCCGTTTATAAGTTTTTATTGGATTCAAATCTACTAAAAAAAGGCAAGTTATATAATATCATCAAGAATTCAAAGAAAGGAGATAATCCTGTTCTAGTTGAATTTAAACTAAAGAATTAGTAGTATAAATACCGATAAACTGATTACTATCAATACTGATGAGAAAACATTTTAAACTATCTTCAAGTCTAGCATACTTTGAATAGTTATCAATAAAGTCCGCTAAAAAATAAGGAGATAAAGTTTGTATTTCCGAAAATGTATGCATAATAAGTATTTACCGACACAGAGAACACGCACCATATCAATTTTCATTTTTTAGCGGACTAATAATAGAATATCTTCATCCATAAGAATATCCATTTTAGCTCATGTTTCAAAAATTTTATGATATGTTACAATTTAACAAAACTATGAAATAAATTAACAGAGCTTAAACATTTTCATTCACTATTATTACAAAGATACTTTAATTTTGCAAAAAAATAATCTATATATAATATGACACCGTGTAAATACTCCATATTTATTTTTAACTCTAAATATAAAATAGTTCAGAATCACAATACGAAGCTTAAACTTCCTACTTTTATTTGGACAAAGTATATAAATGTTATTTTTTTTATTGGTATTTGTCTCACCTCATGCAATACAAAGCCTGACTGTTACGTAGATTATGATCATTTGAAAGAGTTAAAAAGGCTTACGTGTAAGGTGGAGAATATAGATTTAAGTAACTCTAAGGTATTGACTGAGCAGGATTTTATGCACAATTACGTTACTGAGCCGAATTATATTCGGCTGGACAATAGTGTTCCTTTAGGACAAATAGAAAAAATCAGAAAATACAAAAATAATTTCTACATTTTATCCAACGATAAAATTTACATTTTTAATGGCAAAGGAAAGTATTTAAAAACAATTGATCACAAAGGACATGGACGTAATGAATATATAGTTCTCAGAGACTTCCAGATCTTGCCAAAAGAGAATATAATTTTAGGTATTGACGATAAAGAAAAGAAAATATTTAAATTTTCTCTTCGCACGGGAAAATGTCTTGGAACTATGGATGAAATTGTTGCAAGTCCATTTGCAAGAAAAATAGGAAAATATTATATCCATTCCTTACTATATGGCAATGATGCGAATCTAGAAGATAGTCATCTTATTGTTGTAACCGATGGGAAGAAAACGATAGCAAAACAATTTTCTATGCCTCCAATAATAGAACATGCTATTATGGAAAATAACATATACGAACATAGTCATTATGCAACATTCATTCCTTTATATTCCGATACGGTATATTCCATAAATGACAATTTAACATATTATCCAAAATATGTTGTCAAACAAAAAAAGAGTTTATGGTCAAAAAAAAATGAAAAAATTAACAGTAATCAAGTAATAAAAATGTTGCAAATGCAATCATATACATACTTATCTCCAGAAACATTTATGGAAACAAAAAATGGGATTATTTTTAGTTTAAAGCATGGAGACAAATATGCTATATACAATAAGCATTATTTATATGATAAAGTTAAAAGAAACATTTATGAAATTCAAACAGGAGTATATAGGGAAAAGATAGATAGAATTTTTCCATTTTCTATAAGCTTTACAGACGACAATTCTTTTTATGGATATTACCGAGACATGTCCGATTATAAGGTATTGTTAAAATATGGTTATCTGAAAAATGGGCAGCTTTTTGATATTATAAAAGAATCAAAGAAAGGAGATAATCCTGTTCTAGTTGAATTTAAACTAAAGAATTAGTAGTATAAATACCGATAAACTGATTACTATCAATACTGATGAGAAAACATTTTAAACTATCTTCAAGTCTAGCATACTTTGAATAGTTATCAATAAAGTCCGCTAAAAAATAAGGAGATAAAGTTTGTATTTCCGAAAATGTATGCATAATAAGTATTTACCGACACAGAGAACACGCACCATATCAATTTTCATTTTTTAGCGGACTAATAATAGAATATCTTCATCCATAAGAATATCCATTTTAGCTCATGTTTCAAAAATTTTATGATATGTTACAATTTAACAAAACTATGAAATAAATTAACAGTGCTTAAACATTTCCATTCATTATTATTACAAAGATACTTTAATTTTGCAAAAAAATAATCTATATATAATATGACACCGTGTAAATACACAATATTGATTTTTACAATCTGTGCAATTATTTGTTCTTGTAAAAGAGAATTAGATAAAGCGCTATCAAATGCAAGAAATAATCGTTCAGAGTTAGTAAAAGTATTAGATTATTTTAAAAATGACCCAGACCCACTAAAATACATGTCGGCCGTTTTCATTATAGAGAACATGCCATATCATGGTACACGCTATGCTCAAAATGCTGATACTTTTTCTGCAATATATAGAAATATGGCAGAATCTGCTTTAGAATTACGTGATAGTGTGCTTAATAGAAGAATTGTAACAGATATGCAATCAGAGCAATTCATACCTGCACTATTCAAAAATCCTGATTTTATATATGAAAAATATTTTCTATAGTTTATTTACTGGAATATTTGTTTTTACATCATGTAGTTTGAATAATGATGAGTTTAAAATTTCTTATGATCATATTCCACAAATGAAATTAACGTCATCAAAGCCTACCTATATTGATGTTGATGGTGCTACTAAGATATCAGAGGAAGCCTTTTTTAAAAATAAGACTTTCAATATCTCTTTTACGAAATTAGATAATACTGTACCAATCGGTACTATTGAGAAAATGCGAGTCTACAAAGATCGTTTTTACTTTTTAAGTGAAGACAAACTGTATGTTTATAATTCCAAGTCAGGCAAGTTTCTTTTTATGATTGATGCAAAAGGACATGGACACAATGAGTATATCTTACTTAGAGACTTTCAAGTTCTCCCAAAAGAAGAATTAATTATGTGCATAGATGATATGCAGAAAAAACTGTTTTTCTTTTCTATGAAAGATGGTAAACTTGTAAAGAGCATTAATTCACTGATAGGAACGCCATATGTCAGGAAAATGGGTAATTTGTATTTTCATGATGTGCTGTTTGGCAATGATTTTAATGATGATGAAACATGGCAGATACTTGTGTCCAACGGCAAAGAATTCAAACGCAAGGGGTTTAGGATTTTTCCAATACAAAAGAATGCTATGAGAAATAATATATATGAGACCAACAGTGGCATTACATTTGCCCCTCTATTTTCTGATACCATATATCATATAAATAAAAAACTACAATATTCCGTTTCCTATATTTTTAAAAATAAGCATAGTATATGGAGCATGAGGAATGAGGAATTGGATTTTAAAAATTCACAACATGCGGAGAAAAAAAGCAGTTATAGTTATTTAGCTTCAGATACATTTTGGGAGAGCAACAATGGCATATTGTTCCAAATGGCTGTAAGCGACAAGGATTTTCGTGAAAATCTCATGACCTATTATTATGATAAAATTTCAAAAGAGAACTTATTGATTGAAACCTCTTGGAGTGGTCCTATTAATTATGTGACTCTACCTGACCAACTCATGTATAATGATTCAAACACATATTATGGAATTTTTGCTGATATGCATTCTTTAAAAAGTTACATTAATCCAAAATTTGTTAAACACAACGGATTTAAGAAACTTCTTTCTGATGCAAAAAGTGGAGATAATCCAGTTATTATGTCATTTGAAATAAAATAGATATGAAGGGGGATAATATATCATTTCGCTATACATTGAAAAATGTTAGAATAGTACTGAAATATGGAGGGAATGAAAAAATATATCGTAGTTTTAGCTTGTTTGTTCGAAATACCTATTTGTTCTGTTAAGTCAGAAAACTTATTTACATTAAGCGACGCTATTAAGATTGCCCAGAGCAATTCGTTTGATGCACAATTAGCTCGATTTAGTTATAAATCAAGCTATTGGACCTATAGATCTTTTCTGGCAGAATTAAAACCTTCCGTAAATCTACAAGGAGATTTAATGAATTTCGATCATTCAAAGGTTGAAGCAAGAAATTTTGAAGATGGAAAAATCAATTATGTAGATAATAATTCACTAAATAATGCACTCACATTATCTATCGATCAACAGATAACATCTTTAGGAGGTGTCTTGTCTCTACAATCTGTACTTAATCACCTGTATCAATTTGATTATAAGACTTCTACCTTTTATTCACAACCATTTAGAATTTCTTATACCCAACCACTTCGCACTTATAACGAGATGAAATGGCGCAAGAAATCATCACCTAAAGAATTTGATAAGGCAAAACGTAATTTTTTGGAGGCAATGGAAGAGATTTCCATACAAACGACTAGATTGTTCTTCTCTGCAATTATAGCTCAAGCTAACCACAAACAAAATGTTAGTAAATATGAAGATCTCAAAAAGATGTATGAACTATCTCAAAAAAGACTGAATTTGGGTACCATCACTAAAAGCGACCTTTTACAACTGGAACTTTCGATGCTCAATGCCCAAGTTGCTCTTACTTCTTCTGAAACAGAAATGGAAGAATGTCTCTTTGACCTCTTTTCTTATTTAAGAATAGGTGATTATAAAGAAGTTAACTTAGTGGCTCCTAATAACATTCCTAATATCATTATCAATTCTAATGACGCTCTTCAAATTGCCATAAAAAATTCGTCAAATAGTATAGAACAAGAATTAACTCTACTCACGGCAAAACAGAATTTGGCTCAGGCAAAATCGGCAAAAGGAATTCAAATGCAATTATCATTGCAAGCAGGAATATCGAATACTGCTGACAATTTTAAAGGTGCATATAGCCATATGAAAGACAATGAAATTATTGGTCTCACATTATCAATGCCAATTTTTGACTGGGGGGTTCAAAAGGGACGAGTAAAAGTTGCAGAATCTAATCTTGAATTAGCAAAAACTCAAATGGAGCAGAAACAAAGTTCATACATTCAAGAGATGAAGCGACAAGTTATACAATTCAATCTCCAGTCAGAACAATGCAAAACATCACAAAGGGCACAAGATATTTCGATAGAACGCTATCATATAACCAAGAAACGATTTGAAGCAGGAAACATAACGGTTACCGACCTAAACACTGCTATGCAGGAACAAGAGAGTGCGAAGTATCAATATTTATCACAGCTTGAAAAATACTGGGTAAATTATTATACTCTGAAAAAATCAACGCTATATGATTGGATTGGCAATTATAATGTTACGGCCGATTTTGATAAAATTATAAATATGAAATAAAAAATAGAGTTATGATAAAAATATATTCTTTACTATTACTATTGGCTATTATAACCTCATGTAATAATGGCAAAAAGACACATAACATGAATATGAACAATATAGAAAACAAAGCTGAAATATATGCAGATACGATGAAACTGTATCCTTCTATATTCAATAAACAAATTATTTGTAATGGAAAACTTGAAGCCATTGAAAAAAGTGATTTATCTTTTATAAACGGAGGAATTGTATCTGCTATACATATAAAAAATGGAGCTTATGTAAAAGCAGGACAGTTGTTAGCAGAAACTGATAAAAGTGAATATCTATTGCAACTAGCCCGCGCACAAAAGGATTTAGCAAGGGCTAATGTTGAACTATCAGACAAATTAATAGGACTGGGATATAATGGGATAACAGATAAGATACCAGAAGACTTATTAAAGCGCACAAAAGCCACTTGTGGCTATTACTCTGCTATATATGAAGTACAATCTGCAAAACAACATCTGGCAAAATGTAATTTATACGCGCCTTACAGTGGACGCATTGCCGACCTTACTAATGCAAGATATCAACGAATAGAAAAACTATGCACTCTTATTAACGATGCCATGATGGATGTTTCATTTGATGTATTGGAGGCTGAACTTAAAAATATACACATCAATCAAGAAGTAAAAATAAGTTTATTGGTTGATGAACAACGTATATATACAGGTAAGATAACAAGCATAAACCCTACGATAAATAATAATGGCCTGGTAAGAATAAAAGCAAGGATACCTAATAATACTCACACACTTATTGATGGAATGAATGTAAAAATCATTATTGAAAGTAAGATTCCAAATTCATTTGTTGTACCTAAAGATGCTGTTGTCGAACGTGATGGTTATCATGTCGTCTTTGTCTATTCACAAGGTGAAGCAATCTGGACTTATGTAGATATCGCTCATAGCAATGCTGACTATTATGCCATAACTGGGAATCAAGTAAAAGGAACAGAAATAAATACTGGTGATGCTATTATCACTACAGGAAATCTGAACCTTGCCGATGGAACTAAGATTAAAATACGTAGAAGGAAAGATAAACAATGATTAAATATCTTTTACATAAACCTATTGCCACAAGCATGGCTATCCTTGCGATAATCATCGTAAGTATTGTATCTTTATGTGATATCCCCATTTCATTGATGCCTGACATAGATATTCCACGAATAACTGTACAGGTTGAAATGCCGGGAGCATCAGTAAATGAAATCGAAAAGAGAGCTATTGCTCCTATTCGACAGCAACTATCGCAGTTAGAAGGACTTACCAGTATTCAGAGTGATTCAAAAATGGACATTGGTACAATCTGCTTGCAATTCGTTCCTGGCAGTAACATCGATGTTGCTTTTGTTAATGTGAATGAAAAAATAGACATGGCTATGGGTAGTATGCCTAAAGAGATGAAAAGGCCCAAAGTAATTAAGGCTACTTCTATGGACATACCGGCATTCTACCTTGACATTTCTGTGAAACAAGAGTCAACTTTATCCAATACGAACCACAAATTCTCTCAACTATCTGACTTTACCAGAGACATCATTGTAAGGCGCTTTGAACAACTACCATCAACAGCACTGATTGATGTTAGCGGACTTGCAACAACTGAAATTCTGTGCACCCCTGACCTCAACACCTTGCAGTCTTTAGGATTAACAGAGTCTGATCTACAAAAAGCCTTAGCTGATAATAACGTTCAATTGGAAGCTTTATCTGTAAAAGATGGAGCTTATCATTATCATATTCATTTTGATAGTCAATTGACCACACTCGAGGACATCAAAAAAATTATTATCAACCACCAAGGGCGCATCATACCATTAGGTGAACTATGCCACATTGAAGAAATACCAGCTTCTCCCAAGAACATCATTAGACATAATGGCCGTAACTGTATTACATTGGCTATTATAAAACAAAGTGATGCAAGAATGGCTGATCTTAAAAATGAAGTAAGCGATCTTATAGAAAATCTTCAGAAAGAATATCCTACGATCAGTTTTAATCTCACTCGCGATCAGACAGAACTTCTCTCGTTCTCTATGAACAACTTGAAATATAATCTCCTGGTTGCCATTATCATGACATGCCTGATCCTTATTTTCTTTCTAAGAAACTGGAGAGTGGGGATATTGGTCGCTTTTTCTATTCCTCTTTCGCTTTTGGTTACCATTTTATCCTTTAAATTAACCCATATAACCATGAATATCATTTCGTTGTCTGGATTAATTTTAGGTGTCGGAATGATTGTTGATAACTCTATTGTTGTTATTGATAATATCATTCAAAAAAGAGAAGAAGGTCTATCACTTGTTGAAGCAATTGCTATAGGAACAAAAGAAGTGTTCCCATCACTATTAAGTTCTGTACTTACGACATGCAGCATCTTTATACCTCTAATTTTTATCGGAGGCATAGCTGGTACTTTGTTCTTTGACCAGTCTATGGGTGTTACAATGGCCTTATTTGCTTCTTTATTGGTTTCTGTTACAGTAATTCCTATTTATTTCTTTTGGCTTCATAAAAAACTTGGGGAAAAAATAACCAAAGATACACATAGCTTTAATAAGCTATTAAAAATACATGATAGAATAGAATCATGGGTGTTACGTCATTCTGGATATTGTATGTTAGCATTTCTAATCTGCATCCCAGGAATCTTGATTACATATTTAATTATAGATAAGCAAATGCTTCCTGATATTGAGTATTCTGATGGAATGATGCACATAGACTGGAATGATAATATTTCGGTCGAAGAAAGTGATCGCAGAACAGCTTGTCTTATAGCAAAGTATAAGAACGTGATAACCGCTTCTACAGAGATGACAGGAACACAGGATTTTTTGCTTTCACATACCAAGGATATATCTTCTTCTGAATCTTTAACTTATTTATGCTGCAAAAATACATCTGATTACAGTAAACTAAAAGATAGCCTTATGACAAGTTTACAAGAAGAGTACCCTGAAGCAACTATCTCCTTCTCTCCTTCAGGCAATCTTTTTAATATGATTTTTTCTACAGATGAACCAGAACTACAAATAAACCTTCAGACACCTTTGGGTACACACCCTTCTTTCGATGAAAGCCAGGCTTTTATAGATTCACTTCGTTACCATTTCCCAGATGTCACTTTCCCATCGGTCGTAACAGAAGATAATATTCAACTTGTTGTAAATTCTGAACAAATAATGGCATATGGAGTAACCTATGAACAATTAAAAAATCATATAACAAATCTTCTTGGGAAAAATAATGTTTTGCAAATTAATCATGGATCTGTTTCTGTACCAATTATTATCGGACTAAATAGAAAAAATAGAAAGGACATTCTTGAAAGTTCTATCAAGAACGCTGATGGAACAGATATACCTTTAAATTATTTGCTTAAAGAAAGAAAAATTCGAGATTACAAGCACATCTATGGCAATACAAATGGAGATTATTATCCTATTATCGTCCATGCTACAGATAGTCAGATAAAAGAAATTCTTGATTATATTTCTGTAAAACAGAAAAACATGAATAATTTAGTAATCAGTACATCTGGTAGTTATTACTCAAGCCGTGAGGCCATGAAACATCTTATATTTATATTAGTGATATCATTATTGCTACTATTTTTTATATTAGCTGCTCAATTTGAGAGTTTAATAACACCACTTATTATCCTTTTGGAAATACCTATTGATATGTTTTTTGTTATGGCAATACTATTCATAACGGGCCAAACCATAAATATGATGTCAATGATAGGCTTTATTGTTATGGGAGGAATCGTTATCAATGATTCGATTTTGAAAATAGATACCATAAATAGATATATCAAAAATGGAGTTTCCTTAATAAGGGCTTTATTATTAGCTGGAAGAAATAGGCTAATGCCAATTTTAATGACTTCATTAACGACGATCTTCTCGATGTTACCCTTTATGACTAAAGGTAGCATAGGGGCTGATATGCAATTCTCATTATCATTAGTTATTATTATTGGTATGATTGTAGGAACACTTGTTAGTGTATTCTTTGTTCCATTAGCATACTATCTGATACATAAAAACAAACTAAGCAGATGAAAATATCGTCTTTTTCTATCATCCTCTCGTTTGTAGTACTTATGCTTATTGGTACCGCAATGGTTCCATTAGTTAATATAGGCGAGAAACCACAAATAGAACAAAGGAAAAATATAATTATTACTTATGGATGGCCTAACATGGCTGCAAAAGTGGTAGAGCAAAATGTTACATCAACTATGGAAGGGGTTATTTCTTCTATAAAAGGGGTGGAACGTGTTAGCTCTACTTCATACTTTGGTGGCTGTGAGATTCAAGTTACCTTAAAAAGAAATGCTAATCCTAATGCCGTAAAATTTGAAATCGCTTCATTATTACGACAAACCTATGAACATTTACCCCAAGGTGTATGGTATCCATGGATGGGAGGTGGCGAAATGGAACATTCGCACGCTACACATAACGAACAAAAACTCCTTCTTTCCTATGAGATAAATGCAGACATGCCACCTGAGCAACTGAAGAATATGGTGGAGCAGTTACTCGTTAATAATATAAGATGTGAAGAAGATGTTAATAAAGTAGAAGTAACAGGTACGCGTGAAAAATATATTGAAATCAACTATAATCCGCAATTATTAGCTGCATATCACCTTACACCTGAAGAAATCGGTGCAGGAATTAATAACTTTATTGGTCGAGACGAAATTGTCGGTGATATTGTAAGAACATTCTCTGACCAACATCAGTCAATCATCCCCTTACATTTGACGATTGACAAATACTCACGCATATTAGGAGAAATGCCTATCAAAAAAGTCGAAGACAAAATAATATATCTCAACGACTTAGCATCTTTCCACTACAAATATCGTGAACCTGATAATTATTATAGAATTAATGGTAAAAATACTGTTAACCTTAATATTTACGTTGCTGGTGATAGTAAACTAATAACTACAGCTTCAAGATTGAGAAATCAAGTAACAAATATTTTGGAACAAAATAAAAGTATCTTTACAGCTAAACTTGCTACAGATGCTTCTGAACAACCCCTAAAAGAAC
Organism: Segatella bryantii; assembly: GCF_022024215.1. Taxonomy (NCBI): domain Bacteria; kingdom Pseudomonadati; phylum Bacteroidota; class Bacteroidia; order Bacteroidales; family Prevotellaceae; genus Segatella; species Segatella bryantii. The sequence goes on along the minus strand of NZ_CP091797.1, from coordinate 62,218 downwards.
TTCAGAAAGTTATCTATCGGTCGCTTGCTGCTATTCTGATATTACTTCTTTTTGTATTAGTTACCAGTCAAAGTCTAAAATGCCTTGCAATAGTATCAATTACTTTATTGGCTAATATTCTGATATCGATCATCGGATATGTTTTATGTGATGTTCAACTAAATGTGTATTCACTTGCTGGAATTACGATTGCTATGGGACTTATTATAGACTCTGTAATCATTATGACGAACCATTATAGCTACTATCATAATAGAAAAGCATTTCTTGCCATTCTTGCTGCTTTACTAACTACCATTGGCTCATTGATCGTGATTTTCTTTCTACCAAAAGAAAAACAAGATATGCTATATGATTTTAGTTGGGTAATTATTATAAATCTCATAACATCATTAGTTGTTGCCCTGCTTTTTGTTCCCGCACTTGTCGAACAGTTGAATTATATCCCTAAAAGTCATAGAATAAAGATGCGACAAGCTACCATCAAATGGAACAGATTTTACACAAAATACATATACTTTGCATGCCGTCATAGAGCCTGGTTCATCATTTTTCTTATATACGCATTCGGAATCCCTATATTTGCTCTTCCAGACAGCATTGGACCGGATGAGAATGTCTATACACCTGATTCTCAATACCAGGCTAAATGGTACGAAAAACTATACAATAACACTTTCGGTAGCGATTTCTTCATCAGGACTTGCAAAGACCCTTTAACTACTTATCTTGGTGGCAGTATGTATCTATTTTCGCAATCTATATCAGATCATGTTCGTGAATCTGAACAAGAGAAAATTTTACATATTTCAGGCAAAATGCCATCAGGTTCTACTGCGGCACAATTAAATGAAAAAGTAATACTTGTAGAGAATTATTTACGAGAATTTAATGGTATAAAAGAATTTACGACACAGATATTTGGTTCGAATGCTGTCATTGACGTTACTTTTAAAGATAACATCAAGAATAGTGCTTACCCCTACCAACTTGAAAAAAAATTGATCAGTAAACTTATCACTATAGGAGGGGCTGACTGGAAAACATATGGTGTTAGTTATGAAGGATTTAGTAACTCTATCTATACTGATAATGGAAATCATTATATAACGATAAGCGGATTCAACTTTGAACAGCTAAATCATTATGCTGAAGATATGGCGGCATATCTTCAGAAAAATCGTAGAATAAGCGATATAAAAATAGAAATCCCTGGATTTGAGCATCAGGAAGACGAATATTACATTGACTATAACACATTAAAACTTGCCATTTATAATGAAAAGGCAAATACATTATATCATGGCATTTCTCCTTACTTTAAAGAAACTTATGTTGGGAAATATACCGATGATCACCAAAATCTTAATATTTTCTTAAAACCTATTGAAAACAAGAACAATGATTTATGGCATTTAAATCATGCACAGTTTAATTCTCTTGAAAATCAAGTCTTTCCAACAGATTATATGAATATATATAAGCGAAATGCAAATAATTTTATCCCTCGTGAAAACCAGGAATTTATTATTCGTGTTTCATTTAATATTGTTGGGTCGTATATGTTTATTTCTGACATATTAGAAACGACGATAAAACATTTTAATCGTATTTTACCATTAGGATATAAATGCGACACAACAACTATAGCTCAACAAGAGAAAGAAAAAAGCAAATATGGGTTAATCATTCTTGTTGTTGTCATCATATTTTTCATTTGCTCTATTCAGTTTGACTCCATTAAGATGGCTATTGTTGTTGTGTCAATGATTCCTGTTTCTTTAATAGGAACATTTTTAACTTTCTATTTTACAGGTGTAGAGTTTGGAGATGGCGGTTTTGCATCATTAATCATGCTATGCGGTATAACGGTAAATGCCATGTTATATATTATAACTCAATATCTATATTTGAAGAAAATAAATAAAAATACCAATTTAGTACACCTATACACAAAAGCCATTAATCACAAAATTGTACCTGTACTTCTTACAATTATCTCTACTATCTTAGGGTTAGTTCCATTTTTCTTTGACGGCCAAGAAGAGATTTTCTGGTTTTCTTTTGCAACAGGAGTTACAGGAGGACTACTATTCTCTGTGATAAGTTTACTATTTGTGTGCCCTATTTTCTTATTTTCTAAAAATCAAAAATTATAAATTTATGTACAAACATGACGTGTAATATCATAATCTTTTCTATCTTTGCATGTAAATTAATCTTAGAAACAGATCAAATAATACATGAAAAAGATTTATTCACTTCTTATCGTGCTATTACTTTCTGGTAATATCTCGGCTATAGAAAGAGAAAAACTGAACTTCAATGGCGGGTGGCTAATGCAGGTGGGTGACTTTCCTGAAGCACAGTCTGTAACTTACAAAGACAAGAACTGGAAAAAAGTAACCTTACCTTACGCTTTCAACCGACAGGAAGCCTTTCGAGTAAGTATCGAAAATCTATCGGATACCATTATCTGGTATCGTAAGCATTTTACGATAAACGAAATTCAAAATCGAAAATATTTCATAGAGTTCGAAGGAGTACGCTTCGCGGCTGATTTTTATCTTAATGGCCATCATATCGGACTATCAGAAAATGGTGTCATGGCGTCAGGATATGATCTCACTCCGTTTATTAAAAAAGGAAAGAATGTTTTAGCCGTTCGTGTCGATAATGACTGGAACTATCACGAGCGCGCTACCAACCAGCGGTACCAATGGAACGATAAAAACTTTAATGCCAACTATGGTGGAATAACCAAGAATGTATGGCTGCATCAAACAGATTTACTCTATCAAACTCTACCTTTATATAGTAATTTGGGTACTACTGGGGTATATGTCTATGGTACCGACTACGACACGGCAGGCAAACAAGTAACGGTACATGCAGAAAGCCAAGTACGAAACGAGGATTCTCAAGCTCGAACCTTTGTCTATGCCTGTAAAGTACTTGATGCGAATGGTAAAGAAGTTGCTCATTTCAAGGGCAAGAAATATACCCTTCAACCCGGAGAGACTACGTCTGTCAATGCAAAGGGAGTACTTCATCATGCGCATTTCTGGTCATGGGGCTATGGCTATCTCTATACCGTAAAAACAATCCTTCAGAATGAAGATGGTAGCCCTATCGATGAAAATACCATTCGCACAGGTTTTCGCAAAACCCAGTTTGGTGAAGGTAAAATCTGGCTTAATGACCGATGCATGATGGTTCATGGGTATGCCCAACGTACAAGCAATGAGTGGCCGGGTGTAGGTATAGACATTCCAGCCTGGTTAAGTGACTATAGCAATCGTCTGATGGTAGAATCAGGCGGAAATGTGGTACGCTGGATGCACGTCACTCCATCGAAGCAAGATGTAGAGAGTTGTGATCGAGTAGGACTCATTCAGGCTATGCCTGCTGGTGATGCAGAGAAAGATGTAACCGGTCGCCGATGGGAACAACGCAAACTCCTGATGCGCGATGCCATTATTTATAATCGCAACAACCCATCCATCCTCTTCTATGAAGGGGGAAACGAAAGTATTTCACGCGAACACATGATAGAATTACGTCAAATTCGTGACACTTATGATCCCAATGGCGGAAGAGCCATCGGTTCTCGAGAAATGCTCGATATAGCCGAAGCCGAATATGGTGGTGAAATGCTATACATCAATAAGAGTGCTACCCACCCGATGTGGAGTATGGAATATCATCGCGATGAGGGACTACGAAAATACTGGGATGACGAGAGTTATCCATACCACAAAGAAGGTGACGGACCGCTTTATCGTGGCAAGCCGGCTTTAGAATACAACCATAACATGGATTCACTAGCTGTGTCTATGGTGAAGCGCTGGTATGAATATTTTATCGAGCGACCAGGTACCGGAAAACGTGTCAGCAGCGGTGGTGTCAAGATTGTATTCTCCGATACAAACACACACCATCGCGGTGAGGCCAATTATCGCACCAGTGGTGTTACTGACGCGATGCGTATACCCAAAGATTCTTACTTTGCTCATCAGGTGATGTGGAATGGTTGGGTTACCCCAGAGCAAAACGGCACATATATTATCGGTCACTGGAATTATCCTGCCGGTACTGTTAAGACGGAATATGTAGTCAGTACGGGCGATGAAGTAGAACTATTCCTCAATGGCAAATCTCTTGGTCGCGGCAAGCGCTCTGATGAATATCTCTTTACTTTCCAGGGTGTACACTATGAAGCTGGTAAACTTGAGGCTGTATCTTATATCAAAGGCAAGGAAGTAAGTCGATATACATTGGAGACTGCGGGTAAACCCGACCATATCAAACTCACACCTATCCTGAATCCTTTAGGCTTCAAAGCCGACGGAGCTGATGTTGCTCTCATTGATGTGGAAATCGTTGATGCTCAAGGACATCGTTGCCCTCTCGACAATCGTATGATAACCTTTACGCAAAAGGGCGAAGGGGAATGGATTGGTGGTATCGCCATGTCAAACAACAAGCAAAATACTGTAGACAACTTCATTAACAGTATGACCTTACCCGTAGAATGTGGTATTAATCGTATTATGGTTCGTTCTACAACAAAACCGGGTATCCTTCAGCTTACTGCAAGCGCGGATGGTATGCAGCCAGTATCGCTAAAACTTCAAACGGAATCAATAGACCAGCAGCATTACAATCCTGGACTGACACTGGCCAGCAACCTGAAACGAGGTGAAACGCCTAACACACCATCCTATACCGATATTCGACAGACCGTCGCCATTGTCGGAGTAGAGGCAGGAAGCAATGCTGCTGAAGCTGCGCTAAGTTGTGATGACAACGAATTAACAGAATGGAAAAGTGACGGGAAACTAGAAAACGCCTGGATTACCTACCAGCTGGAACAACAAACTGCTATCGATGAAATTACCCTCAAATTAACTGGTTGGCGCGACAAATACTATCCATTAGCTATCTATGCTGACGGAAAAGAAATCTGGAGAGGTTGGACCTACCCTACCTTGGGCTATGTGCATATTAATATTGATAAGCCTGTATCTGCTAAAACCATCACCATCAAGATGTTAGGCAATACCAAGACACAGAAGGCAACGGGTGATACGGCAGAGTTAGCAGGCGGCAAAGCTGATACATTCCAAGAAACTCTAACTGCTAAAGGTAAGACAGAACTTCGTATTGTTGACATCGATTTTTTGTACGGTATGGTGGAGAATAGTACAAGGTAAGCATTGGATAAAGACCAACAGAAGTTGCCGAAAACATTTTGGCGACTTTAAAACAATGGTATAGAGCCAGCCACGTGTTCGCCCTTATGGAGCTATGCTTTTGTTCGAGGGTAAAATATATATCATGGCATTTAGTAAGACAAATGATGGAACTTGATGAAACGATTTGTTTCTAAAGGCATTACTATATATAAACATCAATAGCAGGCAACATAATGGAATATATGTTATAAGATAGTCGTTTTATGTAAAAAATGAAAGAAGACTAGAAAATTAAGAAGCCCAGGAGATGAAAAATTTCCTGAGCTTTTCGATATATAATAGAATTGTGTTGGTGTTATTGTCTTCTATTCCTTTAAATGGATTTTAATTCTACTATCGCTTACGATGCAAAGATACAAATAATATTCTTCATCGCAAACGATTAAATATACTTATTAACAGCTATTAATAAATATCGTATACGACCAGAGACAAATTAACAGTCATTTACATATATTGGTTCTATTCGATTGAAAAAATGATTACTGCTGTCCGCTAAAAAAGGAAATGAAGTAAGATGGGAGTATTTTTATTATAAAAAGATAAGGGCTAATAACAAAAAAATCGAATTCCAAAAGGAATCCGATTACTATATCGTTTAAAAGAATTATCTACGAAAGCTGCACCTTAAGGTGAACAGCATTGTCTTTACTTACCAGCAGCAATCTTGTTATTTACATTTACTGCATTTGCTGCAACTGCTACTACAACTGCTAAAACTACCATTAATGTCATCATAATTATTATCCTTTCTACATCTTTATGAGACCCGTATTAGTCTCGTTATACATTCTTTTATTTCTTTTTACACTGCAAAGATACGCATTGTGCACGAACACACCAAATATTTCTATGTTATTTAGCATATTTTCGTTGTATTCTTGACCTTTATCAATTGATATCTCTAAAATACTCAATCTATATGCTTTTCTCCAGAAAAAAGAACATTGCTCCCATTAAGGAGCATCGTTGTAAATGAGGTTAGTCGTAATAATGGTTCAGATGGTGTTTGTGACGAGCATGATGATGCTGATGATGTGCTGCATCACACTTGATTAGTTCTTGGTCATGCTTGGGATGATAGAGATTCTTCATCTTTTTATATTCACGATATTGACTTCTTGTCAGCACCCTATCCAGTCTTTTATTTCTTTCTTTCCAAGCGATAACGTCACGTTGCTTGTTGTTCACATTGCGCATATAATCCAAATTAATGGCAAATACATCCCGGTACTGATCTCGAGAAAGTCTTAATTCTCTTGCCATAGCATTGGTCATGCGTAGTGCTTCGTTTCTTACGTAACTATATGTCATTGCATTGACAGTAGTGGTCAACATGACCATGAAGGCTACTAATAATGTTTTTAATCCTTTCATAATTCTCTATTTTTATTTGTTCTTTCTATCGCAAAGATAGCGAATGCTAAAAAGATAACGAAAGAATAATCTCTATTTCAAATAGGAATTTTCCTATCTAAAATAGGTATATTAGAAAGTTGTTCTGAATAATGATGTCGGGACTAATCGTATTTTAATTTGCCCAAAAGATTCGGCTATTCTTCCTTTTTTTCGTATTTTTGCATAGTATATATATAATAGGTATAGGCTTATCAAACAAAAACAGCGCATATATGTGGCCATCGATCTGAAGTCGTACTACAGTTCTGTGGAATGTGTAGCCAGAGGTCTCGATCCTTTGACTACCAATCTTGTTGTAGCAGACGAGAGCAGAACCGAAAAAACCATCTGTTTGGCGGTTTCGCCCATGCTTAAAGCCTGTCATATTGGTGGCAGAGCTCGTCTATTTGAGGTGGTGCAACGCATACGCGAGATAAACCAAGATCGCCTATCACGCATACCCGACCATCGCTTTAAAGGCAAATCTGCTCTTGCACACGAACTTCGTGAACACAAAGACTGGGAAGTGGACTATATCATAGCACCTCCACGAATGGCAGAATATATCCGCATCAGCTCTAAAATATACGGCATCTATCTGAAATACATTGCGGCAGAAGACATTCATGTGTATTCTATCGACGAAGTCTTTATGGATATTACCGATTATCTGGCTTCGTATAAGAAATCTGCTCATGAATTGACAATGGATATTATTCATGACATCTTGAATGAAACGGGTATCACGGCGACAGCTGGTATCGGAAGTAATCTCTATCTGGCTAAAGTGGCTATGGATGTTGTAGCCAAACATGTGCCTGCAGACAAGGATGGTGTACGTATCGCAGAACTTGATGAAATGACTTATCGCAAACAACTTTGGGATCATCAGCCACTTACCGATTTCTGGCGAATAGGACATGGAATCGCTGAAAAACTGGAAAGTTACGGCATGCATACCATGGGCGATGTGGCCCGGTACTCACTGACCCATGAAGAACAACTTTATCGCCTATTTGGTGTTAATGCTGAACTGATCATTGATCACGCCTGGGGATGGGAGCCTTGTACTATGAAATATATCAAGGCCTATAAACCTCAGGCTAATTCGCTCGGATCAGGACAAGTATTACAGTCTGCATATACTTTTGAAAAGGCACTTGTCGTCATGAAGGAAATGGCTGAAGCTTTATCACTTGATCTTGTAGACAAGCATCTGGTTACCCGTCAAATCGTTATTAATATCGGTTATGACCGGGAATCACTCGATAATCCTGCTATTGCTTCACAGTATACCGGTGCTGTAGGCTATGACTACTATGGACGCAAGGTACCCAAATCAGCTCACGGTACTGCTAACTTAGACCAACTTACTTCTTCTACCCGCCTCATTCGTGATGCTGTAGTAGCCCTTTATTATCGTATCACAGACCCCAAATTGCTCGTGAGACGACTGAATATTACTGCTTGCAACATCGTAGACGAAAGCGAAGCAGAAAAAGAGCAGCATGCTCCTATGCAACTCGATTTATTCGCCGATAACGAAGCCTTAATCGAAGATAAACAAAAAAAACAGAACGAGCTGACAAAAGAACGAAAAATGCAAAAGGCCATGCTGAGCATCAAAAAGAAATTTGGCAAGAATGCGATTCTCAAAGGACTTGACTTTGATGAGGGTGCAACTACCAAAGAAAGAAATAACCAAATAGGTGGGCATAAAGCCTAATGAATCTAGTATAATAAGAACGAAAGGAGAAGATTATGACTGGAAAATACGACGATATTATTCATATGGAGCATCCCATTTCTAAGAATCATCCACAAATGCCGATGATAAACAGGGCTGCACAGTTTGCTCCCTTTGCTGCACTAACCGGCTACGAAGAAGCATTGGCTGAAACAAGAAAAAAAAATGAAGAAGATAATAAAGAAGAGTAAGAAATACTTGCTTTTCTCATTTTAAATATTTATTTTTGGAGAAATTTATCGCATCAAGATTATTAATCCATCAAAGATCTATGAAAAAATGAACAATAACGGCTAATTCTGTTAAATATCACTTCTTCATCTATTATCGCCTACGATATTTACTAAACATTGTTAAAACGAAAGCACAATCGCTTGCGATATAAAAAAGAAACTCTATATTTGCATCGCAAACGATAAGGAACACAAAAAAAGACTTTAAAATAAAATGGAGAAGAATCTATATGGCCTTACCAAAGGCACAGAATTAGAAAAGATGATTACAGCAGCTGCTAATGCCGAAGCAAACGGTACAAAGCAATATTATGCGTTAGCACGTATGGCCCGTGAGCAGCAACTTCCTGAAGAAGTTAGCAACACTCTAGAGCAGATGGCTGACCAGGAAAGTAATCACGCAGGCTTCTACGCAATGCTTAATGGCACCTATCCTGAAGATATCTATGGTATCATGGAAAAAGCAGCCAAAGGTGAGTATGCAGCAGAAAAGGTATTAGCTCCTCTCGCAGATGCTCTTCGTGCATTAGGTTCTGAAGAAGGTGCAAAGCAGGTTGAAGAATTCATCCGTCAAGAAATTCATCATGGCGAACTTCTCGAACAATTAATTAAGAAATATCGTAAGTAAAACCCTTTAAATAAATATTGAATTATGACTACAGTATATGATTTTAATTTAAAAGACAAAAAAGGCAACGAAGTAAGTCTTTCACAGTATCAAGGTAAAGTATTGCTGATTGTAAATACAGCTACAGGTTGTGGTTTCACTCCTCAGTACGAGGAACTCGAGGCTATGTATGGCCGCCTAAAGGAACAAGGTCTAGAAATTTTGGACATCCCTTGCGACCAGTTTGGTCACCAGACTCCAGGCAGCGATGAGGAAATTACACAGTTCTGCACGATGAAATTTGGTACTGATTTTCCTCAATTCAAGAAGAGCGAAGTTAATGGTGCAAACGAACTTCCTCTCTTTGCATGGTTGAAGAGCCAAAAAGGTTTTGAAGGACAGTATGAAGAAAAACTTGCTGCTATCATGGAGAAACTTTACAACGAACACAACCCTGAACCACGCAAGAAAGACGATATTCAGTGGAACTTCACTAAATTTGTTGTTGACAAGAACGGTGCTGTTGTTGCTCGTTTCGAACCAACTGACGACATGAGCAAAGTAGAAGAATGCATCAAGTCTCTACTCTAAATCCTTAGGAAGGTTCAATTTTTTTTAACGGCATATATCTATAACAAAAAAAGAAGAGAAGCAGACTCAAGTCAGCTTCTCTTCTATGCTTTTCAGCTAAAACACTTATTTGGCAGACAACATCGTCACCTCGATACGATGATTCTGACGAAGAATATCAGCCGCCAACTTCTGAATATCAGCAGGAGATATTTCATCTACCATTTTTACATAATCTTTGTCAAAGTCTTCACCATCTCTGAGCTGATGCCAGATAACATAACTCCAATAGTCATTGGTTATAGCCATCTGTGCATATTGCTTTTTAAGGTATTCTTTCACCTTAGCCAGACTTGAGGAAACAGGTCCATGCTGAGCAATATTGGCTATCTGCTGATAAATAATCGGATTCAACTCGTCATAGCGGTTAGGGTCTGCATTATAACTGATACGAATCACTGCATCAGGATTCTGTCGCTTATCAAGATCGAAACTAACACCTACATGGTAAGTTCCCCCCTTCTCTTCACGAACAGAGTCAGTATAAGCTATCTGCAAGGTACGCGTAAATACATCCAGCAACAGATCGTTCTTTGGTGTAAATGGCAACTGAGCTGTATAGAAGATGCTGACATTAGCCAAAGGAGTTGCCATCTTTTTATTAAACTTGACTACTTTATTTTCTGTTGAATATTGTGGTACACGAGCATAATTGATACTATCATGCTGATGTGTACACTTGCCACAATGTTTCTTAACTGGTAGGGTAGCCAAATACTGAGTCAGTAATGGACGCAAAGAATCGAGATTCACTTTACCGATAATCGTTGCTCTAAACTTAGAAGCATCGCTAAAAGCAAACTTGTAAAGTTTAAGAATACGATCATAGTTAGCCTTATCCAATGTATCAGCCACTACCGGACGGGTACGAGGATGATTATTATAAAGTGCTGCAGTAACAGAATCATTGAAGGCTACCTTTGGACTAGCACTACGATTGGTCAAGAAAGATTTTGTACGATTGATAAGCGACTGATATGCCACAGTATCGCGACGAGGTGAAGTGAAGTAAAGGTAAGCCAACTGCAACATGGTCTTCATATCCTTAACAGAACTGTTTCCACTAATATTCTGGCGAGTATCACCTACGAAAGGCTGTATTCGAACAGCTTTACCGGTAAGAGCTTTGCGAAGTGCTATTGCATCAAAATTGCCTACACCACCAGCTGTTACAGCACTGGTAATCAGTGACAAGTTTGGAATATCGCGATCTGGAAATAAAGACGTTCCGCCCCATCCTTCCAAAGAGAACAATACTTGGTCTGACTGATAATCTGTAGGTTTCACATAAACTTTCAAACCATTACTCAAAGTGATTTCGCGAACACCATACTTGCCAAAATCTTTCTCTGCAATAATCTTGCCAGCCTGCGGCATATTTGGTGTCAGTTCTGCATCTACTTTCTCTTCTTGATAAGCCTCATAAGACTGTGCCTGAGCATCTAGGATAGATTTTTCAAATTCAGCTTCCGATGGAATGACAATAGATGGATTTTCGGGAGCATATACCACAAAAGCCTGATTCTGATGAGTTATCAATTTCTGTAGTTCTTGGTTTACTTCCTCCAGAGTTACTTCTTGGTTCAATTTATCAGACAGTTCATCTTCATATTTTGCAGTAATCAATGGTTCACCATACAAGAAGTTTTGCACACACTTATTCACAAAATGGGAATTAGTACGATCTTTTTCACTCTTCACAGCGCGCTCAGTACGAGTCTTGTAGAGTGTCTTGGCACGCTCTAATTCTGATGCAGTAAAACCATGCTGGCGAGCTGTTTCTACAGTAGCTAAGGCCTTGCGGATTCCTCCTAAGATATTATCTTGTTTACAGCTGATACTCAGACTGAACGCATCTTTAGTTCGCGATACGAAAAAAGTACCAATATGTGATGTCGCACTGAGGAATGGCGGATTAGCCTGCTGGCGAACTTCAGCCAATCTACCATTCAGCATTTGAGCTACCAACCAACTGATATAGTTGTCACGCAAATACTTCACATTATTCTTTTCGCTGAATGGTGTAGCAGGCAACTTCATATACAGATGAGCCAGGATTATCGGTTGCTCCTTGTCTTTCTGGATAGACACAATCATCTTGTCATTATCGTTCACCTGATAATATTCGCGCTTAGCAGGATTTTTAACCGCAGGAATCTTTGAGAAAAGACGCTTAATCTTAGTTTCCATTTGATCCACATCGAAATCGCCAACGACAACGATAGCCTGAAGATCAGGACGATACCATTTTTGATAATAATCACGCAAATCTTGATAAGCAAAATGATCTACCACATCCATATTACCAATAGGCATACAATCTTCATACTTGGTTCCCTTATATAATTGTGGTGTAGCATCTTCCATCATACGAGAAACAGCTTTACCTGCACGACGTGTACGCCATTCTTCATGAATTACACCACGCTCTTTATCAATTTCATTATCTTCGAGCAGGATATAATGACTCCAGTCGTTAAGTACAAGCAGACACGAATCGATAATTCCCTCGCGCTTAATAGGCGCACTACCAATATGATACACGGTTTCGTCAATAGAAGTATAGGCATTGAGATTGGCTCCAAACTTCACTCCGATGGTTTCACACCAAGGCACAATACCCAACTGCTTGCCCTTACCTGGGAAATGCTTGGTACCATTAAAAGCCATGTGTTCGAGGAAGTGAGCCAAGCCACGCTGACGTGGTTCTTCGAGGATAGAACCCACTTTCTGGGCGATATAGAAATCGGCTAATCCAGCCTCTTTGGCATTATGACGAATATAATACGTTAATCCATTCTTCAGTTTACCCACACGTACGGAAGGGTCTTGGTCGAGTGATTGCGCCATTGCCGCCCAAGGTGATAACGAAATCAGCGCAATGACCATTAATCTAAATTTCTTTTTCATTGTTATATACTTTTTTATAGTTTTCCTCATCTTTTAGAAGTCGACACCCACGATCAGCATTACTGTAGTATATGCATCTCCTTTGAGATAAGCATCAGTATTGTAAGCTTTAAGATAAGTGCATTTTCCTTCCACATAAGTTTTCATACGAGTTTGTGGAAAGATAAACGAATACTTAAGAGCTGCTCCCACCTTAACCTGTGGAGCAGTATAGTATTCATAATCGCGATACAGATAAGCATCCATAGAGGGCGGAGCGGTCTGTTGGGCTGAAGGTTCTGCAAAAGTCAGGTCTTCATACACATCACCACTCCCCTTCTGATAAGCGAACTGCAATCCTGCTTGCAGAATACCTTGGCGCAAGCGTATGCGATGACAAGCATCTATATAGCCCTGTACCTGATTGAGTCGCTGTCTGCGATAATAAGGATAACGATAGCCAGTCTGCTTGCGATGTCCGATATTCACCCCCGTGGCAACCGTCCACCGTGGCAGTTCGTAATCGATGCCCATATCGCCTGTATAACCGATATGGGTATCAACCCATAATTTATCGCCCGTTTTCACAGCACCAAAATACTCATACTGCGAAGCCCCTTGTTCATTAAGGGTTTCGAGATAAGCATTCTGATTATTCTCTAATCGTTCCGCACTGATTGATACATCCATGCGATGTAAGGAAGTTGGCAGGCGATACGACAAACGTGACTGATAGGTATAGATATGTGAATGATGGCGCATATAAGTGATGGTATAAGCCGACTCACGGCCATAGTATCCACTTCTATATTGAGCCATCATACTATGATACCATTGCCACTGTGAAGTAATACGCCAATCTAACTGTACACAGGCTCCATGTCGAGCAGAGAACAGTGGCTGTTCATTATTACTTCCTGTATATCCGTTCGTGGTAAACTGTTCCACCTGTCCCATGAAGTTGGCATAGGCTATCAGCGACTTATACACCTTATCACTCTGTCCGTATACTTTAAAGCGAATATTCTCAGTACTGCGTCGATACAGATAATTTGCACCTAAAGATACATGACCAAGAGGCAGATAAAAACCAGCCGAGAAGGTTAGGTCCATGGCTTTATTCTGATGTCTCAAATCTTTATACTTGGCCAAATTAGCGGCCGTGAAATCAAAACTAGCCCCCACAGACCATCCATGCCAGATATCGACACCGACACCACCTTTCAGATGATAAGTGTCACGATGCTCATCCCCCTCATTGGTCAACGAGTCTTCCACAATATCAAAGGGCAAATGATAAGTATTCAGAAAAGCAGAACCAGCCATATTACTACTGCTCTCATTCTGGTAACTCATACGACCATAAACTACAGTACGAGGCGACAACCGATAGACAGACTCAGCAGAAGCACCAAATGTAAGGGTATGGGGAGACTGATCGTAATTCACGAACCCTCCATTCCCCACTGTCATGGATACGGTTGCCTCTGACAGTGTAGAAGAGCCAAAGCGAATCAAGGCTGAAGGATTATTACCCATCAGCCAAGGATCACTTTGCATCACATACGAAAAATCTCGCATGAGTAAGCTATCGGTCTTCACCGTTTGAGCTTGTGCCTCAAGAGAACTCAACACCAGAAGTGCTCCAGAGAACAGAAATTTACTCACCACGGATAGAGAACTTCTGACGTTCGTGGAAATCATTGGTAGAATTATTGGTATCTTGATAAATGATATGAGCCCCTTGTTTGATAGAAGCCTCAGCATCAATACCACTTGGATCAGTAGAATTGCCTACACCAAGAGCATAGTTATATACCAATTTGCCTGCATTTTCTGGCAAGGCTTCTGTTGCTTCTTTATCTACATTACGATAGAGAGTATGGCCCAACTTATTAGTCAGTGATACATATCCAGCATCTATATCAGCTGTAAGACGTTTTTTACTAACATTCTCACCACCAGCATTATAGACTTCGATACCATCAAGAATCCATGATGTAGGCACCTTGAGATTGGCATATACAGGACCGGTCTTACCTGGGTCGTATATGATATTATCCGTATTGTTAGCATAATCTGCAGGAGTAACATTCTGCGTCTGGAAGATAAAGAACGCAGGAGAAACAACGCTCAGCGCCCACGCTGTACCCTGCCCATACTCTACCGCTTTAAGATAATGAGAAGTAGGGATAACATCAGCTGGTGCAGCGTAGCTGCTAGTCTGATTAAATCCTGACTCAGGGTCATAAGTAGTATAATAATCCTCATTGGCATAATTTACAGAATTACTATAAGTCTGTGTATTGTCAATAGCATTCTTGAAACTGATGACCACTTGCGAATAAGGTTGAATAATTAATGGTGTCTGGAAATACCAGATACCCATCAGAGCTGGAATATAATCACGATAAGACAGTTGGCCATCTGTAGTATACCAGTAGTTACTACCAGCACTATTATAAGGTCCTGCAAATCCTACGGCTAAATTATTAGCTACTGCTACCTGTGAACAGTTATTGTAAAGCACTACACCTTGATCTTTGGTAAAAGTTTTAACGCCATCATTAGCCAAACATCCACCATTATAAAGTTCCTTTATCAAAATCTGGTCAGCATTCTGATCAGGCAACGAAAAACTTACATTTTTCACCTTAGCAGTAGGAATAGTATCTGTACTACCATCCTCATGGGTTACTATCATATTCCAGGTTTGAGCCTGTGCACTGAAGAGCGAAACGAATGCAGTTACAAATGTGAGTATAGTTTTTTTCATCATGATATACATATTGAGTTTTTGGTTTACTTATGGTTTATTTTAAAACTAGCACCTGATGTCTGGAGGATAAAAATACCTGAGCCCAGACCATTCAGGTCGACAGAAGCAGTTCCGTCTTCCTGTGCTTTTACGATTGTTACTACTCTGCCATCAATGGTATAAACTACCACCTTACTACCGACCTTCAAACCTGAGAAGCCTGCTTTTCCGTCTGAAATCTCAGGAGTAGGATGTTCACTTGCAGAAGACGAGTTTACCACTTGAGTAATGCCAGTAACTTCCCGCTGCACAGTTGTGAAATAATACTGTGCTATCTGCTGTATCGGATAACGAAGCTCGATACCTGGCGATGTTGCTACGAGGGTATCAGCAGAGAAAGACAGTACAGGTGAGTCCTGTAAATCTATAGCTACCGTTTCACCACTAGAAAACTCGACTACGAGTTGCTCTATATCGATGGTTTCTTCGGCTGTAATTGGCACCATGGCGGTCATGAATGTCATCAAAGAGATAATAAGTCTTTTCATAAGCCTTTTGGTTTTTATATTTATTCTATCATCTATTATTCACGTTATATTAATGCACAATACGTTTGGTCGAAACCGTTAATGGCAGCTGTATCTGATTACTACTGTCGGGCGATATGATGAGTTGACTCTTAACCCCATTCAGAATATACCGGTAATCATAGGTAAGATAAGTATCCGAACTACTCACCTGATATATCCCGGGCGGAACCTGAAAAACCGCCTTTCCCTCTGTGTTGGTACTGTCTACAAAAACCGAAGCCGTAGCATCAGTCAACAAAACGGGTGCACCAGCATAAGCAGATATACTATTGGCAGGATATTGTAATTGCACCTCGACCTTACAGAGTTGCATAGACTCTTCGTATGAGCAGGAAACCAAAGTAAGTGCCGACAGCATAAGTGATACTACCGACAGAGGTAATAAACGAGTTACTTTCATAATTTTAATCGTAAAGAGAGACCATAATAGAAACTTGGTATATAACTACTCGCAAAGAGCGAAGTATCTACATTCGTCTGTGTACTATGTACGGTCTGCATGTTATTGAAGAAGTTATTGGCATAAAACGATAATGATACATGGTTGCCTATCTCCTTCGTAATACTAAAATTAGCCGAGTAGTAAGCCGATAACCGGTTAGGATTAAGGATATACTGATAATTGCTTCTAACCACAAGTTTAGAGAGATCATTATAGAGTTCCTGATCATTCTCGCGTGCCCAAGCAAATTTCTCGGCAAAGGGTATCAGTGTATTCGGATCATCCCAAGTAGAATAATATTCGGGATATACGATAACATATTTATTAGTTTCGCCCTGATATGGGGTACCAAAATAAGCATTCGATTCATCTACCTGATACCCTCTGCTGCTACCGTCCACATACTCACAAAGCGAACGGCTGTAAGTATAGAGCGAAGACTCCAGACGTAAGGTCATGATCAGTCGTACCTTAGGTATATGAGTAGTAAAAGTCGCATTCAGATTCAGTTTTCTCGATAGTGAGCCATTAGTGACTGAGGCCTGTGCCGAATAACCGGTAGATGTAGCATTACTGCCTCTATAATAACCCACATACTGATATAGACTGCCATTGCTCATTGTCGTAGAGATTCCCGTAGGAATATCAGCAATCAGATTATCGTCTACACCTCTATAATGATAATAACTACCATCTAGACGGATACCAGTACTCAGCACCTTGATTTTCGGGAAGTCAATAACCCACTCCAGCCCATACCGTTCTATCGGTGATCCGTTAGCATATTTGGTCTGTGCATAATAGGTATTACGGGCATAGTTAGCCAGTGTTACCGATTCTTGCTGACCTGTGATGTCGCTTACTGTTACCACACCCGTCTGTTCATCAATGGCAAAAGTACGGTTGGCTACCGGTATGCCACAGTTTTGTACTTCTGTAGGCGAAGTATAGTAATAGGTCATCGGAGTATAGACGGTTGTGGCTAAATAAGGATGATAAGTTTTATGATAGAAGCCCGATAAAGTTACCTTAGCTCCCCATAATGTGAAATCTACCCCCACATCAGTTTGGTTGGTATACTGCCACTTCAGGTCACTATTATATAAAGCAGGTGTTGGTTGCGTATAATACGCATAATACGCCTGATTATAGGCATTGCTCGTAGAAGAAAAAGCCAGTTTATCACTATACACTGGTTGTGGATAAAGCACCTGCATAGAAGGTAACTTTACCGACTTTCCCCATCCGGCATGTAAACTGAGTGCACTCACCCATCGATGAGGTTGATGACGCCAGAATATATATTTTCCATTTACACGAGGAGAAACACTCGAAACCGTTCCATAAGCCGACGCATCGATACTCGTCAGGTCATCACGCAAACCGGCAGTCAGTTCTGCTGTTGATTTTTTACTGACAGGTATCACCACTTTTTCTTCAGCATAAAGTGCTATATTATTGATAGCCGGCTGATCTGCATACCGATAAGCGCGCCAAGTAGGTGCATACTGTAAATCTGTGTAATACAACCCTTCACCCTTATTTTCAGACCGACTATAATCAGCTCCAATCATGAGTTTGTTCAGCATCCCCCAAAATCTTCGTGTCCATTCACCTTTCAGTTTTAAGGCATAATCCAGAGGTTTGCTGTCTGTAAAAGCATCTACATACCAGTAGCCAGTAGGACCAAGCACAACATTAGCTGTTGGTGAATCTTCTGAAAGATAATAACCCTGGGTAGTGGTGTGAATATAAGGTTGAGTAGATGAGCTGCTCGTACTCGTATACGATTCTGATTTACGATCTGCATACGATACCGATCCCATCAAAGTCAAATTCGTTATCCAACTTTTATTAAGCAGCCAGTTCCATTCCATCTTAGCTCTGAAACTGTTATCTCTCGACTTAGAAAAATCGTCTAGAACTCTATCCGGATCTGCTTTCGAATTATAGCCACCCACATTACCCGACAAACCGATATGGAGAGTAAGCGGAGTAGTACTTTTGTTCCATACATTCATATAGCTTAACGAGAGAATATTTCGCTGATAAGCCGTATAAGGAGATGTAGCATCCGAAAAAGAGCGGGCGTGTTCTAACGATGTATTCAAGATACCCAAACCATGTCCCAAATCAAATCCTTTATTGAGAGCTATCTGCCGAGTATGTTGATTCAATTGTACTTCCAACTGAAAAGGCGACTTACCCTGACGTGTATTTACCTTGATAATACCATTACTCAGATCACCATATTCCACAGAAGGAACACCGGTTATCACTTCGATACTCTCAATAGAAGATACCCCCAAATTACGTGTACTGGCACCCAGCGTTTCGCTCATAGCACCATTGTTCCCCAATCGCACACCATCCACTTCGACAGCAGTACCAAAAGAAGCATTTCCCTTCTCACTACTACCACTTCGCAAAGCCATACGGTCGTCGTCCATAAGCGTACTATTTACCGTTTTACCGCCAGGAAGGAGTGTACCGATATCACTGAGGTTTATAATCTGTTGATTATCGAGAGCAAGCCGGTCTATATGATAAGAAGTTGTAGCATCATCATTTTTCCGCTTGGCAACAGCCTCAACTTCAGCAAGTTTCAGATTTTCTTCCTTCAAAAGGATACGCAATTTCTTAGACTCATCGACTACCTTTAAGGTAAAAGTACGTGATACATAACCTAAACTTCTAATCACCACAGTACATGTACCCTTCTGTACATTCTTAATAAGAAATTCTCCCTTATCATCACTGACAGCCCACTGTCCACTCTCCTTAATCATAACTGTAGAATAGGCTATTGGTAGGCGATCTTTCTCCGATAAGATAAGTCCTCCGACTGATAACTTTTGTGCCAAAATGATTTCACTAAAGAACAAAAGAAGTACAACTAGTTTTACAATTCTTCCCGGCATTACAAACAATCTGATATTATCCTCTGCAAAGATACAGGTAATCAAAATATACGACAATACCTAAAAAAAGGTAATTTCTGAAGAAAAGTTTGTTAGAAACATACCTAATTCTTGTGAGAAATTATCTCGATACAAATATGTGGCTTCACCCAACAATCATCAATAAAAAAAGGAAATAAGAATCATTCTTACTTCCTTTTTAGTCTATCTTTTTTATCACCCAGTCACCAGGGTCAATAGAATTTTTCTTCTTAGAAGTTATAAGACAGCGTCATACGGAAAGTACGACCTGGCTCAGACTGCCATACATAATAGTTACCATATTTGCAACCACTCAACAGATAAGCATTCATGATATTATTAACATTGAGCAGTACTGATAGCTTGTCGTTTTTCCATCCCAACGAACCATCTACACGAATATAATTTGGCAGTGGTTCTTCATTGATACCATCGGCAAAGGTCCACGTGCTTCGGTCGATTAGCGAAGTTTCGCCCAAACCAATGTGGAAGCCCTTCAAGAAACCACTCAATACCTGATATTTAAGCCATACGTTAAACTGATGCTTAGCATAACCAGGCATATGTGTACCTACCGGACTCGTTGGATCTTCAGATTTCGTTACCTTATAATTAGTAAGAGCATAGTTAGCCAAAAGGTTCAAACCAGGAAGAATCTCACCATTGATATCGAGTTCGATACCCTTAGATACAGACTGTCCCACCTGAATATAGTAATTCTCGCTACCAGTATTCTCTGGATCAGCACTAATCTGATTATCAATCAAGATACTATAAAGCGATAAAGAGGTCTGCAGACGACCATCGAACCAGTTACGCTTAGCACCAATCTCCCAGTTATTACTTACGATTGGCTTCACCTTATTGCCATTGCGAAGCTGCCCCATCTGTGGTGAGAAGGTCTGATCATAAAGTGCATAGAAAGAAGTATTGTCATCGAGATTATAAGTAAGACCTACACGAGGAGAGAAATGATTCTCTTTGGTCTGTGTAGTACCATACGATGCATCCTCTACATGAGTGAATCGACCTGCAAGAGTTAATAGCAACTTGTCATTGAAGAAACCAAGTACATCCTGTAGATATAAGCCATACGAACTTTGCGTAATCTGTGTATTATTGGCACGCTCCTTAATATCCTTGGTTCTATCAAACTGTGGATAGCCATAATAAGGAGTACCACTTGGAGTATCTCTAAACACATTAAAAGTGCCAGTACTATCGAGAGCATAACTCTGACTCCAATCATACCAAGCATGCTTGTTGTTCATATCCAGACCCGTCATAATCTTATGAGAAACCTTACCCGTCTGCGCCTTACCATTAAGATATATCTGGCCGAACTTCATCTCGTTGAGTACATCTGCATTAGTAACATAGCGGTCCATATTACCATTTTCCTCAATGTTATATGCCCAAAGTGAAGTACCTGTACGAGCATAGTTAGAGTAAGAACCCTGAGCTGTAAGTTTCCAATTATCACTCAACTGGTGTTGGAAATTCAAGATGACCGTATGGTCATAAGCCTTAGTAGGTTCCATACCTGGTTCGATAAGCGAGTAATTACGGGCAACTGACTTATAACCAAAAGGTGAGAAGATATACGAACCACCAATATCAGAACTCTGCATATACTGCAGATCATATTCCAAGGTAAGAGTTGTCTTATCATTGATGAGATAGCGCAATACAGGTGCTATCGAATAACGTTTCGTAAACTCGTTAGCACGCATCGAATTGGTACTCATACCCATTACATTAAATCGGTATTGCAATTTATTCTGTTTATCAAGATGACCATCTAGATCTAAAGCTGCACGATAATAATCGTAGCTACCTAAAGTAATGCTAGCATTACCACGAGTATAGCCAGTAGGTTTCTTGGTTACCACATTATAGAGACCTGCAGGTTCACCATTAGACATCATAAATCCGGCAGGACCCTTAACAAACTCGATACGGTCTACATAGCTCATATCCTCAGTCATTGGTCCCCATGTACTAGTAAAGTTCATACCTTCACGGAAAGCAGCCATTCGTGAACCACGCGCATTAATACGTAAATAATCGCCCCAGTGCTCTAGTTTACTCACACCACTCACCGTACGCTGAATGCCCTCATCGGCAGAAGCGATACCCAGATCATCGAGCACATCTTTGGTAAGTACATGTATATTCTGTGGAATCTGAATAATTGGCATATTCAGACGAAGAGTAGATGATAAATCTTTCTCTGTATAGGTCTGTTTGCGACCATTTACGACTACCTCACCTAACTTATGTTCAGAGTGTACCGCTGTAGAATCTACATGAATATCCGCTTCATTGTTCTTGACTGGAGTAAGATTTACTTCAGCTGTAACAGGCAATGTCATTCCACATGCTACTAGAACCATACCTATTGCATTCTTTTTCATTTCGTTTACTAGTTTGTTTCGTTATTTATTAGCATTATATAAAATCGGCTGCAAAGATACGTAGACGATATAAATTACACAATACCTAAAAATAATGATTTTTTAACACTAAGGGGTAACAATTGTGTCCAAATACAGTCTTTTGATAAACCTATCTTTGCACCCGAAAATAAATCATTTAAGATATAAAGATTATGACAGACAACAAGATGTTTTGTTTCCAATGTCAGGAAACTGCCAAGGGTACAGGTTGTACGATTAAAGGTGTGTGTGGTAAGGAGGCCAGTACTGCTAAATGGCAAGATCTCCTTCTTAGTGTAGTACGTGGTATTGGTACCATCGCTCACCAGTTCAATCAGGCTGAGCTCGAGTACAATCGCACACAGGTAGCCGACTACCTCACCGATGCTCTCTTCTCAACCATCACCAATGCCAATTTTGACGATCAGGCAATATTAAATAAGGTCGACATAGGTATCGCTCTCAAAAAACAGTTGCTTCACCTCGCCCAGCAACATAACATCCTCCTTCCTGACTATCAGGAAGTACGCTGGGGTGGCGAGAAGGTAGATTTCGATGCAGAAGGTCAACGAGAAAGCATCCTTCGCAATGAAAATGCCGACCTTAGATCATTAAAAGAGCTTACAGTACTCGGACTCAAAGGCATGGCTGCTTACTATGAGCATGCTGCTCGATTAGGCGAGACCAATGATAAAATTATCGCATTTATGTGCAAAGCCCTGAATACAATCACCAACCCTGATGCCGATATGCAAACTCTGCTCAATATCACACTCGAAACAGGTAAATATGGCGTAGACGTCATGGCGCTCCTCGATCAGGCCAACACTGAAGCCTATGGCAATCCAGAGCTCACCCATGTCAACATCGGCGTAGGGCAACGTCCAGGTATCCTCATTTCAGGTCATGACCTCAAGGATATCGAAGACCTTCTCATCCAGACCGAAGGTACAGGCATAGATGTCTATACCCATGGCGAGATGTTGCCAGCTCACTACTATCCACAGCTCAAGAAATACAAGCACCTCGTCGGTAACTATGGCAACGCCTGGTGGAAACAAAAAGAAGAGTTTACCAGCTTCCATGGCCCTATCGTATTCACTACCAACTGTATCGTGCCACCATCCCCATCAGCCGAATACAAAGATCGCGTCTTCACTACCAACTCGACAGGCTATCCTGGTTGGAAACACATCGAAATGGGTGCTGATGGACATAAGGACTTCTCTGAAGTTATCGCTTTGGCACAGAAGTGCGAGGCTCCTAAAGAGATCGAAATAGGCGAAATCGTCGGTGGATTTGCTCACGCTCAGGTATTCGCTCTAGCCGATCAGATAGTCGAAGCTGTAAAAACAGGCGCTATCCGCAAGTTTGTGGTCATGAGTGGTTGCGATGGTCGAATGAAGAATCGTAACTACTATAAGGAATTTGCCAAGGCACTGCCAAAGGATGTCGTAATTCTGACTTCTGGCTGTGCGAAATATAAGTATAACAAACTTCACTTAGGTGATATCAATGGTATACCACGCGTCCTTGATGCAGGACAGTGTAACGACTCTTACTCATGGGTCGTTGTAGCCTTGAAGTTAAAAGAGATCTTTGGTGTCAACGATATCAACGATCTGCCTATCTTCTTCAACATCGCATGGTATGAGCAGAAGGCTGTTATCGTACTTCTTGCCTTGTTACACCTTGGTATAAAGAATATTCACCTTGGTCCGACGTTGCCTGCTTTCATATCAGAAGGTGTATTAAAGGTATTGGTTGATACCTTCGGTATTGCAGGTAATGCGACTGTAGAAGAAGACCTCAAGAATTATATTTTGTAATGTAATTAACCAATTCATATAAAAAAGGCTGACAGAATCGATTTTTCTGTCAGCCTTTTTCGTTTCATTTGCTATTAAATAAGTAATAATACATATCTGTTCCTATAAGCATATAGGGGTATGGTTGATGATTAATTACGAAACTAAAAGATCTTGTCCTTAGCAGATACCTGAGTAGGCGTACCTGCCGGTTTACCGATATGGCATTCACCTAATTGGACATCCTTAACATTCTCGAAACTGATGCCTGTAGAAGCTTCACCCACCTCGATTGCATTAAAAGATACATGCTGAACCGGTTCGGCACTTGTACCTTGCAACACCAAAGCTGCAGCTCTCACCTTGCGGGCGCTCAAGCCATCCACATACAAATGCTCAATCGTAGAGAAATGCATGCTCTCTTGACCTTCACCGGCATATCGACTGGTAACATAAAATAGATCTTCTACTTCATCAAACTTACAGTTGTTGACAAACAGATGACTGACGAAGCCGCCTCTATCCGGATTCGTCTTGATGAAAACGCCTCGTTTACAATAACCAGCATAATCGCAATTCTCGACGAACACATTGCGAACACCAGCCGACATTTCACTGCCAATAACTACAGCATGAAGACCCTTAAAATGACAGTTGCGAATAACGATATTCTCTGCCGGACACGCATCATGCCAACCATCATTATCACGACCACTCTTAATGGCTACGTTGTCATCACCATTATTGAAGTGAATATCTTCGATAAGGATATTTCGCGACATCTCTGGATCGATACCATCATTATTCACCAATTTGGCATCATAACGGAGTCTACGACAAATAATATTCTCGCTCTTGAGCAGATGGATGCACCAGAAAGGTGAATTGATAATTTTGACACCCTCGAGTGTAATATTCTTACTCTGATACAACTGAATAAGTTGTGGACGAAGCCATTGCCCCTGCCCAAACTTGCGTTGCACTATCGGAACCTCCTCATGATTTTGCTGTCTGCTTAAGAGTTGAGCAGGTTTCTGTTTAGGTCGCCAGGTGGCAAATGTTGTCATCGCATTACCATCAATCGTACCCTTACCCGTAATTGCTACATTTTCTACCTGATAGCCATAAATGAAAGGCGAATGATTGTAGAGGAATGTACCTTCCCAACTAGTATTCACCATAGGATAATACTTTGCATCGGGTGCAAATTTCAACACAGCACCCTCCTGTAAATCGATACACACATTACTCCTCAACACAATCGGACCACAGAGATAATACGTACCCTTCGGCACAATAATCTTGACACCTTTCTTTGCAGAGGCCCTATGGATGGCTTTGTTGAAAGCAGGCAAACAGTTATATGTACCATTATTACGGGCACCCATCTTCAGAATATTAATTTCTTGAACGTTTTTCGGTGAATTACCCTTCAATGGATTCGCAATCGATGCACCTGATATGCACGACAGAATACTATCACGAAGCGCTATGCGACGCTTCTGAATAGACTGTTGACAGACCTCAGATTGACTACTTACTATCGGTAATTGGGCCATAGCGGAATGAGACAGGAAACATAAAAAGAGACTAAGTCCTAATCGTGTAAGTTTGTTACAAATACGTAAAATCATAATCGTTGTAGTTTTTGTGGCCGTAAAGATACAAAATAAAATGCAATTGCAGGCTATACCCACCCAAAAGCCTTGTTAAATGTTTAACTCATGACACTGCCCTACTAAGCAGAAACTCGTTAAAAATCATTTATATCCTCTGCGATATCCATTTAATAAATTATCTTTGCATCATCAACATATAATGTTACAATACAAAAACAATTAGAAGATATGACAACTATCAGAATTAACCCAGATTCCTGCATTAAATGTGGGAAATGTACCAAGGTATGTCCTGCAAACATTTTCGAACAAGAGGAGAAGGGATATCCTATTACGATTTGCAAACCTGAAATCTGTATCGTCTGTGGCCATTGCTTAGATGTTTGTCCTACAGGGGCAATCAAACACAGCGAGATCTCAGCTGATAAAGTTCACCCCATCAACTACGAGAATATGCCATCGGCAGACCAGCTAATGGAACTCATTCATGCCCGTCGCTCGAATAGAACGATGAAAGGGGCACCAGTTCCGACCGATAAACTCGAAAAGATAGTGGAAGCAGGTCGCTATGCACCAACAGCACGAAATACGCGTCAGGTTACAATTACGGTCATCAATGATCCTGAAAAACTCAAACAAGTTCAGGAGTTTACCATCAATACTTTCGGCGATATGGTGAAGAAATTGGAGAATCCGTTTGTAAAACTATTTATGAAGGCGACCCATCCAGAATATTATGACTTTATCCCAGCCTTCTATGGCATGAAAAAGGCGTATGAAAATGGTAAGGATCCTATCCTTCGCAACTCTTCGGCCATCATTGCTTTCACCACTCCTACTGATGACTTTGGTGAGAAAGACAGTAACCTGGCTTATCAAAACGCATCACTCATGGCTCAGGCTCTTGGTGTGAGTCAGGTGTATCTAGGATTTGTAAGCACTGCATATGCCAAAGGTAACCAGAAACGTATCAAGGAAATTCTTGGTGTAGAGGGAGACATCCATGCACTCATGGGACTGGGTATTCCAACCATGAGATATACCAACTATACAGAAAGATAATATTCACATCTAAAAAATCAATCAACATGATAAGAATTAATGCATTTATTCGTCTGAAAGACGCCGCTGATGCCGAACAGGTAAAACAAATTGCTCAGGAACTCGTTGCCCAGTCTCGTAAGGATGAGGGTAACATAGCCTACGATCTTTTCCACAGTGCAACTGATCCACAGAACATGATGTTCTGCGAAACATGGGAAAATATCGAAGCCTTAAAAGCACACGAGAAACAGCCACACTTCACAACCATTGTTCCCCAAATCAGCAAGTATACTGATGGACAAATGAAGCTGGAAAAGTTTGAATTCTAAGGTAGAAACCAATAATCGATAAGCCTCGAAATCTAAAGGATTTTCGAGGCTTATCTGTACATGACCAGGACATAATTTCTATCCCTTCAATCTTCATGAATTTCCTAACTCAATCCACTAATTCCAACCTTTCCCTCTTCATTGCTACAATAGTATCGACGGTAATGAAGCCGATGCTCATACCGAATCTGGCCAAAAAAAGTATTCATATCGCCCCTAGAATGAAATAGGCTGAAGATTTGCAAAATCAGCGTAATCATTTGCCTAGTCCATCAGAAAGATGTAATTTTGCACACATGCGAGAAGAAATTAGTCCCGACCAACTCGAAAGATTGAAAAAAATCAAGGCTGCGGCCTTTGCCCGACTTCGTGCCTCTGAAAAAAAATCAGAGCTGACGGTACAGACGAGTGAATCTAAGCGATTTGCTCCCACTATTCGTAAGCATGAGTCTAATGGTCTGGGCAATACCATTTTATCTAACCAACTCGGTATAGACACAACCCGTAACCGACGACAGAATCTTGAGCGAATACATGCCAAGGCTATTCGCATCGATATGGAAATTAAAAATATGGACGATTTCCTGGAATATCTCCAGACTCGTGAGCCTCGCAGACAGAAACGTCAACGCTATCAGCAGTCGATAAAAGATATCTCGGGGCTACAGACTGTAGCTGACCAGCGGTCTACTTTTATTAGTAAGGAATCTTATCCGGTAGATGCAGAACATGTAGAACTCTATATCAATGGTAAACCGAGTTCTGATTTTGCCATCAAGACGCGAAAATATCAGAACTCGATAGAACTGTATCTTGACTATACCAAGAAAAAGAAATATGTACCCGAAAAGCATTTGGTACGTGATGAATCAAGAAGACCTGTAGTTAAACAAGTTAGCAAACCTGTAGAAGAAACGGTTTCGCCTCAACAGGGCAAGCGTCATATATTTGGCACCATGGTGAATCTCGATGGATTCTATCAGTGGCTTCGCAACGGTCGGAAATTTCCAGAATCAAAAGAAAATACTAAAGAGGCTGTAAAATATTTGAATAAGTCTGACAAGACTCGCAGAAATGTCTTCGAGCGATATTCTACTGTAGAAGAAACGCAAGATACCGTACATATTCATGTGGCTATACCTAATATCGAGGAAATGGAAAACCAGAAATTGCTCGATGCCCACAATATTCTACAAGATATTCTGACCATTATTCACGATGAACTATATATCGGCCTATTCAGTGAAGACAACATTGTGGTACAAGAATTGCATCATCTCTGCAAAGATCTGTCACAAATGAAAGCTCTTCAACGTTTTCTCAAACTGGAGGAGGAAGCCTCGCCGACCGATACCATTATTGTAGATGGTGTTCCTGTATCTTTCTATCTGAAATATTCGATAGAAGAACTTTCACAATGCGGTAATGGCCAGCAACAAGATTGTCGCTTCAAGCCGATGCCTGCCGAAATTCTGATTTCAGAAGACCAAAAGAAAGTAATGGTGAAGTCTACGTTAAGCAAATCGATAATGGTCTTCACTACCAGTGATGAAAGTTGGTTTTTAGTTGCCTATTTTCTCCATCGTTTTTTGAGTTCCAAGTGCCGTTATAAGCGAAGTCTTCCGCCACTTCACATCCTTCATTCTCTAGGCGTTACCGGTCTTTACAAGCTCTACAGCAATGGTTTCAAAAATCAATATTATCCTTTCAACTGGATTTATATCCGGAACACCAAAGACGAACGACAGAATTATTTCGTAAAAACTTTAGAACAAATCTTTCCATCAAAGGATAACGCTAATGGCTGAAACGTGTTTACTGATAATTAAGTTCGTTTAGTTTTCTAAAAGACACAAACAAACTATCAAACCTGATCTATTTCGTCAGGAACACATTAAACAGGCCAATTTCTTATCCCGAACAGGGGGTAAGTTTGTTTTTCTTCATAGCCAATATCAATATACTTCCACATGAATTCTATCATATCTGATTTTATTAATGTGTCATTTGGTTTCCACTTCATTTTTAAAGAATCTTATTAGTAAACGATCAACGAACTACTAAATAGGCTAATTTTTGATAAATACTATAATTTTTGATATTCTCACGAAAAAAATTTGATACAGAGAATACAACTTTGAATAAAATTATTTTAATTTGTTCCTTAAGAATGTTTCAGAAGAATAGAATAATTAGCTACTATTCTTATATTTAAACAGATTGATATAACCTAATTCATATTTAATAATTTTTACTAATAATCTACATGTCTAAAAAAAACATGATGAGACGATTCTTGCCATGGCACGCTCGTCTAAAACACAGACTTACGATGTCTGCCTTGCTGTTGATGGCCTCAACAGGTGTTATCCATGCACAGCGTATGACCGATGCTCTAGATAGAGGACTGGTTGCTGTGTATCGTACTAATGGGACTAACGAAGGTACCTTTCTGAGTTGGCGCGTTCTGCCCAATGAGTACTTCGATGTAACTTACAATGTGTACCGCAATGGAACCAAACTTAACAGTAGCCCTCTTCAAGTGTCTAACTTTGTTGATACCAATGGATCTCAAACGGCTTCGTATACCGTAACTGCTGTGGTAAAAGGTGTCGAACAGACAGCTTGTACTGCTGTTACGCCTTGGCTGAGCGCTCTACAGAAGTATACCACTCGTACTTATGCCGGATATCTAGACATCACCTTGCAGAATGTATACTCTAAGGCTGATCATTCTGATATTACCAGTGATTATTCACCTAACGATGCATCTGTGGCTGATCTGGATGGTGATGGTGAATTGGAAATTATATTAAAGCGACTAAATACGGCCGATGCTGCTAATCTTTATCGAGCTACCAATACGGACTATGCTATTATCGAAGCATACAAGCTCAATGGACAACGACTCTGGTGGATAGACTGTGGCCCTAATATGGTAAGTCTGAACAGTACAGAGATTAATGCCGTAGCTTATGACTGGGATCAGGATGGAAAAGCCGAAGTTCTACTGAGAGGCGCAGACGGTATGATAATACACAAAGCAGACGGCAGCACTCAGGTCATCGGAAATGCCAGTGTGAATACCCGAAGCGTATTTGCAGGTGCCACGTCTGCTCAATACGCATGGACACACACTGGTAATGAATATCTCATCTATATGAACGGACAAACAGGTGCTACCTATCAGGTAACCGATTATCCACTGAAGCGACTGGAGAGTGGTGAAACAGATGAAAAGACGGCATGGGGCGACAATTATGGCCATCGAAGCAGTAAATACTTCTTTGGCGCTCCTTTCCTCGATGGACGAAAGCCTAGCATCTTTTTGGCTCGAGGAATCTACACTCGCGAGAAAATGATAGCACTCGATGTAGACCCTATCAGCCACAAACTTACTACCCGATGGACCTGGAACTGCAATGATGCAAGCAGCAGTTGGTATGGACAGGGATATCATAACTTCACTGTAGCAGATGTAGACTGGGACGGACGAGATGAAATCGTATACGGTTCAATGGTCATAGACGATAATGGTAACGGTCTTTCGACAACGGGATTAGGCCATGGCGATGCACAGCATGTGAGCGACTTCAATCCTTATATTCATGGACAGGAAATGTTTGCTGCCAACGAAGACCAACCGGCTTGTAACTATCGTGATGCTACAACATCAAATATTTATTACCGCCTCACTGCATCGAACGATGATGGTAGAGCACTGATGGGTAATTTCTCTAACAATTATCATGGCGCTCAGGGACGAAGTACCATTTCGCCGATGATTAGCAGTATTACCAATGCAAGCATCAATAACGATTTCATCGCCTGGAGCGATCTGAACGCACGTATTTATTGGGATGGCGACTTACTTGAAGAAATACTCAATAGTCCTGGAACTGCTAAAGAGGCTAAAATAGATAAACCTGGTACAGGACGTATGTTTACTTCTTCAGGATGTAACATGAACAATGATTCCAAGAACAATCCTTGTTTTCAAGGTGACATCTTAGGCGACTGGCGAGAAGAGATTATCTTGCGCCACGGATCCAATGGCTTGCGCATTTACACGACAGCCATTCCAACAGACTATCGCATACCTACTTTATGGGCCGACCATCAGTATCGACAAAGCGAAGTGTGGCAAATGTGTGCTTACAATCAGCCTCCTCACGTAAGTTATTTTATCGGGGAGGCTGAAGGTATTACTATAGCACCACCACCATTGACCAATAGTGGGCGAAAAGAAATAGCTAACGGTGGAACCATCAACAGCAGTCATAACAACCAGCAGATCATGCTGGCTGAAACAGGTAATATGACGGTTAATGTATCTGGAAATGCCAGTCCTTGGGTCGTATACGACAATGCACCAACATGGGTACAAGGCCATAATAATAATGCTGTTATCACCAAGACGACCTATACCCACACCATTACTGGTGGAGCCTTCACAGGTAGCACACGTCTGGTAAAACAAGGCGACGGTTTTCTTGCCCTGCCTAATGTAACCCAGACCTATACGGGCAACACGGATATCTGGGCTGGTGGTCTTATCTTTGACGGAACAATGCAAAACAGTCGGGTATGGCTTAACCGATTTACGGCATTGAAGTCTACCGGCGGAAGGTTCAATCGAGGCATCACTATGGAATATGATGCTAAACTTATTCCTGGGGGTAGTAATGTCAAAGCTGAAATGTATGCACGCTCCCTTACGATGAATTTCGGCAGTCGTGTAATGTATGATATTTATTCTGATGATATCACGGCCGATCAGGTAAATCTAGACACTCTCAGTATAAATACTGTAAACTGGACGGATGGTCCAACCTATCTGAAACCAGTATTCCAGTTTATTAAGCATAATCAAAGCGGACAGAGTACCCCTACCGCAGGAGCCTACTGTTTAGGTAAGGTTGGCACTATCAATGGTTCACTATCCGATATCATCGTAGAAGGTCTCAACGGAGTATCATATCAACTTGCCCACAACGGACAGTCACTTTATCTCTTAATAGGAAATGCTGAATTACCTCAAGCTTCAACTGTAGCCAACGAGAGCGAAGGAGTCATCACCTGGACTTTCAATCAAGGTACAGCCAATCAGCAGGCTACACTTAGCAATAATTGGACCAATTATGTTACTACAAATGTAACTAATGGTACAGGATTGACTTATAGCGGTACCAAGAGTGTAAGTGGACTGACAGAAACCCTTATAGGTGTAACCACAAATAATGTGACTGCAGCTGATGAAACCAACAAGCTCTCATTTATCGTAACACCTGTTAATGGATGCCAACTCAACATTACCAAGATTGAGTTTACAGCATCACGAATCGGAACAGACGGAGGCAAAATAGACGTCAGTTGGGCAGGAAACAAGATTGCATCTGCGCTCTACCCTACCCGAAATAGTTCTTCGCCAGCATACACCACCTATAGTTACGACGTAACTACAAGCGATGCAACAGCAGGCCATAAGCTAACACTGAATATCTACAACTTGGGGATTACCAAGCAGATAGGACTAGCCAACATAAAACTTTATGGCACATTGACCCAATCTGTCGGTGCGAAGATGAATAGCATCGGCCAGCAAATTACCGGTATTGAATCCATCCATAAAGATGATACTTCCGAAAAATGGTACACGCTGAGTGGTGTTCGCATCACAAAGCCAACCCGGAATGGTGTCTACATCCGGAATGGCAAAAAGGTAGTTATCAAGTAACATGACAATAGAGTGGCTATTACTAATATGGTAATAACCACTCTTCGTTTATAGCGAATTCTGAACGATAAAACGCTGTTGTACTTCCGGTATTTCGAGCAGGCCTTCCTGAATGATTCTTACCGTATATCCCTCTTTTTCAAGTGCATTTTTCCACACACCCTGTATATCCTGTAACGCATGATTTCCTGCTATGAGGAGTAAAGGATAGAGTACTACCTTATGCTTTTTCTTTTTGTGAAGTATTTTTAAGATCATATAAAAATATAAAAAAATATACTCACTTTTCGGTATTGTACGAAGAATATTATCGCTTTATCTTTGCAACAGTATTAAAACTTATTCTACTAAATATATTACGTTACACAAAACTGACAACACTACCTCTACAATGATTTCTCGTAATCACTATATGGTCTTGCTTGCCTCGAGAATATCGGCCCGATGTCAAACTCATCAGCCCCATTTTCTGGCGAGCGAGGCCTTTCATACGACAATGGTGAGCACTATAGATGAAACTACTGTTACAGAGAATAAGACTCTCTGATCCATACCAGCATCATGCAGAATACTGGGCTTTACCTCAAGAATATCAGTTTTCTCTGAATTTGCAGAAATACAAAATTATTATTATATTTGCGGTCTATGCTG
This sequence comes from Segatella bryantii, assembly GCF_022024215.1. NCBI lineage: Bacteria > Pseudomonadati > Bacteroidota > Bacteroidia > Bacteroidales > Prevotellaceae > Segatella > Segatella bryantii. The sequence goes on along the minus strand of NZ_CP091797.1, from coordinate 29,098 downwards.
AAATTAAATCAAGTACATCATATTGCAATTATCTGTTCTGACTATGCACGCAGTCTACAGTTTTATACTAAAGTCTTAGGCTTTAAGATTATTGCCGAGCATTATCGACAGGAACGACAGTCGTATAAAACAGACTTAGCATTAGGAAAACAGTATGTAGTCGAACTCTTTTCTTTTCCTGATCCGCCATCACGTCTTACACGACCAGAAGCCACAGGTTTACGTCATCTAGCTTTTGAGGTAGATGATATCGACGTAGCTGTAGCAAGTCTCGATCAGGATGGTATATCACACGAACCTATTCGGATAGATGAATACACCCAGAAACGCTTTGTCTTCTTTGAAGATCCAGACAGACTGCCTATCGAACTTTATGAGAAATAGGAAAAACTACTGGATAACCGCGACAACCCTGATCCTACTATCTGCCTGTTCATTAAACATGAATGCCCCTATTACCAACTATAGTTCGACATTCAATGATCTTAATAACGTACAGCTGGAAGCTGCTAAGAAAAAGGGTATCGTTCCCGTGAAAACAAATCGTAGTCTGAAATACGAAGACCACAACTTATATATCGTACAAGACTGTGAATATTTTGGTGTGGACAAACTTACCTATTCTCATCCATACGTCACAAAAAATACAGCCAAGCTGATGGTACACATCGGCCAGGATTTTCAAAAACTTCTTCACAAAAATGGTTATCGAAAACATAAGATCATCATCACCTCTGTGCTCAGAACTGATGAGAATATCCAGGCCTTACGCCAAGTAAACCAAAATGCAGTTTGGAACTCAGCCCATCGCTATGCCACCACTTTTGACATTACCTACATACGCTTTTACCGACTATCCACAGAAGGTAAACCGGCATCCAATCAGGTATTAAAGGAGACACTGGGCAAGGTTCTCCGACATCTACGCCAAAAAGGTAAATGCTATGTAAAATATGAGGTAAACCAACACTGTTTTCATCTGACAAGCAGAAAATAAGAAGATACTGTTCTTCTCCCTTTTTATCAGAGAAAAAAGGAACACATATCAGACTGTCAATTCCTAAATCGTTAGATATAAATACTGTTGCCGATTTAACATCCTTAATAAATGGAAAAAGATTTTTTTAAAATTCTAGATTTTTTTCAACAGATAATTATAAAAAACACATTAATGCAACGTATAAGAAGCCTGAGGCTCCACAATATTAAAATTGGTCTGAGGCTGCTCGATGTGAGACAAAAACTCATTTAACCGCTCGATATCCCCTTCTACTTTCAGTTTATTCTGACTTCGAAGATGCTCCACATTCGTTTCATTTGTAAAGAGTGTAAACAAATCACCCTTAGTTATCTCCAATGTGACATCAGACTTTTCTATCCATGAACCCTTTCTGTTAGAGAGTACTCCATTCTTATAAATAACAGATAACATCTCTTTTGAATCTGTGACAAATATATTGATATTAAGGTCGTTTTGGTCATAGGCATAGCCATTGATACGTGTAGCAATCACATCGAAAAACTGATTGGATGACAAAGCTGAAGAAAGATATCGCTTGCCAAACGTTTTTACGTTGTCTTTACTCAACAACTCTTTAGCCCCCGTAAGATAGAAATTACGCCAAGGTGCACTCTCTGCCTGATATCCCAACTGCGTATAGGCTGAAGCCAAAAGATTACGAGCTTTTTGACAAGACGGATTAGCAAAGACTACTTTATTCAATAAGGTAGAAGCCCATCTATAATCTCCCTGGTCATAAGCTTTCTGAGCAATAGCTACCGCTTTATCCTCACCACCAATAGCCTCCACTATTTTCTTGCTTTCTATGGCTGGGCTCAATGGGTTCAGGTTGGCCGGATTACCATCAAAAAAACCAAAATACAGTTCATATTGCGAACGGGCATTGAAACTTACGCTACCATAATATTCACGATCTGCAGAGTAACTAGCCAAAGCTCGAGGCAACTTGATATAATGAGAAATGTCATCTGGAGTATAGCCTTTGTTAGCTAGATAAAGCGTATGGTCATGAATGTATCGATACAAATCACGCTGCTTCTCCCAATATGTTACGACATTCTTATTATCCCACACAGGCCAGTTGTGAGAACCTAATGAAACTTCCACATCATTGCCATATTTACTGATAACATTGTCGATATACTTGCTCCAAAGCAGACCATTACGTATTTTAGCACCACGTGGGGTAAGCAAATTATGCAAAGTGTGATTGATATCTTCTGCAGATTGCAAAGCATGATATTGAGGAATATACACCAACATTTCAGACGGAGCCTCAGAATCAGGAGCCGACCAGAAATCTAACTGCAATCCATCGATGACTATCGATTCCTCAGATTCTGCTATTTCACGAGTAGCGGGAAGAAGCGTATTGGTGAAAGACGTTTGGCTTAAGCTGCTACCTAAACCCGCTGTAACAAAACCTTTAGCATTTCGAGGAAGAGTACCCCCAAACATAAATTTACTATGTGCTGACATCGGTATACCAGCTAGAACATTCTCGGTCTGAGAATTATTAAAATAGTCTTGCGGCGCTATTATTGGAATCGAGTCTGATAAATTTGTTCGCGACTGAAGTATACCCTGTAAGCCACCAAAATGGTCGATATGAGAATGGGTGATGACCACTGCACGCAAAGGCAAATCGCCGATATGCTGTTTCAACAGACTATAGGCCGTCTGAGCAGATTCACTAGATGTGCCTGTATCAATAACGATAACACCCGTTTTGCTTCGGATAAAAGTAATATTAGCAATATCAATACCACGCACCTGCCATATTTTATTTGGCACTACTTCATATAACCCTGTCAGGCTATTCAGTTGTGCTTGGCGCCACAATACCGGATTAACAGTAGCAGGAGCCTCTCCTTTCAGAAAATCCCAAGAATGTAAATCGTAGAGCTGCTTACCATTCACTTTTGGATTAGTCTTTACATCCAAAGTAGCTATAAATCCACGTTTTGCATCTTTAAAATCCTGATTGCCAAAAGCAGCTGCTACATGGGCTATAGAATCATTAAAGGCCCGGGTATATTTTGATGGTTCTGCACTATACTGAGCCAAAACAACAGACGGAAGAATCCATGCGAAAAACGATACTAATAGTGATTTTTTTTTCATCGATAAAACTAATTTTTTAGGAAATGAATCAACTAATTACAGAAAATAATCCAATGATTACCAACGAAAATGTGGCCACCCACTTGGATATGGATATTTCACGTGATTTTGCTTAGCCCAATACAGCCATTCCTGTTTCAATCTACGTAACACTTCAGGATGTTCTGTTGCTACATTGTGATTTTCTGCTCTATCATTTTCTATATCATAGAGTTCATCACCAATCTGATCCTCTACATGGATATACTTCCATTTGCCATCACGTACAGCTCTGTTTCCAGCCCATTCCCAGAACAAGGGCTCTCCACGTTGTACGGTATCCGTTTTTCCATAAAGTACAGGCAACAAACTCTTACCAGACAACTGCTGTATCTGATGGCCTTGATATTCTGCAGGGTATTTTGCCTTGGCCAAATCATAGAATGTAGGTGCGATATCTATCAGATGAGCGACACCGTCTACAATGGTATTAGCCTGAATGTGTCCTGGATACCAAGCTATGAAAGGTGCACTGATACCACCCTCATAAGGAGCTGCCTTATAATCGCGAAATGGCGAGTTACCCGTTTGAGACCAATTACTATTCTGCATATACCACGAACCAGGTGCACCTACTTCACCACTCTGTTTTTCCTGCCAAGCACGAGCATCACTACCACCCTGAGCTCCATTATCTGAAATAAAGATAATTAAAGTGTTCTTATCTTGCTTTATTTCTTGAAGTTTGTCGAGCACACGCCCGATCTCCTGATCTACACGATCAACCATAGCTGCATAAACTTCCTGACGCTTTTCGTAATCAGCCTTCTCACTATCTTGCAATGTATTCCAAGCTCTCACCTTACCATCATGCGATGTAAGTTGGGTACTTGGAGCTATGACGCCTTGTGCTTTGGCATTCTCATAACGCTTAACCCGCAACGAGTCCCAACCGTCATGGTATACCCCCTTATATTTCTGAATATCTTCTGGCAAAGCCTGTAACGGCCAATGAGGAGCATTGAAAGCCAAATAGAGAAAAAATGGATTTTTCTTCTTGCTTGCTTCTGATATAAATTCTAGAGCATTATCAGTTATCTTATCAGTAAGATACTCCCCTGGCTTCAGCTTATAAGGTTTATTATCCTTATAGAGTTCCACAGCAAATCGTGCGTTGGCGTTCTCACCTGCATCATAATATCTACTGGCACCCCCCAAGAAACCAAATGATCGATCAAATCCTCGCTGACTTGGCCATTGTGACTGATCTTTATCACCTACATGCCATTTGCCTGAAATTAGAGTCGTATATCCGGCTTCATGGAGCACTTCACCAAATGTAAGCGACTCACGATTAAGATATCCCTGATAATTCGGATCACCTAAATCAACATTGAAAAAACCCATACCCGCATTATGTTGATACTGTCCTGTTATCAACGAAGCTCGAGTAGGAGCACTGATAGAGTTATTATAAAACTGACGGAAGCGGATTCCTTCCTGAGCCAACCGAGTAAGATGAGGGGTATGGATATCAGAGCCTCCATAAGGAGCAATATCCGAAAAGCCAAGATCATCTACCATTATCAATATGATATTAGGACGAGCCTCAGATTTTTTAGCTTGAGTATGCGCCGATACACTGAATGGAGTCAGTGTTGATACAGCACTTAAGGTAAGCATGCTTACCTTACTATTCCAATAAAAAGAATTGCCTTTTATATTCATACTTATTCACAAATAAAGATTAATTTTAGCTACAAAGGTAAAGCAAAATACGCAGCCATACTATCGCATTTTTGGGGTATTTTATATCACCATTTTTCATTATAGTTGGTTATCCTGAATAACAAATGTTTGTTATCATCTGTGTGTTGATCTGTTCATGCTGGAAGAACACAAATATGGCTGCGATCCTCCAAGGACAACAGCCATAAATGGTTATTATTAAATTTAAATTCTAATGTAATAATTTATTAGGGTTCAATAATATTAAAATAATAGTCTGGTGTTTCTATTAAATCTAAGATTGATTGCAAATCTGACTGATTGCCAGAAATAGTAAACCGATCATTTAATTTGGTGTTTCGTGAAAAGAGGTCAACAATATCTTTCTTAGATGCAGACAACACGATATCAGGCTGGGCTGATACGCTCATTACTAATGCAGATGATAATAGTAGAAAGGATATTTTTTTATTCATAAATGATCTCTTTTCTTGTTTTTAATCCTTAATATCAATAGAAGCATTCAAATATTTAGGTTGAAGAATACCTGGTGTTTTAATATCCGAATTATAAGATGGCCCCCATACACGACCAATCTGCAAAACAGGACCGGCCATTGAAGAAAAACTGAATGGGACATTTCCACCTACATTCTCTGAAGCTACCTTTTCATCATTTATATAAAGACTTACTATCGAACCATCACCCTTGGCAAAATCAATATCAGCACGAAGTTTCACCTTGCCAGAAGGTACAGGCTTAGAAGATTTTATTTTTGATTCTTTAAGTCCACCCTTATTGAAATAATAGTAATAACCATCCTTAATATAGAGGCTGAAATGAGAACCAAATCCATTATAAGAATACAGTACGCCATCAGTCTTACCATCCTCTATTAGTATTTCTGACAAAAGTGAGTAAGACTTACCTTCTGTACCTGAGAAATAAGGATATTCGGTATAGTTCTTAGAACCAAAATAAATTTGATAGTGCTTGCGAGGATTTTTCAAAGCAGCAGGATCCTGATAGCTCCATGGCTTAAGTGGATATACATTGTACTTAGCTGCCTCTTCTTCGAAGACTGTCTTGAGCTCCCTTACCTTCTCTGGATACTTCTTGGCTAAATCCTTCGACTCATTGATATCAACCGCCAAATGATAAAGATGTGGAATAGAGTCTAGCTCACCTCTCTGGCGATAGTTAAAAGATTTGTCGTTAGGGAACTGTGCTTTCCATCCATCCTTATAAATAGCATACGAGCTACCCAACTCATAATATTGTACATGTTTCTGGTCTGTGATGTTATTATCAACAGATTCTACAGCATAGGCAAAACTTGTACCCTCAATAGGATTTTGCTTATAGCCATTGATAACAGCAGGAACTGTTGAACCAGTTAATTCTACAGTAGTAGGAAGTACATCTGACACATGAGTGTATTGGGTACGGATACCACCCTTCTCGCTGATGCCCTTTGGATAGTAAATGATTAAGCCATTACGCGTTCCACCTTCGTAATCAGCATATCCCTTGTAATAACGGAAAGGAGTATTTGTTGCAGCTGCCCAACCTTCAGAATAAAAAGGATAACTTTCCTCATCACCTAGACGATCTATATTCTGGAGTTCATTGGCAATAATGGCATCCTTGCTGTCTGCTTTAGATTTAGGGTCATATGAACGAGCCCCCAAGACTCCAGTCTTACGGCCTGAAGCCTCAGCACCATTATCACCAAGCGCAACAACAATAATAGTATTATCCAACTGATTAATCTGCTTGAGATAATCTACAAGACGGCCAATTTCGTAATCTGCCTGAGATACAAATCCTGCATATACTTCCATCTGATGAGCGAAGACCTTCTTTTCATTAGCCGACAAACTAGCCCACTTATCTAAATCCTTGTTGCGGACAGGCAGTTTAGTTCCTGCTGGAACTAAACCCAATTTAATCTGATTAGCCAAAGTCTGCTTTGCATATTCATCCCATCCTGCATCAAACTTACCTTTGTACTTATCAATCCATTCTGGAGTAGTCTGATGAGGAAAGTGAGCTGTTCCCGGTGCAAAATACAGGAAGAATGGTTTGTCAGGATCAGCTGTTTTCTGATCAGCAATAAAGTCAATCGCCTGATTTGTAAAACGTGTTATCGCCAACTGTCCTAAAGAGTCATCTGGCTCGCGCTGAGTATCACGATACAAAAATGGATGCCACTGATCATCACATGCTGTGGCACCATTATAGCCATAGAAGTGATCAAAGCCACGATTAGTAGGCCAGCGGTTAAACGGACCCGCATTCGTTCCATCTGTAGCTGGTGTAAAGTTATATTTACCTATTGCAAAGGTATTATAGCCATTCTCTCGTAACACCTCTGCTATCGTACCATTTTCAAGTGGTCCGTAAGTATCGTAACCTGGTGCACCATAACTATCATAATTAAACATTCCTACATGAGAAGAGTGATGATTTCTACCTGTCAATAATGAAGCACGGGTAGGTGCACTGATAGATGTAGTATGGAAATTATTGAAACGTAAGCCATTCGCAGCCAAATAATCAAAGGTAGGTGTCTGAATCTGACCACCGAATGCTGATGTTCCACCAAATCCCAAATCATCAATTAAGATCCAGATTACGTTTGGAGCGCCTTGACGAGCTTTTGGATTATGCTGAGGGTAAGCCGGTTGAGATTCTTTTACCGTTTTCCCTATTTGGCCGGTAAATACAGGTGTCGGACTGTATTGTGCTGCAACAGGAGTTCCTGCGACAAGAAGGCCTATCGAAGCTAAATTCCTAATGTTCAGAAGTTTCTTGTTCATGAGCTTAATCTATAAAATGTTAATATTTTAGTATCACTACTGTCCCGTTAAGATTTTAGATTTCGAAATAAATCGAGTTGACCATCATCCTTTGGGACGTTAATAATAGGTTTGTTAAACAATTCTGGTATTGGTATCCTCTCAAACAACATAGTACCTATAGTTTGGGAAATCATATACAGAGATGGTTCCTCGATATGCATGTGCTTCTTGGCTATAGCCAGTAGCAGGAATGCACAGACTGCTATCCAGATTTGTGTATAGACAGCATTCTCTGAGGTTCCGTAAAACGACTTGATATGCAGATGTTGCTTTATCCATTTGAAGAAAAGTTCCACGTTCCATCGCTCTCTATAGAGTTCTGCGATGGTAAGAGCATCGTATCCCAAATGGTTGGTGATGAAACGGTAGAGATTTCCCGTGGCAAAGTCTTCATAGACTACCATGCGAAATTCCTCTGGGTACTTCTGCTTGGAGTTTTTCTTAGTAAGTCTGACTATCTCATCACTGATAACACCTGTCTGCTTATCAACAGGCATGGACTTGACAATCTCATATTGCATGTTGTCCTTAGCTCTTGTTACAAAGAATGCGCCATTCTTGTGGATGACATTGAAGAGCCTGTTGAAGTCCACATACCCTTTGTCTATCAGATAGATAGCTCCCATCTCGACACAGATTTCATCCAAAGCGTTAACATCGTGAACCGATGCTTTGGTCAAAAGCACGAATACTGGGAGATTGCCTCTCAAATCAAGCTGGGTATGCAGTTTTATGCCACCCTTCTTCTTTCTGAATTTTGCCCAAGGACAGAGTTTGAGACAGAGACTGATGGTACTGCTGTCGAACGCATAGACCATGTTGTCAATGTCAAGTCTGAAGCTATCCTTCGCATAGAGCGGGCGCACCTTTTTGATAAGGACTTGCCCCAATTCCGCATAGATATGCCAATCTCTGAGCTCATTCGCCTTAGCCAAAGTATTGCGAGGAACGGCATAGCTAATACCGCAGTGATAGAGCTTATGGGTAACAGCCAACGCATTCAGGCTTGCCTCTATATCGCGCAGACTATTCTTATCAGCATATTGAGCCAGGCACATAACCAGCAACTGGTCATGGCAGGTGAGGTTTCTCACCCTGTAATTGCCTCTGTACTTGGCAACAATATCATTGAATTCCCTACGAGGTATGAACTGCATAATCTGTGCGAATACGATCTTTCCGACATTCATGTAACACGCTTCTTTGATAAAGACAGCAAAGTTAGTCAATTCAAATCGTGTACAAGAAATATCGAGTCTAAATCATTATATTTTAATAACTTATATTTAAATCGTCTCGTTTTAACGGGACACTAGTGTTTTAGTATTAGTAATTTTCCCAATCAGGATTCTGCTTCAACTTCGGATTCAGATCTAATTCTCTTTGTGGTATCGGGAAGTGGATATGGCGAGAGGCTACATTCGTCTTTCCTGCAGCCTTCAATTTCTTAATCATATAGTCTGCACCCCGACGGGAAAGATCGAACCATCGCTGGTACTCATAAGTAAATTCCTTTCTGCGTTCTTCAAAAAGTGAATCTCTAAATGCTTCTTTAGATAAATTTGGAGCAGACTCTGCCAGTTTACTGATACCCGCACGACTTCTTATTTTATCCAGATATTCATAAGCCACCTCAGTAGGTCCATTCAATTCGTTTAGAGCCTCGGCATAAATCAGCAAAACCTCTGCATAACGAATAACCGGAAAATTAACCGATGACTGATATTGTGCACCTACAACACTGTTGTCATAATATTTATTAAAAACAGGTGCAGAAAGTGTATACGTCTTGTTATCCAGTGGACTTACCTGCTCCGTAATCAGGGTTACAGGTAATCTTCTGTCATTTTTGGCATATGAAGCATAGAGATCACTATTGGTATTATAGGCATCTGCATAACTGCCATTGATGCCGGGAACTTCGTAAGTAGCCTCACAACCAGCTAGCTGATGTCTAGATCCAGAAGTATACCCTTTATGCTGAAGCGAGAAAATATGTTCCTTGCCATTTTCGGTCTGCGGATTAAAAACATCAGAGAAATTCTCAAACAGATCATACCACCCACTATTAATTACCTCTTGAGCTTTTGATGCAGCCAGTTGCCACTGCTCTCTTGTAAGATACACTTTAGCCAAAAGCGACTTAGCAGCTCCAGAAGTGGCTCTACCTACATCTTCATTAGCATAAACTGTTGGCTCAGGTAAATTTTCGGCATCCTTCAAATCTTGGATTATCTGAGCATATACATCATCCTCATCAGCTTGCTCCACATAGAGTTTGTCTTCCGATAACGAAGTAGTTTCATGTAAGACTAATGGAATATACTTAAACCACCTAACAAGGTTAAAATAAGCCAAAGCCCGAAGAAATTTCGCCTCATTGATACTTCTCTGTCGGATGCTTTCCGATATCTTGTCGGATGCAATAAGCGGAACCTTATCGATAACAATATTAGCTGCATTAATCAATTTGTAGCTATCTTCCCAAATAGCCTCCATACGATCATTAGCTGCATCGTGTGATAAGGCTGCCAAGGCTCTAACATTGGTATTAATAGCACGAGGTCCTGCTATATAATCATCTGTTGAAATCTCTGTGGCCACCTGGATTCCACGATTATACAGCGTCTGATCATCACCACCAAAGAGTAAAGCAGAATAGACACCATTTACAGCAGAAATAGCTTCGCTTTGGTCTGTATAAAACTGAGTAGTTACCTGATTAGAAACAGGTTCTTCATCTAATGATGTGCACGATACTACCAGCAAAGGCACAATACCGAGTATATATTTAATATTAAGATTAATCTTCATACAGCTTTTCTTATTTGAAAATATTTTTTTGACTTGATCCTCAACATTCATTTAGAATTTGATCTCTACACCAAAATTAAATGTTTTAGCTGATGGATATGCACCATAATCTGTTCCTGCAGTCAAAGCATTGTCTGCCGATGTTACTTCGGGGTCATAACCACTATAATTAGTTATTGTCCAAAGATTAGTAGCAGAAGCATAGAGTCTCAAGTAAGACAGTCCGATACTCTTTACCCAGTTGGTTGGAAAAGTATATCCAAGAGTGATATTTTTGAGCCTTACAAAACTACCATCCTCGATATATTCGGTAGAGAAGACTGTTGCGCCCTCGCTCTTGGCACGAGAAATAGTACTGCTAGGATTATCTGATGTCCAGTGATTGCGAGCCTCTCCTACTGCATTCTGCAAGCCGCTATAGAGTGAAAGTCGCACCTTATTGATATTGGCGATGTCATTACCAACAGATCCATTGATAAGGAAATTGAGATCAAAGCCTTTATACTCAAAAGAGTTAGATATACCAAATGTAAAATCTGGCTGTGCATTGCCTATAATTGTTCGATCATCTGCATTCGAAAATTTTCCGTCATCATTAAAATCCTTAAACAATCGGTCACCGGCTTTAGCCGTCTGATTATAGGTATAATTGCCCTTGGTTTCTTCTTCGCCTTCCTGTAACACACCATCGTATACAGCTCCATAGAAAGTTCCTAGAGGCTGACCTACTTTTAGAATATAAGCCCAATAATAACTGGTCGTAATATAAGAATCAGAAGTTCCGCCAATACTCAATATTTTATTTCGGTTAAAAGAGATATTGGCCGATGTATTCCACTTAAATTGACCTATGAAATTTTTGGAATTAACAGCAAACTCAAAACCACGATTGCCTACACTACCATAATTTTGTAAAGAAACATCATGACCTGTGGTATATGGTATTGCTACTTCTAACAATAAATCTGTTGTCTTCTTGTAATAATAATCGGCCGTAAAATTCAAACGATCCTTCAAGAAACTGACATCCACACCTAAGTCGAACTGTTTTGTTGTTTCCCAACCTAAGTCATCATTCTGAATTCGGTCTGGCACATAACCCACTACCAGCTGATTGCCGAAAATATAATGAGTAGAAGAGAGAGTTGATAAAGACTGATAATTACCAATTTCCTGATTACCTGTGACACCATAGCTAGCACGCACTTTAAAATTACTAAACAAGCGTTTGTATGGTTTAAAGAAAGACTCATTGGTAGCACTCCATGACAAGCCTATAGAAGGGAATGTTCCCCATTTCTTGTCTTTTCCGAATCGAGATGAACCATCTCGACGAATGCTCGCACTTACATAATATCTCTGATCAAAATTATAATTAGCACGTGCCAACAGTGATAGTAAAGAATGTGTGGCTGAATACGAGTAAGGCTGCCCAGCTACTGCTCCACTCTGTAAGCTATTATACTCATAAAAGTCTGAGACATAATTATATGAATTAGCTCTTACTATTTCTGTTTTGCTCTCCTGCTGGGTAAAACCTGCCAATACATCGAAATGATGCTTTTTATTGATATCGAAGCCATAGGTCAGGGTGTTTTCATTCAACCACGAACTCTGGTCTACCACTCCAATAGTGGCACTACCACCATTAGACACTCCCTCATAAAGACTAGATGGTACATAATGATAGTCCTTAGTATTATCAACATCTGTACCAAACAATACTTTCAACTTGAGATTCTTGATAACTTCATATTCACCGAAGGCGGTACCTAAAAGTTTATAACTTCTACTTTTGTTAGTTTCCAGATCCAAAGAAGCTATCGGGTTTCGTACAGCAGTTTCAAAACCTGGATCATAGGTATAACTTCCATCTTCTTCATAAGCTGTAGCTGTAGCTGGTTCCTGAAGAATTGCAAAAGTAGTACTTGTAGGAGAAACTTTTGATTTGGTCTTGCTGGCAGTTAGATTAAATCCAACAGTAAAGCGGTCGCTTATCTTGCTGTCCAAATTAACACGAGTACTTAATCGGTTGAAACCAGTGTTACGAAGGATACCATCCTGATTAAAATAGTTGCCCGATACAGAATATCTGGTTTTCTCAGAACCACCAGAGATACTCAACTGATGATTGGTAACTACGGCTGTACGATAAGCCAAATCCTGCCAGTCTGTACCAGCTCCTAAAGCTGCCACTTCTTCTGCAGATTTGTACTGATATTTTCCCCCAGAAGGGTCTATATCATACATCGCATCATTCTTAAGTTGGGCAAACTCTGTAGCATTAAGCACATCATATTTTTTTCTAAGTTTCTGAAAACCTACACTTGCCGAATAAGCTACCTGGGCCTTATCACCATAAGAACCTTTTTTGGTGGTAATAATAACTACACCATTGGCACCTCGCGAACCATAAATAGCCGTAGCTGATGCATCTTTCAGAACGGTAATCGACTCTATGTCACCTGGGTTAATGGTAGACAAGGGATCAATATTTGCATTCACATCTGAAAATGTACCCGAAGTTATACTCTCATTGTAAATAGGGAAACCATCAATAACATACAATGGCTCATTACCTCCTTGAACAGAACTTCCTCCACGTATGCGAATACTTATTCCGGCACCAGGCTGACCACCAGTTGGTGTAGCCTGCAAACCTGGAGTTGTACCATTGAGCAGACCATTAAGCGAAGCACTGGTAGACTTGTTCAGTTCACCTACATTGACACTGGTTACAGATCCGGCCAAATCTGCTTTCTTCTGGGTACCATAACCGATAACGACCACACCTTCTAGAGCATTAAAATCCTCGGTAAGCGACACTGGGAGCACATCATCGGTAAGTTCATAAATATCAATCTCTTCTCTCTTATAACCCGTAAAACTCACTACTATCACCGCAGGAGCTTTTTTAATATCGAGTGTAAAGTTACCATCTATATCACTCACTGCCCCAACCTTACTACCAATGTCGCCCTTTACTGATACTATTGCTCCAACGATGGGCTCATCGGTACGAGAATCAACTATCCTTCCTCGAAGACTTTGGGCTAACGATGGCAAAATAGACGTCAGGAGCAGAGCCAGCAATACGATAAAGCGTGGCAACTGCTTTTCAGTTACAATCTCTCTTATTTTCATGTTCGCAATTAATGGGGTTAATATATTTACTTACTATTTCCCAGCAACGGCTGAGAAACTTAAGCTTTATGTGTTTATGTATTTATATTAGTATATACATATTTATATCTGAATCAAGTAGATATACGACTATTGGAGTAAGCATACTCTCTTCGCTCCCGAAGAAAGATGCCCACTAAATAAAAACTTGACCTAAAAACAAACGAATTTGTGGTAATAATTATTTTTGTGCGATTAATTTTGTGTTTGCCTTCAAATAGCCATACTCATGAAGGAGTTGCTGACCATTTTGAGAAACCCAGTTCGCAAAGACCGCTGCCTTTGGATTTTGGGTGTCAAAGTATATATTACCAATAGGAACAGATATGTCTGATAAATGATCAATATATTCTGTCAACTGAGTAATTGTTCCAAAAGCAGAACGTTCCTCTTCTGTTATCTTACCGTTATCGTCGATATCTATCGGTAGCACAGTAAGGCCTGACACGGGCTTTTTACTCTGCGTATCATAAACCAAACTGGCTACATTGAAAGATACAGCATCATTGTGATTCTGAACTGCAGTTAGGGCATTTTCTTCTCTCCCGACTATTTTTTTCCCCTTAATTTTATTAGGAGACACATGGAGCGCATTGGCAAAAGCCTTGGTTGTAATAGCTTTGCTACCAGTGAGCGAATAGACAGTACCTGGGAGCTCTTTCTCTCCATTTTCTTCGGCATCAAGAGCCTCCAGGTAGTCTTTCAATACGAAAATCTGTTTAGTAAGCTTACCATTCAGTCCTTTTCTAACTTTCTTATTTTCTAGTAAAACGTTCTGAGAGTTGGCTATCGGCAGCACTATATAGCGACCAAGAATAGTAGCAGAAGCTTCGTTATCTAGTGATACTCGTGCATCACTCTCAACACCATCATGGGTTAACACCTGAGCTTGAAAGTCAGGATCGACCTTTTTATATTCTTTTATCAATTTCTCTAGTAAAGGAGCTGTAAATCGAGCATCTGAAACATTAATTTTAAGATCCTGAGCAGTACTTCTACCAACTAAAGACAGCAATGTTATGGCTAATAATATACCTTTCTTCATAACTAATATCCTTTCTTTTTTATGACGATTATTCACATGATTTTAACAACCATTATTCGCCTTAGTTCACAAAATTTTTATTATTATTTCTTGGTTGCAAAGGTAAAGCAAAATACGTAGCCGCACAATCGCCTTTCGATGGTATTTTATATCACTATTTTTTCGGACATTTTATCCTTATTTTTGGTTATCCAGAATAACAAATGTTTGGTATTAGCAAGCTATAGGTTAGCTGTAACTATGGGGGGGTATATGATGTATTTGACATATTTATTTACTAAAGAATGCATAATTGCTATTCGATAGAAATGATATCTGTAAAATACACGAATAATATATTCATACCATTATGAAGATATATACTATATATATGGTATTGCCGAAGAAAAAGAAAACAAATACTTTTGCACATAAAAAAATAAAATAAACCCCAAACAAAAGGTAAGAAATTACACAACTTTTCTTACTTTTGCATTCATAATATAAACAATATGAAAACAATTGCACCCTTTTCACACCCGATGTATATCATGGCTAAAGCTGCAGGTCCTTCCTGTAATCTTGCTTGTAAGTACTGCTACTATACCGAGAAAGCTAAACTCTACCCTAATGATCCACGCCATATCATGAGCGATGAACTGCTCGAACGGTTTACCAAACAGTATATTGAAGCCCAGACGATGAACGAGATTCTTTTCACCTGGCATGGAGGCGAACCGCTAATGCGACCTATAGCCTTCTACGAAAGGGCTATCCGACTGCAACACCAATATGGGCGTGGTAGAGCTATCGACAACTGCTTTCAGACCAATGGTACACTTATTGACGACAAATGGGCCGATTTTTTCAAACGAAATAATATATTAGTAGGTGTATCCATCGATGGCCCGCAGGAATTTCATGATGAATACCGAAGAAGCCGTGGCGGTAAACCGACATTTCATCAAGTAATGAAGGGCATCGAAATACTTAATAAACATGGAGTGCAATGGAACGCTATGGCGGTGGTAAATGATTTTAACGCTGACTATCCGCTAGATTTTTATCACTTTTTCAAGGAGATAAATTGCCACTATATTCAGTTCACTCCTATCGTGGAGCGTATCGTAAAGCATGACGATGGTCGACATCTCGCTTCGCTTACAGACGACATATTAGATGTTTCTGATTTTTCCATTTCACCTGAACAGTGGGGCTACTTTCTTAACACAATATTTGACGAATGGGTACACCACGATGTTGGCCAAACCTATGTACAATTGTTTGATGCTACTTTGGCTAATTACGCAGGGGTACAGCCTGGCATCTGCTCGATGTCGGCCAATTGTGGACATGCTGGTGTGATGGAATATAACGGAGACATATATTGCTGTGATCACTTCGTTTTTCCTGAATATAAATTAGGCAACATACACGAGAAGACCCTTACCGAGATGCTCTACAGTAAACAACAGGAAGCGTTCGGACAAAGCAAGCGGGGTTCACTTCCCCGCCAGTGTCAGGAGTGTAGATACACTCATCTCTGTCACGGTGAATGCCCTAAGAACCGATTCTGCTACACGGCAGATGGTGAGTCTGGGCTGAATTATCTTTGCGAAGGCTATCGATCATTCTTTGCTCATACCGCTCCGTATTTCGAATTCATGAAGCAAGAACTCGATGCTGGAAGAGCTCCTGCTAATGTAATGAATCAGATCTTCTAAAAATCTCTGTACACACAGAGAACAAGACAATAAAAAGCAAATTATTACAGTTATTATATTAAATATATTTATATAAACGTATAAAGATATACAACAAAATAATAAAAGTATTAACAGTACATAAACTTATAAAAAAAAACGAGATGAGAAAAATTTTCTTCGCTGTAACCATGGCTCTCGCATGCCTTGGCTCAACAGCACAAAAAGCTCACGTGAACAAGGCCGATATGGACCTTAGAGCTAAACCTGGCGACAACTTCTGGCAGTATGCCGTTGGCGGATGGCTTAAAACCCATCCTCTTGATGCTCAACATCCGCAAAATGGTGCTTTTGTCGACTTAGACGAGCAAAACAATGATCGCATCAACAAACTGATAATGAATTATGCCAAGAAGCATCTGGAACAAGGTACTGACGGACAAAAAATTGGTTCGCTCTATCGCCTCTATATGGATACTATCAGTCGCAATAAAATGGGCTATCAGCCTATCCTGCCTTACTTGAAACAGGTTCGCGAGCTTAAAGACCGACAGTCTCTGCTCAAGCTGATGTATGATTTTGATGCCAAAGGCTTCAACACCACTCCATGGGGTATCAGTATCAGCATGAACCCTTATAACTCTTCGGAAATCATGATGAGTGCTGGCCATGGTGGTCCATCACTAGCTCAGGAATTTTATGCCAACCCTAACGAACAGCAGAAGGCTGTAGTAGCCGCTCGCAAAGCTCTCTATAAAGATTTCTTTAAAATGGTAGGTTATAGCGATGCAGAAGCTCAGAAGAAAATGGAGGCAGAATGGGCTATCGAGCATGCTATCGGTGTGAAGACATTTGACCAGGTAAAAAGTCGCGACCCACGTGCACGCATCCACATCACTACATGGCAAGAACTCAAGAAGGATTACAAAGGTCTCGACTGGGAGGCTTATCGGGCAGCCTTGAAGTATCCTACTGACTTCGAAAAAATTAATGTGGGACAGCCTGATGCTCTCCATGAAGTAGAACGCGTCTTGGCCGAAACTTCTATCGAAGACCTCAAATCATACATGGAGCTACAGATTATCCGCTCTTGCGCCGGCTATCTGAGTGACGATTTCACCAACCGTAGCTTCGAGTATCGCAAAGCCGTATATGGCGTAAAAGAACAGCAGCCGCGCTGGAAACGTGCCGTAAGCTTTATCGACAATAATCTGGGTGAAACCATCGGTAAACTTTATGTTAAAGAATATTTCCCAGAGTCTTCACGCCAGCGCGTTATCAAGCTCATCGACGACCTCAAGAAGGCTTTCGAAGACCGTCTGAATGATAATACCTGGATGAGCGCCACGACGAAGCAGAAGGCTATCGAAAAACTTCATGCCATCTACATTAACGTAGGCTATCCTGAGAAATGGGATGACCAAGAGAAATATATCGATATTCGCGAAGATGAGAATATGGTAGAAAACTTTATCCGTATCTCTGCTGCTACACGTAAAGGGATGATAGAAAAATACTGGAACAAGCCTATAGATAAGCACACCATGGGATGTACCCCACAAACCATCAATGCGTTCTATAATCCTCGTTTCAACAGCATTAACTTCCCTGCTGCTATTCTACAGCCACCTTTCTTCGACCCTGAGGCAGACTATGCCACTAACTATGGTGCTATCGGTGTAGTTATTGGGCATGAAATGAGTCATGGATTCGATGATAAGGGCTGTCAGTTTGACAAAGACGGTAACTTGATAAACTGGTGGACCGATGCTGATAAGGCTAACTACGACAAACGTACTGAAGTACTGGCAAACTGGTTTAGCCAACAAGAAGCCGTACCGGGTCTGAACGTAAACGGCAAAAAAACACTTGGTGAGAACATTGGTGATAATGGTGGTATTAACATTGCCTTCCGCGCCTTTGAAAACCGTATGAAACAAGAACCTCTGAAGGATGCAGAAGGTTTCACACCAGCCCAACGTTTCTACTTAGCTTATGCTCGTGTTTGGGCAAGTAACTCTACCCCTGAGTATGTAGCTTATGCTGTCAATACTGATACTCACTCACCACACATGCTTCGTGTGAATGCAGCCCTGCCTATGATTGACAGTTGGTACAAGACGTTCAACATTAAGAAGAACTGTAAGATGTTCATCCCATCAGACCAGCGCGCTCGTATCTGGTAACCTATTTAACGACCTTCGAAAACGAAATATTCTTTTTCGAAGGTCGTTTCTAAAATAATAACTTTATCAATCTAATTCATTATTAAACATGAAAAAAATTGCACTTGAAATGATGCTGTTGCTCGCAGGAGTAACGGCTAAGGCTCAGATGCCTGCCGGTGGATTGGGAGGTTTTCAGATGCCACAGGTGAAACTCGAAACTTCTCAGGAGTGGAAGGATGTAAACTATGCAGGTGACAACAAGACTTATCATACTTGCGATATCTATCTGCCTCGAAAAAAACAAAAGAACTATCCGGTAGTGATACATATCTACGGTAGCGCCTGGTTTAGCAATAATAGTAAGGGTATGGCAGACTTGGGCACTATCGTAAAAAGTCTGCTCGATGCTGGTTATGCTGTAGTTTGTCCGAACCATCGATCAAGTAGCGATGCCAGCTGGCCTGCTCAGATACACGATATCAAGGCTGTGGTAAGATTCGTCAGGGGTGAAGCAAAAAAATATCACTTTGATCCTTCATTTGTCGCAACATCTGGCTTCTCTTCTGGTGCTCACCTGGCTTCAATTACGGCTACTACCAGTGGTACTAAGGCGACAAAAGTGGGCTCTGTGGATATTGACTTGGAGGGCAACTTAGGACAATATACTCAGGAAAGCAGTCAAGTGAATGCTGCCTGCGACTGGTCGGGACCTATCAACCTGATGAACATGGACTGTGGTCATCATATCACTATGGGTAAAGACAGCCCGGAGGATATCATGCTGAGAAGTAAACTTGACAAGGAGCCGGATAAATACAAGAGTCTGTCGGCGACTACTTATGTGGATAAAAACGATCCACCAATCATCATTTTCCATGGCGAAAAGGATAACGTGGTACCGTGCTGTCAGGGTAAAGAATTCTATGAAGTGCTCAAGGCTGCCGGAGTTAAGACTGAAGCTACCTTCGTACCTAAAGGCGAACACGGAATGAATATGTATGATGAAGAAAATTTGAAAAAGATGACCGATTTTCTGAATCGCGTGAGAAAAGGAAAATAACAAAGAATATAAATGAACCCCGAAAGTTTTTTGTTTAACTTTCGGGGTTCATTTCAAAAAGGGACATCCTCTTTTGGTATATAGCGAGAACTTAATATTTCAATCCCATATTATAGAGTATGAAACCATAAATGTCGGCTTGCTCCTCAAGCTGCTTACTCAACGGTTTACCTCCACCATGTCCGGCCTTAGTATCAATGCGGATAAGCATCGGGTTATCGCTAGCATTATCGGCCTGCAGGGTAGCAGCAAACTTGAAGCTGTGTGCTGGAACTACTCGATCATCATGATCGGCTGTGGTCACCATTGTTGCCGGATAGTGTACTCCTTTCTTTAGATTATGCAAAGGGGAATATCCCTTGAGATATTGGAACATCTCTTTGCTGTCGGCTGATGTACCATAGTCTGATGCCCAGTTCCAACCGATGGTAAACTTATGATAGCGAAGCATATCCATAACACCTACCTGAGGGATGCAAACCTTGAAAAGATCAGGTCTCTGAGTCATGCAAGCTCCTACTAAAAGACCACCATTACTTCCACCCACGATAGCGAGATAATCTTTGCTAGTATACTTCTGGGCTATCAAATATTCTCCAGCAGCAATAAAGTCGTCAAAAACATTCTGCTTCTGCATCTTAGTTCCAGCCTGATGCCATTTCTCACCATATTCGCTTCCACCTCGTAAATTTACCTGAGCATAGATACCACCTTTTTCAAGGAACGGAATGCGTGAAGCTGAAAAATATGGTGGCAAAGATATGTTGAAACCGCCATAGCCATATAGGTAAACTGCATTCTTACCATTGCGCTTGAGTCCCTTCTTATAAGTGATAAACATCGGTACACGGGTGCCGTCTTTACTCTCAAAGAAAATTTGCTCTGATACATAATCTTTCTGATTGAAATTTACTTTTGGAGCTGAATAGAGAGTGCTCTTGTTTTGAGCGATATCATACTTATATACGGTATTCGGGGTTGTAAAAGAGCTAAACGTGAAGAATACATCCTTGATATCTTTACGACCACCAAAGCTGGCACTGCCCACACCAGGCAACTTGATATCTTGCAGCTTCTTGCCATCAAGAGAATATACATAGGCATGACTATAAGCATCTTGGGTATAACTCAATATCAGCTTGCCATCGGCCATCGTTACATCCTCGAGCACATAGTCTTGCTCAGGTACCACTTCTTGCCAGTCGTCTATACCCGGATTGTGGATATTTGCAACCATCAGACGATATTTAGGTGCCTTGTAATTGGTAAGATAATACATTTTGTCGCCCATAGTTCCGACTAGGGCGTACTGACAATCCATATCTGATGTCATCTGCATAAACTGACTATCAGGCTTGCGAAGATCGCGTACATACACAGTACTTCCGGCTCCGTCTCCACTCTCTTCGAGCCACATCATGGTTTCTTCTTCATTGACACTTACACCATAGAAACGCATCGGATGAGCTGGGTTCATATAGAAGAGTACATCCTGGCTCTGAGGGGTACCTATCTTGTGATAGTATATCTTGTGACAGGAGTTTTTGCTAGTATATGCATGTTGCTCCTCTGGCGCGTCATAGGCACTATAATAGAACCCATCACCCTTCCAAGCTACGATAGAAAACTTAGCCCAGAGGATATGATCATCAAGCAATTTACCGGTCTTGACATCCATCACATAAAATTCTTGCCAATCACTTCCGCTTCGCGAAATGCTATAAGCTGCATAGCGACCATCGTGTGATATCGAAATGCGTTGGAGGGCAACTGTACCATCGGTTGATAGGGTATTAGGATCGAGAAACAACTCGGCATTCTTCTCGTCACCCAGTTTGTTCATCGTATAGATAACACTCTGATTCTGCAGACCATTGTTTTTAGAGAAAAACCACTTTTTGAGCTGTGGATTCCAACTAGGCTGAGACACTTTACCATAATTAGACACCTGCTGGAGTCTTTTCAACAGTTTGTCGCGGAAAGGGATGCGCTTGAGAAAGTTCTGAGTTAACTGGCTTTCTGCTTCCACCCACTGAGCAGTAGCTGCAGCGGTATCGTTTTCGAGTGGACGATAAGGATCGGGTACCTGTACTCCAAAATAAGTATCTACGGTACCGTCTTGTGGTGCCTGGGGATAATGGAGTTTTTGTGCTGAAGCTGATAATGCAGATGATAATGCCATCACAAAAAGTAGATTTCTATTCATAAAATACGATAAAATGTTTAGAGATTTAGTGCAAAAATACAAAAAATAATTAGTTTATATGCAGAAATACCACATTTATGGATATCAAATCACATAAATGTGGTATTTCGTTTATGTATAAATCATCGTACCTTTGCCATTGTTGATACAAGTTGTCAACTTAGCCATATATTAATGATTGATTGTAATGTTTCAGGCTGTCTTTGGACAGCTGGATAGGAGGAATCTCGAGGAGGTTACCTCCTATTTTTTTGCTTCAATGAATACTCCTAATATGTCCCCTATGCGACATATAGGGAGTAATACATTCATCCCTACTCTTCATCCTCTATCACTTCAAACTCGGTATTAGGAGTCTCGTATTTCTTAAGAACCTCATCAAGACTCTTGAAGGTGTAAGCAGCTCTATCTTTAATCGTAGGATCGGTCTTGAATCGGTCTATCAAATTCTGCATTTTATTGGCTACTGCCGGATAACTATCTGCCGTAATACGCTGAGCCAATTTCTTAGAATTAACCGGGGTGAATCCGAAGTAATCGATGAGCATACGAGCTACACGTTCACGTTGTGCCTTGTTCATCTCTTCAAGTTGCTGGTTTATCGCATTCTTGGCTCTAAAGATATTAAATATCAATTCATCCGGCTCACCACCTCGCTGGCCATGGTCGTATTTCTTTTCGTACTCAAAATAACAGTCACAATAACCTTTGTCTGCCAAATCTTTGAGCTCATTCTTAGCAGGATCGAGTACTCGACGACAGAAATCGGAAAACTTCTTATAATTGTCTTCCAGGCGGAGCATCTTTCGGAATTCTACCGTCTTGATAACGGTTCGTCCTTTGTCGAGCCAGCTCTCAATAAACATGTAAATACGCTGGGTATAGCGATTTTTTACTGCAAAAACAATCTGCTTGCCCAAACGATGATATCCCATATCAAGTGAAACCAAGCGCTCTGCCACGCCTTTATCAAGCTTCAGTACGGCATATTTATCATAATGTACATCCTCCGGAATATAGACATCACACAAGTTGGTTACTTTTGTATATTTTCTACCTTCTGGCGACTTATAAGGTATTTCTACCGGAATAGAAGCCAACATCTTGAGTGAATTTTTGAGCTGCGCATAGTGATTAGGATCTACTCCCAAACTCTTAAACGGAATCTTCACCGGCATCTTGCCATCCTCATCGAGCTCATCAGTATGAAACAGCTCTAATTGCGGATTTCTGGCATTATTAAGAATACCATGCAAAATGCTCTGGAGCGACTCAACCACACTCACCAGAATACGTATCTGAAGAAGCGAATAATCATGGCGCATCATCGTTACAGCAATCGGTTGTACGAGCCAAGTTTCTTCTTCGATAGGGATAAGGGCACTCGATATATTTCGAGCACGAAGGTCTTTCTTCTTGCCTTTTCCACCTTTCTTTGTCGACTTTTTCTTCGTCGTATCTTTTGTTGAACTCTTCTTTGATGCAGGTTCCTTTTTTGCTGGCTTATCGGTCTTTGCGCCTACATCAGGAGTCAATTTGAATTCGTCTGTATTTTTATCAGCCATGATTATATTAACGATTTAATGCCAAAGTCGACATGAACCTTGGATAAATATTTAATGAGATTTTTCTTGGTGTACCCCCTGCCCTTCTCGATATTGATAATTGTACGGGCAGACAATTTAGTAGCCATACCTAATGAGGCCAAAGACCATCCTTGCTCTACACGAAGTGCTCTGAAAGCAGCTCCTGCTTCTAATAAGTCGGTTACTTCAGTTTCGTTAATGAGCAAATGGGCATTGAGAATCGTTAGATACTTTAACAAGGTATCAAAGGTATAATTCTCCCCTCTCTCGATATGATATACCGAGACAGGATAGAGCCCTCGTTCCTGCAAAAGTATAAAAGAAACCTCTTGCGCTTCCCTCAGTTTTTGTATTTTACGTTCTATTGTCTGTAACTTCATACTCCTATTTAAATTTCGAAGAAATGAATTGCTGCACAAAGGTAGTTTTATTTTTGATTACTACCAAAAAATATAACGGATTTTTCCCTTTTTTGTCGCAAATACGACAAATAGGGAGTATTCACGAGGGGGTACATTACTTGCAAAGTGCTACGTGTTTTCTTTTTGGTCGTCCATTTACAGGAAAAACTTGGCTACTTTATCCTCTATTTACCCCATTAAAAAGAAACTCCCTATTTGTCGCCTAGTGTAAATTACCCCGAAAACTCCCTATTTGTCAGCAAATAGAATTTGACCCAAAAACTCCTTATTTGTCGCATTATTAAGGATTCTTGTCTGTCATGAAATACTCCTATTCTGTCGCTCAATTTTGTAACTGGTTGATATTAGCATTTTTGAAAAGGCGACAAAAAATGGAAAACTCCATTATATTTTTCGACACTACCTACAACTGTATACATGAGATATACAAAATTTGATGATATAAAGCTACTAATTTGTCGCTATAACAGTACAAATACCTTATTTTAAGGCAATTTAGAAATAACAAAGACAAGAAAACTCCCTATTTGTCGAACTACTATTTCAATATACTCCATAAATGTCGAAACAAAACTACTAATGTGTCTACTAAATCTTCCTAACTTGTCTAACCAATACTACTAAAGTGTCGATTTATATTTGTGCATTCTTTTGATCTTCAGACAATTACAGCTTTCTAACTAATAATCAAATAAAAGACTCAAAAGATTGTCTAAATCCAAGAAAGTATCAATTTTAAATTTTCTTTTTTAATTTTCATTTCAAAATTTAGTTTTTTATCAGGCTTTTGGTGGTTTATTCAAAGTCTATGGTGAGGTTTTTCTTCTGTTTTTTTGGGTTTTTTTTCTTTTTTTTCGAAATTATGCGCGAATTTTTCAAGAATTTGTCATGTGATTCCTGATCATCAATAAAATTATATAGAGGAAGTGATGGAGAAAAAATCTATATGGATTATTTAGCCCCAAAATATATCCGGGAAGTGAATAAGTCATTTCTTCTCTAGAAACGTCTCTACACTCTTGAAAACACATTTAAAACTGAAATCATGAGACCGTTTATAACGAGTATTTTGCGAAATTCTTGTTTACCCGCTAAATACATAAGATATGTTATTGCTCTATACCCAGGTTGGAATTCATTGAGAATTTCATTTTTTTTCTTCTTGCTTTCAATTATATTTCATTAAATTTTCCTTCTCAACTGCATTCAGTATATTATTTTCATAAAGCTCCTAACTTGTCGATTATTTTATCGTATTCATTTGTTACATTGTTCCTATTTTGTCGCTGACATTACTAGAATCTTTACATATCAGTGCGTTATAGCTTTTCATCGAAAAGGAATTGTTAGTGTAAAATATGGCTTATTTCTTCAAATACGCTCTTATGCATACCCTTTATTAGCTATATTTTGTTTAATTATTTATTAATTTTATAATTAATATGACGATTAGAGATCTTAATCTTCCTATTTTGTCGCTTATCTATTCCTAATCGCTCCATATATGTCGGCTACATCTTCCTATCTTGTCACTTCAAAACTCCTAATTTGTCTAATTAAACCTCCTAACTTGTCGTTGGCATGTTCTGTAATTATTTGATTTTCAGTCATATACGCAAGCTTAACTATATCTTAGATATTGATCTAATAAAGATTGTCTAATCTTTTGAAGTTTATAATTTTATCCTTTTTTTCTGATTTTCATTTTATTTTTTCTATTTATTTCGACATTTTAGTTACGCGCGCGACAAATTAGGAGTATTCTTTTTATTTCTTTTGTTTTGGTCCTATTTTCTTTTTTCTTTTATTCTTTTTCGGCGACTTATTAGTAGTATTTCTTATTTTGGTTGACTTTTTGGCGGCGACATATTAGGAACTTTTGTTAAAACTTCCATATATGTCGTCCTTTATATCTTTTTTCTATGTCTTTTATAGTTTTGTTTTTTAGAGGTTTCGTCTTCTTTTCCCCTGTCGTTTATGCGCCTAATTTGTCGCACTTTAATGGTGTATATTATATTCTTGAATGTGAAAAATTTTGTTTTGTTCATACCTATATTCCTTGCAGCCTTTCCTCTTTTATGTGTATTACCAATTGTAAAGTGTTTATAATCAATAAGTTATTTATCTTGTATTATACTATCATTTAATGTAATGTACTTTTCTTTTTTTTGTCGCTCTTTTATTTTTTAACCTTTATATTGCTCCCAATATGTCGCATTTGTTTTGTCTTGACTTTTTTTCCAACTTGATTATGATTAATTGTTCCCTATATGTCGTAGGAAACTTCCCTATATGTCAGCGCGATACTCCTAATATGTCTTCTTTTCGATTTTAGCACTATCATTATTTATCATGAAGTCTTCATTTTTTTGTCGCACTTTGGCCTTACTTACTTATTTACTGTCTTGATATTCAGTCTGTTATGTTATATTTGTGAATATATAATTTAAATCGTTTTTTATTTTTTCTTTTTATTAAAACTTCCTTATTTGTCTAATCAATACTACTATTTTGTCGCATATGTTTTTATGTCTGGCATTACTTATTTGTTGTAATTGCTTTTTCATTTTTTATTTTTTGTTTTGGAGTATAATACGCCCTATTTGTCGTTCTTCCTATTTTTTTATTTTAAAGTTGTTCTAATCTTTTGGTTTGTTTGTCTTATATCCTTTTCTTTTTTATCTTTTTCTATTATGCCATCTGCGACACGTTGGGAGCTTTTGTTTTTTTATCTTTTTATTATCCTCTCCCTATTATTTGGTATTTTTGTTTTATCCATTTAGCCTTTGTATCTTCTATTTCAGCTCTTGATGTCTTTTACTATTCTGGTGAGTTCGTGAGTAGACAGTCTTTTTTTCAAGTAGTTATAATGATTTAATTGTTTTTCTTTTTTATTTCTTTTTTATTTCTTTTTTATTTCTTTTCTCTTCATTATATATATAACTATTTATGTTGTGATATTATTTATTAATATAAGAATATAAATATATTAAATCAATAACACATAAATCATAAAGCACTATACATTAATGATAAATATCCAATTATTAGTAGTTTCTCTTATGTTATTTAATTTTGTAATAAGCTCTTCTTTTTTATTTTGATATTTTTACGTTCGCCTAAATTGTTTCTTATGCGTCCTTATTTTTTTTTGATATCGAGATTCTCTCATTCTAATTTACCTATTTCAATGCTCTGTTTTGATCTTCTATTTTATTTATTTCTTCTTCATTATTCTTTATTATTTACAAAATAGGGGATTTTTTTTCTATTTCGACATTTTTAGTCGAACTTTTTTCATTTGTTTTCTAGTTTTGTTTGTTTATCTATATTATTTTGTAAAGCGTTGATTATCAATTGTTTATAGATTTTTATATATTTCTTTTTCTATGTAAATTCTTTCTTTTTGGTTGATTTTCCCCCTCCAAAATTTTAATATTTTCCATTGTCATTGGTATTTGGCCGAAATTCTAGAATTTTAGCGATTTTTTTTCGCTGATTTTTTATCAATTAGCTCTCAATTTCCATTAAATCCTTTTTTGTCTTTTGTCCCTTTTTGATTTCCTTTGTATGTTTCTTATTCAGGTTTACTTGGACAGTAATTATAATTGAAGCCTTTTGTCTCTATTTTATTTTTCTCTTTTACAATCTTTTTTGGGGTAGTCTTTGTATGGTTAAGTTTTCCTATTGAGTTTTTGGTTTTATGTTTTTCGTTTTTTGGTGGGGTAGGGTATATCCTGGTCCACTTTATAGTCTTAAGTTTTTTATTTTACTCAAATCATTTGTTCTTTTGGTTTTCTTATCTCGATGGTTTTGTTTATTTTTTTTAGTCCTCCTTTTTTTTCAAATTTTTCTTTTATTATATGAAATTCTTATTTTGTTGTTATATATATGATTTTCGGTATTTTTGTTTTCGCACTAGAGTAGGGGAGATTATCTTTTTTCTCTGTAACTTTGTTTCTTTGTTTGCCTCTTTTTGCCTCTATTTATTCTTTCTACTTTTTTATTATATTATACATCAATAAATTTATTATATATAGATATTTGAATATATGTATATATAATCGATATGTTTAATTATTTAAATATATACATATGTACTTTGTTGCTTCGTGTAAACTTCAATTTTTTTTGATTTTTCTAAGTGCTTATTTTGACATCATAAAATGTTTATGGTTCTAATTTTTGTTCTCATCATTTTTTTTTCATTTTCTTTTTTTATATCCGTGGTATAATTTTTTATTTATTTTATCTTAGGGTAGGGGAGTATGTTTGTTCATGTATTTATACAAATATATATCATTTTTATATTTAATTATTTTTTTATTTTAATCAATCATTAAATGTTTCTCTATTTTTGTTTTTCAATATTTCTTTGTTTATTCATTTCTATTTTGAAGTAAATATACGTGTAGGTAAATGTGTATGTAGGTAAATGTGTATGTAGGTAAATATTTATATGTATAATAGTGTTAATGTTACTTTGTTTATCTATATATAAATATAAAAATACCTCTATACTAATATATATCGATACAAGTATACCTATATATAGCTAAATAAACATATCTATATACTATAGTATAAACATATAACTATATAACTATATTCATATTTACCTATATATATAAACATAAGATTAAATATTTAAATAATGAAAAGTATAAATAACTAAGAATATAATACAATAATAATATAAATGTACAGATAGCTATGTATATATATAACTAAATATACTAATGTATCACTATATCATAGTATAAATATTGTTATATATAAATACCCTTATATCTTATAATATATTTGTTTTAATATTTGTTTATATCATTATTTTTTTGTCTTTTTATCCCTTTATTCTTTTATTGAATTACTTATCTACTTATTTGTAGAAATATTCAATTAATTATTTGGATATTACGATATTTATCTTTATATTTGCATCTGTATTTATATATCGCTTGTTTCATTTGAAGCAGGCTTTTATTCAGAAAAACGAGCAATAAAATGGCTAAAAATAAGAAGATAGTATTCGCGAACCAGAAAGGTGGTGTTGGTAAGTCTACACTCTGTATTTTGTTTGCTAATTATTTAGCATATAAGAAGCAGGATGTTTGTATTATTGATACCGACCTTCAGAAAACAATAGCAGGTCAGCGTACTAAAGATTTGCAGATATTTGAGGAAAATGATATGCCTTATGAAGTTCAAGAATTCGA